>NZ_CP128650.1:928750-1537500 GCF_030644225.1 Selenomonas dianae | reverse complement strand
GTGAAGTCGTAACAAGGTAGCCGTATCGGAAGGTGCGGCTGGATCACCTCCTTTCTAAGGACTAGAATGAACTACGGTTCACAATCTTAGGTCGGTCATTTGGCTATAGTTTTGCATTGTCTAGTTTTGAGGGCGCATCGAAGAGATGAAAGTCTCTGCGGTAGTCCTTATTGTTCACTGAAAACTGCACAGAAGAAACAAGAAAATCTAAACAGGGAAACGGAGCGTTCTCATGTACGCGACGTTTTCCTCACTAAAAGATTTTCCCAAGCAAATTAGGATAAAGCGAAAATACCTTTTATCGCGAGATAAACCGTTCCGATTCGATGTAGGAACGGTGCTCTAGGTGTCATTAGATGCAAGGAGGCGCAAGGAGGCGTAGTAAGCTACGTCGACTGAGCCGACACAGCAGATGATGGCAGATAGAGTGCCGCCCCTGTGCGAAGGAGAACCGTAAGTCAAGTGAAGAAGGGCATACGGCGGATGCCTAGGCGTTTTGAAACGAAGAAGGACGCGATAAGCTGCGATAAGCCATGACGAGCTGCAAGTAAGCATTGACTCATGGATTTCCGAATGGGGCAACCCGGCAAGAGTAACGTCTTGTCACCTTATCTTCGAGATAAGGAGAAAACACCCGATGAACTGAAACATCTAAGTAGTCGGAGGAAAAGAAATCAACTGTGTTCCGCTCATGAATGGGCTGGATTGCAGATGCGCAGGATGATTTTCTCAGATGCACGAAAGAGGAGCGCGTCATAGCGGTGGCTATGGCAAGCGACGATGACAAAGCAGATGAGGAATCAGACAAGCAGATGCGCCAGAATATTCATGAGTGGAGCACCGAGATTCCCTGAGTAGCGGCGAGCGAAACGGGAAGAGCCCAAACCAAGAGACTTCGGTTTCTTGGGGTTGCGGACCTGCAACAAACCGGACACTTTAGTGGAAGCATCTGGGAAGGTGCGGCAAAGAGAGTGAGACCCTCGTACACGAAAGAGTGAAAGGCGGGCAGGAATCCAGAGTACCACAGGGCACGAGGAACCCGGTGGGAAGCAGGGTGGACCACCATCCAAGGCTAAATACATCAAAACGACCGATAGCGATGAGTACCGTGAGGGAAAGGTGAAAAGAACCCCGGGAGGGGAGTGCAATAGAACCTGAAACCGTATGTCTACAAACAGTCGGAGCACTTTACATGTGCGACGGCGTGCCTATTGAAGAATGAACCGGCGAGTTGATTTATGCTGCGAGGTTAAGCGGGAGACGCGGAGCCGAAGCGAAAGCGAGTCTTAAGAGGGCGAGCAGTAGCATGGATCAGACCCGAAACCACAGTGATCTATACATGTCCAGGTTGAAGCTCAGGTAAAAATGAGTGGAGGACCGAACCCGTGCGTGTTGAAAAACGTTGGGATGAGATGTGTATAGGGGTGAAATGCCAATCGAACGTGGAGATAGCTGGTTCTCCCCGAAATAGCTTTAGGGCTAGCCTCAGGCGAATAACCATAGAGACGGTAGAGCACTGATCGGGCAAGGGGGCGTAAAGCCTACCGACCCCAGTCAAACTACGAATGGCTCATATGGGCAGCCTGGGAGTCAGAATGCGAGTGATAAGACCCGTATTCAAGAGGGAAACAGCCCAGACCGCCGGCTAAGGTCCCAAATGCTGTGCTAAGTGGAGAAGGATGTAGGACTTCGAAAACAACCAGGATGTTGGCTCAGAAGCAGCCACCATTAAAAGAGTGCGTAATAGCTCACTGGTCGAGAGGCCCTGCGCCGAAAATATCCGGGGCTAAAGCACAGAACCGAAGCCGCGGCAGTGTGTACCAAGGTACACACTGGGTAGGGGAGCGTTCTTATCTGGACGAAGGCAGACCGGAAGGACTGCTGGACGGATAAGAAGTGAGAATGCCGGTATGAGTAGCGAAACGACAGGTGAGAATCCTGTCCACCGAAAGCCTAAGGAATCCCGGGCAACGCTCGTCGTCCCGGGGTTAGTCGGGACCTAAGCCGAGGCGAAAAGCATAGGCGATGGACAACTGGCGAAAATTCCAGTACCGGGCGTCTTCGATTGAGGATGGAGTGACGCAGGAAGGAAGCTGAGCGCGCGAATGGTTGAGCGCGTCGAAGGCGGTAGGCTGATACGGAGGCAAATCCCCGTATCATAAGGCCGAGAACCGATAGACAGGAAAGACTACGGTCAATCTGAATTCAGCTGCACTACACTGCCAAGAAAAGCTTCTAACGAGAAGACGTCCGCCCGTACCAAAACCGACACAGGTAGGCGGGGAGAGAATCCTAAGGTGCGCGGGAAAACCCTCGTTAAGGAACTCGGCAAAATGCATCCGTAACTTCGGGAAAAGGATGGCCGATGGTGGTGAAGTCTTTTACAGATGGAGCTGTTGTCGGCGGCAGAAAAGAGGCCCAAGCGACTGTTTACCACAAACACAGGTGCCTGCGAAAGCGCAAGCTGAAGTATAGGTGCTGACGCCTGCCCGGTGCAGGAAGGTTAAGGAGAGTTGTTAGCCGTAAGGTGAAGCAGCGAACTGAAGCCCCTGTAAACGGCGGCCGTAACTATAACGGTCCTAAGGTAGCGAAATTCCTTGTCGGGTAAGTTCCGACCCGCACGAAAGGCGTAACGATTTGGGCACTGTCTCAACGAGGGACCCGGTGAAATTGAAATACCTGTGAAGATGCAGGTTACCCGCGACTGGACAGAAAGACCCCATGGAGCTTTACTGCAGCTTGGCATTGGTCTTTGGCATATAACGTACAGGATAGCCGGGAGACTGGGAAATCTTATCGCTAGATGAGATGGAGTCACCGTTGGGATACCGGCCTTTATATGCTAAGGATCTAACCGGAACATTAACAGTGTTCGGGACAGTACCAGGCGGGCAGTTTGACTGGGGCGGTCGCCTCCGAAAGAGCAACGGAGGCGTCCAAAGGTTCCCTCAGCGCGGACAGAAATCGCGCGAAGAGCATAAAGGCAGAAGGGAGCTTGACTGCGAGACTGACGGGTCGAGCAGGTACGAAAGTAGGGCTTAGTGATCCGGTGGAAAGAGAGTGGAATTGCCATCGCTCAACGGATAAAAGCTACCCTGGGGATAACAGGCTAATCTCTCCCAAGAGTCCATATCGACGGGGAGGTTTGGCACCTCGATGTCGGCTCATCACATCCTGGGGCTGAAGCAGGTCCCAAGGGTTGGGCTGTTCGCCCATTAAAGTGGTACGTGAGCTGGGTTCAGAACGTCGTGAGACAGTTCGGTCCATATCCATCGCGGGCGCAAGATACATGAGGGAGGCTGCTCCTAGTACGAGAGGACCGGAGTGGACGGACCAACGGTGTACCGGTTGTCCTGCCAAGGGCACGGCCGGGTAGCTGCGTCCGGAAGGGATAAACGCTGAAAGCATCTAAGCGTGAAGCCTGTCCCGAGATGAAGTATCTCATTCCTAAAAGGAAGTAAGACCCCTTGAAGAAGACAAGGTAGATAGGCTGGGTGTGGAAGCACAGCAATGTGTGGAGCTGACCAGCACTAATCGGTCGAGGGCTTGACTACATACTAAGGTAGTTTTACCCAATACATTTGCAAGGAAGTTTCTTCTGTGAAGTTTTGAGTGGACAAGCACTCAAGTATGCGGTGATGATGCCTGAACGGTTCCACCTGTTCCCATTCCGAACACAGTAGTTAAGCGTTCAAAGGCCGAGGGTACTTCGTTGGAGACGACGTGGGAGAGTAGGTAGTTGCCGCAAGGGGACTCGTGAATCACGCGGTTCACGAGTTTCTTTATAAAATTTATATGGCGGCTTTGGTGAAGCGGTTAACACACTGGATTGTGGCTCCAGCACGCATGGGTTCGATCCCCATAAGTCGCCCCATAGGGGTATAGCTCAACTGGTAGAGCAACGGTCTCCAAAACCGTAGGTTGTGAGTTCAAGTCTTACTGCCCCTGCCATTGCGTTTGACCGTATCGAAAATGATACGGTTTTTTGTTTTGAAAATTTTGATGTATGTTCTCATGTGCTTTTTCTTGTAAAATATGAAATAATAGTGTAGAATGACACTCAGCAAAACCGTATTTTGCCATGAATTTAAGGAGGAGATATATCTATGAAGAGATTCGTCCAGATGGCACTTGTTCTGTGTCTGGCGCTTTTTGCGCTCCCGGTAGGGGCATCCCCCTATTCCGACAAGGTGACGTTGCCGGAGGGCGCTGTCATCACGAATGTCAACCGTTTGGCAATCGGTGCTCCTCTTTATATTCAGGTGGGAGATACGGCACCGTCGATTGAGATTCTGACACAGGTGATTTCGGACGCGAGCCGCATTACCCATGCGAATATTGTATCCTATGATGCGATTGTCAATGGGATTCAGACGAATGATCAGATCGATCTGAAGTCACTTCCGCGCCGCGAGGCAGCGAAGGTGTTTAAGGATCATGTCGCCTCCTATGCGGATGCATACATCATTTTAACGGTTGCGAACAACAGTCGTACGACGTTCTTCTTCGATGTTTATCGCTCCGGTTCGAATGAACTGCTTTATACTTACGAGGTGCGTGCGAACAAGTCGGACGGAGACACGGTGGCGGTTTTCACATCCCTCTCCGAGCAGTTCTACAAGAACTGGCAGCGTTCGGTCGAGGCGCAGAGCAAGGGAAAGTAATACGGTGATATTGAGTCCCCACGAATGTGGGGACTTTTTTGTATCGACATATAGTATCTTTTGGAGTATAATAAATTTCGTATCTTATACCTTTTTTCGGCATAGAGGGTGACAACCGTGCATCAATATGTGTATACTTTCAACAGACAGACAGACAGACAGACAGACAGACAGACAGACAGACAGACAGGAGTTTCTGTTCTTTTTGCATTGTTAAGTTTTGTGATACTGTCCTTATCCCGAATCACATTTAGTCTACGTTTTTCGTGGAATAGATGTGTTTTTTTGTGTCTATAATGCGTGCTGTAAAAGCTGCAAGAATTAGGCAAGCAGTGATGACATTGGCAATGCAGAGAGAATCGGCGGAAAGAATTGTGCCGGAACACTACGGTAATTGCGGCGTTATGCCATGGAAGGTGTGAGGTTGGAGATGGCGACGAAGATCAGTGTAATCATGCTGACATATAACCGCGAGATGTTTGTTGGGCGTATGATAGAATGTATTCTCGCCCAGACATTTCGTGATTTTGAGTTTATCATTGTAGATAACGGAGCGACGGATCGTTCCGGCGTGATTGCTGACGAATACGCCGCGAAGGACTCCAGAATCCGCGTCCTTCATCGGGAACGCGGCAACATCGGTTCCGGGCGCAATGCGGGCTTGGATGCGGCAAAGGGCGATTACATTGCGTTTGTGGACGACGACGATAGCTGTACGCCGGATTTTTTGGAGTTTTTGTATAATCTTGCGGTTGAGAACAATGCGGAGGTCAGCATCTGCGGGGCGGCGGACAAGGCATTTGACGAAAAGCGCATCATGACCGCCGAGGAAGCCCTGATTGAACTCATGTGGCGTAAAAAGTATAATATGGCATTCCCCACAAAGCTGTACCGGCGTAAAATTGCCGCCAACCTGCGGTTTCCCGAGGATGGTACATACGATGATATTGCGCTCATGTACCGCTTGCTTGCACTTCCGAAGCGGGTTGCCTATCACGGACAGCCGAAATACACGTTCCATCGGCACGGAGGAAACCACTCCGCATGGACGACAAACTATCGTCTGCTGACACCTCAGACGCTTGATGAATATCTTCGTACCTACAGGGAGCGCACTATCTGGCTGAGCGGTCTGTTCCCGAACAGCGCGGCGGCGTTTCGGTATTTTGAATGGTCGTTTATGATTTCCATGGTGGATAAGATACATCGTTTTGCGTTGTCCGATTGTACCGGGCAGCTTCATGCCATGATTCATGCGCTGCAGTTATGTCGAGAAGAATTTTTACAGAGTGAGTTCATACTTGACTTTGAAAAGGAATGGGTGGAAAGGTACCTATGAGCAAATTTCGCGAATGGTTCTCTCAAATACGCTTACAATGCGAAAGCGCAGCGTTCCGCTCAGACATCCGACATCTGCGGGATCAATTTCACGGCAGTCCACTTGTTTTGTATGGAGCAGGTGATCTCGGAGCACGCACTGCCAAATGGCTTGTCCGAAACGGCATCCATCCGGACTGTTTTTGTGACCGCAGCAGGGGTGGGGTTCATACAGATACCGCGCTGCCGATCATTCCTCCGAAAGATTTATCCCCCCATTACAATGGGGCAAATATACTGATATGTTCCATCGCTCATGCGCATGAGATTCGACAGAATCTGCTCTTGTCGGGCATATCGGAGGATCGTATTTTCTTCGTCGCAAACCTGCCGATCCATGCAATGACGGTCGAGGACTTCCTGCCGTATGTTGATGGATATGAGTGGGCGTATCATTTTTTTGCGGATGATATTTCCAAAGCGATTATATGCAGTCGCGTGGAAGGCTATTTACTGTCCGCGCCGTTCAGACCGTCTCAAGGCGTAGAATATTTTGATCGTTCGGCGGGGGTCATGTTGGGCAGCGAGGAAGTCTTTGTGGACGGGGGAATGTTCGATGGCGATACGGCGATGGCGTTCGTTCATCAGACGAAGGGGCAATTCCGGCACTATTACGGTTTTGAAATTGATGATGCCAACTATGGGAGAGCCGTTCAAAACCTCGCGGGTATTGAGCGTATGACATTGGTGCAAAAAGGTCTGTGGTGCAGCGAAGCCGAACGCCACTATCGTACAAATTTGCGCGCAAGTTCAAAGCTTTCCGAATCAGGCGACGGCATCATACAGGTGACGAGCCTGGATCATTTTTTTTCGGATTTGCCCGATCAACCGACCTTGATAAAGCTGGATATCGAAGGCGCGGAGAAAGAGGCGCTTCTTGGTGCGGAAAATGTCATCAAGAGCGTTCGACCGAAACTGGCGATTTGCGCGTATCACAAACCGGAGGACGTCTATACCTTGCCTCAATTATTGACAGGCTATGATGTGGGCTATCAATTTGCGCTGCGTCATTACAGTGACAACTTGTTGGACACGGTGCTGTATGCTGTGCAATAGGATGGAGAATCGTGTGTGGAGTACGCTGCGAAAAGAATCCTTGACCGTGTTGCGGGAAGGGGAGGACGAAAAATCTGTACCCATCCGCAGGACTGTTTCATCAGCGACTCCTTAAACGAGGTATTGTATCATGACCATTATCGAGCCATCTTATTATGCCAATCGTGTCGTTTTAGGCGAACAATTACCATTGGAGACTCCCTTTTCTGTGATCTTGGATCTAAGTGAGCGCTGTAATTTCAAGTGCAGTTATTGCTTTCGGTCGGGGGAAAAGGATGAGAGTTGGAGTTTCGCTGCCGCCGGCGAGCTGATGTCCCCGGCGGTCTTTGAAAAGGCCGCATGGCAACTCAAGGCGTTCCCTCAGAAATTGAAGTTGGTTTCGCTGTCGGGACACGGCGAGCCTTTGTGCAATCCGCATCTTGTCGATATGGTGCATCTTCTGAAACAATTGGATGTCGCCGAGCGCATTGATATGCATACGAATGCATCGCTTTTGACGGAGGATAATGCTTCGCGTATCGCGCAAGCGGGATTTTCACGCATTGTCGTTTCGCTGCAAGGGCTGGATGCCGCAGCGTATCAGCGTACCTGCGGAGCGAACATAGATTTTGAGCGATTCTACAATCATTTGAAGCTCCTGTACGAGATGAAAGCAAAGGAGTTGAAGATTCATATTAAGATCGCGGATGCCGCGTTTGGGAGTGAAGCTGTACAGGAAAGCAAACGTCATTTCTACGAACTTTTTGATGGCATTGCGGACAGCATCTTTGTGGAAAATGTAGTCCCCCTCTGGCAGAATATAGATGTCAAGGCAGATAAAACCGTCAATAAATATGCGTATGAATGCGGCACGGTGGATTACTGTCCGCTGGTCTTTTATAAGATGTTCGTAGCACCGAACGGGCAAATCTACCCCTGTACCAATCTTCCACCGCCGATGAGCCTGGGCAGTATCCATGATACGACCTTGCAGGAGGCATGGAACAGCCGTCAGCGACTGGATTTTTTGAAGGAGCATTTGCGTTTGACGCGCCATCAGCAGAGATCCTGCAAAGAATGTTTCGTGCCTTTTAATACGGTGACAGGCTCCGGGGATATTCTTGATCCCTATAAAGACGGGATATTGGAACGATTGGAGGAACGAACAAACGATGCATGAAAAAATAAATTTTGCATGGCCGGTCACGTCAGAGAATGCTCTCGTGTACCAATATTTTCAATCCGAGGTTGTACGGCTCAGGGATATTCTCGCCGAACGTCGGATCGTGATCTTCGGTGCCGGAATACGCGGCTGCTGTCTGCTGCACATCTTGGAACAGCATGGATTTCACAAGATTGTTTTTTGTGATAACAATCCCGAGAAACAGGGGCATCTCATCCATGCCTATGATATTTGCTCGCTGAGCGATGCCCTGTCTTATCGGGGGCGGCAGGTTTTCCTCGTTTCGCCGGAAAACAGCGGATCTATGAGAGATCAGTTGACCGAAGCGGGGCTGGAGGAGGGGCGGGACTGGTTCTCCTTTGATCTATCAATTTATGATGCGTATCTTGCGGAATATCAACGGACGGTCGGCGATCATATGCTGGTTATGGGGGACTGTGCCTTCTCGCATATCGCATTGACAGATCAAGTGACGGATTCCTTGGGCGATATGATGAAAATGAGCTTCGGTCAAGAGCACTGCAAGGTGCTTGCGGTGCATGGCCTTGGTCAGCAGGCGCATTACCATATCCTCCGCAGTCTGCTGGATCGGGGGGGACATTCGATAGCAGTCGTAGTATTGTTGGTGATGGAGGCATTGACTCCAAAAGCGCATCTTATGCCGCGCACGCAGCACCCGACGTTAATGCGCCGCTTGGTGGACGCCACAGAGCACCCGCGGGCAGAGTTCTCCGCGTATGCAGAGCTTGCCGAAGAGCGGTTCCGCCGCTTCCAAGTGGAGTCGTTTGCCTCGTTTAAGAAAACGGAGGACGATACGAGCGAGAAGCTGTATATGCAGATGAACTATTTGTTTCACATCAAGGAGGAAACGGAAGGGGTCGTGTATTTGAAAAAGACCATCCGCCTCTTGAATGAGTACGGGATTCCCCTTGTTCTCTACGTGCCGCCGGTCAACTATATGCAGGGGGAACACTTCTTCGGGACGGATTTTAAAGCGAGGTACCAAGAGAATTTTACGAAGCTGTACAGCTTTCTGGATCGCGAAGGTCTGGACTATCATGTTGCAGATGCCAGCTTCCTGCTCACGGCAGATGAGTTTGCAGCAGCGAATACGATCGATGAAACCTCAAACTATGCCGGTCGGCGCAAACTGTTGAAATTTTTTCATGAATCCGAGGCGATTCGCTCTGTTATGGGGTAGGGGATGCTATGCTTACGAATGTCACCCAATACTTACAATACTCTGCTGCGCACTGCCCGGATAAAATTGCAGTTCAGGATGCGGCGCGAGGGTTGACCTTTTCTCAGCTTGCATCGCAAAGTCGGGCATTGGCCTCTGCCATTGCTGCATCTGTCGGCGGGAAAAAATGCCAGCCTGTCGCCGTGTATTTACCCAAAGGTGTGGACTGCATCATCGCATTCTTTGCGGCGGCATACAGCGGGAATTTCTACACGCCGCTGGACACGGCAATGCCGAAGGGACGGCTGCACAGTATTATGGACACGCTGCGTCCTGCCGTCGTCATCACAGATCGGATGCATCATGAAGCCGCTGCAGAGGTTGCCGTAGATGCCGTGGTGATGGATCTCGAAGAGCTGCATGCCCAGACGGTCGATGACAGTGTCCTCGACAAGATCCGGCGAACGGTGATCGACACCGATCCGCTGTATGTGATGTTCACCTCCGGTTCCACCGGCATACCCAAAGGCGTGGTCGTCAGTCACCGTTCGGTGATCGATTATACCGAGTGGCTTGCGGAGACGTTTGCGTTTTCCGAGCGTACGGTGTTTGGAAACCAAGCGCCGTTCTACTTTGACAATTCGATTCTTGACATTTACAGTACCGTCAAAAATGCCGGCAAAATGGTCATCATTCCGGAGGAAAAATTCTTATCGTCGAAACGGCTGTGCCGCTATCTGGATGAGGTCGGGATCAATACGATCTTTTGGGTGCCGTCGGCGCTTGTCCTTGTTGCGAACTCGGGTGCCTTGGATACGGTCTGCCCCAAAGGGATCGAGAAGGTTTTGTTTTGCGGTGAAGTGATGCCGACCGCGCAGTTGAATGTTTGGCGGCGCGCCCTTCCCCATGCCTTGTACGCGAATCTCTACGGTCCTACCGAGATTACGGATGTTTGCGCCTATTTTATTGTGGAACGTGAATTTTCGGATACGGAAAGCCTTCCGATTGGATTTCCTTGTCGTAACACCGAAATTTTGGTGTTGAACGAACGGGACGAGGCGGTTGCCGATGGAGAGATTGGCGAGCTGTGCGTCAGGGGAACCTGTCTGTCTTATGGGTATTATCGCAGTCCCGAAAAAACGGCTGCTGCATTCACGCAGAATCCGCTCAATACGATGTACCCCGAAAAAATATATCGTACCGGTGATTTGGTACGATATAATCAGTATGGCGAACTGCTGTACCTGGGGCGCAAGGATTACCAGATCAAGCATATGGGACACCGAATTGAATTGGGGGAGATTGAGACAGCGGCAAGCGCATATCGGGATGTCAAGCAGAGCTGCGCTTTGTATGATGCGGAAAAGCAGAGGATTATCCTTTTTGTTGCTGCCGAGGACATCGACAAAAAAGCATTGTATCAGCATTTGAAAAACGGTTTGCCGCATTATATGCTGCCTGCCCTTATCGTGGATTTGGAAGCCCTGCCGCTCAATGCGAACGGCAAGATTGATCGACTTAAGCTGAAAGAACAATGGTAAAGCCGGCAGAACCGCTGCCGCAATGGAGAGGTGTACCCCGTGGTTAAAAAAATTATCGAGATCATGAACGAGATCCGACCCTATGAAGAAATAACGGAAACGACCGAGCTAATCCAAAGTGGTATTTTGGATTCCCTTGCAATTCTTCATTTGGCCGCACAGTTGGAGAATGCGTTTGATGTTGAAATTGCCGATGAGGCGTTGACGGCGGTCAACTTTGCCAATGCAGATGCTATTTCGGAACTGGTAAGGAAAAGCAAAATGGCTTGAGAAGGATGAAGGAAGAATGTATGTTGATACAGCCGAAAGACCCTGAAGGGCTCAAATTACGATTGACCGAGCGTCCTCTTGCGCTGTTTGGCATGGGGGGAATGGGGGCGAAAATCATCGCGTATTGCGATGCACATCAGATACCGATCGCCTGTCTTGTCGATAATCATACGGAAAAACAGGAGCATGGACAGAATGGACGGAAGGTTTTTTCGCCGCAGGAGATGAGGGCGGCTTATCCGAATGCCAATGTTTTGATTTCATCGGCGGTGTTCTTTCATGAAATAAAAAAGCAGTTGGAGGACTTGGGCATTTCGGAAGATCGGATCCTCTCGTATGCGCTGTTTACAGTGGAGAACGTCACTTGGTCCGCGTTGGATAAAAACGCTGATTGGAAGCGGATGCGCATTCGGAACAGGGATGTTGCCATGTGGATCGATGAAAATGTTCACTCGGTCATTGATTATGGCGCCGGCGAGATGTTTTTGAAAACACTTCTGCCTGCCAGTTGTGTGGAATACTATCCCATTGATTATATTCGACGTTCGGATGAAACCATCGTATGTGATTTGAATGCGGGGGATTTCCCCGATATATCCGCCGATGTTGCTGTGCTTACCGGAATATTGGAGTTTTTAACCACGACCAAGTCCCTACTGCGCCATGTAGCTGCAACAACGAAACAGAAAATTATTTTATCGTATATGACGCTGGAACGGTTTCCGGATATAGAGGGCAGACGTGCCTCGGCTTATGTCAGTCATTTCACGGAGCAGGAAGTGATTGATATGCTGGCGCAAAACGGCTTTGCGCTCAAGGATCAGCATCCGGATCCAAGCCATGAGGTCAACCGTTTGTTTTTGTTTGAAAAAGTATAGGAATCACTGATAAAATGGAACATATCAATGAAAGGGGCTGCTATGAAGAAGATATATATACGAACGCACGCTTATAATGCCTCCGAAACATTGCAGCGTGCTGTGGACAGCGTCCTTCATCAGACGCATACGGACTATATCTACTATCTGTGTGACAATGGCTCCACAGACGGCGGCGCCACCCGCCGGATTATCGAGGCGTATGCGAAATTGGATCGCCGCATTGTTCCATTTTATAACGAAGTGAATCACGTTTGGGACGGCAGTGCGGAATATATCGATTTGCCGCTTCATGTGGGGGACGACGATTATTTTTGTGAACTCGATGCTGACGACGAATATCTGCCGACATTTTTTGAGGAAATGCTTGATTTTATGCAGGAGAACGACTTGGACGTTGCCTGCTGCGGCAATGATTTCCTGGATACGGCACAAGAGAACAGATTGGTCAGTCAGCGTTTGCTCCATGCGACGCTGATCTTGGAGGGGCAGCAATTTGCGGAACTATTTCCGTACTATCATTGTTTTATGAGAACCTGTTGGGGAAAATTATATAAAGGAAGATCCCTTCGGAACTATATCACAAGACATGAAGATTGCCCGAACTACCCTGTCGCTTACGGCGGCGATACGTTCAATACGATGCGTGTGTTTCAAAATGCGAGACGCGTCGGAATTTTGCCGCGGTCGCTGCATAAGTATTATATGTCCCCCAAATCTACGTCTTATACCATGCATCCGCAGCGCATTCAATGCGATCAGATTTTGCATGAAGCCGCCATGGACTACTTAAACGCGTTCGGTCCCGTCAGTCAGCGCAATCGGGATTTTTTATATGGAGTATATATGAACGCGCTTCGGGATACCGCCAATCTTTTATTGAATGCGCAGATGCCTGACTCGGAGAAACTGCGGTATTTCATTGAAATGGTCAGCTGCCGGTACACACATCAACTGATGGCGTGGGAGAATTTCGGCGTATATCATAGTGAAAATCCACAGAGTATTCAAGATTCTCGAAAAGAGCTTTTCAAAGGGATTGCGGGCTGGCTGCTCTCGCTTAGCGAAGTATCGAATGAGCAAGTGGAGGATTACTGCAATATCGGAGAGCTTTCCTCTGCAGCCGCAGAGGATTCGGAGAGGTGGATCGCTTTTCAGAAGCGGAGAGTGAAGATCTATGCGATGCAAGGGCAAATCGAAAAGGCGAAGAGGAAACTGGACGAGCTAAAAGAATTGGTGCCGCATGACAAGGACGTGCCATATTTGTCACAACTCATTCCCGCAACCGAAGGAACTGTGACGGATTGAGGCGTGCGGCAATAACGATCCGCGCAAGATCTTTGGCGATAAGACGGCGGCGCTGAATTTATCAGTGCTTCCCCAGCAGCAGCTTATAAAGATATTGACAAAGCGGCGTGCCTATAATAAGATAGACACGCTATCTTTTTGCACGGAAATTTTGGGGAGGCACATTTCACATATGACGAATGAAAAACTGCGCAACATCGCAATCATTGCGCACGTCGATCACGGCAAGACGACGCTCGTGGATGCCATGCTGCGTCAGAGCCACGTATTTCGCTCGAATGAGCAGGTCAGTGAGCGCGTGATGGACTCGGGGGATATTGAGCGCGAGCGCGGCATTACGATCCTCTCGAAGAATACGGCGATTCTCTATGACGGTATCAAGATCAATATTGTGGATACGCCGGGTCACGCGGATTTTGGTGGCGAGGTGGAGCGCGTTCTCAATATGGTGGACGGTGTTCTCCTGCTTGTTGATGCGTTCGAGGGTCCGATGCCGCAGACGAAGTATGTGCTGCGTAAGGCGCTTGAGCAGAAACTCAAGCCGATTGTGGTCATCAATAAGATTGACCGTCCCGATCAGCGCGTGGATGATGTCTATGACGAGGTTCTGGAGCTGTTCATGGAACTTGACGCGGACGACGATCAGCTGGACTTCCCCGTGATCTATGCGACGGCGCGTGATGGTGTCGCAAAGTTCAAGATGGAGGATGAGAGCGACAATCTGGAGCCTCTGATGCAGACGATTGTAAAGGAGATTCCGGCACCGCAGGGGGATGCGGAAGGCCCTCTGCAGATGATGGTGACGACGCTGGAGGCGGACGACTATGTGGGGCGTGTCGCCATTGGCCGTATCATTCGTGGAACGGTGCGCCCCAACCAGAATGTCGTCATTATCAGCGGCGATCATGAAACAAAGGCAAAGGTCGGCAAGGTCTATGTCTATCAGGGGCTTCGGCGCGTTGACGTGAATGTGGCGGGCATGGGCGAGATCGTCGCACTGACGGGGCTTGGAGATGTCAGCATCGGTTATACGGTGGCGGATGCCGAGAATCCGGAGGCGCTGCCATCGATCAATATTGACGAGCCGACGCTCTCAATGACGTTCGGCGTCAATACGAGCCCCTTTGCCGGGCGCGAGGGGCAGTTTGTCACCTCGCGTCACATTCGCGACCGCCTTTTCAAGGAGATCGAGACGAACGTGGCGATGCGCGTCGAGGAGACGGACTCTGCGGACGTGTTCAAGGTCTCGGGGCGCGGCGAACTGCATCTCTCCATTCTGATTGAGCAGATGCGCCGCGAGGGCTATGAGCTGCAGGTCGGCAAGCCCGAGGTCGTCTATAAGACGATCAACGGGCAGAAATGCGAGCCGATGGAGAATCTGACGGTCGAGGTGCCGCAGGAGTACATGGGTTCGGTGATGGAGGCTCTTGGTACGCGCAAGGCGGAGCTGTCGAACATGACGGAGCTCTCGGGCTACATCCGCATGGAGTTCTTCATCC
The DNA here is from genome assembly GCF_030644225.1 of Selenomonas dianae. Lineage (NCBI taxonomy): Bacteria > Bacillati > Bacillota > Negativicutes > Selenomonadales > Selenomonadaceae > Centipeda > Centipeda dianae. The sequence continues at coordinate 1,522,565 of NZ_CP128650.1, read as the reverse complement.
CCGCACGCGGTCTGATCGGCTTCCGTTCGGAACTGCTGACGAGCACGAAGGGCAACGGAATCATGAACCATGTATTCCATGGGTATGTTCCGTACAAGGGCGATATGAACGGCCGCTCGCACGGTTCTCTCGTGGCATTTGAGCAGGGGGAAACGACGGGCTACGGTATTTTCTCGCTGCAAGATCGCGGAACCATGTTTATCTCACCGGGGCAGCAGGTATATGAGGGAATGATTGTCGGTGAGAATACGCGTGATATTGACATGGACATCAATCCGTGCAAGAAGAAGAATGTCACGAATATGCGTACCTCTGCCTCGGATGAGGCGATCCGTCTCACGCCGCCGCGCATTCTCAGTTTGGAGCAGGCGCTTGAGTACATCAACGACGATGAGCTGGTTGAGGTGACGCCCGAAAATATTCGGCTGCGCAAGGCAATTTTGGATCGTACGGCGCGTGGCCGTGCGGCAAAGAATGCACGTAAGTAACATAGTAGAAAAGTCATGCTATGGGCGGGAAATTTTGCTTTCATCGTGGATGTCTTGCATTTCTGAAAGAAATGTGATAGTATGACACCGTTACGGAATTGAGAACTTGTCACTAATCGTGTGGAAATTACATCTATTTAAGGAAGGAAGAGATAAATGGGTGCAAATTCGTTGTTTTCACGAGTGAAGGATATGACCTCGCGCGTTGTAGACTCATTTATCCCCGCTGCCGAGGAGGATGTGTACGAGGAGGAAGAGGAGCAGCCCATACAGCAGACATCGGCGCAGCATACGATGATGACCGAGCGTCGCGTGGCGAATGGCGGTACTGTTTCCTTTGCGGCGGGGTATGGCACATCCGCGTCCGCACAGCGTCCCCCCTCGACCGGAGACGGCGGGACACCGCTGACGGTTCATACGACGAAGGTGGCAGAGCTCAAGGTGCGCATTCACCGCCCGCGCCGCTACGATGATGTTGGTACGGCAGTGGCTCAGCTGAAACAGGGGATCGCGGTGACGGTCAATTTTGACTGCCTGAGTGAGCCGGAGCGCCGTCGCGTCTGCGACTTCCTGAACGGTGCCTGCTATGTTCTCCACGGTACGGCGCGTGTCGTATCGAGTACAATCATTCTGTACGCCCCGAAGGGTGTGGATGTAACGGAGATGCAGGCAAAGCCGCATTGAGCATGATGAACGAAATTCGGAAGATGGGGAGCGGTTTGCTCTCCATTTTTTTGTAAAAAAATATCACAGGAACGTTGTCACGCAGTATTTCTTATGCTATAATGTTTCGCAGTGTTTAGGAAGCACTGATAAATTCAGCGATTCCTTAAAAAATCACGCGTACCCGATAGCCGCTCTGTGCCGTGCTCTGCGCGGTGGTGCGGCAGATGAGGGACGTGGAAGAACAACAGGAGGTATTTTCCATGGCAGTAATTTCTATGAAGCAGCTTCTGGAGGCAGGTGTCCACTTCGGACACCAGACGCGCCGCTGGAATCCGAAGATGGCACGTTACATCTTCACGGAGCGCAACGGCATCTACATCATCGACCTGCAGAAGACGGTGCGCAAGGTAGACGAGGCGTACAACTTTCTCCGCAGCGTTGCGCAGGAGGGCAAGTCCGTTCTCTTCATCGGTACGAAGAAGCAGGCGCAGGAGGCAATCCGTGAGGAGGCTCTGCGTGCGAATATGTTCTATGTCAACGAGCGTTGGCTCGGCGGCATGATGACGAACTTCCAGACGATCCAGCGCCGTATCCACCGCCTCAAGACGCTTGAGGAGATGGAGGAAAACGGCACGTTTGAGGTGCTGACGAAGAAGGAAGTGCAGGGGCTCCGTCACGAGAAGGAGAAGCTTGAGCGCTATCTGGGCGGCATCAAGGATATGAACCGTCTGCCGGGCGCACTCTTCGTTGTTGACCCGCGCAAGGAGCGGATTGCAGTCGCCGAGGCACGCAAGCTGAACATCCCCATTGTTGCGATCGTTGACACGAACTGCGATCCGGATGAGATCGACTATGTAATCCCGGGCAACGACGATGCGATCCGTGCGGTGAAGCTCCTCACGGGCTGCATGGCGGATGCTGTGCTTGAGGGCAACCAGGGCGGCGCGCAGGAGACGGCTGCGGCTGAGTAAAGAATGAAACGAGGGGTAAGGGAGTGTTATCCCTTGCCCCTTTTTTATGAATGTATTGGGAGGAACTACAATGGCAATCAGTGCTGCAATGGTGAAGGAACTGCGCGAGCGTACGGGCGCAGGAATGATGGACTGCAAGAAGGCGCTCGCCGAGACGGACGGCGATATGCAGAAGGCGATCGACTATCTGCGTGAGAAGGGCATTGCAAAGGCGGAGAAGAAGGCGGGGCGCATCGCGGCTGAGGGGGCTGTGACGGCGTATCTCGCACCGGATGCAAAGGTCGGCGCGGTCGTTGAGATCAACTGCGAGACGGACTTTGCGGCGGGCAATGAACAGTTCCGTGCGCTGAGCGCGAAGGTTGCACAGCACATCGCAGAAACGAATCCCGCAGATCTTGATGCACTGAATGCAAGCACGCTCGACGGCAAGGATGTCGCATCGCTCATCACCGAGGCGACGGCGACGATCGGCGAGAAGATTTCGCTGCGCCGCTTTGTGCGCTATGAGAGTGCGGGACGCGTTGCGACGTACATCCATATGGGCGGCAAGATCGGCGTACTCGTGGAACTCTCGGGTGGCGACGAGCAGCTCGGCAAGGATATTGCCATGCAGATTGCGGCGGCATCGCCGCTTGCGATCGACCGCTCCGGCGTGACGGCAGATCACATTGAGCATGAAAAGGAAGTGCTTCGCAAGCAGGCACTTGAGGAGGGCAAGCCCGAGAAGATCATTGAGAAGATGGTCGAGGGGCGTATCAACAAGTTCTACGAAGAGGTTTGCCTGCTTGAGCAGAAGTTCGTGAAGGATCCGGAGAAGAAGATCGCGGATGTGCTCGGCGGCGTCGAGATCAAGGCATTTACACGTTTCCAGCTCGGTGAGGGGATCGAAAAGAAGCAGGAAGATTTCGCTGCGGAGGTTGCTGCGCAGATGCAGTAAGCGCATGAAGAGAAGGGGTTGTTGTGCGGAGCATTTTGCTTCGCATAGCACCCCTTTTTTGCAGACAGACACAGGATTTTTTCAATGAAATATGCTATAATGGCGCAAAGAACAGACAGGAGGAGTCATCGTGGAAGCGAAATATCGGCGCGTCGTCTTGAAACTCAGCGGAGAGGCTCTCGCGGGAGATCAAGGGTTCGGCATCAATCCGTCGGTTGTGGAGTCGATTGCGGCACAGATCAAGAAGGTGCGCGATCATGGAATCGACGTTGCGATTGTGGTCGGCGGCGGCAATATCTGGCGCGGTCTCTCGGGCAGTGCAAAGGGGATGGATCGCACGACGGCGGACTACATGGGCATGATGGCGACGGTGATGAATGCACTTGCGCTTCAGGATGCCCTTGAAAAGCAGGATGTCGATACGCGTGTCCAGAGTGCGATCGAGATGCGTCAGGTGGCCGAACCGTACATCCGCCGCCGCGCTATCCGCCATATGGAGAAGGGGCGCGTTGTGATCTTCGGTGCGGGTACGGGCAATCCGTATTTCTCGACGGATACGACAGCGGCGCTGCGTGCGGCTGAGATCGAGGCGGATGTCATTCTCATGGCGAAGAAGGGGACGGACGGGATCTATGACTCCGATCCGAACAAGAACCCCGATGCGAAGCGTTTTGAGACGCTGACCTACATCGACATCCTCAAGAAGGGGTTGGCGGTCATGGATGCGACGGCGACGAGTCTGTGCATGGAGAACAAGATCCCCATTGTGGTGTTTAATATTGACGCGTATGCAAATATCGCGCGCGCCTCTTTTGGTGAGGCGATTGGAACGACTGTAGGAGGCGAAGCTGTATGATTAAGGATATTCTCGCGAAGCATGAGGTAAATATGAACAAGGCGATCGAGGCGCTCCGTCGGGAGTTCTCCTCTCTTCGTGCAGGGCGTGCAACGCCGAATCTCCTCGATAAGGTGATGGTGCCGTACTACGGAACGCCGACCTCGGTCAACCAGATCGCAAAGGTGACGGTGCCGGAGCCGCATATGATCGTCATTACGCCGTGGGAGAAATCCATCCTGCATGATATTGAGATCGCCATCTCGAAGTCTGACCTTGGTCTATCGCCAAACTCGGACGGCACGGTGATCCGCCTCGCGATTCCGCAGCCGACGCAGGAACGCCGCAAAGAACTCATCAAGACCGTTGGCAAGAAGACGGAGGAGGCGAAGGTTGCGCTGCGCAACATCCGCCGCGACGCGAACGAAGCGATCAAGAAGCTCGAAAAGGACAAGGAGATCAATGAGGACGAGTCCAAGCGCGGGCAGGACTCCGTGCAGAAACTCGTGGACAAGTTCGTCAAACAGATGGAAGAGATGCGCGCGGCAAAGGAAAAAGAGGTCATGGAGATCTGATGGAGGATTCTCGTTTGGCACGCCCGTGGGCAGATGTGCATTCCCTGTTGGCGGCGGAACATTCCCTCTATGTGTGCAAGGAAACACGGTCTCCGCGCACGTTCTTTGCCGTGGATGAAGCAGCGCCTTATGTCGTTCGTGTGCGGGGCGGGGATGGCGATCCCGTGTTTACACTGACCCCCGCACCGGCACGAAGTCCGTCCGTTGCCGCCTATGAAGAAAAATCCCGCGAGCGGGTACGCCCCCTTCCGGCAGTTGTCGGAGGGGTGTTTTGGTAGAATGCGCAGCGCGATTGCCCGGAAGGATAGGGATAACGATGTGGAGAAAGATATTTGGTGGGGAACGCACCCCTGATGCCGCGGCGGAGGTTCTTCCGTCCGGTATTGCGGTTGACCGTGCGCATCTGCCGCGCCATATTGCCATCGTCATGGATGGAAACGGCCGCTGGGCAAAGTCCAAGGGGAAATCCCGCTCGGCAGGTCATGAGGAGGGGGCGCGCACGCTCAAGCGGATTGTGCGTGCCGCTTCCGATATGGGCATTGAGGTGCTCACCGTCTACGCATTCTCCACGGAGAATTGGAAACGGCCGCAGCGCGAGGTCGATTTTTTACTGCGTCTGTTTGATTCCTTCCTTGCGCAGGAGCTTGCGGAGATGCACGCGGAGCAGGTGCGTCTGCACTTCATCGGGCGACGCGACCGCTTTACGGAACGCTTTCAGAAACGCATGGCGGAAGCCGAGGCTTTGATGGCGAACAATACGGGCATTCATTTCAACTTAGCGGCAAACTATGGCAGTCAGGACGAAATCGTACGTGCTGCACGCACGATTGCCGCGCGTGTGGCATCGGGAGAGCTATCGGTGGATGGGATCGACGAGGAGGTCTTTTCACATACGCTCGATACGGGCGAGGATCCTCCGGTTGACCTTTTTATCCGCACGAGCGGTGATCTCAGGCTCAGCAACTTTCTCCTCTGGCAGTCGGCATATGCGGAACTGTACTTTACGGATACGCATTGGCCGGATTTTACGCCGGAGGATCTGGCGCGTGCGATTGAAGATTTTGCAGGGCGCAGCCGCCGCTTCGGCGGACTGGATACCGAGGAATAGGTGGGAGGCTTGATTTGATTACGCGCATTATTTCGGGAGTGATCGGCATTGCTCTTGCGGGCTACGTCATACAGAAGGGCGGGACTTCCTTTGTCATTGCAGCGGCGGTAATCGCCATACTCGCATGGTTCGAGTTCACGCGTGCCTTTTCCCGCCGCGGCGGCAATCCCACGCTGTTTTCGGGGCTGATCGGCATCGGCGGTATGCTGTACGGTGCATACCTTGGGCAGCTCGATGTCATCCTGCTTGTGCTGATGGGATCGACGGTGCTTGTCCTCATCATGTCGGTGCTCTTACGCGGGGATGTGTCTGTTCCGGATGTGTGTATCTCTGTAGCGGGCATCGCCTACATCGGGCTGCCTTTTGCACATCTCATTATGCTGCGCACGCTCACGGGCGATAGCTTCGTGACACCGATTGAGACGTTCGATCTCGGAACGGCGATGGTCTGGGTCATGTTCATCGGGACGTGGGCAAGTGACAGCTTTGCCTACTTTGCGGGGCGTGCGTTCGGCTCGCACAAACTCGCACCTGCGATCAGCCCGAACAAGACGGTCGAGGGATTTCTCGGCGGTCTTGTCGGCACGATTGCGGCGGTGGCGGGACTCGGCTATGTCCTCCATATGCCGCTCACGCAAATGGCGGGACTCGGTGCGGCGATCGCCGTGCTCGGAACGCTCGGGGATCTTGTGGAATCGCTGATGAAGAGACATACGGGGATCAAGGACTCCGGAGCGATCATCCCTGGACACGGCGGTATTTGGGATCGTTTTGACAGCGTGCTCTTTACGGCACCGCTTGTCTACTACTATACGGTGTACTTCGTACTTCGATGAAAGGGCAATAAAGGAGTTTTGATGTTAGAAAAAATTCTGGCGACGGTATTTGTCTTTGGGCTTCTCGTTTTTGTGCATGAACTCGGGCATTTTATCACGGCGAAGCTGACGGGGATGCGTGTCGATGAGTTCGCCATCGGTTTTGGCCCGCGTCTTGTGCGTTTTCGCTATGGCGAGACAGTCTACTCGATCCGCCTCGTACCGCTCGGCGGCTTCAATGACATAGCGGGTATGACGGCGGATGACAATGAAGCGGGGGAGCGCGGTTACTGTAAAAAGCCGATTCTCTCGCGTATGATTGTGATTCTGGCGGGCTCGGCAATGAACGTTATCCTGCCCGTTGTTCTCTTCTTCGGCATCTTTTTCTTTGTCGGGGTGCAGACCCCGAATCCCGCTCCCGTCCTCGGTACGGTGCTCGCGGATAACCCTGCGGCGAATGCCGGGCTGATGGCAAATGACCGCATTGTTGCAATCGACGGAAAGCCGATTGCGACGTGGCAGGAGATGGTGGACGCGATTCGTACGAACCACGGGACAGTGCCTCTGACGATGCAGGTGGATCGTCAGGGGCAGGAACTGACGGTGAGCGTCACGCCACACTATGATGCGGCGCATGATCGTGGTGTCATCGGCATCGTAAATGCCTATGAAAGCACATATCCGGGGTTCTTGGGATCCGTTTCGATGGCGTTTGAGCGGACGGCGATGATTGTCGTCATGATGCTCGATGCACTCTACCGTATTATCATGGAGATGTCCGGCTCGGAACTCGCAGGCCCCATCGGTGTGGCGCAGATGGCGGGTGAGGTTGCGGAGATGGGCATTGTGCCGTTGCTGAACTTTGCGGCACTGCTCAGTCTCAACCTTGCGATCATCAATCTCCTGCCCGTTCCTGCGCTCGACGGCGGACACTTCTTCACACTCTGCGTGGAGGCGGTACGCGGCAAGCCACTCAGTCCGAAGGTCATGCACTATGTCCAAAATGCGGGCGTTGGTCTGATCGTTCTGCTTATGCTGCTCGCGATGAAGAATGATGTAATGCGTATCTTTGCAGGAGGCTGATCCGCGTATGGCAAATTATGAGCGCCGTAGGACGCGGCAGATTCACATTGGCGGCATCCCCATCGGGGGCGATGCGCCCATCTCCGTGCAGTCCATGTGTAATACGAAGACCACGGATACGGAGGCGACCGTTCAGCAGATCCGCGAACTTGCTGCGGCGGGCTGCGATATTGTGCGCGTTGCCGTACCCGATATGGCGGCTGCAAAGAACCTCGGCAATATTGTGCAGCAGGTCAAGACACCGCTCGTCGCCGACATCCACTTTGACTATAAACTCGCGCTTGAGGCGATGGCACAGGGCGTTGCCGCGCTGCGCATCAACCCCGGCAACATCGGCGGGACGGAGCGCGTGAAGAAGGTCGTTGCGGCGGCACGCACAGGGGGGATCCCCATCCGCATCGGTGTCAACGCCGGTTCCCTTGACCACAAGCTTCTCATGAAATACGGCGGCGTCACAGCGGAGGCTCTTGTAGAGTCTGCGATGGAGCATGTGCGTGTGTTGGAGGAACTGGACTTCTACGATATGAAGATCTCGCTGAAGGCGCATGATGTGCCGCTGACGCTTGCGGCGTACCGTCTCATGAGCGAGCGTGTCGACTACCCTCTGCACCTCGGCATTACGGAGGCGGGCACGGCAGGTACGGGGATCATCAAGTCCTCGGTCGGTGTCGGCGCACTGCTCGCGGAGGGCATCGGCGATACCATCCGCATCTCACTGACGGGCGATCCCGTGGTCGAGGTGCGCACGGCGAACGAGATCTTGAAGGCGCTCGGGCTGAAGGAATACGGTCCGACGCTTGTCGCCTGTCCGACTTGTGGGCGCACGAGCATCAACCTCGTGGAGATCGCCGAGAAGGTCGAGGAGCGTCTGCGCGGCATGGAAGACCCCATCGAGGTCGCCGTGATGGGCTGTGTTGTGAATGGCCCCGGCGAGGCACGCGGTGCCGATGTCGGCATCGCGGGCGGCAACGGCGAGGGGCTGATCTTCCGCAAGGGTGAGGTTGTCCGCAAGGTGAAGGAAGAAGAATTGCTTCCCGAACTGTTTCGGGAAATTGATGCGATATTGGAGGAACGCAAATCGTCATGAGAGCTACGAATCTGTACGCGCCCACACTTAGAAATACGCCCGCCGAGGCGGAGATTGCGAGCCACCGGCTCATGTATCGTGCGGGGCTGATCCGCAAGTCTGCGGGCGGTATGTATAGCTATCTGCCGCTCGCGTGGCGCACGATCCGCAAGATTGAGCAGATCATCCGCGAGGAGATGGATGCGGCGGGCGGACAGGAAATCATGATGCCGATCCTCCAGCCGTCCGAACTCTGGGAGGAGAGCGGGCGCTGGGGGGCATACGGTGCGGAGATGATTCGCGTGAAGGATCGTCATGACCGTGAGTTCTGCATGGGACCGACGCATGAGGAGATGATTACGGCACTTGTGCGCGATGAGCTGCGCTCGTACAAGCAGCTGCCCGTGCTGCTCTATCAGATTCAGGACAAGTTCCGCGACGAGCGTCGCCCGCGCTTCGGCGTGATGCGCAGCCGCGAGTTTATCATGAAAGACCTTTATTCTTTCGATAAGGATGTCGAGGGGATGAACGAGTCCTACCGCAAGATGTCCGTTGCGTACACGAATATCTTCACGCGCTGCGGTCTGGACTTCCGCGCAGTGGAGGCGGACAGCGGCGCGATCGGCGGCGGGCACTCCGAGGAGTTCACCGTGCTCGCACCCGAGGGCGAGTCGCGCATTGCGTGCTGCGATGCGTGCAGCTATGCGGCGAGCGATGAAAAGGCGGCACTGCGTCCCATCGACGCACCCGACGAGGCGGAACTGCCGCTCGAAAAGGTGGCGACCCCGCATACGAGCACGATAGCGCTGCTTGCGGAATACCTCAAGATTCCCGTGGAAAAGACGATCAAGGCGGTCGCCTATCAGACGGAGGACGATACCCTCATCCTCGCATTCCTGCGCGGCGACCACGAGGTGAATGAGGTGAAGCTCGCGAATGCCGTTCCGGGCGCACGTGAGCTGCGTATGGCGGACGAAGAGGCAATCCGTGCAGTGGGCGGCTGTCCCGGCTTTATGAGCCCGATCGGTGTCAAGGAGGGGACGCATATCGTTGTTGACGAAACGGCGATGCGGATGCACAATGCCGTTTCGGGGGCAAACGAGGCGGATTTCCACTATATGAATGTGAATCCGAAGCGTGACTTTGGGGCGGTGACGGTGGCGGATATTCGCCTTGTCGAAGAGGGGGATGCGTGTCCCGTCTGCGAGCAGGGGCATCTCCACATCGGGCGCGGCATCGAGGCGGGGCAGATCTTTGCGCTCGGCACAAAATACAGCGCGGCGATGGGCGCGACCTTCCTCGACGAGGCGGGCAAGGCACAGCCGCTGCAGATGGGGTGCTATGGCATCGGTGTCGGGCGTACGATGGCGGCGGCGATTGAGCAGAACCATGACGAGCACGGCATCATCTGGCCGCGTGCGATTGCGCCGTATGAGGTCGTTGTCGTCGCGGTCAATGCAAAGGTGGAGGAGCAGCTCGCGTACGCCGAGGAGATCTACGAGGAACTCCGTGCGGCGGGTGTGGACGTGCTGCTCGATGATCGGCGCGAGCGTGCGGGCGTGAAGTTCAACGACTGCGATCTGATCGGCTATCCCGTGCGCATCGCCATCGGTCCAAAGACGCTTGAAAACGGCAGCATCGAGGTAAAGATTCGCAGGACAGGAGAGCTTGTGAACTTTGCACGCGATACCTATTTGAAGGGCGTGCAGGATATGCTTGCGGCTCTTTGAGAACTTCCGGGGCGGCGTTTTCATGCGTCGCCTTTTTTGTTCTAAAATTGTCTTGCTTGAAAAGAACGCCCTTTATTGTTATAATGAAAGCGTAGATTGATACATCATGTTGGAGGTGGTCGCTATGTTTCGTCCATTGCCGTTCAATTTGAAAGAAAATGCCGAAAAGGGGCAGGAGATGCTTGGCAAGGCTCTTGAGACCGTGATGGAGCATTCGTTTAATCCGTTCGACAAGGTTGGCGGGATGCTCTTTCCGTTCCGCGTCGATGTGATCGACGGCGAGAGCGCTTATGAACTGTTCGCGGAGCTGCCGGGATTTACGAAGGATGCGATTGAGGTTTCCTACAATGAGGACGGTCGTCTGAGGATCAAGGCGGAGCGCAGCGTGCCCGAGGAGTCCGAGACGAAATACCTCTGTCACGAGCGCAAGGCGGGTGTATTTGAACGCTCCTTCCTCATTGATGATGTGGATGAAACAGAGGTATCCGTGTCCTATGAGGCGGGGATTCTGCATGTGGTACTGCCGAAACTGGAGGTAAAGAAATCCTGCCGGGTCTTTACGATCCAGTAAGATAAAAGAATGTAGGGATATGTGAGCGGAGGGTAATTTATGACGGAAGATCGCGACTGGGAGCAGTTTAAGCAGAAACTGAAGGCAAAGACGGAGATTGATCTCGATCTTTACAAAGAGCCGCAGATGAAGCGCCGAATCAACAATTTGATCACGCGTGCGGGCTACAAGGGGTGTGTGGAGTATTTCGATCATGTCTGCGGGAACAAGGACGACTTTGCGGCGTTCATCGAGTATCTGACGATCAACGTGTCGGAGTTCTTCCGCACGCCGGAGAAGTTCAGCAAGCTTGAGACGGATGTTATCCCCGACCTCATGACGCGCTCGCCGAAACTCAATATCTGGAGCGCGGGCTGCTCCATCGGCGCAGAGCCGTATTCGCTCGCGATCATCATGAAGGAGATGACCCCCGGCACGCGGCATCGCATTCTCGCTTCGGATCTCGATGTTGAGATTCTGGCAAAGGCGAAGCGCGGTGTCTACACGGCGGATGAAATCAAGAGCATGGCGCCCGAGCGCCGCCGCAAGTATTTCGATGCGGATGGTGACCACTTCGCCGTGAAGCAGGAAATCAAGAACATGATCGAGTTCAAGCGACACAACCTGCTGCAGGACAAATTTGAGACGGGCTTTGACCTGATTCTCTGCCGCAACGTCGTCATCTACTTCACGGACGAGGCAAAGGATCAACTCTACCGTCATTTCTTCGAGGCACTGAAACCCGGCGGGATTCTCTTTGTCGGCGCGACGGAGTCGATTCTGAACTTCCGCAAGATGGGCTATACGAGCTTCCAGCCGTTCTTCTACCAACGGCCGCTTGAGTCATGACGGCGGCAGCACTCAGCGAGGAGCAGCGGCTTGCACTTCTCCTGCGCCAGCTGAAATGGGCGGAGGAAAAGACGGCGTATTACCGTGATGCCTTTGCACGCGCGGGAATCCGTGCCGCGTCCGTCACGTCGTTTGCGGATCTGGCACGTCTGCCGTTTTTGGCGTGTGCAGCGAAAGAGGGGGCGGATGCCCCTTTTTTCATGCTTACGCTGCCACATTCGGGGCTTCTCCGTATCAGCGCTCTGCATGATGGTGTGGATGCGGGGCGCGTTCACTGCTACACGCAGGGCGATGTCGCGCGTCAGGTGCAGACTGCGGCAGATATGCTTGCCGCGTGTGGGGTAAATCGCGCGAGCACGGTGCTCCTTGTTGGAGACTTTACAGACAGTCGGACGCTTGACCTGCAATATGCACTGGACGCGGTCGGCGCGGCGGTTCTGCCATGTACGGACAGCGCTGCTGCGACGCAGCTCCTATGTGCAGCAGTGCCGGATACCGTCATCGTATGGGAGTATGAGCTTCCCGCACTTGCGGAGGCGTTGGGGGATCTGTGTGTGAACCGATTGATTACGCTTGGGGCGCGCATTGCACCGCAGGAATCGTCACGCGAGATGGCGGAACGCATGGGGGCGCGCCATGCACACATCTTTACACTGGCGCAGATGGGGGCGCTGATCGGGGGGACTTGCTCAGCTGGTGAGGGCGTACATCTTGAGGAGCGGCTCTTTTTCGCCGAAGTTCTTGATGAGGCGGGGGCGTGTTCACGTGCGGATGGCGCGTGCGGTGAGCTCGTGCTCTCGACGATTGCGGCGGAGGCAATGCCTGTCCTGCGGTATCGGACGGGGCTTTCGGTGCGCCTTTCGCGAGAACGCTGCCGCTGTGGGGATATGCGGATGCACATCATAGAGGAGGGGAAACATGGCAGATGATCGCTTGATAGCGGCGCTGGATGTGCCGACACGGGAAGAGGCGGAGCGTCTTGTGCAGCAGCTGGGCGACAGCGTCAGCTATTACAAGGTGGGCATGGAGCTGTTCTATGCGCTTGGCGGGGACATTGTGACGTGGCTGAAGGCGCAGGAGAAAAAGGTGTTCCTTGATCTGAAGCTCCATGATATTCCCAACACGGTGGGGAACGGTCTGTGTTCGCTCCTGCGCCTTCGTCCCGATATTCTGAACGTCCACACTGCCGGCGGGCTGCGCATGATGAAGGCGGCGCGCGATGCTCTGCACGCGGCGGCAGAGGAGGCGGGGATTCCGTGTCCGAAGCTGATCGGTGTCACCGTACTCACGAGTATGGACGCGGAGGACTGGGCGGGGCTCGGACATACAGGCACGATTGCGGAGGCGGTTCTGCGCCGCGCACAGCTCGCACGGGTGGCGGGACTCGACGGTGTGGTCGCATCCCCTGCCGAGACGGCGGAGATTCGCCGCATCTGCGGAAAGGATTTTTTGATTGTAACGCCCGGCATCCGCCCCGTAGGCATCTCCCATGACGATCAGCGGCGCGTGATGACACCGGGGGAGGCGATTCGTGTGGGTGCGTCTCAAATTGTGGTCGGGCGTGCGATCTATGCGGCAGAGGATCCGCGCATGGCGGCAGAGAGTATTTTGAAGGAGATGGAGGCTGTATGATGACGCAGGAGGAAGTACGTGCCCTGCTGGTCAAGACGGGTGCGATTATGGACGGGCATTTCTTGCTGACCTCGGGGCTGCACAGCCCGCACTATGTCGAGAAATTCAACGTGCTCCAACATCCTGCCTATACGGCGCAGCTCTGTGCGGCGATGGCGGAGAAGTTCAAGGATGCGAACATTGAGACGGTGGTCGGTCCTGTGACGGGCGGCATTCTGCTCGCGCATGAAACGGGAAAGTCACTCGGGACACGCGCGATCTTTACGGAGCGTGTGGACGGGAAGATGACGTTTCGCCGTGGCTTCTCTCTGCGCGAGGGCGAGCGCGTGCTCATCGTTGAGGACATTGTGACGACGGGCGGCTCGATCAAGGAAGTGATCGAGGTCGTCAAGGCGGCAGGTGCAATCCCTGTGGCGGTATCCATGCTCGTTGACCGCAGCGGCGGCAAGGCGAATTTCGGCGACGTACCGCACACGGCACTTCTCACAATGGATGTAGAAACATATGCGCCCGAGAGCTGTCCGCTCTGCGCAAAGGGGATCCCCATGACGAAGCGTGGGCGCACGGGCAAGTAAGAGGCAGAGCCGATGGCTGAGGAATTCACGGAGAAAATTGATGCGGCGCTTGCGGCGTGGACGGTGCTCGATGAACTTCCTGCCGAGATTGAGGGGTTTGTCCTCTCGAAAGTGCGGGAGCAGCGTGAGGCGCAGTACGATTTTTTCCGCTACGATCATGCGGCGGAGCATCGTGCCGTTGTCGGTTTTTATGATGCCGCGACGACCTCGTACAAGCTGCGCGTCGCGATCGGCGTGGTGAGCTTCGCCCTGCCATCCTTCGTCTATGGGGATTTGGAAACGTTTGGGCGTGAACTGCAGCGAAATTTGTCGAACGTGATGCAGGAAATGCACGCGGATACGCTTCAGACGCAGGAACTCCTGCCCATACGTGAGAGCATCGAGACATGGGCATACGGTGCGGAACTTCCCGAGGAGCTTGAGGGGTATACGCTCTTTGTCCGTCCGTCCGCACCCGCGCAGCTGACGAATGGCTCGTTTCTCGTCGTCGATTATGTGAATTTTGCACGGGGAAATGATGTCGGTATCTATTACAACTGCTATCGGAACGAGTTCTTCGGTGAGTATCATGTGGGCGGGATGCCGTATGTGAGCTATTCATTTGATGCGGCGGATCTTGAGGAACTGGAACAGCGACTGAAACTGCATCTCGTGCGCTATCTGCGTACGACGACGGAGCAGTGGGAACAGGAACAGAATGGAACGTGAGGAAACTGTGCAGAGGGATGAGCTGAAGGAACTGCGGACAGCGGTTATGGAGCGGGCGCGTGGGGCGTTTGCACGCATGGATGAGACGGCGGAGATCAATACCCGGAAGGTACTGGATGGTATGCGGGAGTGCCGTGTCTCCGATGCACATTTCGGCGTGAGTGCGGGATATGCGTACAGCGATCTCGGGCGCGAAAAGCTGGATGAGCTCTATGCCCGCGTCTTTGGTGCGGAGCGGGCACTCGTGCGGACGCAGTTCGTCTCGGGGACGCACGCGCTTGCAACGGTGCTGTTCGGCATCCTGCGTCCCGGCGATCAGCTTGTTTCCATCACAGGAGCTCCCTATGATACGATGCAGACCGTCATCGGCTGGGCGCATGAGAGCATCGGCTCACTCAAGGAGTTCGGTGTGCTCTATGACGAGCTGCCGATGCGGGACGGTCGCGTGGACATGGACGGCATTGAGCGCATTGTGACGGCGCGGACGAAGGTTGCACTGGTGCAGCGTTCGCGTGGCTACAGTGAGCGCGAGCCACTCAGCATCGAGGATATTCGTGCGGTCAGCGCACGGATCAAGGCGGTGAATCCAAACTGCATCGTATTTGTTGACAACTGCTATGGGGAGTTTGTCGATACGGTTGAGCCGACGGAAATCCCCACGGTCGATATTATGGCGGGCTCGCTCATCAAGAACCCCGGCGGCGGTATCGCACCGACGGGCGGCTATATTGCAGGGCGCAGTAAGCTCGTGGAGATGGCATCCTATCGTCTGACCGCGCCGGGGATGGGGGATGAGCTCGGCGCGAGTCTCATCTCGAACCGTCTGCTCTTTCAGGGGCTTTTCCTCGCGCCGCACGTTGTTGCGCAGGCACTCAAGGGCGCAGTGTTCGCCGCAGGGATCTTTGAGAGGCTGGGCTGCCGCACGTTTCCGCGTTTTACGGACGCGCGCAGCGACATCATACAGGCGATTGTGCTCGGGGATGCGGAACGCATGAAGGCGTTTGCACGTGCGATACAGGCGATGTCGCCCGTGGACTCATTCGCTGCGCCCGAGCCGTGGGATATGCCGGGCTATGCCGACCAGATCATCATGGCGGCGGGGACGTTCGTGCAGGGCGCATCCATCGAGCTGAGTGCGGACGGACCGATGCGCGAACCGTACTGCATCTATCTTCAGGGCGGGCTGACATTCGAGCACGCGGCACTCGGCGTGATGGCGGCGGCGGAAGCAATCGTGTGAGTTCTGTTTCTGTATGTGCGTGGAGCACATCGCTGCACATCCAAAATTGCATCCATATCCAAAATCTCTCATCATAGGATTGCTCCTATTGATGGGGGATTTTTATTTTAGAAGTGAGTTCAGTTTTTCGGATATTTTTGCAGAATTGTGGATGTTCTTTTGCGGATTCTTTTTGTATACTATAAATAATCAGACGAATAAAGAGCGAAAGGATTCGATGCTGCTAAAAACAATTTGGAGGAGATTCTATGAGTGTAGCGATTCACATTGAGAACGCTGTGAAGAAATATGGTGATCTCACGATCATCCCGGGGATCACAGAGCACATCCGCAACGGAGAGTTCTTTACCCTGCTCGGTCCGTCGGGCTGCGGCAAGACGACGCTTCTGCGCATGATTGCGGGCTTCAACAGCATTGAGGGCGGAGATATTCGCTTCAATGAACAGCGGATCAATGACATTCCCGCGCACAAACGGAACATCGGCATGGTGTTTCAGAGCTACGCGATCTTCCCGCATCTGACAGTACGGCAGAATGTGGAGTACGGGCTGAAGCTGCGCGATGTGCCGAAAGCGGAGATGAAGGAGAAGGTCGACCGCATTCTCGATGTGGTGCAGATTACGGACTATCAGGATCGTCTGCCGGAACGCCTCTCGGGCGGACAGCAGCAGCGCGTCGCCCTTGCGCGTGCGATTGTCATTCACCCGAGCGTGCTGCTGATGGACGAACCGCTCTCCAATCTCGACGCAAAGCTGCGCATTGAGATGCGCTCCGCGATCCGCGAGGTGCAGAAGAAAGTCGGTATCACGACGGTATATGTCACACATGATCAAGAGGAGGCACTTTCGATCTCCGACCGCATCGCCGTCATGAACAAGGGCGAGATCCAGCAGACGGCGCAGCCGCAGACGATCTACGAACGCCCGTGGAACATCTTCGTCTCGACCTTCATCGGACACTCCAACCTGTTTCATGGGCGGGTAAAGAAATCGGGCACAGCGATGAGCGTCGTCTTTCAAAACGGGTACGAGCTGCCGATGGCGAATCTCGGAGAGGAAGCAGAGGACGGCATGGAGGTTGTGATCTCCGTGCGTCCCGAGGAACTGTCGATTCAGGCGGATGGTCTGCCCTGCAAGGTAAAGACGAAGGTGTTCCTCGGCAAGTACATCAACTACAGTCTGGACTTTGGCGCGGAGATGATTCTCCCGAATCAGGCATCGCTTGAGTTCTCGCAGGATCTTGGGCACGCGACACAGCAGCTTGCGGTGGGGGACGCGGTGCATCTGCGCCCGAACGCGCGGAAGGTCAATGTCTTTACCGCAGACGGTTCGCGCAATATCCTGAAGGATGTGGTGCGCTATGAGTAAGCTGAATCTGCGCTGGGATTTCTGGACGGGCATCACGGTTCTGTCCATTGCGGTGTTCGGTCTTTTTCTCATCTATCCGCTCTTTTCGCTCTTTGCCTCGGCGTTTCAGGACTCGATGACGGGAGCGTTTACCCTTGAGCATTTCAAGCATTTTTTTGAGCGGAAATACTACTATCAGTCGATGATCAACAGCTTCAGCGTGACGGCGTGTGTGACGGTGCTTGCCATCATCATCGGCACGGCACTCGCATACTTCATGACGCTCTATCGCATCCGCTTCAAGAGTGCACTTGAGATCTGCATCATCATCTCACTGCTCTCGCCGCCGTTCATCGGTGCGTACTCGTGGATTCTCATCGGTGGGCGCAGCGGCATCCTGACGCAGTGGCTTCAAAATACGTTTCAGTATGAATTTCCGTCGATCTACGGCTTTACGGGGATTCTGCTTGTGCTGACACTTAAGCTCTATCCGTTCATCTACCTCTATGCGGCGGGGGCGATGAAGAACATCGACTCTGCACTGATCGAGGCGGCGGAAAGCCTCGGGTGCAGCGGTGTCCGCAAGGTGGTGACGGTCATCGTACCGCTCATCACGCCGACGATCCTCGCGGGTGCGCTCATGGTATTCATGAACGCGATGGCGGACTTCGGTACGCCGATGCTGATCGGTGAGGGGTTCAACGTCATGCCGGTCATGATCTACTCCGAGTTCATCAACGAGGTGGGCGATCAGGCAAACTTTGCGGCGGCGATGGCGGCGATTATGGTCGTCATTACCTCGACGATCTTCCTCCTGCAAAAGTATGTCGTGAGCCGCAAGTCCTTCACGATGAGTTCGCTGCGTCCCATTGAGACGAAGGAGATGAAGGGCGCAGGGAACATCATCGTACACGCGCTGATCTATCTGCTTGTCGCACTCTCCATGATTCCGCAGCTCGTCGTCATCTACACCTCGTTCCTTGAGACACGCGGCGCGGTCTTTACGGGCGGCTATTCGCTCGACAGCTATACGACGATTTTCAGCAGTCTTGGCACGGCGATCTCGAACACCTACCTATATAGCACTGCGGCGATCCTCGTCATCGTATTCCTCGGCATGACGGTTGCATATTTGACGACACGGCGCAAGAGTGCGCTCACGGACATCATCGATACGCTCACGATGTTCCCGTACATCATCCCCGGCTCAGTTCTGGGTATCACACTTCTCCTCGCGTTCAATGAGGAGCCGCTGCTCCTCTCGGGAACGGCGCTCATCATCATCATCTCCCTCGTCATTCGGCGACTGCCGTATACGCTGCGCTCCAGCTCGGCGATTCTCTACCAGATCAGCCCGAGCATTGAGGAGGCGTCCATCAGCCTTGGCGCATCACCGCTTAAGACCTTCTTCAAGGTGACGGCGATCATGATGCTGCCCGGTGTCATGAGCGGGGCGATCCTCTCGTGGATCACGGCGATCAACGAACTCAGTTCCTCGGTTATCCTCTTCACGGGCGCGACCAAGACGATGTCCGTCGCGATCTACACGGAGGTCATCCGTGCGAGCTACGGTACGGCTGCGGCACTCTCGACCATCCTCACGCTCACGACGATTGTCGCGATGGTGACGTTCTTCAAGGTGTCGGGCAGCAAGGATGTAACGCTCTGATCTGTAGGGTTTTCAGGCAAAAGCCTTTTTCATAGATGGTTTTCTGTCAAAAGGAGGTCTTTTCATGAAGTTCAAGAAAATGGTTGCGGTACTCGCAGCATCCCTGATGCTGGGCAGCGCACTCACTGGCTGCGGCGGGGGCGGCGGAGAAAAGAAGGCGGCGTCGGCAGATGACAACGCGCTCGTCATTTACTGCCCGCATCCGCTGACGTTCATCAATCCCCTTGTCGAGGAGTTTGAAAAGCAGAGTGGCGTGAAGGTCGAGGTCATCGCGGCGGGTACGGGTGAACTCTTAAAGCGCGTTGAGTCCGAGAAGGCGAATCCGCTCGGCGACATCTTCTGGGGCGGATCGCTCAACACGATGAAGCCGAAGGCGGATCTCTTCGAGAACTATACATCGAAGAACGAGGATCACATTCAGGCGGCGTTCAAGAACACCGAGGGCCCCATGACGCGTTTCACGGACATCCCGAGCGTCATCATGGTTAACACGAACCTCATCGGCGATGTGAAGGTAGAGGGCTACGAGGATCTGCTGAACCCCGCGCTCAAGGGCAAGATCGCGTTTGCCGATCCGTCGAAGTCCTCCTCGTCCTATGAGCATCTCATCAATATGCTCTACGCGATGGGCAAGGGCGACCCGGACAAGGGCTGGGACTATGTGGAAAAACTCTCGCGCAATCTCGACGGCAAGCTGCTCTCCGGATCGTCTGCGGTCTACAAGGGCGTTGCGGACGGCGAGTATGCCGTGGGGCTTACCTTTGAGGAGGGCGGCGCGAAGTACGTTGCGGACGGCGCACCCGTGAAGCTCGTCTATATGAAGGAAGGCGTTATCTCCAAGCCGGACGGCATCTACATCATCAAGAATGCGAAGCACATGGAGAACGCGAAGAAGTTCATCGACTTCATCACGAGCAAAGAGGCGCAGAGCATCATCACCGCCTCGCTCCATCGCCGCTCCGTGCGTGACGATGTGGATCCGCCCGTCGGTCTCCTCCCGAAGGATCAGATCAAGATCATCGACGATGATGAGCAGGTCGTCGAGAAGAACAAGAAGGCATGGCTCGACAAGTTCAAGGACATCTTTACGAGCGTGCAGTAAACCGTACGTCGCCATGAAAAATACCGGAGGGCATCCCTCCGGTATTTTGTATTTGCAGAGATTTTGTTATAATGGATGGAAAACCATTGGATTTTTGTGGAAAGGCGGATGGGGATGCGGCGTTTTCAGGATGAAGTGCGCAGCGCACTGCTGAAGTACGCGCTTGTGCCGGGGCTGCTCATCGCGCTCATCTGCATTGTCCTCGCCGCGCTCTATTGGGAGCGAAATGTCATGACGCGCACGGCGGAGGAGGCGCGTGTCGCAGGCGAGATCTTCACGGAGCTGACGCATGAGTACGAGGCACGCGCGGCGGTGATTGCGATGCACGGGACGGAGAAACTGCATACGGATGGGAACGGACAGCGCACCTTCTTTGAAAATCTGTATGCAGAGCTGAATGTACACGGCGCACTTCCACGATTTTATCTTCTCGATCGGGATCGTCATGCACTCTTTCAAACGGCTCCCTATGTTCCCGCGTACCTTGCTCCGCCGACGACGGGCTGGGGTGTGCTCGCGCGTATGGAACGGGCAGAGGGCTGTGTGGAGGAGTTCGTTCCACACGGCGATCTCACATGGGACTATGTGGTCGGTCAGGCGATTCGTTCCGTACCCTCCGCCCTCGGGAGCAGCACCTTCACATCGGCGACAGTGGATGGGTATGCCGTCTTTGTCATTTCCATGCACGAACTGGAAAAGCGTCTTCAAACGGGGGAGAAGATGCACTTTATCATTGTTGATCGCGCAGGACGTGCGCCCTTTTCCACGGTAACCACGTTCCGTGATCCCGTCTTTTATAAGGTTGTGCCCGAACTCGTCGATGCACATGGTCTCTGTGAGGTGGGGGGGCAGCAGTTCTATGTGGCGCAGGAGCAGGTGCTTGACGGAGCTTTCACCGTCTATGCTGTCCTGCCCGTTGGCAGCCGCATTGCCCAGTTCGCAACGGGGGCGGCGATCCTCTTCGGCGTGCTTTTGCTCATGATACCGTTCATCTTCTTTCGCGTGCGGCGCGAGACGTGGGAAAAGACGGAGGCAATGGATGAGATCGTGGATGCGTTCCGCGCCGTTCGTCATGGAAATCTGGATCGGGAACTTGTCATTCGGACGGGCAACGAGTTCGAGGAGATCGCGGGCGAGTACAATCGCATGGTACAGAGCCTTATCCGTCTGATGCGGGAAAATGAGGAAAAGGCACGCGTCAGTGTTGTTTCCGAACTGCGTCAGCTGGAATCGCAGTTCAATCCACATTTTCTTTTTAACACACTTGAGAATATCAAATTTATGACGAAACTTGATCCGAATGCTGCGGTGCGCATGATTACGTCCCTTTCTGCACTCCTGCGCTACAGCATTGACAGTCGTACCCAGTGTGTGACACTCGCGGAGGATCTTCATCATCTCGCAAACTATATCGAGATTCAGCGACAGCGATTCGGCGCACGTCTTTCCTATCGTCAGGAGATTGCAGAGGAGGCAATGCCGTGCTTCGTGCCGAAACTCCTGCTCCAACCCGTTGTGGAGAACGCGATTCACTACGGTGCGGATGCCGAGGGGAACATTCATATCTTTACACGCATCACGGCAGCGGATGGGAAGATGCAGATCACCATCGAGGACGCGGGGACAGGTATGGCGGAGGAGACGCTGTGCCACCTGCATGAGATGATGGTGCGCGGGGAGAATACCTCTGTACATACAGGTCTCTACAATATTCACCGCCGCATCCGGCTGCTCTACGGCATGGAATACGGAATGCAGCTCGCGCGGCGCGCCGAGGGCGGTACGCGTGTCACGATGGTGCTGCCCGTGAACATCGGAAAGGAGAAGGACGATGCTGCGCATTCTGATCGTCGAGGATGAGGAGATCATCCGCCGCGGGCTGATTTCTGTGATCGATTGGGCGGGCATGGGCTGCTGCGTTGTAGGCGATGCGCCCGATGGACGGGCGGGGCTCGAACTCCTGCGTGCGGAGCGTCCCGATGTCGTACTGACGGACATTCGTATGCCGCGCATGGACGGCATCGAAATGGCAGAACGTGCGCGTGCGGAGGGCATTTTGCCGCAGCTCATCTTTCTCACGAGCTATGCAGAGTTTGCCTATGCCAAAAAGGCAGTCCGACTGGGAGCGGCGGATTATCTGCTGAAACCTGTCGATGAGGAGGAACTGGCTGCGCTGATGCGTAAACTTGCTGCCGTACGAATGGGCAGCGGGACACAGCTTCCGGAGGGGGGAGATTGGCAGCGATATTTCGCGGATACGGCATTGAACCCCTATGTGCGTCATGCGATGGAGCGGATTCACGCAGACTACCGAGAGAAACTCAGCATCGAAGTCCTCGCCGAGGAGGCGGGTGTGAGTGCGAGCTATCTCAGCCGCAAATTCAAGGAAGCGACGGAGCAGACCTTTTTGGAATTCTTGACGCGCACACGTTTGAGCAGCGCCATCGCGCAGCTCTCCTCGGGCAAGTACCGCGTCTATGAGGTTGCGGAGGAAAATGGATTTGGCGACTATAAGAATTTTTGTACCGTGTTCAAGAAGTATATGAATTGTTCGCCGCGCACGTTTATGCAGGAGAAAAGGGGCTCTGCCCTGCGGCAGGAGGAAGAGTAGAAACGTCCCCCGCAGCAAAGTGCTGCGGGGGACGTTCAGGGAGAACTGTATTGAGATATAACGATATATTTACGCTGCGGGGAACGCGACGACAAGCATCATCTTGAACGGCGTTTCCTTCGCTGCGTAGACAGAGTGCGGATGAGCTGCGGGCATGACGATGCTTTCGCCCGCCTTGAGTGTGTAAGTCACGTCGTCGATCGTGATAACCCCTTCGCCCTCAAGTGCCGTGACAAGCGCGTCGCCCGTGGAGGCGTGTGTGCTGATGCCCTCGCCCTTCGCGAAGGCAAAGAGCGTGATGCCAAGCCCCTTGTTCTGAACGAGCGTCTTGCTGACGACCTGTCCCTCGGCGTATGCGACCTGCTCCTTGAGCAGGAGTGGCTGTTGATGTTGGATATTGTTCAGGATTGTCATGATGTTTCCTCCTTGTGTGTCTTGCGTATTTCTGTGTTCATTATACACGGAATATCCCCGAAAGAATGTGACCAAAACCACAATTCCGAGAAAAATATTCGGAATTTGAAAAATCAAATTTTTTTCAGTTGTCAAACGTGAACCTTTATCCTATAATAACGAATAGATTGTTTTAGGGAAGCACTGATAAATTCAGCCGCGCCATCTTAGCGCATCTTTTTTGCCCGCACTGTGTCGACAAATCCTCCACATAGCTTTGGCTATGCGTCCGGTTTGTCTCCTTGTTCGGACGAAAAATCTACGCCAATCTGACGGACTTCATTTTATCAGCGATTCCCTAGTCAGAGAATTGAGGAGGATGAAGGATGGCGTTGGATCGCAGTGCCGTGATCGATGAGGTGCAGAAGTTGGCCGATGCGCCGTCGGTCTACGAAGGACTGAAGGCAAAAGCAGAGGCATTTCTGGGGGCAGTGGACACGCCGCAGGAAAAATCTGCGTTTCGGACACTCATTGATGAAATAAAGAGCGATGTGCTGACAATCGACCAGCTCATCGGTTTTACGGAGTCGCCGGACGGTACGGCTGTGTTCGGCGCACAGAAAGCAGGGGAACTTGCTGCTGCGGCGAAGCAGGCGAAGGAGCAGGGAGAGGATACCTGCATCTGCCCCGCTTGTCAGGCGGGCAAGAAAATCCTTGCGCATCAGGCGATAATTGCATCGTAGGAATGTATGGAAAGGAGCTGTTGCACGAACGCATTCGTGTAACGGCTTTTTTGGTGAGAAAGTGAACATATGACCGTTGCGGATGTCTATATCAACATTCCGATCAAAAGCATCCGGCAGGAGTTCACCTATCGCCTGCCGGAAGATTTGGCACAGGTCACGGCAGGGTGGCGTGTATTCGTTCCGTTCGGCAATGTGCGCAAGGAGGGCTTCGTCACCCGCGTACGTCCCTACGATGCGGCGCGGGATGGGAAACACACGCTGAAGGACATTGTCGCAGCGGTGGATGAGGAGGCTTGGTTTTCCCCCGAACTCCTTGCTGCCGCACAGGAACTTGCGGACTTCTACCTTTGCTCGTCGGCGGAGATCATGCGTCTTTTTATGCCGGGCAAGAGCGGGCTGCGCATCTTTCCCGTCTATGTGGCGGCGGATGATGCGGATGAAGCGCACCCCCTGCT
Organism: Selenomonas dianae; assembly: GCF_030644225.1. Classification (NCBI taxonomy): domain Bacteria; kingdom Bacillati; phylum Bacillota; class Negativicutes; order Selenomonadales; family Selenomonadaceae; genus Centipeda; species Centipeda dianae. Next base: position 1,498,415 of record NZ_CP128650.1, on the reverse strand, counting down.
TGCGGACGCGCGTGTGCACGCCGTCTACACATATCTGCGCGAACATGGCGGACATCGCATCGTGGAACTGCGACGGGCACTCCCCACTGTCGCGGTGGAGGAGAGCGTAGAGAAACTCCTGCGTTACCGCCTTGTGTGCAAGGAGTACCGTGCGGACAAGCGCGACAAGGCGCAGTACGAGAAGTTCTACACGGCGTCGGAGGTCACGGATGAACGGCTTGCGGAACTTACGCGCAGACCGGCGCAGATGCGGACACTTGCCCTCTTTCGGGAGCAGGACACGTATACGCGCGCCGCGCTTGATGACAAGGGCGTTTCCTTGGCGACAATCAAAAAACTTGTTGCAGCCGGATACCTGACGGAACATCTGCGGCGCAGACTGCGCTCCGGTTACGCTGCGGGGGCGGTCACTGCATCTGCGGCGCCGCTGACGGAGGCGCAGCGGGCGGCGGTCACGCAGCTGAACGCAGGCATTGCGGAGGGCTCGTTTCACGGCTATCTGCTGCACGGTGTGACGGGCAGCGGCAAGACCCGCGTCTACATCGAGGCGGCACGCGCCGTGCGTGCGGCAGGGCGGCAGGTGATTGTGCTCGTGCCGGAGATTGCCCTGACGGGGCAGCTTATCACTGCTTTTCAGAAGGTGTTTGCGGGCGATATTGTCGTTCTGCACAGTAAGCTCTCGCTCGCCGAGCGCAACGACGCGATCTTTCGTGTGCGGCGCGGGGATGCGGGCATCATCCTCGGTGCGCGTTCGGCACTCTTTACGCCCGCCGCCGATGTCGGTGCGATCATCCTCGACGAGGAGCAGGATATGTCCTACAAACAGGACGAATCACCGCGCTACCATGCGCGGGTAGTCGCGGAGATCCTCGCGCGGCGGCACGGTGCGATCCTCGTGCTCGGCAGTGCGACCCCCTCGCTTGAGTCGTACGCGCGTGCGCGGGCGGGGGAACTGACACTCCTCACGATGCCCGAGCGCATCGGAAGTCAGCCGCTGCCCGAGGTGCGTGTCGTTGATATGCGTGAGGAACTGCGGCGCGGGCGGCGCACGATCATCTCACCCGCGCTGCGCAATCTCCTCACGGATACGCTGGCACATCATGAGCAGGCGATTATCATGCTGAACCGGCGCGGGTACTCCACGTTCGTCCTGTGCCGCTCCTGTGGTGCAGTGATGATGTGCAAGGACTGCGGAATGCCGCTCGTCTATCATGCAAACGGTGTCCTCGTCTGCCATCATTGCGACCAACGCGTACCCGTACCCGATACTTGTCCGAAATGCGGCAGCCGCTGCATCAAATACTTCGGCTCGGGTACGGAAAAGCTCGAAGAGGAACTGGGGCAGATGCTCCCGACGGCGCGGCTTGTGCGCATGGATCGCGATACGACGGGGCGAAAACTCGCACATACGGAGATTTTGACGCAATTCCGCAAACGCGATTTTGACATCCTGCTCGGCACGCAGATGGTGGCAAAGGGGCATGACCTGCCCGGCGTGCACGCTGTGGGCATCATCAGTGCGGATGCAAGTCTCAATCTGCCGGATTTTCGCGCGGCGGAGCGCTGTTTCATGCTCATCACGCAGACGGCGGGACGTGCGGGGCGGCACGGTGCACGTGGCGCGGTCATTGTGCAGACGTACAATCCCGAGCACTACGCCGTACGCACAGCGATGCGGCAGGACTACGAGGCGTTCTATGCGCACGAGATCGAATTGCGCCGCGAGCTTTTCTATCCGCCGTTCAGCCGCCTCGTGAAGCTGCTGTTTCGCGATCCGCAGCGTGCGCACGCATGGGCGGCGGCACGGAATTTTGTCGCTGCAGCACAAACGGCATTTGCAGGGCGGCAGGGCTGCGCGGTGATCGGCCCATCGCCGGCACTCATCGAGCGGGAACGCGGCATCTATCGCTTTATCGTGCTTATCAAGACCGATGCTCTTGCGGAGGTACAGACGTTTTTGCGGGAACAGGGGGTACATTTGCGCGATGAGATCGCAATCGACATCGACCCGGTCACGATTTTTTGAGAAATAATAGAAAAAACTATTGAATATAATTGTAAATCCTGTTAATCTGGAAATAGAAGGAAATACGGATGATATGCGAAGCGGCACACATCAAAAATTTCCTCGGAGCAATGGAGGCTTCCTATGGTGACGATTCTCGGACGGGCGAAAATCAATCTGACGCTCGATGTTCTGGGGCTTCGGGATGACGGCTACCATGAGATCGCGACGGTGATGCAGTCCCTCGCACTCGCGGATACGCTCATACTCACGCGGCAGGAGGAGGAGATTACGCTGCGTGTGGATCTGGCGGGACTGGAGGCGGATGAACGCAACTTGGCGCATCGCGCTGCTGCACTCATTCAAAAGGAATGCGGTCTGCGCGGCGGTGTCCACATCGACATCACCAAACGCATCCCCGTTGCCGCAGGGCTTGCGGGGGGGAGTGCCGACGCAGCAGCGACGCTGCGCGGCATGAACGAACTCTACACGCTCGGGCTCTCGGATGATGAACTCTGCGCACTCGGCGCACAGCTCGGATCGGACATACCATTTTCCCTCATGGGCGGTACTGTGCTTGCGACGGGACGCGGGGAGCGTCTGCACCGCCTTGCGGATTTTCCGGTGACCGTTGTTCTGCTTGCAAAACCTCCCGTTTCTGTATCGACACCGTGGGCGTATCGCAGCTATGATGAACATGTCCCTGTATTTCACCCGGACAACGCGTCGTTTATGGATGCGTTGGAGCATGGTGACCGGGATCGCTGCGTGCAGCTCATGGCGAATGTGCTTGAGCCGGTGACGGAGGCGGCACATCCCGTGATCGCCGACTACCGCGCACGAATGCGTGCGCATGGTGCGCTCTGTGCGATGATGTCGGGCAGCGGTCCGACCGTGTTCGGACTCTTTGCGGAGGAACAGGCGGCTGCGGAGGCCGCAGAGATCTTCCGCAAGGAAACGGATGCAGCGGTACACCTGACGCACACCATTGGCAGTGATGGGGAGCAGCAGAAGTCTCGGAGGAATTGATATGCAGGGAAAGTTATCACCGGTCGTTGTCAACAGCTACCAGCCGCTTCGTGAAATCGTCTGTGAGGTTCTGCGCGATGCCATTCGCGGCGGGATCTTAAAGCCCGGTGAGTGGCTCAAGGAGAACGATCTCGCGGACGAACTGCTCGTCAGCCGTACACCTGTGCGCGAGGCGATCCGAAAGCTGGAACAGGAGGGCTATGTCGTCACCGTTCCGCGGCGCGGTGCGTATGTCGCGAGCGTGTCCATCCGCGACATCAACGAGATCTTTGAGATTCGTGCTGCGCTTGAGGCACTTGCCTGTGAGCTTGCAGCGGAGCGGATCACCGACGAGGAGCAGGAGCGGTTGGAACGCCTGCTTGTTGCCATCGGACGTGCGATTGAGGAACATGATATGGAGCGCATCGTGCGGACGGACATCGAGTTCCACGAACTCCTGTATCAGGCGGCGCGCAATGAGCGTCTGCTCACGATCATCGGCAATCTGCGCGAACAGCTTACGCGATTCCGTACCATCTCCATGTCATATCCCGGGCGGCTCAAGGCGACGCTTGAGGAGCACCGTGCCATCGTCGATGCGATCGGCTCGGGCGACGCACGTCATGCGCGCAAGGTCGGGGCAAAGCATATGGAAAATTCGGAACAGACCCTGCTTTACGCCATTGAGGAGCAGGAAAAAAAGACAGGTACCACCTTGGTGAAACGCAAGGGAAAAAAGAGTCAGGAAGATGCCGAGTAGGCGTTTCCGGAGAACGGGAGGAGCATAATGTTGGATTTTGTAACGGTCATCTTGGCAGCAGGCAAGGGTACACGCATGAAGTCGAAGCTGCCGAAAGTCCTGCATCGTGCGGCAGGGAAATCCATGCTGCAGCACGTCATTGATGCGGCGGATGCAGCCGGGGCTCGGCGGAATATTGTCGTCACCGGCTTTGGCGGCGATGTGGTGCGCGAAAGCATCGGCGACAGTGTGGAGTATGTGGAGCAGCGTGAGCAGTTGGGCACGGGGCACGCCGTCCTGCAGACAAAGGAACTGCTCGCGGAGGAGCGCGGGACAATCATGGTGCTCTGCGGCGATACCCCTCTGCTGACGGCGGAACTGTTGGCACGCTTTCACGAGGAGCATGTGCATGCGGGCGCGAAGGCGACCGTACTTACGGCGATTATGCCGAATGCGAAGGGTTACGGGCGCATTGTGCGCCGCGAGAGCGGCGAGGTCTTGAAGATTGTCGAGCACAAGGACGCGACAGAAGAGGAGCGCAAGATTAACGAGGTCAATGCAGGCATTTACTGCTTTGACGCACAGGCACTCTTTGCCGCGCTCGCGCAGGTGACGAACGATAACGCGCAGGGCGAATACTACCTGCCCGACGTGCTCAGTATTCTGCGCGATGCGGGGGAGAAGATCTGGGCGGTCACTGCGGACAATTACGAGAGTACGCTCGGCATCAACTCTCGCAGCCAGCTCGCCGTGGCGGAGCGCATCCTGCGCCGCCGCAAGGTCGAGGAACTCATGGCGGACGGCGTGACGATCATCGACCCGCCTACCACCTTTATCGATGCAGAGGTGCGTGTCGGTATGGATACGGTGATCTATCCCTTTACCTTCCTGGAGGGGAGTACGGTCATTGGTGCGGACTGTGAGATCGGACCGCATGTGCGCTTTCAGGACATGGCGATCGGCGATGCAGTCACGGCACAGTACGTCTATGCACATGATGCTGAGGTTGAAAACGGTGCGAATCTCGGCCAGTTCAACCACATCCGTCCGGACAGTCACATCGGCGCAGGGGTGAAGATCGGCAATTTTGTCGAGGTGAAGAACTCCAATATCGGTACGGGTGCGAAACTGCCGCATCTCTCCTACATCGGAGACTGCGACCTCGGTGCGCGTGTCAACATGGGCTGCGGTACGATCACGGTCAACTATGATGGGAAGAAGAAGTTCCGCACCGTCATCGGGGACGATGCCTTTGTCGGCTGCAACTCGAACCTTGTTGCGCCTGTCACCGTCGGCACGGGAGCCTATGTCGCCGCCGGCTCGACCATCACGCGCGACGTTCCCGCCGGAACACTCTCCGTGGCGCGTGCGCGTCAAAAGGAGATCGAGGGCTGGCACGACAAACGGAAATGAGTATCGTATCGGATTCCTGTATATGGTTCTGAACACTGTGAAAAAGCGCGGTAAACTCCCTTCCCAAAACAAAGCGTGCGTGTTATACTATAAATAGAATTGTGTATTCTATATTATAACTGACGCGTCTGGTTTTTAGGAGGAACAGAGAGATGAGTTTTCCGACCGACAACGTATGTATCCTGACGGGGAACGCCAATCCCCAGTTGGCGAAAGACATTGCGGAACGTATCGGTATACCGCTCTGCGAGGCTTTCGTAGGGCAGTTCAACAACGGTGAAGTTCAAGTGATGATCGAGGAGAGCATTCGCGGGAAGGACATCTTCATCATCCAGCCGACCAGTTTCCCTGTGAATGACAACATCATGGAACTTCTGATTCTCACAGATGCCTGCAAGCGTGCCTCCGCGCACAGCATCACGGCAGTTGTTCCATACTATGCCTATGCGCGGCAGGATCGCAAGACACGCGGACGTGAGCCGATCTCGGCGAAACTCGTTGCCAACCTCATGACGACGGCGGGGGTGACCCGTGTCGTCACGGTCGATCTTCACGCGGGACAGATCCAGGGGTTCTTCGACATCCCTGTGGATCATCTGGCGGCTGCACCTGTGCTCGCGAGCTATTTCCGTGAACAGGCAATTGAGGATCTCGTGGTTGTTTCGCCGGATCTCGGTGGCGTGACACGCGCACGTATCATGGCGGACTTCCTCCGTGCGCCGATTGCGATCATTGAGAAACGCCGTCCGCGTCCCGGCTGCGCCGAGGTCATGAACCTCATCGGCGAGGTCGAGGGAAAGACGGCACTGCTCATTGACGATATTGTCGATACGGCAGGCTCTCTCTGCGAGGGGGCGAAGGCGCTCAAGGAACGCGGAGCGAAGCGTGTGCTTGCGGCGTGTTCGCACGCGATTCTCAGTGATCCCGCGACCGAGCGCATCAATGCATCCGTCATTGACCAGCTCGTCATTACGGACTCCATTCCGCTTCCACCCGAGAAGCAGTCCGATAAGATCGTCACACTCTCTCTCGCACAGTCCCTTGCGGACGTTATTGTGCGCATCCAAAGCCATCGTTCGGTGAGCCTGCTCTTTAACCACCACTAAGCAAGTTCCCCGCAGACAGAGAAGAGACGTCGAAGGGGGCGTCTCTTTTTTCGTACATTTATAGGAGAAGTTTCTTTGTAGGAGAGGTCTATGCACGTTATCATCATCGGTTCCGGTCCTGCCGGCATCTCAGCCGCGCTCTATGCGCGGCGCGGAGGTGCGGATGTGACGATCGTTACGAAGGGGGTGGGGACACTCGCTGCGGCGGAATGGATCGAGAACTACTATGGATTTCCGGAGCCGATCACGGGTGCGGAACTTGAGCAGCGCGGCATTGACGGCGCAAAACGCCTCGGCGTCCGTTTTGTATGGGATGAGGCGCTTGAGATCCGCCCTTCGGAGGATGGTGCACACTTTCAGGTTCAGACAGTGCACGGCAGCTATGTGGCGGATGGTGTCGTTCTGGCAGCGGGGGCGCAAAGAAAAAAGATCTCCTTGCCGGGCGTACAGGAATTCGAGGGGCGCGGTGTCAGTTACTGTGCCATCTGCGATGCGTTCTTTTATCGTGGAAAAAAAGTTGCGGTTGTTGGAGCCGGTGAATATGCTCTGCATGAGGCACAGACCCTTCAGCCGCATGTGGCATCGCTCTCCCTTCTGACCAACGGGCAGGAGCCGGCGGTGATGGTGCCGGACTGCATAGCGGTGAATACGCGCAGGATTGGCAGTCTGGAGGGCGATCGTCGGCTGCGTCAGATTGTCTTTTCGGATGATACGCGCATGGATGTTGACGGGATATTCGTGGCAATCGGGACGGCGGGGAGCATGGAACTCGCACGTAAGTTGGGCATTCTGCTGCACGATGGCAGGATCGCTGTCGGTGATCATATGGAGACAAATGTGCCGGGCGTGTATGCCGCAGGGGACTGTGCAGGCGGACTTCTGCAAGTTGCAAAAGCGGTCTATGAGGGCGCGGAGGCAGGGCTTTCCATTGTGCGGTATCTGCGGCAACGGTCAAAAAAGGCACGGTAGGGGGCGTTTGGTCAAAAGAGGAGGGACGGATATGACAACACATGATGCGGACAGCTATCATTTTCGGGATTATATGGATCAGTTTGAGCTGTGGCATCTGCTCACCAATGCACAGCGGGACGATCTGGTCTCTCATACACGTTTTGAACACTATAAAAAAGGGACATCGGTCTATCGAGGCCCGTTGAGCTCCGCGGGTACGCTGCACGTCATATCCGGCGCATTGCGCGCGTTTGTCCTTTCAGAGGAGGGGCGTGAGTTTACACTCTTTTTTGTGCGCTCCGGCGACATTGGTATCCTCGCGGCGACGACCTTTCCCGGCACAGCTTCCTGTGACATTTCGATTGAGGCAGCGAAGGACACGAATCTTTTTGTTTCAGATACGGAAAAGCTGCGCGACATTCTTGATGCCAACGTCGAACTCCGCGCACGCGCATATGAATATACCGTTGTGCGTCTCTCGGAAATGCTGTGGAAGTTCCAACAGATGATCTTTACGCCCGCAGACCGCCGCCTTGCAAAATTTCTGCTCACGGAGTCGGCGCGAACGGCGGGGGATGAGATCTGTCTGACGCATGAGGAAACGGCGCAGTACCTCGGGACGGCGCGGGAGGTTGTCAGCCGTCTCATGCGGGAGTTCAGTCATGAGGGATTGGTACGCACCTCCAGAGGGCGCATACATATACTCAATCGGACGGCACTTCAGGAACGTGCAGGTGCCTGAGTTTGATCGGAGGGGTTATGCTGAGCTATGTTTTGGGAACGCTTGTCATACTTTTGCTTGTCATTTTGTTCCGCTATCTGCCGCACCGTGTTTTTCTGATCTTTGTCACGCTGCTGCTTGTGCTCGTTGGGGTGATCTTCTATGTACAGACCGCAGAGCGCACGCAGGAGCCGCTGACAATGGCGGAACGTGCGGCAATCACGCATGACCAGGAACTTTTTATACCGTGGTGGGGGGATTATCAAAAACAGATTGCCGAACTCGACCGCACGTGGACGCGCTATCATCAGATTCTCGCGGATGCAAAGGCGGGAGAGCATACGATTGCGATTACCCACGCACGTCTTGTCGATCTGGAACAGGATATGCGGGAACTGCGTGCGCGTATCGCACAGACCCCCCCGCCGACCGAGCTGTCGGATCGTGTCTATGACCCGCTTGCCGTCATTATGGCAAAAACGGACGAATATGCCGCAGCCGAGCAAAAAGCAATTACCCTGACGCGTGCCGCAGCCGATCCGCAGACGATGAAGGAGAAGAATCCTGCCGAGCAGGCGCGGCTTCTGGAACTCGTCATGCTCCGCGAAAGTCCTGTCGCGCTCTTTGTCGGCGATGAAATCGGTATGGTTCGTCACTATTTCGCCCCCATCTCGGCTGCGCAGACGCATACGAACCCTGCGGAGGCGCGTGAGGAAAAATCTCTCGACAAATAAATCTCTTTGGAGTATAATATATGTGTTTTGGTTGCGCGCTCGTAGTCCAGTGGATAGGACGTTAGCCTCCGGAGCTGAAAGCGTGGGTTCGACTCCCGCCGAGCGCACCATTTTGTATAATTGCCCTGCGGATTTTCCGCAGGGCTTTTTGATTATGTTTTTCTTGAAAAAGGATTTTGATGGATGGTGAAGAATACTTATTAAAGGAATGATTGCTTTTTCGTTAGGAGATGAATGAATGGCGCGAAAAGAGGTGCAGGCATCGGTGCGCCCGGTGCTCATGCGCAGCTTACATTTGAAAAAGAATGCGTTTCGGGATTTTTTTTACGAGAGTTCCCTTCAGTTTGGGCGACAGATCGGCAAGGATATTGCGGAGCTCAAGGACGAGACGGCATCCATTGTCAATAAGAAGTATATGTTCTCGCTCGCGACGGAAAAGAGCGGAGCACAGAGCTTTCTGAAATGGATCGCGGACGAGTTCAATGCGGAGGATGTTTCGCATGAACAGGAGGAACGTCTGCGCCGCCTTGTCGCGGAATATCCAAAGATCCGCTCCTACATCCGCATTGAGCAGGATCAGCTCATCTTTGACCATGAGCGTTTCGCTGAGGATGTTGTGGCGGGGCGGTTCAAGGAAACGATCTTTGGTTTGACCTTTGACATCCAGAGCGTGACCGAGACGGCGATCAATACGGGCTCGGTGGCACTTGATTTCTCCATTGAGCCGTTTAAGAAACAGCTTCTCTATGCCGATCATGTGCGTGCGAACATCCAGCCGTACGCCGACCGTCTGTTGACAGATATGAGTCTCGGACACTGGGATCTCTATGAGGAGCTGACGGAGGAGGGGCGCGACGACAGTGTTTGTCTGCGTCTGCCGCCGACGGACTTCCTCGTGGCACGGCCGCCGCAGATGGATGTTATCATGAACGGTACCTGTGCGATCGACTTCGGTACGCGCAGCACCGTTGTCGTCTGTCGTGACCGCGAGGCACGCCTACTGCGCATCGGCAAGGGCGACTACGGCAACGAGCCGACGATCCAAGACTATGAGAATCCGACGGCGATTGAGCTGATCGACATCGAGAAGTTCAAGCAGTGCTATCGTGCGCGTGAAGGGCGTCCCTACACGGAGTGGGCGCAGGTAACGGCATCCCATCAAGCGGCGGATGCGATTTTTGAGCGCCAGTCCACCGAGGGGATTTCGGTGTACTACTCCGTGTTCAGCGAGCTCAAGCGGTGGACGCGCGATACGGCGAACTCGCCGATCCTGAAGGATCGGCGCGGCTACATCCAGGAGGTCAAGCCGTATACGGAGACGCAGCCGCTCGATGCGGGCGGGTTCGACCCGATCGAGATCTATGCCTACTATCTCGGGCTTTACATCAACAATATGCACCGCAACATCTATCTCGACTACATCCTCTCCTTCCCCGTGGGGTACGAGAAGAGCGTGCGTGAGCACATCCGCATGAGCTTTGAGCGCGGGCTGCGCAAAACGCTGCCCAAGGCTCTGCTCGATGATCCCGAGATGATGCGCCGCTTCCGCGTGTACGATGGCGCGAACGAGCCGGCGGCATACGCGATCAGCGCACTTGAGGCATACGGACTCGAACCCAAGCGCGTCGGCGAGGAGGTCGCCTACGGGGTCTTTGACTTCGGCGGCGGTACGACGGACTTTGACTTTGGCGTGGAGTATGTGCCTGAAAATGGGCGGCGAAAATTTGTCATTGAGCAGTTCGGCTTCGGCAGCGATATGTATCTCGGCGGCGAGAACATCCTCGAACTGCTCGCCTACGAGGTGTTCAAGGACAATCTCGCGGAGATGCGCCAGCACAAGATTACGTTCGCATTGCCGCCCGAGAGCGAGACCTTTGCGGGGGCAGAGGCGCTCGTGCGTGAGACGCGCGACGCTGCATCCCACCTGAACAACAAGATTCTCGCCGAGCGTCTGCGTCCCTTCTGGGAGAGGCGTGCGGGGTATGAGGAGTTCGCGGCGGGCGATGGATTCGATACGAAGATTACGTTGTTTTCGTCGGAAAAGACGGGGAATGCGGGCAATCGTGCGGAGATCCGTCTGCACATCGACGTACGCAAACTGGAGCGCACGTTGGAGGAGCGCATTCGGCGCGGTGTTGAAAACTTCTTTCAGGCGATGGCGACGGCATTCAAAGGCCGCGATGTGCGTCAGATTCACATTTTCCTCGCAGGGAACTCGTGCAAAGCGCCGATGGTGCGCAAGCTCTTTGATGAGTACATCGCCCGCCAGATCAATGCGCTGCATACGGTACAATCCGTCCCCGTGGAAAAGGCGGAGAAGGGGGGCGGCAAGAAAGCGGATGCCGCTGCCGCAAAGTCGCCTGCGCAGAGCAAGGATGCGCCCTTCATCCTGTATCTCCCGCTCGGCATGGAGGATGGGGACAAGGACACCAAAGTCCTCCACGATGGCTTTGACCGTCTGCGCACGGGCAAGACGGGCGTGGCGTTCGGACTTCTGCGCTGCCGCAAAGGGGGCAAGGATGTCAAGATCATCAACAAGAACGTGGATGAGCACGACGAACTTCTCTTCCCGTATTTCCTCGGCAGCCTGAACGAGCGCGGCTGTTTCACGGTGGACATCGACGCGCGTGTCGATTACGGCGTGTGGACGTACTTTACCTATGCGGACGAGGATGAGTTTGAGCTTTACTATACGCAGGAACCGCGTGCGCTGAAGGGGCATATGAAGGCGGCAGAGGTGCGTATGGTGCGCTGCATGATTGATCCGCATGATGTGAGCGACGATGATACGATCGGCGTTTACATTCGCAAGAAGTCCCCGAATACGATCGAATACACGGTCGCCTCGGAGAAGAGCCTTGGGGCAAAGACCTACAAGGGGACGATCTATACCGTTCGCTTGAGCTGAGGAACAGATCGGAAAGGAGCGCCATGATGGAACACTTGCCGTTCAAAAACTATATGGAGGATGCCGTCGCCCATATGATGCAGCGTCTTGCGCCGCAGTATCCGGACATCTGTATGTGTGAGCGCTGCCGTACGGATATGATGATGATTGCATTGAACAATCTTCCGCCGCGCTATGTTTCCACCCATAAGGGGGATGTCTTGAAGCGTGCCGAGGGCATGGAGATCCAATATGAGGTGGAGGTGCTGACCGAAACGATGCGTGCCATGCAGATTGTCGGCGGACAGCCCCATCACGGACGCGACGAAGAGGGGATCTGATTTTTCGCAGAAAAACACCCGCAGATAGGATTTGTCAAGCGGGTGTTTTTTTGCTAGAATAAAGGAGAAATCAAAAATGATCTGCGTGTCCGCGTCGGGAGAGGCGCGGGCGCATTTCTTTTGTTGTCTGTGTACTGTGGAGAGGAAGCTGTTATGTTCGGGAGGCTGAGGCGTGATATTCGCGTTGTCTTTGAGCGTGACCCTGCGGCACGAAGCACCATTGAGGTCTTGCTCTGTTACGGCGGTCTGCACGCAATCTGGCTGCATCGCATCGCGCACGCGCTCTATGTGCGCGGCTGGGTGCTCCTCCCGCGCCTGATCTCAAACTTTGGACGGTTTCTGACGGGCATTGAGATCCATCCCGGCGCAAAGATTGGCGAGGGACTTTTCATCGACCACGGTACGGGCATTGTCATTGGAGAGACGGCAGAGCTCGGAAAAAATGTCACGCTCTATCAGGGGGTGACGCTGGGCGGTACAGGCAAGGAGAAGGGGAAACGCCATCCGACGATCGGAAGCAATGTCGTCGTCGCCTCGGGGGCGAAGGTGCTCGGTTCGTTCACCGTGGGCGATCATGCGAAGATCGGTGCGGGCTCTGTCGTGCTGCGCCCCGTGCCTGCTCATGCGACGGTGGTCGGTATCCCGGGACGCATTGTCATGATGAACGGTCAGCGCGTCCGTACGGAGGAGGATTTTCTGCGGGCGCGGGAGCTCTCGCTCGAATGTGAGGAGAGCGCGGAGGAGCTTGCGTGCGAGTTGGATGTTGATCTCGATCACGATATGCTGCCGGATCCGGAGGCAGAGATGATCGAGGCAATGCGGCAGGAGATTGAGATGCTGAAACAGCGTCTTACCGAACTGGAAGAGCGAAAGTAGTGGAGGATATATGCTTACCGTATACAATACAATGACGCGAAAAAAAGAAGAGTTTCGTCCGCTGCGTGCGGGCGAGGTCAGCATCTACTGCTGCGGGGTGACACCGTACAACGATCCGCACATCGGAAACGCACGCCCCTTTGTCACGTGGGATGTCATTCGCCGCTATCTTGCACGCAAAGGGTACAAGGTTCGCTACATCCAGAACTTTACGGATGTGGACGATAAGATCATAGGTGCGGCGAATCGCGAGGGTGTGACGTGGAAGGAGATCTCTGACCGCTACATTGCTGCGTATTTCAAGGCGATGGACGCGCTGAACGTGCGCCGTGCCGACGTGTTCCCACGCGTCTCCGAGACCATGGAGGAGATTCAGCGCATGATCGGGACACTGATTGAGCGCGGCTATGCGTATGTGACCGAGACGGGTGATGTGTACTATCGCGTGGAGGCGTTCGATCACTATGGATGTCTCAGCGGGCGCAGTCTTGACGATATGGAGGCGGGGGCGCGCGTCGAGGTCAACGCGGCGAAGGAGCACCCGATGGACTTCGCACTCTGGAAGGCGGCGAAGCCCGGTGAGCCGTCATGGGAAAGCCCGTGGGGCAAGGGGCGGCCGGGCTGGCACATCGAGTGCTCGGCGATGTCTGTGAAGTACCTCGGCGATGCTTTCGATTTTCACGGCGGCGGCAGTGATCTCATCTTCCCGCACCACGAGAACGAGATCGCACAGGCAGAGCCGTGCATTGACGGTGACGAGAAGTTCGCACGTTATTGGCTGCACAACGGATTCATCACCATCGACAACGAAAAGATGTCAAAGTCGAAGAACAACTTCTTCACGGTGAAGGACATCCTAAAGGAATTTGCGGGCGAGGTCATCCGCTTCTTCATCCTCCAGACACATTACCGCAGCCCTCTGGATTTCAGCGACGAACGGCTGCATGAGGCGCAGACCGCACTCGACCGTCTGCGCAACGCGAACGCGGTCATTGCAGAGCTGTCGGAGCGCGAAGGCACGGCGGATACGGCGGCAGAGCTGGCGGCACAGGCAGAGACGTTCCTGCGGGACTTCGATGCGGCGATGGACGACGACTTCAACACGGCACTCGCCATCAGTCAGATGTTCGGGCTTGCAAAGGAGATCAACCGCTATCATCAGGAGGTCGAGCGCGGCGCGGCATTTGATGCGGCGAACTTCAAGAAGGCAGCGGACGCCTATCGCGCGATGGCGGCGATCATCGGCATTTTCGAGCAGGAGGAAACGGCTGCGGACGATGGACTTGCGGATGCGCTGATGGATCTCATCATCGGCATTCGGCAGGAGGCGCGAGCGGCGAAGAACTGGGCGGTTGCGGACAAGATTCGCGACGGGCTCAAGGCGGCGGGCGTTGCACTTGAGGATACGCCGACGGGCGTGCGCTGGAAAAGGGTTTGACCGCGCATGAAATTTGAACGGTTCCGACAGCTTGTACGCATGATGTTCCTGCCCGATGAGGCGGGCAATATCCGCACGCGTTACGAGAACGTGGATGCAGCGAACATACACCCGCTCGTTCTCGCATACATAGGGGATGCCTACTTTCACCTCTACGTGCGGATGCGGCTCCTTTCTTACGAGCAGACACAGGTGCAGGCGCTCCACGCATTCAGCGCACAGATCGTCTCCGCGCTCTGGCAGGCGCGTGCCTATCGCGGCATTTCGCATATGCTCACAGAGGAGGAGCAGACGATCTATCGGCGTGCACGCAACACGAAGAGCCACGCACCGCGCAGCGCGTCCGTAGCAGACTACCACGCGAGTACGGGCTTTGAGGCACTGCTCGGGAGCCTCTACATTCGCGCGGAACATGAACGGCTCGCGGAGATTACGGAGGGGGCGTTTCAGATCATCGCCAAAGAGATGATGAGTATTCAGCAGGAGCAAGCACATGGAAATTAAACTGATCGCAAAGACACCGAACTACCTAAAGACCTGCTGGACGGCAGCGCGGACGTGCTACAGTGCGGATTCGCCGATCGAGCTTCTCGCGCAGGAGAAAACGGAGGCGGAGATGCTCCGTCTCTTGGAGCGCATTATGACGAGCAAACACCTCTCGGTGGTGGAGCACTGCTCCATGACGTTTGCCGTCAAGGATGTCTCACGTACCTTGCTCGCCCAGTACAGCCGTCACCGCATTGGGGTATCGCTGAGCGTGCAGAGTCAGCGCTACGTCTCCGAGCAGTCTGCGAAACAGACCGATGGTCTGTTCGGGCACGTCGTACCACAGACGGTTGTCGATAATGAGGCGGCACTCACACGTTATATGGCGTGTATGCGTGAGATTCAGCAGACGTATGACGATCTGCTTGCCATGGGGGTTGCCAAGCAGGATGCACGTTTCGTCCTGCCGGGCGGCGCGTGTACGAACTTCGTCACGACGCTCAACCTGCGCTCCTTTATGGACGTATATGAGAAGCGCGTTCGGACACCCGGCGCACAGTGGGAGATCAGGGAGATGATGCTCCGTATGCGCGACCTCATTGTTGCGGCGGAGCCGTGGCTCGCGAAATACATCCCGCGCGGATAAGGCAGGGGGAGCGAAATGAAAGCGAAGGAACAACGCGCGGAGAAACGTGCAGACAAACGCACCGAGAAACGTGCAGAGCACAGCAGCGAGGAACAGCGCTCCGACATCCTCGCGGGTCGCCACGCCATCGTTGAGGCGATCAAGGCGGGGCGCGGCATCAACCGCATTTTGCTCGCGGACGGACTGCATGGCGGTGCTGTGCATGAGCTGCGCGATCTCGCACGGGAGCACGGGATTACCGTGGATACGGTGGGACGGGCAAAGCTGGATGCCGCCGTTCCCGATGGCGTGCGGCATCAGGGCGCACTTGCCTACGTCGCGCCCGTCGCCTACGTCGCTGTCGAGGAGATCATCGCGGCGGCGCGGGAGCGCGGCGAGGATCCGCTGCTGCTTCTCCTCGACGGCATCGAGGATCCGCAGAACCTTGGCGCACTGCTCCGCACGGCGGACGCGGCGGGCGTGCACGGGATCCTTCTCCCGCGCCGTCACAGCGTCCCGCTGACCGAGACCGTCGCACGTGTCTCGGCAGGTGCGCTTGCGTACGTTCCCGTCGCCCGTATCGGCAACATCGCGCAGACCATGCGTGCGCTCAAGGAACAGGGCTTTTGGATCGCGGGCGCGGATATGGCGGGGGAGGAGACCTATGACCGCGCGAACCTCACAGGCGCACTCGTGCTCGTCATCGGCAGCGAGGGGCGCGGCATGAGCCGCCTCACGCGCGACCTCTGCGACTTTACCGTACGTCTGCCGATGTGCGGCAAGATCAACTCCCTCAACGCCTCCGTTGCGGGGGCGATCCTGATGTACGAGGCGCTGCGTCAGCGTATGGCGAAGGTGCGGCATGGCTAGGCAGCGCGATTCCGAATACTATCTGATTGACGGCTACAACGTTATCAATGCGTGGCCGGAGCTCATGCGTCTGCGCGGAAATCTCGACGAGGCGCGCGATGTCCTCGTGCATATCCTCACGGAGTACGGCGCATTTGAGAACTACGAGATGACCGTCGTATTCGACGCATTCTTTACCGAGGACGAGGAGCACGCGCAGCAGATTACCGACCGTATGCGGGTCATCTACACAGGGGCGGGCGAAACGGCGGACAGCTGTATCGAACGCCTTGCATATACGGCGGTTCGCGCGGGACGCGAGGTACACGTCGTCACTTCCGACGGCGCGGAGCAGAGCCTCATCCTCGGCGCGGGTGCCTACCGCATCACCTCGCCTGAACTGCGCCGCTCCGTGAAAAAGGCAAAGAAACTGATGAAGGCAGAATACATGAACCCACACATTCGACCGCTCGGGCGCATCGAAGTACACGAGCGGCTCGACGGCGATACACGCGCACGTCTTGAGGAACTGCGCCGAAAGAAATAAGGAAGCACTGATAAATTCAGCCGCGCCATCTTGACGTATCTTTTTTGCCCGCACTGTGTCGACAAATCCTCCACATAGCCCTTGCTATGCGTCCGGTTTGTCTCCTTGTTCGGACGAAAAATCTACGCCAATCTGACGGACTTCATTTTATCAGCGATTCCATAAGAAAAGAAATGTCTCTCATACATACGAAAAGAACCCGTTGGCAGAGAGCCGACGGGTTCTTTTCATATAAATTAGGGAAGCACTGATAAATTCAGCACCGTCGTCTTAGCCCATCTTTTTCGCCCTGTCTTTGTCGACAAATCCTCCACATAGCTTTGGCTATGCGTCCGGTTTGTCTCCTTGTTCGGACGAAAAATCTACGCCAATCTGACGGACTTCATTTTATCAGCGATTCCATAAGAAAAGAAATGTCGCTGATACATACGAAAAGAACCCGTTGGCAGAGAGCCGACGGGTTCTTTTCCATATAAATTAGAAAGGAGTCATTCTAGGGGGCAAGGTGCTCCCTCCACAGCAGAGAGAAGAAAGGAGCGCCCCGTGCTCCTTAGAATTGCCAAGCAAATCCCGCACGGAAACTCGCCCCGCGCTGTTTGCCCATCCACCCCTCGACACTGAGGTCGGCGGTGGAGTTCGCGCTCATTTGGGCTTTCCATCCGAGTTCGAGACTGGTCGAGAAGCCCTTCAGCGTGGGGGATGCCGAGGTGTAGGAGAGCCCTCCCGCACGGTGGTAGGTCGCATCCGCATCGCCGCTGAACTCATACTGCATGGAGGCACCGAGGATGAACGAGCCGCCCTTCTGTGGGAACATCCACCGCGCACCCGCGCGCAGAATGTTGCTGTCCACATCGGAGAAGGTATAGCGGTCGCCCGTGGAGAGCGTCACATCCGCGCCGTTCTGCCGCGTGTAGAAGTAGCGGACATAGAGCTCCTGACCGGTGCCGTTCGGTGTGGTGGTCTTGTGTCCCGCACCGACGTGTACGCCGATGTAGTTGGCATCGGCATCGTAGGACGTGTGCGTCGTGACCATTCCGGTGGTGAGATCGGCGGCGTAGTCCATACGGGAACGTCCGGCACGCAGACTGCCCTCGTAGAACATACCGTTTTCCTTCTCCTGCCGCATGAATACTCCGGCACCGATATAGCGGATGGAGCCGTTGCCGTGCGCGGCGTTCACATAGCTGTCGTAGTTGCCGCGCCCGTACTCGATGATGGGGCCGAAGATGAGGCGGTCATTCCCGTGCCTCAGTTCGCGCGAGAAGCCGACGGCGAGGTTCATGCCCTTGACATCGACGTGCGAGCCGGTCTTGACGCGCATGGAGGTTCCGCTCATGGCGGCAAACGGGGAGAATCCTTCGGCTGCCGCAGCCTCGATGGCGGCGTTCGTCATCCCCATGCCGGTGAGCAGATTCGCCCCGGTGCCGAGGAATGCCGCCGATCCTGCCATCGTCTCTGCGAGGGACTTGGCATTGTCCTCCTCCAGTCGGAAACTGTCGGGTGTCGGCTGCGGGGGCGGATTGGGCTGCGGGGGCGGATTGGGCTGCGGGGGCGGATTGGGCTGCGGATTGGACTGCGGGGTCTCATCCGGCAGTGTCGGCTGCGGGGTCTCATCCGGCGGTGCAGGCTCCTCCTGCGGCGGATGCGGATTGGGCTGCGGGGGCGGGGACTGTGTAACATTGCCGCCCCCGTCGATGGCAGAGCCATCGCGGTTGACGATGAGTTCCTTCCCGTTCCCCGTGATGCCCATGGATGCTGTCGATGCCCCCGAGACACCTTCCCAGACCGTCATCGTGGTTGCGGCGTTCTTGTTGATGGTACCCTCCGGTGTGTGGAGGAGACGCAGACGGTTCGCCGTACTACCGCTCCCCGGCAGATGTGCCTCGACAGCCGCATCCATCAGACTGACACCCTGCCCGCTGGTGACCGTGAGCATGGTATCATCCTTGGTCATGCCGGCGGGAATCCAGAACGCGTACTTCTGGAAGTCTGTCACATGATCGACGGTGATGCTCTTCGTCTCGCGCACAACGAGCGCGTTGCCCGTGACAGTGGTGCCGGCGGCGTTCACCAGAGCACCGTGGAGTCTGGCACGGGAGAGATCGTTCGCGCCCGTGATCTCGATCATATTGTTTCGGACGGTCGCATAAGATCCGGGGTGACTGCCGGATGCGGATACACCCTCGGCCTGTGCAGAGCCCGCATAGATGTCGCCCTGATAGACACCGCCGTGGATGTGCACCTCATTCTCCTCGGCGATGGCTTCTGCGAATGCTGCAGTCGTTTTGGCAAAGGCTTTGCCGCCGTGGATCTCTCCGTAGTATGTGCCCCCGTTCAGGTGGAGGATGTTCTTCGTTGCCGATGCGGTCGCCCGATCGCCCTTTGCCTCAGCCGCTGTAAGACCGCCGTACAGCCCACCTTTGATGACACCCGCATTCACCAAGACCTTGTTCTCTGCAGCTCGTGCCTCTGCCATGCGGTCGCCTGCGACATCCGTGTTCGTTGCAGAGCTGCTGCCACCGGATAGTTCCCCTAGGAATGTGCCGCCTCGGATGTAGAGCTCGTTCTCTGCTGCCAGTGCACTCAGTGTTATAGCCTTGTCTCCCTCGATGCTGCTGCGGCCCGCGGCACTCTCCAAGAAGGTGCCGGCATCTTCCCTGACCCAGACCTTGTTCTTGTTCGCCTCTGCCGCGCTGGTTCGGACATGTGCGCCATTGGTCTCTTTCTTCCCCCGTGCCAGACCGCCGTAGAATCTATATGCGTCCGCGTTGATGCGCAGCATATTCTCGTTTGCCTTGGCATCGAGGGCTCCCTCTGAGCTGACAGATGCAGAGCCGGAGACCAGCAGATCCTTGAAGGTGCCCGCGTTTGCCCAGAGCTTGTTGCGGTTCGCCGCGGCATTCGCCTCGCTGTCTGCTGGCGGATCATTGGACCTAATAACGGCTCTGCCGCCGTTCACTTCGCCTTCGAATGTGCCGCCCGCAATGCTGACCTCGTTCTCGTTTGCCGTGCTGTTTAACGTCTGGATCCTGTATGCGAAGAGATCGCTGACGCCGCCCGCACTATAGTCCGTAAACCTGCTGCCTGCGGCGATCCAGACCTTGTTCCGATTCGCCTCTGCCGTAGCCGATGGGGTAGATCTTTGCCCTTGACCTCCCCCTGCATATCCGCCGTAGAAGCTCGATGCCTTTATCTTTGCATTCAGTGTGTTCTCATTTGCCTGTGCGAGGGGGGGGCCGCCGAATGTAAGGGCATATGCCTCACCTCCGTACAGCTCATATACCTGCCGATCGCTGTTGATAATCAGGTGATTTTTCAGCGCTTTTGCCGTACCTGAGGTAGTAAGCGCGCCTGAATAAGCCTTACCGCCGTAGATCTTAGCCCGTTTCGCGAACCTGCCGCCTGTAATTGTGGCAGTATTTTCCTCCGCCGTCGCTTCACCGGAGGCAGTACAGCCATTCTCCCCTACATCACTTGCTGCATATCCTCCATATATCGAGTTAGGGCCTGATTCGAAATTGCCGCCTGTGATGTTGACGTAGCATTGCTTGACCTCTGCGACGGCCTGTGTACTGGGAGTGTGGACATCAACTTCTGCCGCACCGCCCGCAATATAGTCGCGCATGGAGAAAGTCACCATTGTGACGTCCTTGACTTCAGCGCCCGCATTGATAATGCGGGCAGTACCGCCGCCATAGAGTTTGGAATAAGCGCCGATGATACCTCTCATCTTGCCGCTGTAGACGATCGCCTTGCTGTTTGTGAGTGTAATGGGTGTGTCGTCTTCGTGTGAACTGTAGGATGCTCCATAGACTTTACCCCAACTGGTATCGTCGTCGCCGGTATCCTTGCCAATGTGGGGCACCTCGCCGCCACCCTCCGTACCGACGATGATGGTCGCACTCGTGCCGTCCTCGCTGCCCGCCACACTGCCGTTCGTGTTCTCTGTAATGTGAGTTACGGACTCCGCGTAGGCATAGGGGAGTGCGCCGAGGGTTACCGCACCTGCCGTGAGTGCGGCAAGGATGCGCGGGACGAGTGTCCGCGGGGGGGGGGACACTTCTTTGCGAGAAAAACGATGTTTCATACGGATCGACTCCTTTCGACATGGATCCTCTTTCGGCGGAGGAGAACTCAGATACGGTCAATCTGTCTCCAATCTCACTGTAGCATATTTTTGAATGGATGTAACTGTCATAAATGACAGGTGTCAAAAGTCCTAGTTTTTTGCAAACCCGCGTATTTCCTAGGGAGAACGGGTTTTTTCGACAAAAAATTTTTTTAATTTTTTTTGAAATTGCTGATAAAATGAGGTTCGTCAGATTTGCACTGCGTTTATCAGCGCTTTCTTCAGTCGTGCCGCTGTTACCATCGTTTCGTCTTGCGCCAGAACGAGGGGCGCAGGAGGATCAGGAGTGTAAATATTTCCAGCCGTCCGAGCAGCATGGAGAGACAGAGGACCGCCTTTACGAAGTCCGAGAGCGGCGCGTAGGTGGAGGTTGCACTCACAATGCCGAACGCAGGACCGATGTTTCCGAGCGTTGTGACGGCGACGGCGACGGCATCGAACGGCAGGAGACCATCCATCGTGAGGAGAAACGCCGTTACAAAGATGATCGCAAGATAGAGGAAGAAGAACGTCCCCACACGCAGGAGCATCGCGCTGTCCACATGAGCCCCGCCGAGAGAAATGTCGACGACACGGTTCGGGTTCAGCTTTTGGAGGATCACGGCGCGTGCATTGCGAACGAGCAGGATGATGCGTGCGACCTTGATCCCGCTCGCGGTCGAGCCTGCGCAGCCGCCGATGGTCATAAGGAGGAGCAGCAGCAGCTTTGAAAACGTCGGCCATGTTTCAAAGTCTGCCGAGACAAAGCCTGTCGTCGAGAGTGATGTCACTTGAAAGATTGCAGCGCGTGCCGCCGCCGTCCCATCCATTCCCATCTCGATGATGAGATTGAGTGCGACGAGGAACATCGCAGTGAGGATGATATAAAGATAGGTGCGAAACTCCGTATTGCGGAAAATGACAAGCGGTCCCTTGATCCATGCGCGGTAGTAGAGGGAGAAGCTGCCGCCCGCGAGGAACATGAAGAGGGCAGTCCACAGCTCGAATGCGAGACTGTGAAAGTGCATTGTGCTGTCGTCGTATGTCGAAAAACCGCACGTCCCAATCGTTGACATTGCGTGTGTGATGGCGATCCTGAACTCCACACCGCAGAGCATAAAGATGAGGGTTGTGACTGCCGTAAATACAAAGTAGATCTTAAAGAGTGCTATTGTCATATCACGTAGGCGCGGCATGACGCGATCCATCGTCGGACCTGCGCCCTCGGCGTTATACATATAGACCATACTTGCGCCGGACTGCGGCAGGAGCGCGATGAATATGACGATGATGCCAAGCCCCCCGATCCATGCCGTCATCATGCGCCAGAAGAGGATGCTGTAGGGGAGATGTCCGAGCGAGGAGAATACCGTCGCCCCCGTTCCCGTAAACCCCGAGATACTTTCAAAGAGTGCGTCGAGAAAGCCGAGGTAGTTGCCGAGGAGATAGGGAAGCATCCCGAGAAATGTCCCCGTGAACCATCCAAACGCCGTGATCGCAATGCCCTCGCGTGCCGTCAGCTCCTCGGCAGGCTTTCCGTAGCGGCGAAAGCCGACACCGAGGAATGCACTCAACAGGACGGACAGCATGAACGCCCCGCGGCTTGGCTCATTTCCGTAGACTGCAAGGGCAAGGGGGATTGTGAGAGCCGCTGTCATTGCGAATGAGAGGCGCGAGAGAATATAGTTGACCGTGTAGATGTTCATATATTGTTACCAATTATGTCCTGTGTCCTCAAGGAGAGAACCGACAAAGAGAAAAAATGCAAAGAGCTCGATGCGTCCGAGAATCATGAGGAACGCGCAGATCAGTTTTGTCCAGACAGGCAGAGCCGCAGCGGTGTCGGATCCCACGAGAGAGGAAACCCCTCCCGTCGTCGTAAGACACGAGACCGTCAATGCAATTGTTTCGATAGGACTGAGCCCCGCAAGGGCGATGAGGAGACTGCTGATCGAAAAGACGGCGGCGAAGATAAACGCGAGCACGAGAATGCGTCCCGCAGAGTGCAGGGGAATGATCTCTCCGCCCTGCCGCACGGCAAACACCATGCGTGGATGCAGCGTCCGCAGCAGCTCCGTCCATGCAAGCGAGAAGAGGACGAGCACACGCGAGATGCGGAATCCTCCTGCCGCCGAACCCATACAGCCACCGATGACAGCAAGCAGGATGAGCAGAAGTTCAGAGCCGCCGTGAAAGGAAATCTCGTCCTGCAGCATCAGACCGTTCGTCGAAAGAAAGGAAATGGCATAAAAAAAACCGTAGGCAACTGCGTCTGCAGCGGACTGTGTGCCGTGCAGCATGGGAAGCACAGAGAGCAGCACTCCTGCAGCGAGCAGGAGTGCAAAGAAGGAGCGCAGCTCCATATGGCGTGTCAGTCTGACTCCGGATCGGCGGCGAAAGAACTGCCGGAGCGTGAGCAGCGGCAGCGCCGAGAGCAGGGATACAATGCCTGCTCCCAGCATCAGGGAAGGGAGCGGCGCAAGACCGCCCGTCATGGGACCTGCGCCCGAGGAGATCGTAAAGAGTGCGAGGATGAGGGCGGGGAAAACCGCATCACCCGCCGCGAGATAGATCAAGACGGAAATGCCTGTAATTGAGATGTAGAGTATCGTCATTTCGCGCATGGGACGCGTCATGCGATTCCAGAGCGGACTGAAGAGGCGTTCCTGACGCACATTGAAATCCATGCCGAAACACCCGCCCACAACGGGCAGCACCGATACGAGAATCACAATGAAGAGCAGCCCGCCGAACCAGCTCATGAGAGCCCGCCAGAGGATGAGGGTGGGGGGCAGTGTCCCGTATAGAGCTGTCATGCCCGTGGTTGTCAGGGCAGAGATGCACTCGAAGAACGTATCGACGGGCGAAAGGTGCAGTCCTGCCAGATGAAACGGCAGCATCCCGAGCACAGCGAGCAGAAGCCAGACAAAAAGAAGGAACAGTGTCCCCTCCTCTACTGAAAGCTGACGCATATGACTGCGTCCCATATTTCCGAACACCATGCCGAGAATGGCAGTCAGAACGCCGAGCGCGAGAAATGAGCCGGCAAGCGGATCCCCGTATGCGAATCCATAGGCAAACGGGATGAGGTAAAGCGGTGCAAAGACATAAGCCGTGCGCCCCATCAGCACCCAAAACAGATCAAAACGCATCAGTCGTCTCCAAAATAGGCAAGCGCCTTCTTTGCGAAACTCTTTAGAACAAAGAGAATGACGCGGTCACCTGGCAGAAGCTCGGTCATGCCGTTCGGGATCGCGGCCTCCTCGCCGCGCACATAGGCGCATACCAGACATTCGCGCGGAAGCCGCGCATTCATCAGTTTTTTCCCAACGACAGGCGCACCTGCGCCGACGATCACCTCAAGAGCCTCCGCACGTGCGCCCTCAAGGAGGGTCACGCGCGTCACGTCGCCGCCGCGTGCATAGGCAAGCACCTCGCTCGCCGAGAGCAGACGCGCCGAGAGTGCGATGTTGACACCGACCTTCTCCATGAGGTCGATGTATTCGTTGCGATCCACGCGCACCACCGTCTTGATCTTATTGTCCGAGAGATGGCGGGCAAGAAGCGCAAGCATCAGATTCAGCTTGTCATCCTCCGTCAGGCAGACGATGACATCCGCCTCGGCGACACCCTCCTCCGTCAGGAGGTCGATGTCCGTCCCGTCCCCGCAAATCGCAAGCCCCGCCGTCAGTTTTTCCGCGAGCAGTTCACAGCGCTCACGGTTTCGGTCGATCACCTTTACCTGTACGCCCTGCCGCTCAAGCATGAGTGCGAGTGCGCGTCCCGTCCGTCCTGCACCGATGATGGCGGCACGCGTCAGTTTGTGCGTATCGCTCGGCACGAGGCTCTGACTGAACTCCTCGATGCGGTCGGGCAGACCGATGAAGTAGGCATTGTCCCCCGGGAGAAATACGTCGTCGCCGTGCGGGATAATCATGCGGTGATCGCGGAAGATCAGACCCGCGAGTATCCCGTGCGGCAGCGTCAGTTCTTTGAGCGCCTTGCGTGCAATGGCGGAGCGGCGTCGGATGCGCGTTTCAAAGAGGCGCACCTTGCCCTGCGCGAAGTCCTCCACATTGAGTGCGGCGGGGGTCATGAGGATGCGGTTGATTTCGTTTGCCGTGATGAGCTCGGGGTTGAGCACGAGGTCGATGTCGAAATTTTCCTTGAGATAGCGCCCCGCCTCCACCGTGAAACTCATATCGCGGATGCGTGCGATTGTATGCGCGATGCCGTGTTTTTTTGCGAGCACGCAGGCGACGATGTTCACCTCGTCGCTGTCCGTCACGGCGATGAGAATGTCTGCACTATTGATGTCGGGATCGTTCATCGTGAGCGGGCTTGCGATATTCGCCTCGATCGTCAGCACATCGAGCGTCGTCTTTGCCGCTTCGAGCTGACTGTCCTCGCCGTCCACGACGACGACATCCATGCCCTCCTCCGAGAGCAGTGCCGCGATGCTGTAGCCAAGTCTGCCCGCACCTGCAATTACGATCCGCACAATGATTTCCTCCTGTATTCCTGTGAAACATAAAGAAGTATACCATAGATTTGCAGCAAGTGAAACCGCTATCTCGGAGGACGCTGAAGATGGATTGAAATTCTTGGGAATCACTGATAAAATATGGAACGTAAGGGATCGCCGATAGGAGAGAGGAGTGGTGGCGTGTTGTGCTTTTCGGGGGTGTCTGTGGACTATGGAGCGGGGGCGGATGCCGTACACGCGCTGGCGGATACCTCGCTCTGTGTGGAGCGGGGAACGGTGCTCGCACTCATCGGTGCATCGGGTTGCGGCAAGTCAACGCTGCTGCGCGTGGCGGCAGGTCTGATCCGTCCGACGGCGGGTACGGTGACGAGTGCGGGCACCCCCATTGATCCGCGCACGCTGCGCATCGGCTTCCTGCCGCAGAACTACGGACTGCTCGCGTGGAAGACCGTGCGCGAAAACATTCTGCTCGGAGCAGAGATCAAGGGCGAGTGGAGCGCAGAGCGGATGGCGGCATACGATGTGCTTGTTGCGGATCTCGGTCTGAGCGAACTGCTCGACCGCTATCCGCGCGAGCTCTCGGGCGGACAGCAGCAGCGCGTGGGTCTGGCGCGTGTCTTTTTGCTTGCACCCGACCTCCTCCTCATGGACGAGCCGTTCTCCGCGCTTGATACGATTACACGAGAGTCCATGCAGGAGGTCTTTCTATCGCTCTGGAAGAAGCACGCAGTCACTACCATACTTGTGACGCATTATGTCGAGGAGGCGCTGACGCTTGCGCGTCGGATTGCCGTCATGACAGGCACACCGGGACGGATCACCGCGATCATCGACAACCCGTTTGCGGGTGATCTCGCCCGCCGCTCCTCACAGAACTTCTTTGCCATGGGGCAGGAGCTGCGTGCAAGGATTGCGGGGGACACTGTGCCATGAACAGGATTTCACTGCGGATGTTCGCGCTTGGCGTATGTTTCTGTATCGCGCTCTGGGCGGGGCTGTCGTATCTTCTCCAAATGCCTGTGATCCCGTCGCCCGCGCAGGTAGCGCTGCGCCTTGCGGCGAAATTCCCCGAAACGATTGCCGTTCATGCGGGCTATAGTCTCATGCGCATTGTACTTGGTCTTTGTGCTGCTGTCGCCGTGGGTTATCCGACAGGGGTGCTCATGGGGCATTTCCCGCGCGTGAACTGTTTCTTTGCCCCCGTCCTCTATCTGACCTATCCCGTACCGAAGATTGCACTGCTGCCCGTGGTGATGCTTCTTTTTGGCGTGGGGGAGACGAGCAAGCTGATCCTCGTCTTTCTTATCATCGTCTTTCAGGTCGTCGTCGCCGTACGCGATGCCGTTGCTGCGATTCCCTCAGAGACGTATGCGCCGCTGCGTGTCCTCGGTGCATCATTCTTTCAGATCGTGCGCCACATCATCGTGCCCGCCTCCCTGCCGAAGTTCATCACAGCGGTGCGCGTGGCGATGGCGACAGCGATCTCCGTCCTGTTCTTCACGGAGACGTTCGGGACGCAGTACGGTATCGGCTACTACATCATGGACGCATGGCTGCGCGTGAACTACCTCGATATGTATGCGGGCATCGTCGTTCTCAGCGCGATGGGACTGCTCCTGTTTATCCTGCTTGATTGGATGGAGCGGCGGCTGTGCGCGTGGAATCGAACATAAGGATTCCATTTATCCATCTTATTTTCTCGAAAAAAATGTGAAATTACTTTTCTTCTTCCTACAAATGTCCTATAATGCAGATTGGGATAGATTATGTAAATGAGTTTGGGAGGGCTCTGTTGTATGAAAGGTACTGTAGTCGCCACTTGGATTAGTACGTCGCGTGAGCTTTGGGGCAGCACGTTGGTTGACGGGGTTATGCAGGAGATGGGCTGGGAGCCGGATCGGCTCTTTTTGCCACTTGAGGATGTCGATGACGGCACGATCAAACGCCTGATGGAAACGCTCAGCAAGGCGAATGGTCTGTCTGTTCGAGATATTTGGTATGAAATGGGACGCGATAATATCAAGTCCTTTGCGCGTGTGTATCCGTCGTTTTTCGCGAATAAAAATCTATATACATTCTTGGCATCGACGTATGATATTCATGTAGAGATCGTGAAAAAGATTGCGGGCGCAAAACCGCCTCAGCTCATTATGACGCCGATTTCGGAATACGAGGCGGTATTTACCTATGACTCGAATCGGGGGCTTCTGGACTATTTTCGCGGGCTGCTCAACGGTTCGGCAGAGTATTTCAAGGAAAAACTCGGGGTCGAAGTTCAGGAACAGACCGCCACGCATATGAAGCTGAAGCTCACCTTTGAAAAGCCGATCTTCCGAGAGAAAAATTTTGGCATCAATAAGCTCGTCGCCTTTACCGGCTCGCTGTCGGGTGGCATTGGTCTGCTGACGTTTGCAGGGACGCTGATTTTATCCGTGCTGATAAGCCTCGGTGATGTTTCGTGGAAGACGTTCGTCCTTCCTGCGTGCGGAGGGCTGTTTGCCGCGCTCGGCGCCAGTGTCCTCCTGCGTCCTCTCGGAGCGATTGAAAAAGAAATTGATCAGCTGGTCGAACACAAATATTTCGACGCGCTGACGCTTCGCTCAGGCGACGTGTTCGAGCGGATCAATGATAAGCTGATTAAGTACCGTAGGCAGATGCAGGCGAACTTTACGGGGTTCAAGGGGACAGGGGACGAACTGCGGCGGTATGGCATTGACTTTGACGGGTTGGCAGAGAATATGGGGAGTGCCTCGGGGGACATCGCTGGTGTTATCAACGAGGTCGCCGACGGTGCTACGGTAGGGGCGGAGAATACCATATCCGTGGCAGATTTCCTCAACGATAATATGAAAGCGCTGCAATCGGTCGTCAATGAGCAGGTCAAGAATAACGATGAGCTGAATTACGCCGTCAACAATATCCACGAGGGTTTCAGCAAGGTACGGGCGTCCAGTACGAACCTCAATCACAGTATGGAAAAATTCACGGTCGTGAGGCAGGAGGTCGAGTCGCTCAGAGAGGCGACGGAGAAGATCATGGCGATCACGGGGCTGGTGACGGATATCGCAGGGCAAACGAACCTGCTCGCCCTCAATGCAGCGATCGAAGCGGCACGGGCAGGTGAGCAGGGGCGCGGGTTCAGCGTCGTCGCCGAGGAAGTCCGAAAACTTGCCGAGCAGTCGCAGGGACACGCCGAGGTCATCACGACCGATGTCATGGCGGTAACGCGGATCATCAATGAGGTCGTCGCTTCGGTCAACGAGGAATATGAGGTCTTGGAGCGTGAGAGCAATCAGCTCGTCCGCGTCGTCGAGGGGAACAATCAGTACATCGACAACATTCGCGGTGTGTCGGGAAGTATATCGGGCATCATCGAGCAGCTCAAAACCGAGATGACGAATATGGAAGATGTTCTCAGCAAGGTCGAACATATCGCTTCTATGGCAGAGCAAAACTCCGCCTCCACCGAGGAGGTGAACGCCGCTATGCACACGCATAATCTGAAGCTGCAGGATATGATGGAAAAAATCAAGCAGTTCAAGGAGGTCACGACGGCGTTCTCGGCAGACATCAATCACTATAAGACCTGAGGAAGCACAGATAACTCCTATGCAAAAGGCTGCTGCACGAAGACGGTTTTGTCCTCGTGCAGCAGCCTTTTTGGGTATCGCTGATAACACGGCACGATCGCACGGATTGAACAGGGGAGTGCTTTCTAGGGAATTGCTGATAAAATGAAGTCCGTCAGATTGGCGTAGATTTTTTCGTCCGAACAAGGAGGCAAACCGGACGCATAGCCAAAGCTATGTGGAGGATTTGCCGACACAGTGCGGGCAAAAAAGATGCGTCAAGATGGCGGCGCTGAATTTATCAGTGCTTCCCTAACGTATGAGTACAAATCCGCTTGCACTGTCCCAGACGATAGAGCCGTCCTCGGCTCGACTGACGGCAATAAGGTAAAGCCGAGAAGGGCGAACGAGGCGTACCAATTCATTGTGCCGACGGGCATCTCGCCTGCGCCGATGATCTTGCCGACGTAGAGGTAGAGGACGAGAAGCAGCAGAAGATAGACGGGGAAAAAGAGGTAGAGGAGTATCTTTTGTTCGGTGGCTGAAAGCAGGTGGGGAGCGTCCGCCTTTGGCAGTGTGCCGAGGAATGCGCCGAGTCCCCAAGCACCATAGGCGATCAGTCCGGCGAACCAATAGGAGGTCTCTGTTATCCATGGGGCGGCATCGGTGACGATCAGCGACCAAAAGGCGGCGGTGCAGAGTACCAGTCCGAGGAAGAACAGGATGCTCGTTCCGAGGGAAAAGCCTACGGCAAAGAGGAGGGCGGGGAGTCCCGGCGCTCTGTTGATGCGTTCGAGGAGAAAGAGGGCGAGGAATGCGAGTGCAAGGCACACGCCCTCTGTCCCGATGACGAGGTGTCTGCTCGGCATCGCTACGCCGTACCATATGTATGCGAGCAGGGCAAACAGAACGCCGGAGCACGCGCCACTCAGCAGCAAGGGGCTTTTCACGGGGCAAAGTTCGGTGAGGAGGCGGCACGCCGCCGCCGTCAGCCATGCGGCGAAGATGGCGGGCATGAGGCGCATGAGATGCTCGAAAAGGACGTTGTTCTCAGCATACCATGCGCTGTCATCGGGGCGCAGGAGGATCGCCGCTGCGCCGACGAGGAACAGAACCGTCTGCCAGAAAACGGCAGCGGGAAAACGACGGGCAAGCTCGTATGTCCTGCCTTTTAGCTGTACGATGCGTATGGAAATGTTCATGGCAGTCATCCTCTCTGTGCGTTGGTCTCCACGCGCGTCAACTCCGTATTTGTATCACGGATCCTGCCCGTGGTTCCTCCGTGCCGTCTGTGTCGTCGGCGTATTCCTTTGCGTCGCTGATCTCGATGAAGCAGCCTGCATTTCGGTCAAAGTCCCAATGCGGTGTGCGGTACCAGCGGTTCATCAGACGGACGTACTCCTGTACGCGTTCTTCAAATCGCTCCGGTGGAAAGATGGGGCGGATGAGGTGCAGATGGAGCTCAAAGGCTGCGAGCCGCGTATCCTCGATGGCGTTATAGACATACGATCGCCGCTCTGCGTAGAGCCATTTGCCGCGCTCGGCACGCAGTCTGACATAGCGCCATTTTTTTGCATTTTCCGTGCGGTGCTCTCGTTCCAGTGCATAGCCGAGCGACGCACAAACACGATCGAACTGCCATAGGCGAAGATCCTTTGCGTCGCGCGGTGCATATTCCAGTGTGTCCGGATCGCTGCGCTCGCCCTCCGACATGACGTTCAGACCATCTAGGTAATAGCCGTCAAAAATGCTGATGTCCCGATCTGCAAGTTCTCTCGGCAGGTGTGCGCGGATCCACGCCCAATCTACGTCCATTTTAGTTTTCATGGGGATCGGCCTCTTTTTCTCTGTGTCTTTATGATCTATTGTATTTGTATGGTGAATCTTCGTCAATAAATGGGGGATTAATGATTACTTCTTCTCAATATCTTTACAACGACCTCCGAAAAATGGTAAGATGAGCGCGTATGCTTTTGCCGTGCGGACAGGGGATCTGTTCGGCATTCTTTTTAGAAAAAGGGTGGTACGCAAAGATGAACGAGCTTCTCTATAAAATTCCTGCCAATACCCCGCGCGAAGAGGTGATTCGCCAGCTCAAGGCACATCCGGAGGTACGTTTTGTTTCGCTCGTCGGTATCGACATGGCGGGCAACGATACGGACGAGAAGATTCCCGTGCGGATCTTCATTGAGGACATTGAGAAATTCTACAACGGAACTGCCGTGCAGACAGACGGCTCCTCCGTGGTTCTGCCGAAGATCGCGACGATCAACAATGCGAAGGTGGATCTGCCGATTGATCCTGCGGTTAACTGGTTTGTGGACTACGATCCCGAGGGCGCGGATGAGGAGACGGGGCTGCCCATCGGGACGCTGCGGATTCCCTCGTTCATCATCCACGAGGAGAAGCGCGTCGACTCGCGTGCGGTGCTCGTGGATACGCTCGCCTATGTGAAAGCGGAACTTCTCGACTTCTTCCATGCCAATCCGAAGATCTCGGGGGCGCCCTCTCTGAACGGTGCGGACATTGTGGACATTGCGTTTACATCGGCGACAGAGCTTGAGTTCTGGGTCAAGACCCCGCTCGACGACAATGCTTCCATCGAGGAGATGTCCGCCTCACAGGTGATGAACGAACAGTATTGGGAGCGCACGCACGGTGCGGTGCGCACGGCGCTTGAGGACTGCATCATCCAACTTGACAAATATGGCTTCCACATGGAGATGGGACACAAGGAGGTCGGCGGGCTCAAGGCGCAGATCGACGAGAGCGGCCGCATGACGCACGTCTGCGAGCAGATCGAGATTGACTGGCAGTATGACAGTGCTGTGCAGGCGGCGGACAATGAGCTGTTTGTGCGCACGTTTGTCCGTGAGATCTTCCGTCTTTACGGGCTTGAGGTCAACTTCAAGGCAAAGCCGCTGATCGGGCTTGCGGGCAACGGCGAGCACACGCATCTGAGCCTTGCCGCGATCACGAAGGACGGCAAGCGGCACAGCCTCTTTGCCGCAGACGATCAGAACGCGGACTATATGAATGCGGTCGGCTACGGTGCGCTCATGGGGCTGCTCAAGAACTACGAGGCGATCAACCCGTTTGTTTCGGCGACGAACGACGCGTTCAATCGTCTGAAGCCCGGCTTTGAGGCTCCGGTCTGTGTCGTCACCTCGTTTGGCGCATCGCCCGCGATCCCGTCGCGCAACCGCACGGTGCTTGTGAGTCTCATCCGCGATCTCAAAAATCCGCTCGCGACGCGGTTCGAGCTGCGTGCAACAAATCCGTATTCCAATACCTACCTTGTCATTGCCGCATCTTATCTTGCGATTCTCGACGGCATCAAGCATTCGGCGGGACGCAGTACGGCAGAACTTCTCGGCGAGCTGTCGAAGCAGCCGGGGGAGAAGGGCTTTTATCTCGAAACCGACCGTGCCTATCGGAGCGAGGAGGACGTATTCGAGCACTACACGGCGGACGAGCGCGACGCACGCTTCGGGAAACCGCCCGCGACGGTGTGGGAGAATATGCTCGGCTTTGACCTCTATCCCGAGAAAGTGGCGGTGCTCACGGCGGCGCATACAATCCGCCCGCAGATCATCGACTCGTTCCGCACGGGAGCGCTCCTGCGCTGGAAGATCGAGCTCATCAGCCGCATCATCCCCGAGAACCGCAACATCGTCCGCCGCATGGTGGAGATCAAGAGCAATTTCGTGACGGATCAGGATGCCTATATGTGGAACAAGATCCATGACCTGCGCATCTATCTCGCGAAGGACACAATCGACGACAAGGCGCTCTTTACGCTGCTCATCAAGGCACTGGGTGACGGCGACTATCCGACGGCATCCGCCCTGCAGATCGAGATGTACGCGAAGATGGAGGAGCTCAAGGAGCTTTACGATACCTATAAAAAGAATATGATCTAAATGTTGAATCTGTGTCAAAGCTTACGGGCTACGTGCTCCACGCAAACACTTAGTTGCGCAAGCGTTCGTGCGCTTGTACGCTCAAATACCGTCGGACTTCTTAAACGCGCTTCGCTTGAACGAAAGAAATCCGACGGGGCGTACCGCGCAAGCGGTCAACGTCATCCAATCACACGTCGCTAACGCTCGTGTTCTTGGGACGTTTTCCCATGCGACCTGTTACCCAATCAGCTTTGTCCTGCGGACTTGCTTCTTGGACAGGTCAGTATTTTCTCGCTTGCTCCACTAGGGTTTGCTTAGGAGCATCGTAGCTCGTATTCTTTCATAATAGTTATCACAGAATTAGGCAGTTGTGGCTTCGTCGAATTTTCGTCGAAGCCTTTTCTGAAAAATAAAAGTCAAAAAATCAAAGAAAGTATTTGACTTTTTGACTTTAACTGCTATAATGGGTTCATAAAGACAAATATTCGATGGAGGGACACATGATGGAACAGGATAAATACACAGCGCGGACGCTCGCAGCTCTGCAATCGGCACAGCAGATTGCGGCGATGCGCTATCATCAGGAAATCACATCAACGCACGTACTGCTTGCACTTGCGAAGGAGCCGGAGGGACTGCTTGCAACAATTTTTGATGTCTGCGGGGTTGATCTGCCGCTGCTCAAGGCGCGGCTCGAAAAGGAGCTTGCCGCCATTCCGAGTGTGCATGGGACGAATCGTCTCGGCATGGGGATGGACATGGTGCGTGTACTCGGACGCGCTGAGGAACTGGCAAAGTCGATGAAGGACGAGTACGTTTCGACTGAGCACCTGCTGCTCGCACTTGTCACGGACGGGAGCGATGCGGTGCAGGGCATCGCGCGTGAGTTCCGGCTGACGAAGAGTGCGGTGCAGGACGCGATCCAGAAACATCGCAAGCAGAACGTCACGAGCGACAACCCAGAGGAGGGCTATCAGTCGCTCGAAAAATACGGGCGCGATCTGACGGCGGCGGCACGCGCGAACAAGCTCGACCCCGTGATCGGGCGCGATGAGGAGATCCGCCGCTCGATTGAGATTCTCTCGCGCCGTACCAAAAATAACCCTGTGCTCATCGGTGAGCCGGGCGTCGGCAAGACGGCGATTGTCGAGGGGCTTGCCCGCCGCATTGTGGCGGGGGATGTACCCGAGTCGCTGAAGAACAAGACGCTCTACTCGCTCGACATGGGCGCACTGGTCGCGGGCGCGAAGTTCCGCGGCGAGTTCGAGGAACGCCTCAAGGGCGTGCTGAACGAGATTGCAAAGTCCGAGGGGCAGATACTGCTCTTCATCGACGAGGTGCATACGGTTGTCGGCGCGGGCGCAGCAGAGGGCGCGATGGATGCGGGCAACCTGTTGAAGCCGCTCCTTGCACGCGGCGAACTGCGCTGTATCGGTGCGACGACGCTGAACGAGTACCGCAAGTACATCGAGAAGGATACGGCGCTCGAACGCCGCTTCCAACCGGTCATGGTCGGTGAGCCGAGCGTGGAGGATACGGTCTCGATTCTGCGTGGACTCAAGGAGCGCTATGAGGTGCATCACGGCGTGCGTATCCGCGACGCGGCACTCGTGGCGGCGGCGACACTCTCCGACCGCTATATCTCCGACCGTTTCCTGCCGGACAAGGCAATCGACCTCGTCGATGAGGCGGCGGCAAAGCTGCGCACGGAGATCGAGTCCATGCCCGCACCGCTCGACGAGATCCGGCGCAAGATCCTCCAGCTCGACATCGAGGAGGAGGCTCTGAAAAAGGAGACGGACGAGGCATCGAAGGAAAAACTTGCCGCTCTTGTTGCGGAGAAGGAGCAGCTGCACGCCGAGGAAGCGAAACTCCAAGCGAAGTGGGAGGAGGAGACGCAGTCCATCCTGCGCGTACGTGCCATCAAGAAGGAGATGGACGAGCTGCGCGGCGAGATGGAGGCGGCGGAGCGCGCTCAGAATCTCGCACGCGCGTCGGAGCTGAAATACGGCAAGATGCCGGAACTGGAGAAGAAGCTCGCGGAAGAGGAGGCGGCGATTGCCGCGAAGGCGGACGGCGAGCGGATGCTCAAGGAGGAGGTCGGTGAGGAGGACATCGCGCGTGTCGTCAGCCGCTGGACAGGCATCCCCGTAACGAAGATGATGACGGGCGAGCGCGAGAAGCTGCTCCACCTTGAGGAGGTGCTGCATGAGCGCGTCGTCGGTCAGGACGAGGCGGTGACCGCCGTCAGCGAGGCAATCCTGCGTGCACGCGCGGGCATCAAGGATCCGAACCGCCCGATCGGCTCGTTTATCTTCCTTGGTCCTACGGGTGTGGGCAAGACGGAGCTTGCAAAGACGCTCGCCGAATCGCTCTTTGACGATGAGCGGAGCATGATCCGCATCGACATGAGCGAGTACATGGAGAAACACAGCGTTTCGCGTCTCATCGGTGCGCCTCCGGGCTACGTCGGCTATGATGAGGGCGGGCAGCTGACGGAGGCGGTGCGCCGCCGTCCGTACAGTGTCATCCTGCTCGACGAGATCGAGAAGGCACATCGCGACGTGTTCAACGTGCTGCTGCAAATTCTTGACGACGGGCGGCTCACGGACGGCAAGGGGCGCGTTGTGAACTTCAAGAACACCGTCATCATCATGACGAGCAATCTCGGCTCGCATGAGATTCTGAGCAAGGACTACGCCGAGGCGGAGCAGGCAGTGCGCGCACTCCTCAAAGAGTATTTCCGCCCCGAGTTCTTGAACCGCGTGGATGATACGATTGTGTTCAAGGCACTCACAAAGGACGACGTGAAGCGCATCGCGGCGATCATGCTCGCGGCACTCAGCAATCGCCTTGAGCGTCAGGCGGATATTCAGCTGACGTGGAACGATGCGGCACTTACGGCACTTGCGGACGAGGGCTTCGACCCCGACTTCGGTGCGCGTCCGCTCCGCCGTCTGCTGACGCACACGGTCGAGACGGCGCTCTCGAAGAAGATCATCGCGGGCGATGTGCGCGGCGGCGATACGGTGGAACTTGGCTTTGACGGAACGGAGTTTACGTTTAAGACGCTGTGACATAGACGAAAAAGGACTGTTTCTTCGGGGACAGTCCTTTTTCTGTGTTTCCGTACCAAAGGTTACAGCCTTTCTTCACCGTTCTGCGTTATAATCGTCACACAGAGATGATGATGTACGATAATATAGATAAAGGAGAGAACCCATGGAAAAGGTACTCGATCTGAAAAAGACGGTCGCCGAGCTGGTGGAGGAGAATCCCGAAGTCAGCGAGATCATGGCGGGGATCGGCTTTCAGGAGATTACGAATCCCGTTGCGCTGAACGTGATGGGACGCATCATGACGATTCCGCGCGGCGCGGCAGTGAAGGGGATCGAGCTCTCGAAGGTCATCGCGGCGTTCGAGGAGCGTGGCTACCGAGTTATCAGCGATGATGTACAGTCGCGGCAGGGACGCATTCGGAACTTCATCGAACGCCTGTCGGGCGGCGAGGATCTCGATGCCGTCCGTGCGGATTTCGTGCAGGAGTTCAGTCACGTTGAGGCACAGGAGATTATGGATGCGGAGCAGACGCTCATCAAGGAGGGGATGCCGATCACAGAGGTACAGCGTCTCTGCGACGTGCATTCGGCACTCTTTCACGGTGTGGCGAGCGAGCCGCCGGCGGGTGCGCTCTCGCATGACGAGATTCACGCACAGGCGGCTTCGGTAAGTCCCGACGACATCGACGAGCTGCCCGAGGGGCATCCGCTCACAATTCTGCGTGCGGAGAATACGGCACTCGACGCGCTGCTCGATACGATTGCGGACGAGTTGGACGGCGCAAAGCGTACGGATGTCATGCTCCGGCACATTCTCGCGCTCGGTGATGTGCGCTCCCACTACATCAAGAAGGAAGAGCTGCTGATGCCGATTCTCTACGACTACGGTGTCACGGGACCCTCGCAGGTCATGTGGGGCATCGACGATGAGATGAAGCGCGAGCTCGCCATGATGATCAAGGCACTCAAGGCGGATGCAGAGACGCTGCCGCTGTACGAGGCACGGATCCGTGCACTCGTGCAGCGCATTCGCGAGATGATCTTCAAGGAGGAGAAGATTCTCTTCCCGCTCAGCCTGCGTTATTTCACGCCGATGGAATGGTATCGCTGCTATCATGACCTGCCGGATATGGGGATCTCGTTCGGCGTTCCGATTCCCGCATGGGCGGAGGCGCAGCCGTGGCTCGATCAAGAGGCGGAGCGCCTTGCACGCCCGCAGGTGGATGGGAAGCTCCAGTTCCCGACGGGCGAGCTCTCGATGGAGCAGCTGACGACGATCCTTCAGCTCCTGCCCGTGGACATCACGTTCATCGACAAGGATGATGTCGTCCGTTTCTTCACGAACGAGGGGCAGGTCTTTACGCGCCCGCTGTCTGCACTCGGCCGCGACGTACTCAACTGCCATCCGCCCGAGATCATCCCCGTGGTGCGGAATCTGATCGCCGACTTCAAGGCGAAGAAGCGCACGCAGATGATTGTGCACCGCTACATCCGCGAGCGTCCGATCCGCGTGCACTATCAGGCGATGTACGATGCGGCGGGCGAGTACATCGGCACGGTCGAGTTCGTGACCGACCACGCAGAACCACTGGAAAAGTTTCGTCGCTAAATATTGGAATTGTGGCAATCCCCCACGCGAACACCTCGTTGCGCAAACGTTCGTGCGCTTGTATGCTTAAATACCGGCGGACTTCTTAAACGCGCTTCGCTTGAACGAAAGAAATCCGCCGGGGCATACCGCGCACTTTACTCCCTTGCTCCACTAGGGTTCGCTTTGGGGGACATGCCACATTTCAACCACACAACTCAGTCTGTCAAGAAAAATACTTGACAGGCTTTTCGTTTGCCGTTATAATCGCAACAGTGTTTAGAAACAGGTGATGTGCATGGAGCGGCTCTATTACCTCGCAAGACTGTATGATCTCTACGGCGGGCTTCTCACGGGAAAGCAGCGGGAGAGTCTGCGTCTGCACATCGCGGAGGACTTCTCCCTCGCGGAGATCGGCGAGGAGCTCGGTATCACGCGACAGGCGGCGCATGACAATATCCGCCGTGCCGAGCGTGCGCTTACGGAGATGGAGGAGACGCTTGGGCTCCTTGCGCGTCAACAGGCACAGGAGCAGGCACTTACTGCCGTCTGTGCAAAGTTGCGTGCACTCAGAGAACCAATTACGTGCGCTGACGTGCGCCGCATCGCGGACGAACTGGAACAATACACATCACAGGAGGATACGAAGGAGGTGGGAGAATGATCTTTGAGAATCTGTCCGATCGTTTGCAGGGGATCTTCAAGAAGCTGCGCGGACATGGCAAGCTGACCGAGGACGATGTGAGCGATGCCATGCGCGAGGTGCGGATGGCACTCCTCGAAGCGGATGTGAACTTTAAGGTCGTCAAGGACTTTGTAAAGCGCGTCAAAGAGCGTGCCGTCGGACAGGAGGTGCTCGACACACTCACGGCGGCACAGGCGGTTATCAAGATCGTTGACGAGGAACTGACCGCGCTGATGGGCGGGACGGAGAGCCGCCTGAACATCAGCCCGAACCCGCCGACCGTCATCATGCTTGTGGGGCTCCAGGGCTCGGGTAAGACTACCTCGGCGGGCAAGCTCGCGCTCATGCTGAAGAAACAGGGCAAGCGTCCGCTGCTCGTGGCGGACGACATCTATCGCCCCGCCGCGATCAAGCAGCTTGAAGTCATCGGTGAAAAGGTCGAAGTGCCTGTCTTTTCGCAGGGACAGGAGGATGCCGTCGCCATCGCACGCGCGGCAATCGCACACTCCTCCTCGCACGCGAACGATGTTGTCATCATCGACACGGCGGGACGCTTGCAGATCGACGAAACGCTCATGCAGGAGCTGCGCGACATCAAGGCGGCGGTAAAACCGCATGAGATTCTGCTCGTTGTGGATGCCATGACGGGGCAGGAGGCCGTGAATGTCGCCGAGGCTTTCGACAAATCGCTCGGGCTCGACGGCGTTATCATGACGAAACTCGATGGCGACGCACGTGGCGGTGCTGCACTCTCAATCAGAGCGGTCACGGGGCGCCCTGTGAAATTCGTTGGTATGGGCGAAAAGCTCGAACCGCTTGAAGTGTTCCACCCTGACCGCATGGCATCGCGCATCCTTGGCATGGGCGATGTGCTCTCGCTCGTGGAGAAGGCACAGGAGAACTTCGACCTCGAAAACGCGAAAAAGATGGAGGCGAAGCTCCGCAAGAATGATTTCACGCTCGACGACTTCCTCGATCAGCTGCAGCAGGTCAAGAAACTTGGTTCATTGAACAGCATCCTCGGCATGATCCCGGGGATGGGCAATCTCAAAAAGAAGCTCGGCGATCAGGAGTTTGACCTCGACGGCAGGGAGATGCGCCAACTTGAGGCGATCATCCGCGCGATGACACCGAAGGAGCGCGCGGACATCACCATCATCAACGGCAGCCGCCGCAAGCGCATCGCAGCGGGCAGCGGAACGCGCGTGCAGGACGTGAACAAGCTGCTCAAGCAGTTCGGCGAGATGCGCAAGATGATGAAGAAAATGAAGAAGATGAAGGGCAGGGGCGGAATGCCCTCGATGCCGTCGCTCGGCGGCATGGGGCTTCCGAAGATGCCGTTCTTCAAATAGTAATGCAGCACAACGAAAGGTGGTGAAATTATGGCAGTCAAGATTCGTTTGAACCGCATGGGCGCGAAGAAGAATCCCTTTTATCGCATTGTGGTCGCCGACTCGCGTGCACCGCGTGATGGTCGATTCATCGAGATCCTTGGAAACTACGATCCGTCGAAGCAGCCCGCCCTCGTCAGCATTGACGAGGACAAGGCAATCGACTGGATGAAGAAGGGCGCACAGCCGACCGACACGGTCAGGAACATCCTGAGCAAGAACGGTACGATGGCGAAATTCGCCGAGGCAAAGCGTCAGAAGGACTGACACATACTGTACGCATACGAAAGATTCTTCCACTGTGGTGGAGGAGTCTCTCGCGGCGTACGTATTGCGATGAGGAGAGACGACCGGCGTGAAAGAGATAGTCGAGGTTATCGCAAAATCCTTGGTGGATCATCCGGAAGCTGTCGTCGTTGACGAAACGCAGGATGACCAGGAGGTCATTTTGAGGCTTCGTGTGGCAGAGGATGACATGGGCAAGGTCATCGGCAAGCAGGGGCGCATTGCAAAGGCGCTCCGCAGTGTTGTCAAAGCTGCCGCGACGAAGGAGAATAAGAGGGCAACGGTCGAGATCGGCTGAGCCTATAGGAAGCACTGATAAATTCAGCGATTCCTATGAAAACGGCGTGCGTCTCGGACGGTCGCCGTTTTTGCATATGGATTGCAATAGGAGAGATACAGAGTGGATTCTATTTCGATTAAAGTGCCTGTCACCGTCAAGGCAAAGCTGACGGAAAAGCTGCGTGCGAAGATGCTCAAGGAGATGGAGGAAGGTCTCAGCCGTGCGGAGCTTGAGGTACAGCAGCTCGGCATCCAAGAGAAGCGCGTCATGCAGGAGGCGGAACAGGGGGAGCTGACACCGCAGGCGATTCAGCACATCAATGCGATTCGGCAGGAGCGTCAGCGCCGCCTCGACTATATCGAGGAGACGACGGCACATCGCGAGGAACTGCAAAAGTTCGTCGAGGGTGCAGAGATCGTGCAGGGAACGCTTGAGCGTCAGGTCGAGGCGAAGGTCGGCGACGATATGCGCGAGCTGATGAACGTCGAGATTCTGGTGGAGGATGACAAGATTGTCGCAATCCGCTCCTAAGGGGCGCATTATTATCGGGCGCGTCGGCGCGGCACACGGGATTCATGGCGATCTGCGCGTGATTCCGCTGACGGATTTTCCCGAGCGGTTCGCTGCGCTGCGCGAGGTCATGGTGGGCGATGAACTCCTGCACGTCGAGAGCGCACGTCCGCAGGGGAAGAACTTTCTCATGCGCTTTCGTGAGTACGCTGTCCGCGAGGACGCGCAGAAACTTACGGGACGGCTGCTCACGGTCGCACGCGCGGAGGCGGCACCGCTCGACGAGGGCGAGTATTATGTCTTTGACATCGTGGGACTGACGGTCTGCGATGAGGAGGATAACGAGCTCGGCACGGTCGAGGATGTTCTTCGGACGGGCAGCAACGATGTGTACGCTGTGCGCAGTGAGGACGGGCGTGAAATCCTCATCCCCGCCCTGCGAAAGGTCGTACGAGCGATTGATGTGGCAGGCGGACGCATGACGGTGCGGCTGCCGGAATAGGTGGACAGGCGGACGGGGAGAACCTCTCTCCGCGCCGCTTTTTCTTTTTTTGCGAAACAAGGACGTTCGTGCTATAATGTATCCAAAGGTTCTATTTTCTTCATAATAAAAGGGGACGGAATATGCTCACCTGTATCACGCAATCGCCTGAGGAGACTGCGCATTTAGCGGGAACGATCGGTAAAATCATCCACGAGGGGACGGTGATCTGCCTCGATGGAGAACTTGGTGTGGGCAAGACCCTCTTTGTACGTGCTCTCGCGCGGACGCTCGGCGTGGAGAGCGATGTGACGAGCCCGACATTTAACCTCATGAATATCTACGAGGCGGCATGTCCCATTGTGCATTTTGACCTCTATCGGATCGCATCCGAGGAGGAACTGGAGGAAATCGGCTTCTATGAATATGCGGAAGCGACGGAGGGCATTGTGCTGATCGAGTGGGCGGAGAAATTCCCCGATGCGATGCCGGATGACCGTCTGCAGGTAAACATTGCGGCACTCGGCGAGGAGCAGCGGCAGTTTACCTTTGCCGCCGAGGGCGAGTTGAGCACGGCATTGTTGGAGGAGTTGAGCGAGATTGTCGATCCTGAGCATTGATACCTCCTCACAGGTTTCAAGCGTCGCCGTCCTCTCAGCGGAGCGCGTCGCGGCAGAGATCTCTATGCAAGGCGCGTTGACCCACTCGGAAACGTTGATGCCGCACATCGAGACGGTGCTCCGCATGGCACGTGTGGAAAAATCTGAACTCGGGGGAATTGCCGTCAGCATCGGCCCCGGCTCGTTCACGGGGCTGCGCATCGGACTTGCGGCGGCAAAGATGATGGCGTATGCCCTGCACATCCCGCTCATCGCTGTACCGACACTTGAGACGCTTGCCCATCACTGTATCTGTGAGGGAATGCGCCTCGTGCCTATGATGGACGCGCAGAAGGGGAACGTCTACGTGCAGGAGTTCACATGGCGTGCAGATGGCGATGTGCTGAACCTTCATGAGGAGAGTCCCCTTGCGATTCTGCCACTCACAGAGGTTATTGCCTCACTCGCGGGAACGGAGCAGCCCGTGCTTCTGCTCGGCGATGCCATGCAGAAGAAAATATCGCTTTCTTTGCCCACAAATGTACGACTTGCGCCGATTCATGCGCGTATGCCGCGTGCGGCGTGTGTGGGGCTCTCGGCACTCACGCGGCTTGCACGCGGGGAAAACGACGATCCCATGACGGTCGCGCCGCTCTATCTGCGCCGCAGCGAGGCGGAGGTGCTGTGGGAGAAACGTCACGGCGCGGAGGGGGCGCAGTGATTCACTTTCGTACACTGCTGCCGGAGGACGCGGAGGGCGTGGCTGCTGTCGAGCGTGAGAGTTTTCCGACACCGTGGTCGCGTGAGGATTTTTGGCGCGAGGCATCCAATGCGTTTGCGTACTATATCGTCGCGCTCGACGATGCGGACATCATCGGCTTTGGCGGCTGCTGGATCTCGTTCGAGGAAGCGCAGGTGACGAATATCGCACTGACCGCTTCGCAGCGGGGCAGGGGACTGGGTAAAGTCCTCATGGAAAAGCTGATGTGCGCGGCTGCGGAGCGCGGCGTGGAGCGCATGACGCTCGAAGTGCGGCCATCGAATACGCCCGCGCTGCGCCTCTATGAAGGATTGGGCTTTGCGGCAGTCGGCGTGCGCAAGAAATACTATCAGGACAACGATGAGGACGCGATCCTGATGTGGCATACGAAGTTAAAGGAATTTGCAGATGAACGATGTGCGGGAAAAACTGACCCTCGGGATAGAGACGAGCTGTGACGAAACCTCGGCGGCGGTGCTGCGCGGGACACGCGACCTGCGCTCGTGCGTGATCGCGACGCAGATCCCGATTCATCAGAAATACGGCGGCGTTGTGCCCGAGATCGCATCGCGCAACCACATCCTGAGCATCCTGCCCGTCGTCGAGCAGGCACTTGAGGAAGCGGACGTCGGGCTTGCGGACATCGATCAGATCGCCGTCACGTATGGGCCGGGGCTTGTCGGGGCACTTCTCGTCGGCGTGTCGGCGGCGAAAGCCCTTGCGTTCTCCCTCGGTGTTCCGCTCATCGGCGTGAACCATCTGGAGGGGCATATCTTTGCGAACTTCCTTGCGACGGAGGATCTCACGCCGCCCTTTATGGCTCTCGTCGTATCGGGAGGACATACGGCACTCGTCGATGTGGCGGACTACGAGACGTTCCGTCAGATGGGCAGGACGCGCGACGATGCGGCGGGTGAGGCGTTTGACAAGGTGGCGCGCGTGATGGGGCTGCCGTACCCGGGTGGCCCCGAGATCGACAGACTGGCACGTGCGGGTGACCCCTCTGCAATCGACTTCCCGCGTGCACTCGCACAGGAGGGGAACTATGAGTTCAGCTTCAGCGGGCTGAAATCGGCCGTGCTGAACTACATCAACAGCGAGAAGATGAAGGGGCACGAACTGAACAAGGCGGACATTGCCGCCTCGTTCCAGTCCGCCGTCGTCGAGGTGCTTGTCCACAAGGCATTCGAGGCGATCCGTGCGGCGGGGCGCGATACGCTCGTCCTTGCGGGCGGTGTCGCGGCGAATGCGGCTCTTGAGAAGCGTCTGCGTACGACGGCAGCGGCGGAGGGCGTGCGTTATCTCTATCCGCCGCCGCGCCTGTGTACGGACAACGCCGCCATGATCGCCTGCCGTGGCGCGTATCAGGCGGCGGCAGGGAAGTACAGCGATCTCTATCTGAATGCCGTGCCGGGACTGGATTTTCAGTGAAATAATGTTGGGCTGATGTGTGGTGCATCGGCTCTTTTTATTTGTCCGTAAGTCCTCATGACAAAGAGCAAGGTCTTTTCATTGCAGATATGAATGCCATTCGTTATAATAAAAAATGTCAACGGTCGAAAGGGGGCGGACAGATGGAACTGACGGCACGTATGCGGGCGATTCTGTCCGTGCTCCTTACCGCAGACGGCTATGCGCCCGCCGAGCGCATAGCCTCCATGCTTGGGGTCAGTGCGCGTACCGTTACGCGTGAGATGCACGGGTTGGAGGCGGCTCTTATGCCGCATGGGATTACCCTCCTCAGACGTACAGGGGCAGGCTTTATGCTTGCGGGTGACGTGGAAAATCTTGCGGCATTTCGCAAACGCCTTGCCGCAGACGAAGACGCGCAGGAGGAACTGACACCGGATCAGCGTCGCTCTGTTCTTGCGAGCCGTCTCCTCATGGCGGACGAGCCGATGAAACTCTTTACGCTTGCGCGGCTTCTGAATGTGACGGACAGCACCATCAGTCACGATCTCGACCGGATTCAGCCGCTTTTTGCGGAGCAGGGGATTACGCTTGTGCGCCGCCCCGGTCTCGGGGTCTATGTCGAGGGCGCGGAGCGG
Organism: Selenomonas dianae; assembly: GCF_030644225.1. Taxonomy (NCBI): domain Bacteria; kingdom Bacillati; phylum Bacillota; class Negativicutes; order Selenomonadales; family Selenomonadaceae; genus Centipeda; species Centipeda dianae. The sequence goes on along the minus strand of NZ_CP128650.1, from coordinate 1,453,935 downwards.
GACATCCGCAGTGCGCTTGTCCGCAGCATCCATGACCGCATGGATGAAAAGGAACTCCTCGCGCTCATCGGCGACGATGAGGATGGGGAAGGGGCTGCATCAGCGGCGGACAGAGCTCTGCTGGGGTTTGTCGATGGGACGCAGGTACGGACGATTGACGAGATCGTTGCTGCGCAGACGCGGGGGCGGCATATCCCCGATACCGCGCGTGTCGGGCTTGTCGTTCATCTCGCACTTGCCGTGCGGCGGATGCAGCAAAGCGATGCGATTCGGATGGATGCGGGGATGTTCGCGAAGCTGCGCCGGACGGAGGAGTTCCGTGCGGCACAGATGATTGCGGTGCGTTTGGGGGAGGTGTTTTCACTCTCCGTGCCGGAGGCGGAGGTCGGCTATATCACGATGCATCTTCTCGGTGTACGCGGAACGTCGCTTCCCGCAGAAACCGGGCGCGTCGATAATTTCCGCCTCGTGCAGATCGCACAGTCGATCATGCGGCGTGCAGCGGAGCAGAGCGGTGCGCCGCTCCAGCGCAGCCGCACCTTGCTTTCGGGGCTCGTGAACCATCTTGCCCCCGCACTGCATCGACTGAAACTCCACATGGACATCCGCAATCCGCTCCTCGCGCAGATGGAGGAAGAACATCCGGAATTGATGGCACTCGCGCGGCACGCCGCCTCGATGATGGAGGCGGAGGCAGGGACAGCCCTTCCCGATGATGAGATTGCCTATATCGCGATGCACCTTGGGGCGGCACTCACTGAGGCGGGCGGAGATCGTCCCGCCGTGCGTGTGCTTGTCACGTGTCCCACGGGGCTGGGGACGAGCCGCTTGCTCGCGAGCCGCGTCCGACGTGTCTATGAACAAATTCGTGTCGTTGGGGAAATTTCATCTCTTGCGCTTACGGCACAGGAGGTCAGGAGACGCGGTGCAGATTTTGTCATATCCACCGTTCCGCTGCCGCAGCTCCCCGTGCCCGTCGTCGTTGCCAGTGTTTTTCTGACGGCTTCCGACCGCGCGCACATCAGTGCCGTGCTTGCCGACTGTGTGCCGCTCCATGTGGCGCAGCAGCCGGAGAAGCCGGGCTTTGCGGCGGCAATGGATGAGATTCATCGTCTGAGTGGTGCTGTTTCCACTGTACTTTCGACGTTTGTCCTGCGGGAGAACGATGGAGCGCAGTCGGTGGAGGCTTTGGTACATTCCGCTGCCCATCTTCTCCTGTCGGAGGACGCTGCTGCGGAGGATTTTGCCGACGCACTCCTGCGGCGGGAACAGATTGCACCGACATTTATTGCGCCGCATACGATTCTCCTCCATGCGCGTATTGCGTGTGCCGGAGTGCCGCATTTCGGCGTTCTGCGCCTTGCAGAGCCGTTTCCCTACGGAGATGGGACAATCCGTGCAGCACTTGTCATGTGTGCGCCGGAGGAGGATGATGCGGGGGCAGACGTCTTCGGTCATATTGCGGCGCAGATGGCGGAGCGTCCCGGCTTCACAGATCTTCTCGTACAGGGTGGCGCAGAGGAGATCCGCAGTGAATTGGAATACGTTTTGGAAGAGCATTTTCGGGAATGTCTCGAACGGCTCTTGTAAGCAAGTTATAATTTATTTTTAGAAGGGGGATTATGATGAGTACACAAGGTGGAGGAGCACAGGAGGCCATGCAGAAATTTGGCCGCTTCCTGTCCGGAATGGTGATGCCGAACATCGGCGCATTTATCGCATGGGGGTTTCTGACGGCGCTGTTCATCCCGACGGGGTGGATGCCGAACGAATACCTCGCACAGGTCGGCGGTCCGATGAGCAAGTGGCTGATTCCTCTGCTGATCGGCTACAGCGGCGGTGCAGCGATCTATGGACATCGCGGCGGCGTCATGGCGGCGATTGCCACGTCGGGCATCATCGCGGGCTCGGATATTCCGATGTTCCTCGGTGCGATGATTATGGGTCCTCTTGGCGGCTGCATCATCAAGAAATTTGACGATGCCATCCGCGACAGCATCCCGGGCGGTTTCGAGATGCTGGTCAACAACTTCTCGCTCGGCATTCTCGGCGGCATCCTCGCGATGATCGCCTACGCCGTCGTCGGCCCCGTGGTCGGCGGTGCGAACGACATCCTGCGCAGCGGCGTGGAGGGAATCGTCGCGATGGGGCTTCTGCCGCTCGCGTCCATCATCATCGAGCCGGCAAAGGTGCTCTTCCTCAACAACGCGCTCAACCACGGCGTACTCAGTCCGCTCGGCATTCAGCAGGCGCAAGAATACGGAAAGTCCATGTTCTTTCTGCTTGAAGCGAACCCGGGTCCCGGTTTCGGCATCCTGCTTGCGTACTGGCTCTTCGGTAAGGGCATGGCAAAGTCGTCCTCGCCGGGTGCGATGATTATTCACGTTCTCGGCGGTATCCACGAAATCTACTTCCCGTACATCCTCATGAAGCCGACGCTCATTGTTGCAGCGATTGCGGGCGGTATGTCCGGTGTCTTTACGCTCGGTATTCTCGGCGGCGGTCTGATTGCACCGTCCTCCCCAGGCTCGATTTTCGCGATCATCGCCATGACGCCGAACGGCTCGGCACTCTTTGCAAACCTCTCGGCGTTCGCCGTTGCGACAGCGGTATCCTGCGCGGTTGCCTCTGTCTTTATCAAGATGTCGAAGGATGTTGAGGAGGATTCTCTTGAGTCGGCACGCGAGAGCATGGCGGACATGAAGAATCGCGGCAAGGATCTCCCTGCCGACAAGAAGGTTGCGGGCAAGGATCTGAAGGTTATCGTCTACGCCTGCGACGCGGGCATGGGCTCGTCCGCGCTCGGTGCGGCGGCACTCCGCAAGAAACTTAAGAAGGACGGCTATACGGACATCTCCGTCACGAACTGCGCCATCGGCGCAATTCCGGGCGAGGCACAGCTTGTCATCTCACATGAAAAACTCGCCGAGCGTGCGCTTGCGGATTCGCCGCAGGCAGAGCACATCTGGGTGCGTGACTTTACGCAGAACAATGTCTATGAAATTGTTACCACACGCCTGAAAGAGGCGGCGGTCGAGGCGGGTGCTCCGGCAACTGATGCCGAGGCTGAGGCGACCGATACGATCAGTGCGGGTGTTCTGCTCAAGGAGAATGTCAAGGTCGGTCTCCCGAGCGTTAGCCGCGAGGAAGCAGTCACGGCAGCGGGCAGGATGCTCGTGGCGAGCGGCTACGTCGACGAGGGCTATGTGCAGGGGATGCTCAACCGCGAACAGGATCTCTCGACCTACATCGGCAAGGGCATCGCGATCCCGCACGGCGAGAATGCGGTCAAGGACACGATCAAGAAGACGGGCATCGTCGTCTGCCAGTATCCCGAGGGTGTCAAGTTCGGCGATGAGACGGCACATCTCGTCATCGGCATTGCAGGCGTCGGCAACGACCACCTTGCGATTCTCGCCAATATTGCGACCATGGTCGGCGACTACACGGATGAGCAGATCGCGGAGCTCTTCAAGACCAAGAGTGCCGATGAACTTTACGAGGTCTTTACAAAGGCGGATTGAGGAAATATACAGACGTGCATGCTCCACGCAAACACTTAGTTGCGTAAGCGTTCGTGCGCTTGTACGCTCAAATACCGTCGGACTTCTTAAACGCGCTGCGCTTGAACGAAAGAAATCCGACGGGGCGTACCGCGCACTTTTCCCGCTTACTCCACTAGGGTTTGCTTAGGAGCATCGCAGTCTCCATTTTCCCGTGACATTTATCATAAATCTGGAAAGCTGAAAGGACATTCCAATGAAACAGGCAATCCATTTCGGCGGCGGCAACATCGGACGCGGCTTTATCGGGGAACTGCTCGTGCGCTCGGGCTACGAGGTTACATTTGTCGATGTCGCGGAGGCACTCGTTGACGAGATCAATGCACGCCGCGCATACGATATTGAGGTGGTCGGGAGCGTTCCGAAGACCATCCACGTCGAGCACGTGAGGGCGATCAACAGCAATGTGAATCTTGAGGGGCTGTTGGACGCATTTGTCACGGCGGACATCGTGACCACCGCCATCGGACCGAACATCCTCAAATTCATTGCGCCGAACATCGCAAAGGGGCTTGCGCGTCGTGTTGCGACGAACGAGGCGCCGCTGAACATCATCGCGTGCGAGAATATGGTGGGCGGATCGACCGTCCTCAAGAACTTCGTATACGAGCACCTTGCAGACGATGTGAAGGAGAAAGTCACGCGCTGCATCGGCTTCCCCGACGCCGCCGTTGACCGTATCGTACCGATTCAGCATAACGATGATCCGCTGCTCGTGAAGGTCGAGCCGTTCTGCGAATGGGATGTCGACCGCAAGGGCGTGGTCGGTGCAGAGCCGCAGATCGAGGGGCTGACGTGGGTGGACAACCTCGAAGCGTATATCGAGCGCAAGCTTTTCTCCGTCAACACGGGACACGCCTCCATTGCCTACATGGCATACCTTAACGGGATTGAGGACATCGCATCGGCGATGAAGAACGAGGAGATCGTCGCGTTCGTTCGCCGCGTCTGGTCGGAAACGAGCGAACTGCTCATCGAGAAATACGGCTTTGACCGTGAGAAGCACGCGGCATACATTCACACAGCGGAGGAGCGGTTTAAGAATCCGCATCTCTCCGACGCTGTGACGCGTGTCGCGCGTGGGCCGAAGCGCAAGCTCGGCGCAAAGGATCGCCTCGTTTCTCCCGCGTCGCAGCTTATGGAGCGCGGCAGAAAGCCCGAGGCTCTGGCAACCGTCATCGCCGCCGCCCTCCATTTCGACTTTGCGGATGATCCCGAGGCAGTCGAGGTGCAGAACTACATCAAGGAGAACGGCATTGAGAAGGCGATCACGCACTTTACGGAGATTCCGGCAGGCTCCGAACTCTTCAACCTCATTCTTGAGAAGAATGCAGAGATGAAGAAGTAGTATCGACAGAAAAAACAAAGTAACCCCCGTAGATTCTAGTCTGCGGGGGCTTTTTGTTTGTACTATTTTATCATTTGTTTTCTATGCGCTTCCACGGCGTTCAAGAGCAGTGGATCTGTTTCCGGCAAATATTGTGGATTATCGTATAGATTGATTTTCGGATCACTGGATCTCGGTAAAATCTCCAATGCAAGGCTGTCCAGAATGTCCATTTCGTCATATTTTTTGGTGTTCATGTCAATCCGAGCGTAGAAATATCCGAGAAATTCATACGGGTTCGGAATGGGATGTTTGTGCCATTCATAGATCCAGTAGAGATGCGCAAAGTTGATTGCGGCTTCAGGTGTTTTGCAGTTTGTATGCAAATAATCGGATGCCGCACGGTATACACCACTCCATCTATGTGTTTTTATAAGATTTTCAGCGGAATCTTCCAGTTGATACAGATCCTCTTCAGATAATTCTTCATCCCAGTATCTGTTAAAGAGAACGTTGATGTTCCTGTTCAATTCATTTTCCCCAAAGGGATGGATGCCGCTCATGAGAATGTTTTTTGTCAGTACTTCATCGTTGATATAGTCTATGAATTCTTGTGAGATATGTCTGCCGAAAGACTTCTACATTTGTTCATGATCTGAGATGCTTTCAAGGATGGTTACATCAATCACATTTCTGACTTCATCATCACCATTTTCCCATAGACATTGGATCAGCTTGCAATATTTCCGAAATCGTTCACTCTCTGCGTGCGCCTTGAATTCGTTTTCCATTGGAATATCTATGGTTTCGATTGCAAAAACATGAGCTAATACAGTTTCGTAGTCCCCGATATGCTCTTTGTAATACTGCTTGTTTTCTGGAAATATATTTGTGATATAATTTGCCATTTCTACAATGTTCATGACGATCCTTTCGCTGTGAAGCTGCACAAGGTTTTGTTGTAAACAGTATAACATACTCCATCTATATAAGAGCGCTTTCCAAGAAAGGAAAGTAATGGGATGGAGCATAAATGTGATATAATACTGCTTATGATTTTGCAGAAGCTATACAGGGAGGATTTACATTGAACTACCGCAAACTTGGAAATCTCACGGTTTCATCCGTCGGGCTCGGGTGTATGGGCATGAGCCAGTCTTACGGCGCGCCCGCCGACAAGAAGGAGATGCGTGAGCTGATTGCCGCCGCTGTGGATATGGGCATTACGCTCTTTGACACGGCAGAGGTATATGGCACGTCCGATGATCCGCATGACAATGAAAAACTCGTCGGGGCGGCACTTGCGCCCTATCGCGACAAGGTCGTCCTCGCGACGAAGTTCGGCATCCATTTCGACATGAGCCTGTTGAAACAGGGGAAAAGCCCCATTGTCCCCGACGCGCGTCCCGAGGTGATCCGTGCGTCCGTGGATGCATCGCTGCAGCGGCTCGGCATGGACTGCATCGACCTCTACTATCAACATCGCGTCGATCCGAAGATCCCCGTCGAGGAGGTCGCGGGTGTAATGGGGGATCTGATAAAGGAGGGAAAGATTCGCCACTGGGGTATCTCCGAAGCAATGGAGGAGGACGTTCGCCGTGCTCATGCCGTCTGCCCGCTCACGGCGGTACAGAACCGTTACTCCATGATGGCTCGTGCGTATGAGGTGCTCTTTCCTGTGCTTGAGGAGCTGAACATCGGCTTTGTGGCGTTTTCGCCGTTTGCGAACGGTGTGCTTACGGGCGCATACAACAAATCCTCGATATTCGAGGCGGGGGATATGCGTGCGCGGATGCCTCAGTTCAGTGCGGCGGCGATGGAGGAAAACGGTCAGCTGCTCGCACTCCTTCAAAAGCTCGCCGCCGAGAAGGGTGCGACGTGCGGACAGATCGCGCTCGCGTGGATGCTCTGCAAGAAGCCGTACATCGTACCGATCCCGGGGACGCGTAAGTATTCGCGTCTTGCAGAGAATGCAGGTGCAGCGGACATCGCACTCACGTCTGAGGAAGTTGCTGCGATTGATGCTCATTTGGAGACGATTCCAATGTCGGCTGTTTTTGGCATCCTACGAAACTAAGGGAAGCGCTGATAAATTCAGCACCGCCATCTTGACGCATCTTTTTTGCCCGCACTGTGTCGGCAAATCCTCCACATAGCCCTTGCTATGCGTCCGGTTTGCCTCCTTGTTCGGACGAAAAAATCTACGCCAATCTGACGGACTTCATTTTATCAGCGATTCCCAAACTGTGACAAACATCACTGTGTAGTGATAAATTTTATATATGCTGAAAAATAATGAAGAAGCGGCCGGAATTTCATGATGAAGTTCTGGCCGTTTCGCTTATTCCCGAAATATCAAGAGATATGAAGCACATTCATTTTTGAAATAGGATACAGCTATAGAAAAGACTAATATAAAATATGTATTTCATTTTTCTTTCATATCCGTGTTAAAATAAACCAAAGTTATGGAAGGGATAGCCTATGGTCGAGATTCGTTTGAACGATGTCAGTCAAATGTTTGAAGGGCGTGAAGTCCTGCATCAACTGACACATTCCTTTCATGGCGGCAGTGTGACAGCCATTGCCGGGGCGAATGGCAGCGGGAAATCGACGCTTCTGCGTCTTGCGGCACGGCTCATGCTTCCAACATCCGGGACGATTGATACGCTTCTGGATGGTACACCTGTCAATGGAGCGGACTATCGCAGACTGCTTGCAATGGCGACGCCGGAGATGGAACTGTATACGCGCCTGACGGTGCGTGAGAATCTCACATTCTTACTAGCTGCACGCGGTATTGGGTGTGAGGATGGGGCTTTGCAGGAGCTTCTCGTGCGTGTCGGACTGCCCGCAGAGGTTCTGCCCCGTATGACAGGGCAGCTCTCGACAGGGATGCGTCAGCGCGTACGGCTCGCCGTCGTCCTCGGTACGGATGCCGAGGTATGGCTGCTCGATGAACCGGGGCTTGCTCTCGATGAACAGGGGCGTGCTCTGCTCCTCAATGAGGCTCGTGCAGCGGCGAAGAGGGGGCGGCTCATCCTGTGGGCGACGAATGAACCGGAGGAAAGGAAGGCGGCGGATGCGTGCTTCGATCTTACGAGCGGCTCTGAATGTCGCCCGTAAAGAACTCCTCGACGGCATTCGCCTCCGCGCCGGCTATGTGACGATGGGGATGTTCGCGCTGACGGTGATCGCCTTTCTGAGTATGTCGCTCGCGTGGGGGACGATGGATGTCCGCCTTGCGTCGGCACTCCTCTGGATTGTGATTTTCTTTGCGGCGACGCTGCAGGGAGAGCGGCTCTTTGCGGAGGAGGCTGCGGCGGGCACGCTGCTCTTTTTGTGGATCTACGTTCCGGCACAGGCGGTTCTCTTCGGCAAGATGGCGGCACATTTCATTACGCTTGTCGTGCTTGCCGCACTCGTTTTTCCTCTTGTTGTCATTTTGATGGATGCGCCGCTTGTCCTTAATCTCACTTTTCTTGCCACATTGGTGTTAGGATTGTGGGGCATGGCGGCAGCAGATACGCTGCTTGCGGCGGTCGCCGCAAATGCGAGCGTGCGCGGGGGGCTTGTTCCCGTCCTGCTGCTTCCGTCCATGCTGCCGATTCTTCTGCCCGCGATTTCGCTCTCGGCAGGCGGGGGAGAGCCGGCGCTTCTTGGCGGGATGCTGATCTATGATATGGCGCTCACGGTGGGCGCATCGATGCTGTTTGATTCTCTCTGGATTGAGAGTTAGAGATGGGGGTCTCATGCTTGCCGGGGTGATTGCCGCTCTGACATTGGCTGTGCTCTACGCCGTGTTTTTTGTCGTCCCTCCTGCTGAGGGGCTGGGCGACTACGTCCGCATTGCATTCTTCCACATCCCATGTGCATGGGTTTCGGTCATCGCGTTCTTCTGCGCAGCCTACTGGGGCGCACGCTATTTGAAAACACGCAATCTTCGCTATGATGCAAAAAGTGCGCGGTCTGCTGTGCTCGGATTGTTTTTTACATTGCTTGCCACGGCAAGCGGAGCGGTGTTTTCAAAGCTCACATGGGGCGCGTACTGGAACTGGGATCCGCGGCAGACGACAATCTTTGTTCTGCTCCTCATCTACGGGGCATACGCCACACTTCGTATGACGATGCAGGACGAGCATGCACGAGCCTCCTCGTCGGCGGTCTACGCACTCTTTTCCTTTATCGCGGTTCCGTTCCTCGTCTTTATCCTGCCGCGGATGTTTTTCTCGCTGCATCCGTCGCCCGTGCTCAACGGGGCGGGGCGGCTCGATATGGATGCGGTGATGCTCGGAACGCTCATATTATCGCTTGTCGATGTGACACTTATGTATGTTTGGCTGATGAAACGGGGGAATCGTCATGCGTAAATACTTCTTCGTTGTACTGATTCTTGGATTTATCGGATATGCGGGGTACTTCTTTGCGGACTCCGTGACCCCCTACGTCAGTGTTGCAGAGGCCCGTACCTCCGAACGGAATGTGCAGGTCAAGGGGCTGCCCGACGACACTGTCGAGCCGCACATGGAGAACAATATGTTCGTGTTCTCCATCTCCGATGAGGAGACGGGCGAGACGATGCTCGTCCGATACAAGGGTGTAAAGCCCGATAACTTTGATGAAGCGTACCACGTTGTCGCGATTGGGAAATATACGGGCGATGCGTTCGCAGCGGACAAGCTGCTCATCAAATGCCCGTCGAAATATGAGGCGGAAAAAGGAAAGGTTCAGGTATGATCGGAACGTTATTCTTGGGTGCGGTTCTGTTCTTTGCCCTTGCTGCAGTGTTCTGTGAGACGCAGGGAAAAACAACCGAAGGACGGATCTGTGCAGCCCTAGCAGGGCTCGCATCGCTTGGTGCAGCGGCGTTCCTCTTCGTCATTATTCTGAACGATGATTTCAGCTACACCTACGTTATCAGTTACTCCTCCATCAGTCTGCCGCTGCTCTACAAGCTCTCCGCATTCTGGGCGGGGCAGCAGGGCTCATTTCTCCTCTGGCTCGTGATTCACGCCGTTGTCGGTGTTCTGATTGCACGCGAGGGTCGGATGACAGCGACGGGGCGCACGATCTACCACGCACTCACCGCGATGCTCGTCCTCCTCGTCCTCTTTAAGAGCCCCTTTGCTCCCGCAGAGACTGTTGCCATGGATGGGCACGGGATGAATCCGCTGCTGCAGGATCCGTGGATGGCGGTGCATCCGCCGATCATCTTTGTGGGCTATGCGCTGCTTGCAGTTCCGTTCGTCTACTCTCTTGAGAGCATGATAAAGGCACCGATGGACGGCAGTTTCCTCGCTCCGATGCGTCGCTGGACGCTCATCGCGTGGGCATTCCTCGGTGCAGGCATCTTCATCGGCGGCTACTGGGCGTACAAGGTGCTCGGGTGGGGCGGCTACTGGGGCTGGGATCCCGTGGAGAACTCCTCGCTTGTCCCGTGGCTGCTCGCCTGTGTTCTGCTTCATCTGATCTCTGTTGCGCGTGGGCGGCGCGGGGCGTTTTACCTCGTTCATCTTGCGGCGACCTTCTCCTACGCATTCGTCCTTTACGGGACATTCCTCACGCGCAGCGGTATTCTCGGTGATTTCTCCGTGCACTCCTTTGCGGGCTCGGACATCGGCCTCTACATCGCCCTTGCCAATGCGGCTGTCCTGCTCTTCGGGCTCGGCGTTCTGATCGTTCGGATTGAACGTCTGCCGAAGGGGGCGGTCTACGAGCAGCACCGCAGCCGAGACTTCCTCGTGCTGCTCGGGATGCTTCTCATCGTATTCATCGTCGCTATCGTATTTTTCGGAATGTCCATGCCGCTCATCTCGGGGCTGCTTGGAGAGAGTGCGGCGGTCGATACGAGCTACTATGTGCGTACCTCGCTGCCGATTGCGGTGCCGCTGGCGCTTCTCATGGCACTCGGCGTACTTCTGCCCTACGGCGGTGGACGCGTCGCACGGCCTGTGTGGATCTTCGTGATCTCCGTGGGCGGCGGCGTTCTCGCGGGGCTGGTCGGAGTCACGGATATTCCGTCGGTTCTGCTCTCCACCTTTGCCCTCCTTGCCGCACTTGCTGCCATTGAGGCATTTCGCCGTCAACGCATTGGTCTGGGCGGGATGGTTGCCCACGTTGGCACGGGACTTGCGCTGCTCGCCTTTATTCTCTCGGGGTCGGGCAGTCAGACAACGACGGTCACACTCATCCCTGACGAGCCGCAGGAGGTCTATGGACACACGATCATCTATCGTGGACAGTCCTTTGCCGAGAGTGGCAGTGAGAAGTCCTACCGCTATGAGGTGGACGGAAGTCTGTGCGAGGCAGTGACAAAGCTGCGTGCAAACGGTGAGGATGCGGCACGTGAGCCTGCAATTGCAAGAAGCCTTGTGGGCGATCTCTATATCGCACCGTCGCCGACCTCGGCGGAGCGTGCCGAGCTGATCCTCCATCGAGGCAAGACTGTCATGGATGAGGGGGACTATGCCTATCGCTACGAATCCATCGCGTTTGAGCCGCAGGGCGGCGGCAAGACCCTCGTCACGGCGCAGATTGCGCTGACGGACGGCGAGGAAGTCGATGATGCCGCACCCACGATCCTTGCGACGGAGACGGGCGGGACATCCCAGCCGATCGAGGTGATGAACGGCAAGTTCCGCATTCGTCTCACGGGTGTCTCGGCGGATGAACGCGACATACGGATCGAGATCCTGCCCTCTGTGGCAGAGGAGGCGGCACTTCCCGTTCCCGCCTCGGTCAGTACGAAGCCCGGCATCTCCATCCTTTGGCTCGCCTGTGTTCTTGTGACTGTCGGTGGTCTCCTGGCAGCCACGCAGGTGGTAAGTCCCGTCAAAGGAGGTGGATCGGAAAAGCGGTCTGAGTGAGAAATCATAGAAGGGAGGAAGGACACATGAATTTGAAGCAGTATGCAAAGGAGCATACGCTGCGCTGTATCATCGGTGCGTTTCTCGTGGGACTGTTCGCCGTCGGCGGCGGCATGCTCATGGACAAGGCCTCGGCGTCGCCGAAGTTCTGCGGTATGTGCCATGCCATGCAGCACGAGGCAAAGACACATGCCATGTCCACACATGCGGACATCGCCTGCGTGGAGTGCCATCTGCCGCACGACAATATTGCCGTTTACTATTTTGAAAAGGGCAAAACAGGCATGCATGACACGCTCCATCAGGTGCTGAACGACTATCCCGTACATATCAAGATCTCCGATCACGGACGGGATATCGTGAATGCCAACTGTCTGCGCTGCCATACATCGACCATGGGGGCGGTATGTCTGGACAGGGGCAAGGACGGAAATGCAAATTGTACGAAGTGTCACAGTGGTATGCCGCATGGTTCCAATCCTTTAGAAGGGGGGATAAGAGTTGAGTAACAGAAAGAAAATCATCGCAGGTGTTGCCGGCGTCTGTGCCCTGTTCTTTGGATTTGTCGCTGTTCGCATCGGCGCACACCCGAACGATGACAGCATCAAACGCGTGCAGATCCAGGGCGATACCGCTGCCAAGATCGGCAAAGAGGCGTACAAGGATGCTTACCCGCTCCAGTACAACTCATTCATGAAAAACAATGAGGAATCTCCGTCGCCCACAGGCTACGGCGGCAGCATGGAGGGCAACAGTCATCTGGAGCACCAGCCCGAGATGCTTGAGAACTTTAAGGGCTATAAGTTTGCCATCCAGTATGACGACGACCGAGGGCATACGTATGCGGGCTACGATCTCCTGCATACGAAGAGGCTTCCGGGACAGAAGGGGAGTTGTCTACAGTGCAAGGGTTCGTATGTTTATGATGTGTACTTCAAAGAAGGTGGATGGGCGTATGCATCGAAGCCGTTTGATGAAGTTGCGGCTCCCATCACGATGGATGAGTGGTTTGGCTGCTCGACCTGCCACGATCCTGAGACGATGGAGCTGCGCGTTTATCAGCAGGGCTTCATTGAGTCGATGGCAAAGCGCGGCATTGATGTGAATGCGGCAACGCACAATGAGATGCGCGCCTACGTCTGCGGGCAATGCCATACGGAGTACTACTTCTCGGCTGAGGATGGCCGTGTAACGCATCCCTATACGAACGGTCTGGATGCCGAGTCCGAGTATCAGTACTACCAGTCCGGACAGGCAGGCGGATTCAAGGGCGACTGGATGCACCCCGACTCCAAGACGATGATGCTCAAGGCGCAGCATCCGGAATTTGAGACGTGGGCGACAAGCGTTCATGCCGATGCGGGTGTCACCTGCGTGGACTGCCACATGCCCTATATGCGTGACGGCGGCAAGAAGTATACCTCGCACTGGATGACGAGCCCGCTGAAGACCACGCAGCAGTCCTGTCTGAAGTGTCATGACGAGAGCGAGGAGACCCTCGTTGCACGCGTCAAGACCATTCATGACAACACGTTCAAACTCCAGCGTATCGCTGGACAGACCGTTGCACGCGCACACCGCACGGTCAAGGCTGCGATGGATGCCGGTGTACCCGATGCAGCTCTCGACGATGCACGCGCGAAGATTCGCGAAGCACAGTGGTACTGGGATTGGGTTGCTGCCGAGAACGGCGTGGGCTTCCACAACCCCGACAAGATCATGCGTACCCTTGGGCTTGCGATTGACCTGGCACATCAGGCAATCGAGTCTGCCGAGGGCGCACGCCACGGCTTCCAGCCGCTCTGATCGGAGCACAAAGAGACTAAAAAAGAATCGCCTCATGTTGGGGCGATTCTTTTTTTTGGTCTCGTTTTGTATTTTACAGTACCCCGCTCATCCAGATGAGGCGTACGCCGAGACCGAACATGGCGAGGGAGAGGAGGACGAGGATGACCTTGGACTTCGTCTTCTGTGAGATGGCAGCCCCAATCTGGGCACCGATAGCGGCACCGATGGAGATGCAGATCGCGGGTGTCCAGATGATGTGATTGAGCAGGAAGTGACTGACGACACCGAATGCCGCCGAACAGGCGAGGACGAAATGCGAGGTTGCCGTCGCCATGTGTACGGGGAAGCCGAGCAGATAGACCATGAGCGGCACATGGATCACGCCGCCGCCGATGCCGAAGATGCTGGAGATGAAGCCGACGCCTGCGCTTGTGCCGATGCCGAGCGAGCGGTTGAACGTAAAATTCGCGGGGAGTGTGTGGACATCCGCGTGCTTCTTGTGCGTGGCGTTCCAATACATAAGCGACGCCATCACCAGAAGGAACGTGCCATAGGATGCGTAGAGCATCGATCCCGTGAAGTCGTCGACGATGTACGAGCCGAGGAATGCGCCCGGCAGTGTCGCGAGTGCGAACGGCACAGCAGCGGGGAAGTAGACGCGCTGCTGACGGACGTAAGCGAGCGTCCCCGAGAGAGCATTGGCAAACACGATCACAAGCGATGTTCCCGTGATCTGTGCCGCCGTGTGGAAGTACGGATAAACGCCGCCGTCCGACAGGAAGAAGATGAAGATCGGCACGCAGATCAGACCGCCGCCGATGCCGACAAGCGTCCCGAACGTGCCGACGAACAGCCCGAGGATGAGAAAGAGAAGAATATCAAGTCCCATAAGAAAACCTCCCCAAATACGGAAAGTCTGCAAATTAGCCTTCCAAAATACATTGCCCATTATAACACAAAGGAACTATTAGACAAGGGGACGCAGTTGTGATATGATGGGCGCAAAGAAGCCGATTTGCTATTTTGGGGACTTGTTTTAGGGGAGCTTCTTTGATTTTACGGGAAGGGAGGGCAGGACGCGGATGTCGGAAATCCCGGTATAATTTTCAGTATACAAAAAGGAAAGAAGTGACAACGTATGGTTACATTTCTTGGTGCGCTCGCCACACTCATCATAGGCTACATCGTCTATGGTGCAATCGTGGATCGGGCATTTGGCCGCACGGGAGAGACGGCTCCCTCGATACGGCTTGAGGATGGAGTAGACTACATCCCGCTGCCGACGTGGAAGGTGTTCCTCATCCAGCTGCTGAACATCGCAGGGCTTGGTCCGATCTTCGGCGCACTTGCGGGCGCACTCTGGGGACCGAGCGTTTATCTCTGGATCGTATTCGGTACGATCTTTGCGGGCGGTGTGCACGACTACCTCTCCGGCATGATCTCGTTCCGTGAGGACGGCAAGAGTCTCTCGGAGATCGTGGGCAAGAACCTCGGGCATATCATGCTCCAGATCATGCGTGTATTCGCGATCGTCCTGCTCGTTCTCGTCGGTGTCGTCTTTATGACGGGGCCTGCGATGCTGCTCGCAAAACTCACAGGTCAGGAAGTGCTCATGTGGCTTGGTGTGATCTTCATCTACTACACGATGGCGACCCTCCTGCCGATCGACAAGATCATCGCGCGTTTCTATCCACTCTTCGGCATCTGCTTGATCGTCATGGCACTCGGCATCATGGGCGGTATGCTCTTCGGTGTCGGCGGTCACGTCATGCCGGAGATGACGCTCCAGAATCTGCATCCAAAACAGCTGCCGATTTGGCCACTCCTCTTTATCACGGTTGCGTGTGGTGCGGTTTCGGGCTTTCATGCAACCCAGTCGCCGATCATGTCGCGCTGCCTCAAGGATGAGCGCATGGGACGCCCCGTGTTTTACGGCGCGATGGTCGCCGAGGGCATCATTGCACTCTGCTGGGCTGCTGCAGGTGCGACATTCTACGACGGGACGGCAGGGCTCGGCGCAGCACTCAAGGAAGCAGGTCCCGGCGGTGTCGTTTATGAGATCTGCAACGGTTTCATGGGGGTTGTCGGCATCGGCGGCGTGAGCCTCGGTGCGATTCTCGCGATGCTCGGTGTGATTGCCTGTCCGATCACCTCGGGGGATACGGCGTTCCGCTCCGCACGTCTGACGCTCGCAGACTGGCTCGACATTCCCCAGAAAGAAGCTCCGAAGCGTCTTCTCATCGCGGTTCCGATGCTCGGCATCGGTCTTGTCCTCTCACAGATGGACTTTTCAATCATCTGGCGTTACTTCTCGTGGGCGAACCAGACCCTTGCGATGATTACCCTCTGGATGGGGACGGCATATCTGTATCTGCATCGTCCGGGGTCGTACGCCTACGTTGTGGCACTTCTGCCCGCGATCTTTATGTCGGCAGTTACGACGACCTACCTCCTGCAGGCTCCTGAGGGCTTTGGCCTTCCGACGGACATCACCTATCCGGCGGGCATCGCATTCGCTGTGCTCTTCACCGGGCTCTTTGTCCGTTCCTTCATCCTGCGCAGGAGAACCATCTGACGAGTATTCCTTTGATCGACCGCCGAGCAGCAGCGCGGCGGTTTTTCTTGCAAATATTTTATTTTATGGTAGAATAGTACCATATTAGCGACGGAATGATACCCGTTTGCACAGGAGAGGAAGGAACAATACACATGACAAAGAACGAAGATAAGGATGTAAAGGACGAGGCTGTGAAGCTGTCTGAGGAGGATGCTCTGCGGGAGCGCATCGGCGAAGCCAAGGGTGCGAAGAAAGCGGCAGAGGATACGACATCCTCCGAGGGGGCGGCAAAGGCGGAGAAGTTCAAGGCATACCTCAAGGAGGAGGGGATTGCCTATTTTGATGAGCCGCGCTCCTTTGACGACGAGTATCATACGACACGCTTCGACTCACGCATCGAGGTGAAGGGGCAGGTCATGCCGATGGCGATCTTCGTTGATGACAGCATCTTCGCGATCATCCGCACGAACGTCGCGACGGGCATCAACGAGAAGAACGTCGACCGGATCAAGAACTATCTCAACGCGCTCAATGCGGAGTACAAGATCTTTAAGTATTACCTGCGCGAGGACGGCAGCATCTACCTCGATATCTGTGTGCCGGCGGTGTCTGCAATGTTTGACTCCCGCATGGTACATACGCTGGTCGAGATGATCCTTGTGAAACATCTCGATGATACCTATGAAGATCTCATGGCGGAAGTCTGGGGAAAGAACTGAGCGTCGAAAAACAACGGTGAACTGCTTCTCACGGGAGGCAGTTCTTTTTTTGTGAAAAGGAACGTCTGCACGGCTTGCTTTTCATTTTGAATCTGAGTACAATGAATGGCAGCGAACAGGAGGGATGGCATGAATTGGAAGCAGATGATCGGCGGGCGGCAGTTCTGGTATCTGATCGCCGTTTTGCTCATCCTTTTTGGAGCACTGCTGATTCTGGGGGAATCGAAAGAGGAATCATTGCCCGCACCCATGCCGCCGCCGGAGGATGATGTGAAGGTACTCGTGCTCAACTATCATATGGTGAACCCCATGCTCATCTCTCTGGCGATTGATCCGACGGATTTTGACTGGCAGATGAAATATCTCGTCGATCACGGCTATCATACGATCAGTACGGATGAACTCTATGACTTTATGGAGGGAAAGGGGACACTGCCCGACCGTCCGGTACTTATCACATTTGACGACGGCTATGTCGACAACTATACAAATGCCTACCCGATCCTCAAAAAATACAATCTCAAGGCGACGATCTTCATTGTGACGGGGTTTGTCAGCAGTCGAAAGGGGTATCTCACATGGGATCAGCTGCGTGAGATGGAGCAGCACGGCATCATGGCGCAGTCCCATACCGTGACCCATGCGCCGCTGCCGGAGCTGCCCGATGAGCGCATCCGTGAGGAACTTGTCGAATCAAAGAGGACAGCGGAGGCAGAGCTCGGGCATCCGATCGACTTCATCGCCTATCCGACGGGCGTGCACGATCTGCATATCGTCAGTATTGCAAAGGCGGCGGGGTACAGGGGTGGCTTTACGGTCAAGTATGGCAATGTTGACCGCAGCAGCAACGTCTACGCGCTCGAACGCGTACCCGTATTCCGTACGTCGGCGACGAATGCGGACTTTGTTGACCGCCTGCGCTACACTTCGAATATCACACAGTATGGATGGACGCGAAACTGAATACATTGAGATGTTGTCACGATTAGAATACGGCAATTCGATTTTGCACTTTGCAAACGATTGACATTGTGCTATAATGGCGCATATAAATCCGTATACAGGACGGTTGCGAGGAAACATGGATACTCCGTTCCTCCTGTATGCGGAGCCGTATTTTGTGTATTGCGGGGATTCCCGCAAAGGAGGAAACCGTATGAAAAAGACAATGGTCGCTGCTCTTGCGGCAGCACTCACGGTCGGCGCTGCGTCCACGACGTTCGCCGCTGCAAACCCGTTCTCGGATGTACCCCGTGACCACTGGGCATACGATGCCGTGACGCAGCTTGCTGCGGACGGTGTTGTCGAGGGCTACGGCGACGGCACGTATCGCGGCGACCGCAACATCACGCGCTTTGAGATGGCGCAGATGGTCGCAAAGGCGATGGCAAAGGAGAATGTCCCCGTATCGGATAAGGCTCTCATCGACCGTCTCGCTGCTGAGTTTGCGGATGAGCTCAACAATCTCGGTGTGCGCGTTTCGAACCTCGAAAAACATGCGGACATGGTGAAGTTTACGGGCTTCCTTCGCTATGACTATTTCAGCCATCGCCACGAGAACGAGGCAAAGGATAATATGGATCGCGTCCGCTTCCGTCTCTTCCCGTCGGCAGAGGTCAATGATCACTGGAAGGTCAATGCACGTCTCGATACGCAGTACTACATGGACAAGGACGACAGCAGCTCGATGACGCTTGCGCGTGCCTATGCTGATGGCAACTACGGCAAGCTGAATGTCAAGCTTGGCAAGATGGATCTCTACTCCGGCGCGGATGACGGGCTGGTTCTTGATACCGGTATCTCGGGTGCAAAGGTTACGTTCGGCAATGTTGTCAAGGCATCGGTTACGGCTGGTCGTGTCAAGGATTTCGGCGATGGTGATACGTCGAAGGGCTATGCTAAATGGGATGATGCGAAGAACTTTGATCTTGCAGCAAACTATCAGGGGATCGAGCTTACTGCTACGATGGGCAAACTCACGGGCGGTGTCGGATACCATCATCTGAACAGCACCTATTTCCGTGATGCTAAAAAGGCTCCCCGCTACAGCAAGACGAGCACGGATAATGCAAACATCTGGGCGGTTGGTGCTAGCTATAAGTTTGACAAGAATGTTGCACTGAAGGCTGCATACGCACAGAACACGGAGGCTGACTACTACCACAAGTCTGCAGCTGTCCAGCTCGACTACAAGGGCGCAAAGAAGTCTGATATGGGTTCGTGGGGGGCATATGTTGCCTATCGTCACCTCAACAAGTATGCAGCACTTGCACCGACCTACGCGATTCTTGAGCGTGATCAGAAGGGCTGGGCTGTCGGCGCATCCTATATGCTCTTCAAGAACGTGACGACGAAGGCGGAGTACTTCCGTGGCAAGGATATCACGGCCGACAAGAAGGCAAGCACGCTCTTCGGTCGCGTTGAGTTCGCGTTCTAATCTAGTTCAATTCATCAGCGGAATTCCCGCACAGCAAAAGAGCACTGCAATCGCAGTGCTTTTTTTGTATGTCTGATTATAATATTTCCCTCAAGATCCACGGCACGATCGGCTCTCTGCACGGCGGGGCAATGCGGTCTGCCGCCGCCTTTGCATCCTCCGAGGCATCCTCGGGAGCGATGCCGATGTCCGCCATACGAAGGAGTTCGACATCGTTCTCATAGTCGCCGCAGGCGATGATGCGCCGCCCCGCATAGGCGGGCATCGCCTTCAGTACCTCTGCCATTGCGCCCTTGCTTGTGCCGGGCGGGACGAATTCGAGGTAGTTTGCCTCGGAGTAGAACGAGTTTGAGCATTTGTCAATGCCGAGCTCCTCTGCCAGACGCTCGACGAAGGAGAGGTTGATCGGTGCGTCGCAGATGAAGAACTTCAGCCATTGCTCATGCTCGACCGCGCGGAGTTTCGTGCGGTTGACGTTGTAGAACTCGTCCATGAGGCGCGGGTCATCGTTCTCCTCAGGGGTGAGGATATGGCAGTGCTTTTCCGTATAGACCTCGACACAGGCACGCGGGAACTGATAGAGGACACGCGCGGCAAACGTGCGCCAGATGTCGCCGTCCAGCGTGCGTGTCTCAAGCACCTGATTCTTCGACAGATCCTTGAGCATTGCACCGTTGAAGAAAATGCTCGGTGTGTTGACTGCGATCCCGTCGAGGTAGGGAAGCGCGGACTCCGGTGTGCGCCCCGTCGCGGCGGCAAAGGCGCCGCCTGCCGCCGTAAACGCATTGAGGGCGCAGATATTTTCCTCGGAAATCATTTCATAGCGTGGGATCAGCGTACCGTCCAGATCGCTGATCAGAAGGATATTGTCGTATCTTTTTTCGCACATAGTACACCAATGCCTATCAGATAGTTTTCCATCAGCGCAGGACCGTCATGGGTCAGGATGGACTCGGGATGGAACTGGATGCCCTCGATGGGGAGGGTCTTGTGACGGACGCCCATGATTGTGCCGTCGCCGAGGTCGCACGTGATCTCAAGCACGTCGGGCAGACTCTCGCGCTCGATGATGAGGGAGTGGTAGCGTGCAACCCGTGTACCCGCGTGGATGCCCTGATAGATGCCCGTACCGAGGTGACGGATGGGGGATGCCTTGCCGTGGACGATCTCGGGGGCGCGGACGATCCTCCCGCCGAACACCTCGCCGATTGCCTGATGTCCGAGGCAGATGCCGAGAATCGGGACTTCACCGCCCAGCTCGCGTATGACATCCTCCGTAATGCCGGCATCCTTCGGCAGTCCGGGGCCGGGGGAGATGACAATGCCCTTGTACTTTTTTGCACGAATCTCGTCGACGGTTGTCACGTCGTTGCGGATGACCTCGACCTCTGCGCCGAGGTTTGTGAGCAGCTGATACACGTTGTAGGTGAACGAGTCGTAGTTGTCAAGCAAAAGCAGCATTGTTCTCCACCTCCTCTACGACCTCGAAGAGCGCCTTTGCCTTTTGCAGGATCTCGATGTATTCTTTCTCAGGTACGGAGTCCTTGACGATGCCCGCGCCCGCATGGATGATTGCCGTGTCGTCATTCTCAATGCACATGGTATGCAGGGTGATGCACATATCCATGTTGCCGCGAAAGTCCATGTAGCCGACCGTACCCGCGTAGAATCCGCGATCCTCGTGCTCCTCCTCGTGAATGATCTCCATGGCACGCAGCTTCGGTGCGCCGCTGACCGTTCCTGCGGGAAAGGTGGCGCGCAGCACATCCATCGGCGTGCAGCCGGGGGCAATCTCACCGACGACGCTGCTCACCATATGCGAAACGTGGGAGAATCGTTCGACCTCCATCAGCTTCGGTACGCGCACCGTGCCGGGGACGCTGATGCGGCCGAGGTCGTTGCGTGCGAGATCCACAAGCATGGCGTGTTCGGCGCACTCCTTTTCGTCGGCACGCAGTTCGGCGGCGAGGAGTGCGTCCTCCTCGTCGTTTTTGCCGCGTTTTCTCGTACCCGCAATGGGGTAGGTGCAGACGGTGCTGCCCGATAGCTTGATGAGCATTTCGGGCGATGCGCCGACGAGCTTTACCTCGCCGAAGTTGTAGTAAAACATATAGGGCGAGGGGTTGACCTGCCGCAGCCGCCGATAGAAGAGAAATGCGGGGCGCGTGATCTTCTCGCGGAAGCGGAGTGAGGGCACCGCTTGGAAGATGTCGCCCGCATAGATGTGTTCCTTGATGCGCTCGATGGTCGCGAGGAAATCGGCAGGCGGTTCTTTGTACTGCGCCATAAAGTCAACGGGTGCTGTGCGTTTGGACGGCTGGGCAGCGGGGACGGAAAACGGTGCGGAAAGGCGCTTTCGCATCGCTGCAAGACGCTCGGCAGCGGTGTCATAGAGCACGCCTGCATCCTCACCCGGATGGATGTCTGCGAGGTAGTGGAGCTGTGCACTGTTCCGCAGGGCATCGTAGACGACAAGATAGCGGCAGAGCATGAACTGTCCGAGCAGATGATCTGCACCGAGGGTCACGCCGCGCACGCGGTCGAACGTCGCCGCCGTTTCATAGGTGAAGTATCCCGCAAGTCCGCCGTGGACAAGGGGAAGTGCCTCCGTATTCGTGCGCGTGGGGGTAAAGCGTGCGGCATATTGCCTCATCGTTTCATGCGGCGTACCCGCGATGCTCTTCCTCTGACCGTTTTCGTTCACGAGCAGCTTGTCCGCAAAGACCT
Source organism: Selenomonas dianae (assembly GCF_030644225.1). NCBI lineage: Bacteria > Bacillati > Bacillota > Negativicutes > Selenomonadales > Selenomonadaceae > Centipeda > Centipeda dianae. Next base: position 1,431,951 of record NZ_CP128650.1, on the reverse strand, counting down.
GAATGTGTACGAACGGGTCGCCGCCGATGAAGGAGTAACGTCCGAACTGCTGCTGTGTTGTGTCAACGGACTCCATGATGTAGCCGTTTTTATCCCCGACCAGCTTGTAGTAGATAGAAACGGGGGTATCGAGATCCATCGTCAGCTCGGTGGAAACGGTAACGAGGTTTGCCGTCTGCGCCGCTGTGATAAAATCTTCTTTGGTCAGACTCAGCTTCATTTATTGATCTCCATGACAACATCGCGCTCTTTGCGCCCGAGTACCCAGCCAAGCACCTTGAGCTCGGCGTAGAGCATCTGTTGCTGCTCACGGTTGTTCTCATGACTGTACTTGAGCTGTTTGTACTGCTGACGACCGAGGTTGTAGCGTGCGAGGATCTCGGCTTCGCTGCGCATCTTGTGCCGTCCGCCCGCGTGCATCCGCACGAGTTCCTCCACCTCTGCCTCGCCGTAGGTGGGCGGCTTCGGCGGGGCGGCCATTTGTCTTACGAGATCGGTGATCTCGCGATCGTTCATGGTCATAGATGTCTCCTTTGCTTTTACTGTGCGCGGCGGACGGGGACGCGGTGCGTTCCGTCAGGATGTCGCGCTGTTTTCTTCCATATAGCGGATCATCGCCTCAGCGACGTGCTTTGCATCCCGAACTGCGTGCACGACGGTCCACGGCCCCTGCACGACATCGCCGGCGGAGAATACACCGGCGCGTCCTGTCATGCCGTTCTCATCGACGATGACGAGACCCTTTTCGTTGAGCTCGATGCCCGTCGTCGTGCGGACGATCTTGTCCTTTGCCGCCTGACTTGCCGCAATCACCGTGCTGTCGGCGGGGATGAGGTAGGGCTCGCCCTCGCTGATGAGCTTTTGGTTCTCGTCAAAAACGCGGTCATACAGCATCGGTCCCTCGGGCGTGACGGAGTGAATGCCCTTGGCATACTGGATCTCGCAGCCGTCCATCAGTGCATACTCAAGCTCGCGGTCACTCGCAGAGATGCCGTTGCGGCGTGCGTAGATCGTCACGTAGCGGCTGCCCTTGCGGATTGCTGTGCGTGCAACATCCATTGCAGAGTTGCCCGAGCCGATGACGGCGACGCGATCGCCGAGGTGGTAGACATCGGGGTTCTGGAGATAGTTGACGGCAAAGTGGCAGTTGCCGAGTGTCTCGCCGTGGATGCCGAGGCTCTTCGCACGCCACGCGCCCGTCCCCATGAAGATGGTTTCGTAGCCGTCGCGAAAGAGATCGTCCACCGTGAGTGCGCCGCCGATCGTCGTGTTTGGGCGGATGTGGATGCCGAGCGTGTAGAGTTTTTCCTCGTAACGGTCGAGGGTCGAGGGCGGCAGACGAAAGTCGGGGATGCCGTAGCGCAGCATTCCGCCGATGCGCTGCATCCGTTCGAAGATCGTTACCCCGTAGCCCTCCTGTGCGAGCTTCACCGCGACGACAATGCCCGCAGGGCCCGCGCCGATCACGGCGACGTTGTGTCCGTTGTAGGACTTTCGCTCAAGCACGAGCTTGTCGAGATAGGTGTCCGAAATGTAGTGCTCGATGCTTGAGATCTGGATCGGTGCACCGCGCCGTCCCTGAATGCAGTTGCCCTCGCACTGCGCATCGTGGTCGCAGACGAGCGAGCAAAAGACACTCATCGGGTTGTTGTCGTAGAGCATCGCACCTGCCTCGTTGATTTTGCCGTCAAGAAAGAGGCGGATCATCTCCGGCACGTTGGTCTGTACAGGACAGCCCTTGATGCGGCAGAGCGGCTTCTTGCACTGGAGGCAGCGACGGGATTCGTTGATGACGTGAACAGCCATTGTAGATGATTCCTTTCGTTATAGCGCAACGCATCTAAAATATTGAATACACGATATTTATTATAGCACAATTCAATCGCTCTGTCATAGAAACGGATTCGTAATCTGCTGAAAGAAGCACTGATAAATTCAGCACTGCCATCTTGACGCATTTTTTTGCCCGCACTGTGACCGCGATCCTCCACATAGCCCTTGCTATGCGTCCGGTTTTCCTCCTTGTTCGGACAAACATATCAACGGGATCACTGCTCTTGCAGTGATCCCGTTCCTGTTGTATGATAGGGGACATAGATAAAGGAGGCGTTCCCATGGGAAAAGCGATGATTATTGGTGCGGGCGGCGTAGCGAGTGTCGCCGTGCATAAATGTTGTCAGAATCCGGAGGTGTTTGAGGAGATTCTCATTGCCTCGCGTACCAAGTCGAAATGTGACGCGCTGAAGAAAAAATTGGACGGTGGCAAGACAAAGATTCGGACTGCCGCTGTGGATGCGGACGATGTACCGGCACTGACGGCTCTCATCCGCGATTTTCGACCTGATGTGGTGCTGAACCTCGCACTCCCGTATCAGGATCTGCACATCATGGATGCGTGCCTTGCGGCGGGCGTACACTATGTGGACACGGCGAACTATGAGCCGGAGGACACGGCGAAGTTCGAGTACAGCTGGCAGTGGGCATACGCCGACCGCTTTCGCGAGGCGGGACTGACGGCGCTGCTCGGCTCGGGATTTGACCCCGGCGTGACGGGGGTGTTCAGTGCGTATGCGATGAAGCACGAGTTTGATGAGATCAACTACATCGACATCCTCGACTGCAACGGCGGCGACCACGGCTATCCGTTTGCGACGAATTTCAATCCCGAGATCAATATCCGCGAGGTCTCGGCGAAGGGGAGCTACTGGGAAAACGGCGCGTGGGTCGAGACCGAGCCGATGGAGATTAAGCGCGTCTATGACTTTGCCGAGGTTGGGCAGAAGGATATGTACCTCCTGCACCACGAGGAACTCGAATCCCTCGCGAAAAATATCAAGGGGATCAAGCGCATCCGCTTCTTTATGACGTTCGGCGAAAGCTATCTCACGCACCTGCGCTGTCTTGAGAACGTGGGTATGACCTCCATCGAGCCGATCGACTTTGAGGGGCATAAGATCATTCCTTTGCAGTTCCTCAAGGCGGTGCTGCCCGACCCCGCGAGCCTCGGTCCGCGCACGAAGGGCAAGACGAACATCGGCTGCATCTTCCGTGGGAAGAAGGACGGCAAGGACAAGAACTACTATCTCTATAACGTCTGTGACCACGAGAAGTGCTATGCCGAGGTCGGTTCGCAGGCGGTCGCCTATACGACGGGCGTACCTGCGATGATCGGCGCGATGATGGTGATGACGGGCAAGTGGCGCCGTCCCGGTGTGTTTAACGTCGAGGAGTTCGATCCCGATCCGTTCATGGAGGCGCTGAATGTGTGGGGGCTGCCGTGGCAGGAGAGCCACAGCCCCGTATTGGTGGACTGATGGCGACATATGCAGAGTGGCGTGCGGAGTGGAACGCAGTTCCGACGCCCTCCTATCTCGTATACGAAGAACTCTTGGAGAAGAATCTCAAAATCCTCGCCGAGGTCGCAAAGGATACGGGCGCAAAGGTGCTGCTCGCCCAGAAATGCTTTTCCATGTATCACTACTATCCGCTGATCGGGCGTTATCTCGCGGGTACGACGGCGAGCGGCATCTATGAGGCACGGCTGTCGCAGGAGGAGATGGGCAGAGAGAACCACGTCTTTAAGCCCGCCTATGAGGAGGACGAGATCAAACAGCTTGCTTCGATCTGCGACCACATTGTCTTTAACTCCTTTGCCCAGTGGGCGCGGTTCGGTGCGGCAGCGCGTGCAGCGGGCGCATCCTGCGGCATCCGCATCAACCCCGAGCGCTCGACGCAGAAGCACGCCATCTATGACCCCTGTGCGCCGAACTCGCGGCTCGGCGTGAAGATTGCGGACTTTCGTGCCGATCTGCTCGATGGTCTGGACGGGCTGCATTTCCATACGCTCTGTGAGCAGGGGGCGGACGCACTTGCGGCGACGCTCGAAGCAGTGGAAGCGAAGTTCGGCACGTATCTCCATGGGATGAAGTGGCTGAACTTCGGCGGCGGGCATCACATTACGCGCGAGGGATACGACATCCCGCTGCTCAAGCGGCTCATTCGCCACGTACAGGAGACGTACAACGTCGCGGTCTATCTCGAACCGGGCGAGGCGGTCGCGCTCAATGCGGGCTTCCTCGTCGCCAAGGTGCTCGATGTGCAGGCGGACGGGAATGTCATCCTGAACACATCTGCCGCGTGCCACATGCCCGACGTGATCGAGATGCCCTATCGTCCGCCCGTCATCGGCGCGGGCGAGCCGGGGGAAAAAGCGCATACATATACGCTTGCGGGACCGACCTGCCTCGCGGGCGACACCATCGGCACATATTCGTTTGATGCTCCGCTTGCCGTGGGGGATCGCGTCGTCTTTGGCGATATGGCGATCTACACGATGGTGAAGAACAACACGTTCAACGGGATGCCGCTGCCGCATATCGTTGCTGTTGCTCCAAACGGCACATGGGAAACGGTGCGCACATTCGGCTATGATGATTTTAAGATGAGGCTTTGATGGGTGAACTGATGCGGGACTTTTTGATGAACAGAATATTTAACTAAAAATAATTATTAAAAAGTATAAATTTCTGTTGACAAGGAAAATCTGCTGTGCTATGATAAGCCCATCAAAAGGACATATACAATCACTTGAAACGAAAGTGATTGGTTACAATCAAAGGAGGATATTCCATGTCATTCATCAATAAGGAAATTGCCGATTTCAAGGTAGACGCTTTCCAGAAGAAGGCGGGCGCAGCGCAGGGCGAGTTCGCACAGTATACAAAGGCGGATATTGCAGGCAAGTGGAGCGTGTTCTTCTTCTATCCGGCGGACTTCACGTTTGTCTGCCCGACGGAGTTGGCGGATCTTCAGGAGCAGTATGCTGAGTTCGAGAAGCTCGGCTGCGAGATCTTCTCTGTTTCCTGCGATTCGCACTTCGTGCACAAGGCATGGCATGAGAGTTCCGAACTCGTTGGCAAGCTGACCTATCCGATGCTCGCAGATCCGACGGCAAAGCTGGCACGCGACTTCGATGTCTACATCGAGGAGGATGGCCGCTCGGAGCGCGGTACATTCGTTGTGAACCCCGAGGGCAAGATCGTTTCCTATGAGGTGAGTGCGGGCAATGTCGGCCGCAACGCGCAGGAGTTGCTCCGCAAGGTGCAGGCGCTCCAGTTCGTCGCAAAGCACGGCGATGAGGTTTGCCCCGCACGCTGGAAGCCGGGTGAAAAGACGCTGAAGCCGAGTTTTGATCTCGTCGGCAAACTCTAAGAACGTGTTCGGAGCACTTCGTGAGGTTTCTTGCGAAGTGCTTTTTCCTATGGAGTGCTGATTGATTCTGTAACTTCATCTCAAACGTGAATAAGAGGTGCTTTGATGGATAAAATGTATGATGCCGTCATTGTCGGCGGAGGTCCTGCGGGGCTTTCCGCCGCAATCTATCTGGCGCGTGCGAAGTGCAAGGTACTTGTCGTTGAAAAGGAGAAGGTCGGCGGACAGATCACGATTACCGCCGATGTTGTGAACTATCCGGGGACGGGCAAGGTCAGTGGCTCCGAGCTGGCGGCACAGATGGAGGAGCAGGCGCGCGGCTTTGGTGCTGAGTTCGTCGAGGCGGAGGTCATCGGACTGAAGCTCGGTCAGGAGATCAAGGAGCTTGAGACAACGGCGGGGACGGTGGAGGCTCTGAGCGTCATTCTCGCGACGGGGGCGAATCCACGCAAGGTCGGCTTCTACGGTGAGAAAACGTTCCAAGGGCGCGGCGTCGCCTACTGTGCAACCTGTGATGCGGAGTTCTTCACGGGCATGGACATCTTCGTCATCGGCGGCGGACTTGCGGCGGTGGAGGAGAGTATGTTCCTCTCACGCTATGGAAAGTCTGTCACGATCCTTGTGCGCAGCGATAAGTTCCGCGCCCCGCAGACAGCGGTGGACGCGCTTGCGAACTATCCGAACATCAAGGTTCGCTTCAACACGGTGGTGGAGCGTGTCGGCGGCGAGACCATGATCTCCTATGCCGATTTCCGCGATGAGGTCACGGGCATGGTCGAGCATTATATGGCAAAGGAGGGCGAGACGTTCGGCGTTTTCGTCTTTGCCGGTTATGTTCCGAACACGGGGCTCTTCCGCGAGCAGATTACGCTGAACGAGCAGGGCTACGTCATCACGAACGAGGAGAAAGAGACGAACGTCAAGGGCGTTTTTGCGGCGGGCGATGTCTGCATCAAGACGCTGCGTCAGGTTGTGACGGCGGTCTCCGACGGTGCAATCGCGGCAGTTGCAGCGGAGCGCCATGCCGCCGGACTGCATGACCGTTTGAAGATTCCCGCCTTTGCCCGTGCTGAGGTGGATGCGAAGCGTTTTGAGCAGCGCAAGACCTCCATCGAGAAGGCAGAGGCGGAGGGGAATGAAACAAACTTTATCTCTGCCGAGATCCGCGAGCAGCTGACGGCGGTCTTTGATAAATTTCTCACGCCGATCAAGATTGTCGGGCATTATGACGACAGCGACCTCTCGCGTGAGCTGCGCGGCTTTATGGACGAGTTCGCGGATCTCACCGACAAGGTTGGCTATGATGTGCGCGCGGATGCGGACGGTGCGCCGGGGCTTGAGATTTTGCGAAGTGACGACGTGTCGAGCGGCATTACCTTCCACGCTGTTCCCGGCGGACATGAGTTCAACTCGTTCATTCTCGCGCTCTACAATGTGGCAGGTCCCGGGCAGGAACTGCGTGAGGAGACGCGTGAGAAAATAGAGCGGATCTCTGCGCCCGCCGACGTAAAGGTTCTCATGTCGCTGTCCTGTACGATGTGTCCCGACGTGGTCGCGGCTGTGCAGCGCATTGCCGCAGAGCGTTCGGATGTGCGCGCGGAAATCTATGACATCCGCTACTTCCCTGCACTGAAGGAGAAGTACAGCATCATGAGTGTTCCCTGCATGATCGTGGGAGAGGAGCTTTACTTCGGCAAGAAGAATATCGACGAGATTGCGGATATTCTGGGGAATCGCTGATCCGATAAAAGGGATCGCCGTCGTACGGCATGGATCAGTTTTCTCGATCAATCAAGGCGTATGAATACCGCTCATGCCCCTGAGCAAGGCATGGAACGGCGGCTTTTTCGCCTGTTGATATATTGTTGTGTATTTGTTTTGGAAAAAGGAGAGCATTATGGAACTCAAGGGATCACAGACCGAAAAGAACCTCTGGGCGGCATTTGCCGGCGAATCGCAGGCGCACACGAAGTATCTCTACTACGCGTCGCAGGCGAAGAAGGACGGCTATGTTCAGATCTCGAACATCTTCACGGAGACGGCAGTCAACGAGAAGGCGCACGCAAAGATCTGGTTCAAGCTCGTGCATGGTGTCGGTGACACAAAGGCGAACCTCGCGGACGCCGCCTCCGGAGAGAATGAGGAGTGGACGAGCATGTACCCCGAGTTCGCGCGCGTGGCACGTGAGGAAGGGTTCGACAAGATTGCGCGTCTCTTTGATGCTGTCGGCAAGATTGAGAAGGAGCACGATGCCCGCTACAAACTCCTCCTGCAGAAGGTGGATGAGGGCACGGTCTTCGCACGTGATGAGAAGATCATTTGGCAGTGCCTCAACTGCGGCTATGTCTGCGAGAGCCCGAAGGCACCGATGAAGTGCCCGGTCTGTGACCACCCGCAGTCCTTCTTCCAGCAGGTTGTGCAGAACTACTGAGCCATACGGCTTTAAGGAATCGCTGATAAAATGAAGTCCGCCGAGTTGGTGCTGAATTTATCAGTGCTTCCTTAACAGAAAAAATCCCCGCCGGTTGGCGGGGATTTTTATTAGGAGGTTATACCCATGTGTAGTAAATTTGATCTGTCCGCCTATCTTGTGATTGGCTCTGAGAACACGCACGGACGCTCCGTGGCGCGTGTTGTCGCAGAGGCTGTTTGCGCGGGCTTCACCTTTGTTCAGATTCGGGAAAAGGGCGCGGATGCCCGCGAGGTGATCGAGCTCACGCGTGCGGCGGCGGATGTGATCGCTGCGCAGGAGAAGTCGGATGCTGTGACACTCGTTGTCAATGATCGTCTGGATGTTGTACTCGCGGCGCGGGAGCAGGGGATCAAGGTGGATGGCGTGCACGTCGGACAGACGGACATCCCGCCCGATGTTTGCCGCAAATATCTCGGTGCGGATGCGGTTGTCGGTCTCTCCGCACGTACAACGGAGCTGCTCGACTACGTGTCGCACTGCGATACTGCGTGCATCGACTACTTCGGTGCGGGCCCGCTGCACGCGACGCCGACAAAGCCCGAGGCGGGGCGTACCGCCTCGGGCGCAATTGTGACGCGCAGTTTCGATGAGCTTGCGGAGCTGCACCGCGTCAGCCCCGTACCCGTAGTTGTAGGCGGCGGGGTCAAGGCGGCGGATTTACCTGCCCTCAAAGCGACGGGCGTGGAGGGCTTCTTTGTCGTCAGTGCCGTTGCGGGGGCGGAGCATCCGTACAGTGCCGCAGAGGAGTTGGTGGAGTTGTGGCGTGCTTAGGGGAACAGTGTTTTGTACTTTGTGGTGTAATGCCCCTCGCGAACACGGAGTTACGCAAGCGGTCGTGCGCTTGCTTCACTAAGGTTCGCTTCGGGGCATTATACCACGTCAATGTAGAAAATATACAGTATCACCAAGGTTTGAATTCGTTTTACTCGTAATACTTCAGCAAGCTCTGCGTGCCGTCCGCTCCGCCGCCGCGCTCCTCGATGGCACGTGCCTCGCGGAGCACCTGCTCAAGGACGGGGAGCGTCGCGCCGTAAGCCTTTCCCGTCTCTGCGCCGATTGCCATATCTTTGACGAAGTGCTTGATCATAAAGCCGGGGGCAAAGTTGCCGTCGAGCGCCATGCGTACCATGTTGCTCATCTGGAAGCTCGCCGCCGCGCCGCCCGAGATGGAGGCGTAGACCTTCTCAAGGTCAAGTCCTGCTGCGCGTGCATAGGCAAATGCCTCGCACGCACCCGCAAGCGCACCCGCGATGGCGATCTGATTCGCCGCCTTGGTCTTTTGTCCCGCACCTGCGCCGCCCTCGTAGACAATGTTTTTGCCCATTGCGGCAAAGACAGGCAGCATTTCCTTGAATGCCTCTTCATCTCCGCCGACGAGGATGTTCAGCGTGGCATTGCGTGCCCCCATGTCGCCGCCTGTGACGGGGGCGTCGAGCGCATGGATGTCGCGTTTTTTTGCCTCCGCATAGATACGCTCGGCAAGGGCGGGGGAGGAGGTCGTCATATCGGCGGTGTATGCGCCCTCCGTCAGATTTGCGAGGATGCCGTTTGCGCCGAGGTAGATCTCCTCCACATCCTTCGGATAGCCGACGATGGTGATGACAGCATCCTGGCCATGTGCACATGCGCCGGGACTTTCACAGTATTTTGCACCGCGCGCGACGAGTGCGTCCGCCTTGGATTTCGTGCGGTTGTAGACGCTGAGCTCGTAGCCTGCATCCATGAGATGTCCCGCCATCGCTGCGCCCATGATGCCAAGCCCGATAAAGCCAATTTTTTTCATGACTAATCCTCCATATTGCATGAATAGATTTCTTGCAGTTGTTTGTTCAGTTTAGGAATATCGTTTGTGATCGTTTTCCACAGCAGTTCCTTATCTGCCGACTCATATTCGTGGGCAAAGAGATTTCTCATGCCTCTCATTTCAGCCCAAGGAACTTCTGTATGACTGCTTTTGAACTCCTCGGACATCCGTTTGGAAAGCTCACCAATCTGAAAGAGAGCCATAGAACAGGCATTATAAAAAACATGATCGTGTTTGAAGTTCTCCTTCGAAAAATCAAAACGATCTACAGTCTCGATGATTTCCTCACAATGCCGCAGGATATGCTCAAGAATATGACGATCTCTATCGTTCATAGAGCAAAACCTCGTCTTTCCTTAGATTTTTCTTGAACGCCTCCGAATCAGGGAGCCTGCTCAGCAAATCGAGTTCTGTTCCCAGTGCATCGGAGAGCTCTGAATAGATGCCGCCAAGCATGAAGAAACTTGTAATATCCCCTTCAATGCGAAGGTCGACATCACTTTTTTCTGTGGCATTGCCACGCGCATAAGAACCGAAAAGATAGGCTTTTTGTATGGGGTACTTTTTACATATGGGAGCAATGCACTCCCGTATCCTTGGAATGGACAGCATAACAGCACTTCCTCTGAAAGTTCGTTGTTCCTGCGTGTGCGCTTATTATGTTTAGGATAAATCAAAACATGGAAAATGTAAATGAAAATGCAGGAATTTTTTGCTGGATTCCGAATTTTATAAGTATAAACATGATACGAGAGAATGCGTGAGAAAGCGCAGACATGATCCGTGTTTCTGTAAATCCGAAGGGAGGATATTTTATGCGGCTCGAATTTTTGGGTGCGGCGCACGTTGTCACCGGCTCGTGCTATCTGCTTCATGTGGGCGACCACAGGTATCTCGTGGACTGCGGAATGTATCAGGGGACCCGCCGCCTGCGTGAGATGAACTATGAGGATTTTCCGTTCAATCCCGCCGAGATCGAGGCAGTCTTTCTGACGCACGCGCACATCGACCACTGCGGGCGCATTCCGCGTCTTGTGCGCGAGGGGTTTCGCGGCAAGGTGTATGCGACACGCTCCACCTGCGATCTCGTCCGCATCATGCTGCCGGACTCGGCGCACATCCAGGAGAGCGATGCGGAAATCATGAACCGCAAGAATGCACGCCGCAGCGAGGCTCCCATCACGCCGCTTTACACACAGGCGGATGCCTTTGCCGCACTGGAGCTGTTTGAACCCGTCGCCTATCAATCCACCATCGCGGTGGATGATCTGCAGCTCACCTTTCGCGACGCAGGACATATCCTCGGGTCGGCGATTCTCGAAATCGTCGTGGTGGAGAACGATCAGGAAACAAAGCTCGTCTTTTCGGGCGATCTTGGGCAGCCAAATCAACCCATCCTGCGTGACCCCGAGGCGATTGCGGGCGCAGACTTCCTGCTTGTCGAGTCCACCTACGGCGACCGGATTCACCGCGACTATGACAAGGAGTCGGCGCTCCTTGAGGTCATCCGCGACACGATGGATCGCGGCGGCAATGTCATCATCCCATCCTTTGCCGTCGGGCGGACACAGACGCTCCTCTACTATTTTTACAATCTGTGGAAGGAGGGACGGCTCGACGGGGATATTCCCATCATCATCGACAGTCCGCTTGCGATCCAAGCGACGCGTGTCTTTCTCAAGAACTATGAGGACTTCGACGAGGAGACGATCGCGTTCTTTGGTGAGCAGGGGTCGATCCCCGCATTTCCGCAGGTACGCATTGCCGAAACGGCGGCGGAGTCGCGTGCACTGAACTCCGCCGAGGGCTCGGCGATCATCCTCTCTGCTTCGGGCATGGCGGATGCGGGGCGCGTGCTTCACCACCTCAAGCACAATCTCTGGCGTCCCGAGTCTACGATTCTCTTTGTCGGCTATCAGGCGGAGGGAAGCCTTGGGCGGCGGCTCGTGGACGGGATCAAACGCGTGCGCGTACTCGGCGAGGAAATCGCGGTGAAGGCACAGATTCAAGTGCTCGAAGGGTTTTCGGCTCATGCGGATGCGGAGCAGATCGTGGACTGGATGCGCTCGATCAAAGAGCCGCGCCCCGCGAAGGTGTTCCTTGTCCACGGTGAGGGACAGGCGCAGGAGGCGCTTAAGGAGCGGATACAGGAGGAACTTGGTCTGGAAGTGTACGCACCGTTCCTCGGCGATACCGTGACCATTCAGGGACGGAGCGCGAATCTCATCCACTCGAACATCCCATCCGTTTCGGTTGAGGCGGAGATGGAGGATGTCATGCGCGACTTTGATGCGGAGTATCGCCAACTGCGCAAGGCGGTTATTCGCACGGTCGTCCGCCAGCCGAAGCTCATGGAGCCGATCATTCGCACGATGCAGAAGGCACGCAATTACTTCAAGAAACTTGCCGCACCATATAATATTTGAGGAACATAAAGTTCGTTGGTTCAAAATTGGATACCACGGAACTGTGCGTGCTGCACTTGCATAGTACTGTGAAATACGTTAAAATAGGGAAGCCTAAAATGGCTTTCCTATTTAATACGGGTTAATTGAAGAAAACCTTATATGGTTTCGTTAGGTGGTGTTATTTTGGAATCCCCATTTCGTGTCGGTGTGGATGTCGGTTCGACGACGATCAAGCTGGTTGTTCTTGGCGAGGAGCATGAAATCCTCTACAAGAACTATGCGCGTCATTTTTCCGAGATCGGCAAGGCACTCCAAGAGAATCTGGAGCAGCTGAAAGCGGTCGTGGGAGAGGCTAAATTCTCGTTCGCGCTCACGGGCTCGGCGGGCATGGGCATCGCCCAGCGGATCGGACTGCCGTTCGTACAGGAGGTCGTCGCCTGTGCCTCGGCGGTGCGCCGTCTTATCCCGGAAACGACGACGGCCGTCGAGCTCGGCGGTGAGGATGCGAAGATCACGTATTTCGGCGATGCGCCCGAGCAGCGCATGAACGGCGTGTGTGCGGGCGGTACCGGTTCGTTCATCGACCACATGGCATCCCTCCTCTCAACCGATCCCATCGGCCTCAATGCACTTGCGGAGCAGGGCAAGCGTGTCTATGCGATTGCCTCGCGCTGCGGCGTGTTCGCCAAGACGGACATCCAAGCACTTATGAATGACGGCGCGGCAAAGGCGGACATTGCACTCTCGGTTTTTCAAGCAGTCGTCAACCAGACCATTGGCAACCTTGCGCAGGGGCGCCCCATTGGCGGTACGGTCGCCTTTCTCGGCGGGCCTCTGCACTTTCTCCCGGAACTCAAGAAACGATTTATCGAAACATTGAAGCTCGACACAGATCACGTCGTCGATGTGGATTACGGCAATTATTTCGTCGCGGTCGGCGCGGCACTCTCCGATGATGCCGGAGTGACGGATATGCGGGAGATGGAGGCGTGCATCGCACGTGCGGAGGAGGCTGCTGCGACAGAGACGCGTACGTCGGATATTACCCTGTTCAAGGGGGCGGAGGACTACGCCGCATTTCGTCAGCGTCATGACCGTGACCGCGTGCGGCGGGGAAGCCTTGCGGACTATCGGGGGTCGATCTATATCGGCATTGATGCGGGCTCGACGACGACGAAGCTCGTCGCCATCGGCAGGGACAAGGAGCTGCTTCACACGTCCTACGGCAGCAATCACGGCTCGCCCCTCCAGTCCGTCATCGACGCACTGCGGGAGTTCTACGCCGTCATGCCCGCAGATGCCCATATCGCGGGCGCGATGACGACGGGCTACGGCGAGGCAATTGTCAAGGCGGCACTCCATGCGGACGGCGGTGAGGTGGAGACGTTTGCCCATCTGCGCGCGGCGCAGGAGTTCTGTCCCGAGGTCAGCTTCGTGCTGGACATCGGCGGACAGGACATGAAGTGCTTCTTCGTGCAGGATGGCAGCGTCGGCAACATTACCCTCAACGAGGCTTGTTCGGCGGGCTGCGGCTCCTTCATCCAGAACTTTGCCGAGGGGCTGCACATGACCCCGGCGGAGTTTGCGGGAAAGGCGGTGGATGCGAAAGCTCCCGTCGATCTTGGCACGCGCTGCACGGTCTTTATGAACTCGAAGGTCAAGCAGGCGCAGAAGGAGGGGGCGGAGGTCGCCGACATCTCGGCGGGGATTGCACTCTCGGTTGTCAAAAACGCCCTCTTTAAGGTCATGCAGATCAAGGACGTATCAACCCTCGGCGACCACATTGTCGTGCAGGGGGGGACGTTCTACAACGACGCTGTTCTGCGTGCGCTTGAGCACCTGATCGGCAAGGATGTCATTCGTCCCGATATTGCGGGGCTGATGGGTGCGTATGGCGCGGCAATCCTCGCACTTGAAGCCGGGACGGAGCGGTCATCTCTGCTCGGCGCGGATGAACTCGGGACATTTGAGACGAAGACCAGTTCCTACCGCTGTGGGAAATGCGGCAACAAATGTCTCATCACGATGCAGCAGTTCCCAAACGGCGAGCGTTACTTTACGGGTAATCGCTGTGAGCGTGGCATCGGCGGCGAGAAGCGCACGGACGATACGCCGAACATCTACAAGTTCAAATACCGCCGCGTGTTCAAGCACTATAAGTCTCCGGCAGAGCCGCGCCGCGGACGCATCGGCATCCCGCGCACGCTGAATATGTACGAGGACTATCCGTTCTGGTTCACGTTCTTTGACACGCTCGGCTACGGAGTTGTCATTTCGGGCAAATCCTCGCCGCAGCTCTTCTACAAGGGCATGGCGACGATCCCCTCGGACTCGCTCTGCTACCCTGCAAAGCTCGCGCACGGGCATATCGTCGATCTTGTGGAAAAGGGCGTCGATACGATTTTCTATCCCTGCGAGCCGCACAATATGGATGACAAACCGGGCTCGTCAGCGAATAATTTCAACTGTCCAATCGTCGCATCCTATGCGGAGAATATCCGCATCAATATGGACATCCTGCGTGAGAAGAACATTCGCTTTATCCAGCCGTTCCTGCCGATCAACGACCGCACGCGCATGATCGAGCGGCTTGTGGAGGAATTTGGCAAGGCAGAGGGGATCGGGAAAAAGGAGATCACCGCCGCCGTTGATGCGGGCTATGCCGAGATCGAACAGTATCGGCAGGATGTGCGTGACTACGGGCAGCAGATCCTCGACCGCATCGCTGAGACGGGCGAGCACGCAATTCTTCTTGCAGGGCGCCCGTATCACGTCGATCCCGAGATCAATCACGGCATCCCCGAGATGATCCAGTCGTACAAGCTGCCGATCCTCTCGGAGGATGCAGTCTATCATATCCCCGTGCAGGAGCGGCGGCTTCAGGTCGTCAACCAGTGGAGCTACCACGCGCGGCTCTATCATGCGGCGCAGTTTGTCGCGGAGCATCCGAATGTGACACTCATCCAGCTCAGCTCGTTCGGCTGCGGTCTGGACGCACTCACCACGTCAGAGGTGCGCGAGATCCTCGAGTCGCACGAGCGCATCTACACGATGATAAAACTCGACGAGGTGTCGAACCTCGGTGCGGCACGCATCCGTCTGCGCTCGCTGATTGCCGCGCTTGCCCGCAGGGAGAACCCTGCCTATCATGAGGTGCCCGTCATTGAGCGTCCGCGCTTTACCGAGGACTGCAAGAAGACACATACGATCCTCGCGCCGCAGATGGCACCGATCCACTTTGAGCTCTTCCGCACCACCATGCGCAAGCACGGCTATAACGTCGTCATTCCGCCAATGCCCGACAAGGCATCGGTGGATCTGGGGCTGCGCTACGTGCACAACGATATGTGCTATCCCGCGATTGTCGTCATTGGACAGCTGCTCGCGGCACTCAAGGCAGGGATGTGCGATGCCGACCACACGAGCATCGCACTCTTTCAGACCTGCGGTGCGTGCCGTGCGACGAACTACCTCGGTGTGCTGCGCAAGGCACTGCGCGACGCGGGCTTTCCGAACGTCGCCGTCTTTGCCGTACGTGGGTTGCCCGAGGAGACGGACAGCTTTGCCTTCAGCCGCGAGATGATGGTGGATGCCATCAAGGCGGCGATCTACGGCGATTTGTTGATGAACGTACGCAACCGCATGATGCCGTACGAGCTTCAGAAGGGTGCGACACAGGCGGCGTTTGACAAGTGGATGACGCGCGCAAAGGACGAACTTGAGCACGGCAGTGTGTTCAAGTTCCGCCGCATGGTGAAGGACATCGTGCGCGACTTTGACCACATCCCCATCGACGAACAGCTGTGGAAGCCGAAGGTCGGCATCGTCGGTGAAATCCTTGTCAAGTACCATCCCGTTGCAAACAATGACATTGAGAAGGTGCTGATGGGGGAGGGGGCAGAGGTCGTCATGCCCGACTTCGTCGATTTCTTCCTGTACTCTGCGTATGACCCCATTGCACAGCACAAGCTGCTCGCGGGCTCGTACAAGGATCGGCTCTTCGGGCGTATGTTCATCAAGGTCATCGAGTTCTTCCGTGCGCCCATGCGCAAGGCTCTGAAGGAGAGCCGTCACTTCCGTCCGCCCCAGTCCATCGACCGTACGGCGGAGCTCGCCGCGCGTCACGTCAGCCTCGGCAATATGGCGGGGGAGGGATGGTTCCTCACGGGTGAGATGGTGAAGCTCATCGAGGAGGGCGTGCCGAACGTCGTTTGTCTTCAGCCGTTTGGCTGTCTGCCGAACCACATCACGGGCAAGGGCGTCATGCACGATCTGCGCAAGGCATATCACGGCGCGAACATCACGGCAATCGACTGCGATGCGGGATCGAGTGAGGTCAATCAGCTCAACCGTCTGAAACTGATGCTTGCCGTCGCAAAGGAGCGACGGCCGGCAAAGACGGATTCTGTGATGCAGACAAACGAAATTGCAAAAAGAAGATAATTCATTTGGGAAAAGGGACTGTTGCACGCAGTTTTCTAACTGCGTGCAACAGTCCCTTTTTTCATTACAAAAACACGTTCCGCGAACAAAAATTTCGCAAAAATTTGTTCCAAGCTATTGACCGAACGTTTTTTCTGTGTTATCCTATATCCGAACAGTAGTTTTGAGAATATATATACGGATATGAACAAACGGAGGGGTAACGATGAAGAAGATCGGTCTTGCTCTCAGCGTATTTGCTCTTATATGGATGGGCGTATCCGCCCTTCATCTGACGAACCCGTATCTGCGTTCGTCGGAGTTTGTCGAGGTTTCTGTCATGCGCGGCGAGAATGTCTGGACCATTGCGCGGAGGTTTGCGACAAAGGAGACGATGGCGGAGGAGCTTGAGGAGGCAATCATTGAGGTGAATGGGCTGTCCCCCGATGGATCTGTCGCCGCCGGTCGCCGCCTGCGCATTCCGGTGCTCGATCCGACAGAGCAGTTGCAGGCGATGGCAGAACACAAAGCCCTTGACACAGCCGCCCGCGCGCCTTATAATGACGTTACCGATTAGGGTGGAAACATATAGGAATCACTGATAACGATGCCTTGTTCCTCGGGGATGGATTTCCTATCCCACAGGGGCAGGGCTTTTTGTATGATGTAGGAGGAGAGCGCTCTATGATAAAGCTGACACTGCCGGATGGATCGATTCGTGAGGCAGAGGCGGGGACGATGCTGCTGGATGTCGTGAAGGGCATGAGCAATTCGCTTGCGAAGAAGGCGCTTGCCGCCGACCTCGACGGCGCGGTCGTCGATCTGACAACGCCCGTGACACAGGATGCTGCATTTCGAGTGCTGACGTTTGCGGATGAGGGCGGTCGCCATGCACTCCGTCATACGGCGTCGCACATCATGGCACAGGCGGTCAAGCGCCTCTATCCGGAGAGCAATGTGCAGCTCGCCATCGGTCCTGCGATTGAGAACGGCTTCTACTATGACTTTGACATGGAGCGTCAGCTGACGGATGCCGATCTGCGCGACATCGAGAAGGAAATGAAGAAGATTGTCAAGGAGAATCTGAAACTTGAGCGGCGTGAGATTCCGCGCAATGAGGCAATCGAATTCTTCCGTGCCAAGGGGGAGAACTACAAGGTCGAGCTGATCGAGGATCTGCCCGAGGACGAGATTATCTCCACCTATACACAGGGGGAGTTCACGGATCTCTGCGCAGGACCGCACGTCATGAGTACGGGCAAGGTCAAGGCGTTCAAACTGCAGAGTGTCGCGGGGGCGTACTGGCGCGGCAGCGAGAAGAACAAGATGCTGCAGCGCATCTACGGCACGGCGTTCGAGAAGCAGGAGGATCTGGATGCCTATCTCCATATGCTTGAGGAGGCGGCAAAGCGTGACCACCGTAAGCTCGGCAGGGAACTTGATCTCTTCAGCATCCATGAGGAGGGACCGGGATTCCCGTTCTTCCATCCGAACGGAATGCTTCTGCGCAACGCACTGCTCGACTACTGGCGCGAGGTGCACCGCCGCTACGGCTATCAGGAGATCAGTACGCCCGTGATCCTCAGTCGCAAGCTGTGGGAGACCTCGGGACATTGGTTTCACTACCGTGAGAATATGTATACGACCGAGATCGACGAAGAAGACTACGCAATCAAGCCGATGAACTGCCCCGGCTGTATGCTCGTCTACCGCTCGCACCTGCACAGCTACCGCGATTTGCCGTTGCGCCTTGCGGAACTCGGGCTTGTTCACCGTCATGAGCTTTCGGGTGCGCTGCACGGACTGTTCCGCGTCCGCAACTTCACACAGGACGACGCGCACCTCTTTGTGACCCCCGATCAGATTGAGGGCGAGATCCAGCATACCATCGACCTCTTTGACGAGGTGTACCGCACGTTCGGCCTCTCGTACAAGGCGGAGCTCTCCACGCGTCCCGAGAACTCGATGGGCTCGGACGAGATGTGGGAGCTTGCGACAGAGGGGCTGCGTAAAGCGCTTGAAAACCGTGGGCTTGATTTTGTGGTAAACGAGGGCGACGGTGCGTTTTACGGACCGAAGATCGACTTCCACCTGCGCGACTCCATCGGGCGTACATGGCAGTGCGGGACGATTCAGCTGGACATGAGCCTGCCCGAGAAGTTCGATCTGACCTATGTCGGCGAGGATGGGGAGAAGCACCGCCCCGTTATGCTGCACCGCGTCGTCTATGGATCGATCGAGCGCTTCATCGGCATCCTGATCGAAAACTATGCGGGTGCATTCCCCGTGTGGATGGCACCCGTGCAGGTGCGTATCCTGCCAATCACCGAGCGCCATGCGGCGTACGCCGAGGAACTGCGCAAGCGGATGTTCGACCTTGGTATCCGCGCCCTTGTGGACGACCGCAACGAAAAGACGGGCTACAAGATCCGCGAGAGTCAGGTCAAGAAAACCCCGTACACGCTCGTTGTCGGCGATCAGGAGCAGGAGAACCACACCGTTGCCCTGCGCAAGTACGGAGAGAAGGACAGCACTGTCATGAGCGTTGACGATTTTATCGCGCTCGTGCAGGAAAAAATCACATCGCGTGCACAGGAGTATTGACAAGATACCCGTATGTGTGATAGTATGGCATCTGTTACAAGCAGAAGCCACCGCTTCTCACCTGCGGGCACACAGCGCGTCGGGTCGAATGAAAGATGACAGAGATTTTTCAAGGGTGGCTTTGTGCCGCCCTTTTCTATTGCCGGATGGCGTATATGCGTGCATCCGAACCAGGAGGTGTTCTTGCCATAAGCAGGGAATCTTTGCGAATCAATGAGGAAATCCATATCCGTGAGGTGCGTGTCACCAGCGCGGAGGGAGAACAGCTCGGCATCATGCTGACGCGCGACGCCCTTCGCATGGCGGAGGAGCAGCATCTCGACCTGGTCGAGGTTGCGCCGAAGGCAAAGCCGCCCGTCTGTCGCATCATGGACTTTGGAAAATTCCGCTATGAGCAGCAGAAACGCGAGAAAGAAGCGAAGAAGAAGCAGAAGACCATCAACATCAAAGAGGTCAAGCTGCGTCCGAACATCGACGAGCACGACTTCAATGTCAAGCTGAAGAATGCGCTCCGCTTTGTCGAAGAGGGCAACAAGGTCAAGGTGACGATCATGTTCCGCGGCAGAGAGCTCTCTCATCCGGAACTCGGGCGTGCGGTTCTTGACCGCGTTGCCGAGCGGATGAGCGCTCTCGTGACCATTGAGCGCGGCGCAAAACTGGAGGGGAAGAACATGACCATGATCCTTTCCCCGAAGGTACAGAAGCCGGCCAAGACGGTCAAACCCGTGAAGGAAGATAAAGGAGGAAATGGCGATGCCGAAGATTAAAACGCGCCGCGCTGCTGCAAAGCGTTTCAGCGTAACAGGGAGCGGAGAATTCCGCCGCAACAAGGCGTACAAGAGACATATTCTGGAGAAGAAGACACCGAAGCGCAAGCGTAACCTGCGCAAGGCTGCGCTTGCCGATACGTCGGACTACAAGCGCATCCGCAAGATGCTCCCCTACGCATAATCGGGGCGACAAGCAAACTCCCCATGAGGGTAGGAACTAGGAGGAAATGCAATGCCAAGAGTAAAAAGCGGTGTCACAGCACATCGTCGTCATAAGAAGATCTTAAAGCTCGCCAAGGGCTATCGCGGCTCGCGCAGCAAGCAGTTCAAGAAGGCAAACGAAACGGTTATGAAGGCGCTCTACTATGCGCGTCGTGACCGCCGTGCGAAGAAGGGGACGTTCCGTCGTCTCTGGATCGCCCGCATCAATGCCGCCGCCCGTGCCAACGGCATCTCGTACAGTCGCTTTATCGCGGGACTGACGAATGCCGGTGTCGAGGTCAACCGCAAGATGCTCGCTGACCTCGCTGTTGCTGACGCTGCTGCATTCACGCAGATCGTCAACGTGGCGAAGGAGAACCAGTAAGAAGAGATTACGTCTGATGAGTCGTTTGATTCATCAGACGTATTTTTTACGATATGAAGAACATACAAAGCATTACAAGCGCGGCAAATCCTCTCATTCGGCTCACGCACGCCATCGTACACACACAGCGCCGCGCGGCAAAGGAAGGGCTGTTCACGGTGGAGGGGCTGCGGCTCGCCGAGATGGCGGCGGCATCGGACTGGAAGATCTGCCATGCGCTCGTGACGGAGCGTGCGCTCTCAGGGGGGCGTGCGCGTGCACTCGCAGACGTGTTGCTTGCGCGCCATGTTCCCGTTGTGCGCATTGCGGAATCCCTGTTTTCGACGCTCTCCGACACGGATAGTCCGCAGGGAATTTTGCTCGTAATGGAGCGAAAGCAACGTGTTTCGTTGGATGAAATGCACGCAGGCGCATATGGGGATGAGCCGCCGCTCTATATCGTTCTTGACCGTGTGCAGGATCCCGGCAATGTGGGAACGATCCTGCGCACAGCGGATGCTGTGGGGGGGTCGGGGGTGATCCTGCTGCGCGGCTCGGCGGATGTCTACCGTGGAAAGGTGGTACGCGCGACCATGGGCGCACTCTTCCATGTCCCCATTGCTGTTGGTGTAACGGCGGAGGAGCTGGTGCTCTTTGCACGGGAGTGTGGGATCAACCTTTATGTGACGGCGTGCGATGCTGAGGCTCGGACGCATTTTGAGGCGGATTTTCGACAACCTTCGGTGATCGTATTCGGCAACGAGGCAAACGGTGTGTCGGAGGAGATCTTGCACGCGTCAGAGCACATCTACATCCCCATGCGCGGGCGCGCCGAGTCGCTGAACGTCTCTGCGGCGGCGACTGCGGTCATGTATGAGGCTCTGCGGCAGCGTTGTTATTCATAGACGGTAAAAGGCTGCTGTACGAAGTGGTTTCGCTTCGTACAGCAGCCTTTTGTTTGGGAAGTGCCGATCAACGCAGCGCTTTCCTTATTTTGGCAGGAGTTCCAGCAGCTGCTCCTTTGAGATCAGACCGATGGACTCGTCCACAATCTCTCCGTTTTCGAAGAAGATGAGAATGGGCATACTCATGACACCGTATCTCTCGGCAATTTCCTGTGCCTCATCCACGTTGATTTTGCAGATCTTAAATTCCGGATGCTCCTCGGCAACTTCCTCCAGAATCGGTGTCAGCATACGGCAGGGCGTACACCACGTTGCCCAAAAATCAACAATGACAAGCCGATCGGCTTCCAATACTTCGGCGTCAAATGTTTCGCCGGTTAGTTCGATCATATTCATATTTACATCTCCTCGCATATGTACAGATTGGAGTATCTATCATAAACAAAATACATCGCTTTTTCAAGTGAGATTAGGAAAAAAATCCTAAATTAATTTTGAGAAGGTATGAGCGGGGGATTGTTTGGTTGCACGCAGGGCAGAAAAGGTATATAATCGTGTAAAAAGGGATTTTATATCTTGTATCAGGAAATATGAGAGAAGCGAGGCAGGGGAATATGAGCGGGAAGAAGAGAGTTGCATTGAGTCCGGTGCTCAGACAGCATAAACCCATCTTTGATTTGATGAAGAATACGACCTCCGATTATGCCTTTATGATGGATGCGGTGAACGATGTCTGTCTTGCATCGCCGGCCTTCGTTCAGATGTATGATCTTCCCGCAGAAACGATCGAGCATATTGCGGGGATACTCGATCCTCTCGTCTATATACGGGATCGCAAGCCCCTGGCAGAACTCTTTTCATCGCTTACAAATCTGGCGGATGGGCGGGATCGGCAGATCGATTTCCGTATGCGGGATGCAAAGGGAGATTTCTCGTGGCTGCGGCTCAAGGGGCGGATCGGCACGTCCGAGGATGGAACGCCGAATCTCTTCGTTGGGACGATCAGTCAGCTGGCACGTCGCAATGCGGCGGATTCGGTCACAGGGCTTTTTAACCGCTATCAGTTCACCGAGGATCTCGGCGCGGCGCTGCGTGAGGCGCGTGAAACGGGCGGCGGCGGCGGTCTTCTCGTCATGGGAATTGACAACTTCCGCACGGTCAACGAGGCGTTCAACCACGAGATCGGCGACATCATCCTGCGCCGGATTTCGGAGCGCATTCTGCAGAACATCCCGCGCAGGCTCTCGCTCTATCGCCTCGACGGCGACGAGTTCGGTCTGATCTATCCCGATGCAGATGCGGAGATGCTGACAGAGTTCTTCATCCGTGTCCAGCGCGAGTTTGCCCATCCGCAGGTCTATGACGGACGGCAGTATATTGTCACCGTATCGGCAGGTATGGTGTTCTATCCGCAGTCGGCGCGCGATCCGCTCGTCTTGCATAAATACGCACAGGCGGCGCTTGATGCGGCAAAATCGGGCGGCAAGAACCGTCTCAACGAGTTCTCGAAGGAGGTCTACAACCGCTGGCTGCGTTCCCTGACGATACAGGAGCAGATTCTCCAGGATGTCAAGGCGGGGTGCCGCAACTTCGAACTCTACTTTCAGCCGCAGGTGGCGGGGGATGATCAGCACGTTGTGGGCGCGGAGACGCTGCTCCGTTGGAAGAACAGCAAGGGGCGCATGGTCGCTCCGATGGAGTTCATCAGGATCCTTGAGGAAACGAAGATGATCGTTCCTGTCGGACGTTGGATCTTTGAGCAGGCGCTGCGCGTCTGCAAGGAGTGGCGGCAGCGCATTCCGAACTTCCACATGAGCGTCAACATGAGCTATGAGCAGATCAAGGATCTCTCCTTTCTTGAGTTCGTGGAGGACTGTCTGCACCGGCACGATATGCCGGCGGATTCCGTTGTGCTTGAACTGACGGAGAGCAAGATCGTCAGTGATCTGAAGTTTGTCAATGCGCAGTTTGATATATTCCGCAGCCACGGGATCAAGATCGCCATGGACGACTTCGGTACGGGATATTCCTCGCTTTCCTCACTGAAAAATCTGAATTGCGACATCGTAAAGATTGATCGTGCGTTTGTCATGCGGATTCTTGAAAATCACTTCGATCAGAAGCTCGTGGAGTACACGGTGGATCTGTGTCACAGCATCGGTATGACGACCTGCATTGAGGGCGTAGAGAAGCAGGATGAGTATGACTGTCTTGTGAAGATCTGTAAGACGGACACGATACAGGGCTATCTCTTCGGTCGTCCCGAGCCGCAGGATGTATTTGAAAAGAAATTCTTGGGGATGTAATGGCAAGAGAAAAGACAGCAGAGGGGCTGACGCTTCTCGGACAGCAGCGGACGGACTACGGGTACGACTATGCGCCCGAAGCACTGGAGACCTTTCAGAACCGCCATACGGATCATGACTACTGGGTGCGGTTCAACTGTCCCGAGTTCACGACGCTCTGTCCGATTACGGGGCAGCCGGACTACGGGACGATCTACATCTCCTATATGCCCGCCGAGCGCATGGTCGAGAGTAAGTCACTGAAACTCTATCTCGTGAGTTTTCGTAACCACGGCGACTTCCATGAGGATGTGGTGAACGTCATTATGCGTGACCTTATTCGACTGATGCAGCCGAAATACATCGAGGTGCAGGGGAAGTTTCTGCCGCGCGGCGGCATCTCGATCGATCCCTACGCGAACTATGGGATGCCGGGGACGAAGTACGAGGAACTCGCGTGGGCGCGTCTTTCCATGCACGACCGCGTACCGGAACGGGTGGATAACCGCTGATGGCGCGGCAGAAACGAATCGCCCTCATCAACGACATCACGGGATTTGGGCGGTGCTCGGTAACGGTGCAGCTGCCGCTGATCTCCGCGCTGCGCGTGCAGGCGTGTCCGCTTCCGACGGCGATTCTCTCGGTGCATACGGGCTTTCCGAACCACTATCTTGACGACTATACGGAGCGGATGCGCCCCTATATGGAAAACTGGGCGGCGAATGCGCTCGAATTTGATGCGATCCTGACCGGGTTTCTCGGCTCGGAGCGTCAGATCGAGGTCGTGTTGGAATGTATCGCACGATTCAAACAGCGAAATACGAAGGTTGTTGTCGATCCTGTGATGGGGGACAACGGCAGCCTTTACTCCTCCTATACGCCCGCACTCTGCGCGAAGATGCGCCAGCTCCTCCCACAGGCGGACGTGGTGACACCGAATCTCACGGAGGCGTGTCAGCTGCTCGGCATTTCCTATCCGACGGACGGGGCTGTGACGGATGGGGAGCTCGCACAGATGGCGGCGGCAATCGCGGCGATGGGACCGCGTACGGTCATCATCACGGGGCTTCATGCGGGTGAAAATGTGCGTACCTACCTCTATGCGGATGGGGCTGGGCAGTCCTTTGACAATCCGAAGGTCGGGCGTGACCGCTCGGGGGCGGGGGATGCGTTTTCTGCGATCATAGCGGCGGCACTGGTACGCGGGATTCCTCTCACAGAGGGCGTACCGCGTGCGGCGGACTTTATCGGGCATTGCCTCACCTATGCGGAGGAACTGGATCTGCCGTGGAATCATGGGCTTCCGTTCGAGGAGTTTATGGGAGAACTCACAACACTGTAAAAGAACCAACCGAATAAGCTGCCGCATTGCGGCAGCTTTTCTCATTTCTGTGTATGATAGGAGTATCTTATGATTGTATATGCGACCCATGCGGGTGGACGCTATCTTTCCGTCGCGGAGAGCTTCAGAGCGCTGCCGGAGGGGCGGCGTGCCATTTACGTCAACATCACAAATTCCTGTAACTGTGACTGCGTTTTTTGTCTGCGCGGCATGAAGGAGATGGCACAGGAGTCCTCGCTGTGGCTTGAACGTGACCCAAGTGTGGAAGAGATTACGGCGGAGCTTGACCGTCTGCCGTGGGAATACGTGAGCGAGGTGGTCTGCTGCGGCTTCGGCGAGCCGCTGATCCGTCTGGATACGGTGATCAGCGTTCTCCGCCATGTAAAGGAACAGCATCCCGATGTGCCGACGCGCGTCAATACGAACGGGCTCGGGGAACTGGAGCATGGATGTGTGTTCGCGGAGCGTTTTGTGGGGCTGCTCGACACGGTGTCCATCAGTCTTAACGCATCCAATGCAGAGCGTTATCTCGCGCTCACACGGTCGAAGTTTGGCATTTCCTCCTATGAGGCGATGCTGGCATTTGCCGAGCACTGCAAACACTATGTGCCGAAGGTTGTGCTCACGGTTGTGGAGAAGGTGGAGGACGCGGAGGAGATCGAGCGCTGCCGCAAGATTTGTGCGCAGCGCGGGTTGACGCTGCGCGTGCGTACGTATGAGAATAGCTAACCTTATTGTGTCAGCTTTGCGCCATAGAGCGGTGTGCGCTGATCCATCGCCGCAAGGAGACGCGGCACAGGCAGGATACGCAGAACGACAAGGCAGATGATCACCTCGGGTACGAGATAGGTCGCGTTAAAGACGAGGGCGTAGAGATAGGGCGACATATCGGGCGGTGCATACGAGCCGAAGAACACTACGCCCGAGATGTAGTGGCAGAGGAAACGTCCCGCAAAGGCGAGTAGTGCGCCCGCATAAAAACGCCCCGGGAGGACGGCGGCGAGCGCGAGTGCCATATAGGGCAGCGGATAGTCAAAGAGTACCTGCAGGGGGTGGACGATGAATGCGTCCTGCATGAGGTTTATCATACCGTAGACAAAACCCGCAAGACATCCGATGCCCGCGCCGTAACGATAGGTGAGGAAGAGCAGCGGCACCATTGCCCCGAGCGTGACACTGCCGCCCTGCGGCATATGGAACAGCCGCAGCTGATGGAGCACAATGGTCAGTGCCAGCATCAGTGCGACATTGATGAGCATACTCGTTGTGAACCGGATGCGGCGCATCTGCAGATAACCGAGGATGAAGACGAATACGGCGAGCAGGGTGAAGAGACTGGACGGCTGCGCCATCAGCTCCGAAATACTTTTGATGAGTGTGTCCATGGAGACCTCCTAGATCGAAAACGACTGTTTTGTGTTTTCTTTTAGCATACTATAAATATGACGTGAATTCAATTCCCCCGATACCTTTCATTTTATCGCGCTTTCATAGATTTTTTCAGATAGATATGGTAAACTGAACATTGGTATTTTTATCGAATGAATAGAAGAAATCCATCAAAACACCATCCTTGCACACACATACAGGAGGACGATATGGACGAGAAGATCAGAGAACTCAGGGAACGTGCCCGCGCTGCGATTGCGGAGACAGCGCAGAGTCTCAGTGAACTGAATGATATTCGCGTAAAATTTTTGGGGAAAAAGGGGGAGATGACCGCGCTCCTACGCAGCATGAGCGCCCTTGCACAGGAGGAGCGCCCGCGCATCGGCAAGATCGTCAACGAGGCGCGGGCCGAGCTTGAGGAACTGCTTGCGGCAAAGTCCGAGGAACTGGCGCAGCGGGAACTCGCGGATAAGATTGCCGCCGAGCAGATCGACGTGACCCTGCCGGGGCGCAGCGCACACGTAGGGCATCTGCATCCGCTCACGATCACGCTTGATCGCATCAAGAAGATCTTCCTGCAGATGGGCTTTACGATCGAGGAGGGACCCGAGATCGAGAGCGACTACTACAACTTCGAGGCGCTGAACCTGCCGAAGGATCATCCCGCGCGCGATATGCAGGACTCGTTCTACATCACGGAGGAGATCCTGCTGCGCTCGCAGACTTCGCCCGTACAGGCGCGAACAATGCAGCGGAGCGAACCGAATGCGCCGATCCGCATGATCGCACCGGGGCGCGTCTATCGCCGTGACTCCTACGATGCGACGCACTCCCCGATGTTCACGCAGGTGGAGGGGCTTGTCATCGACAAGGGCATCTCCTTTGCCGACCTGAAGGGAACGCTTGAGCTTTGTCTGCATCAGCTCTTTGATGCGGATGCAAAGGTGCGTTTCCGCCCGAGCTTCTTCCCGTTCACAGAGCCGTCGACCGAGGTCGATATCTCCTGCTCCTCGTGTCACGGCGCGGGCTGCCGCGTCTGCAAGGGGACGGGGTGGCTTGAGATCCTCGGCGCGGGCATGGTGCACCCGAACGTCCTGCGCATGAGCGGCTACGATCCCGCGCAGGTGTCGGGCTTTGCATTCGGCATGGGTGTGGAGCGTATCGCCATGCTCGCGTACGGCGTGGACGATCTGCGCCTGTTCTACGACAACGACGTGCGGTTCTTACATCAATTCTAAGGAGGCGGGACGATGCAGGTTTCGATCAAATGGCTGAAAGACTATGTGGATATGGACGAAACGGCGGAGCAAATTGCAGACCGTCTCACAATGGCGGGCGTTCCCGTCGAGCGTATCGTGCGAGCGGATGAGGGGCTTGAGAAGGTCATCACAGCACGCATTGAGAAGATCACGCCGCATCCGGACTCCGATCATCTGCTTGTCTGCCAGCTGGACATTGGAAAAGAAGAGCGGATTCAGATTGTGACGGGTGCCTCCAATGTGCGTGAGGGGCATATTGTTCCTGCCGCTATGGTCGGCGCAGTGCTCCCCGATGGCAAGAAAATCTCAAAGGGCAAGCTGCGCGGCGTTCCGTCGAACGGCATGATGTGCTCGGCGGGGGAGCTTGCGATCAATACCGAGGGGCTGCCCGACGAGCAGGTGCATGGCATCTACATCCTGCCGGAGGATACGCCCGTCGGGATCCCCGCCGCCGAGGCACTGGGGCTGGATGATGTCGTGCTTGAGTTCGAGCTGACGGCAAACCGCGCGGACTGCTTCAGCGTCATCGGCATTGCGCGTGAGGTTGCGGCACTGACGGGCAAGGAACTGCGTTTTCCATCCATCACGGTGGAGGAAACGGCGTCCGAGAGTGCCGCCGAGCTCGTGCACATCGGCATCGAGGCGGATGAACTCTGCCGCCGCTTCTCGGCGCGTGTGCTGCGCAACGTGAAGATTGCGCCGTCGCCCGCATGGATGGTGGAGCATCTGCATGGCGCGGGCATCCGTGCGATCAACAACGTGGTCGATGTGACGAACTTCGTCATGCTCGAACTGGGGCAGCCGCTCCATGCCTATGACTATGACGCTGTCGCAGGACACAGCCTCACGGCACGCCGTGCGCGTGCGGGAGAGAACCTGCACACACTGGACGATTCGAGCCGTGTCGCCGTCGGGGATGAGCTTGTCATTGCCGACAGCGAAAAGCCCGCAGGGCTTGCGGGCATCATGGGCGGGCTTGAGTCCGAGATCACGGAGGGGACGACCTCGGTCATTCTTGAGGCGGCGTCCTTCCACGGGCCGACGATTCGCCGCACGGCGCGCCGCATTGGACTGCACTCCGAGTCCTCGGGCAGGTTTGAGCGCGGTGTCGATGAGACGGAGACCGTGCGTGCAGTGACGCGAGCCGCACAGCTGCTCGTCGAGATGGGCGCGTGCACGGTGGCAAAGGGCGTGGTCGATGTCTACCCACAGCACCGTGTTCCGACCGTGCTTGAGTTCAGCGCACGCACGGTAGGGGAGCGCATCGGCGCGAATATTCCCGGCGACTGGATGGCATCCGCGCTCCGTTCACTCGGTTTCATTGTCGAGGAAAAGGGCGTTGAGACCTATCGCGTCGCCGTCCCTTCGTGGCGCGGTGACGTGACGATGATGGAGGACATCTCCGAGGAGGTCGCACGTCTCTACGGATATGACAACATCGCCTCGCGCCTCCCGATGGGTGCGGTACAGCAGGGCAGGACGAGCGAGCGGCAGGACTTTGTCGATACGATGCGCAGGACGCTTGCCGCGCTCGGCATGATGGAGGAACTTTCCTTCAGTTTTACCAGTGAGAAAACACTGGATAAACTCGGTGTTCCCGCGGACAGCTCGCTTCGTCAGGCAATCCCCATCATGAACCCGCTCACGGACGAGTACCCACTCATTCGTACAACCCTCCTCACGAGCGTGCTTGAAAATGCGGCGCGCAACGTCGCCCGCAAGAACGTCGATCTGCGGCTCTTTGACATCGCGCCCGTATTCTTCCCGAAGGCACTGCCCGTCACGGAGCTTGCAAACGAGAAACTCATGGTCGCGGGGCTGATCACGGGACGGCGGAGCCCGATTGCATGGGACACGGACAACGCACAGGTCGATTTCTACGACATGAAGGGCATCCTTGAGCGATTCCTTAGGGCAATCGGCGTTCAGAAATACACAGTGGAGCGCGGTGAACACTTCGCCATGCACCCCGGCAAGACGGCGTTTTTCAAGAAGGGGCGCGACGTGATTGCCACCCTCGGTGAGATTCATCCGACCGTCGCCGCGAACTTCGGCATCGCGCAGAGCGTCTACGTCTTTGAGATGGAGGTCGACACCCTCCTGCGCTACCGCAAGAAGAAAAATGCGATTGCGTCGCTGCCGAAATATCCCGCATCGACGCGTGATCTTGCGATCCTTGTGGATGCAGACCTCTCCACAGCGGAGATCGAGCGCGTCATTGCCAAGAAGGGCGGCAAGTTCTTCCGTGGTGCGACGCTCTTTGATGTTTACATGGGCAAGCAGGTCGGGAGCGGGAAAAAGAGCATGGCGTTCCATCTGCATTTCCAGTCCGATGACAAGACCCTGACCGACGAGGAAGTGGATGCAGCATTTGCGGACATCCTTGCGGCGGCGCAGAGTCAGCTCCACGCAGAGCTGCGTGCATAAGAGGCGGTGAGAGCCATGGCAGAGGAGAAAAAGCAGCCCCAACGGGTCGTAGTTGAGATGTTTGGGCAGACCTACCAACTCAAAACGGATGACCCCGAACGGCTCAAGCGTCTTGCGGCGGAGAGCGACCGTCGGATCAAGGAGATGTCGAAGAAGGTGCGCAGCTTCGACGTGCAGCGCATCGCCGCACTCACCGTCCTGCAGATGATGGATGAGTATGAGCAGCTGCAGCGGGACTATGACGAGCTCGTGCAGCTGCTTGAGGAGAAATAAACCCAATCAAAAAGCTGTGGTGGAATTTCCATCACAGCTTTTTGATTGGATGTTATCGAATACTGAAACTTACATTTGTTGTGACCGATACCGTCGCGCCCGTGGGGTTCGGATAGCTGCCGACGGCATACGCCGCTGCAACTGCTGCGTCGTCAAGCAGCCCGTGCCCCGACGAGGAGGCGACCGACACACTTGTAATATCGCCGGAGGTACTGATCGTCGTGACAATCGTTGTCGTACCCTCAAGGCGGCGCTTCATCGCCATGTAGGGGTACTCCTTGTTCGCGTTGACCGCCGCCCAGAAACCGTTGGTATCAAACGGTGCGCTGCCCGTTCCGGACACGTTGCCGTCGCCCGAGCCCTGACCCGCACCCGAGCCGGAACCTACGCCCTGCCCGTCGCCTGTACCGTCGCCGCTGCCCGTTCCTGTACCCGTCCCGCTCCCGCTGCCCTCGCCGCTGCCCGTTCCAACGGCAGAGGAGGGTGCTGCGGCAGGTGCGGCGGCAGAGGAGGGAGCGGCAGTTTCGGAAACCGCCTGCGGTACGGTGACAGCATCCTGCGTCGGCACGACTGTCTCAGTCGGTGTGACTGGAGGTACTGTCTGCTGAACCGTTTCGACGCGTTTTGCGACCTCCTCCGCCTTGAGCGGTTCGGGGAAGAGATTCTCACTGCTTCCGCCGCCCTCGTGTCCGCTGCCCTGGCTGAAATCGGAGGCTTGGAGATCGATCTCATAGACCTGCTGCTCCTTTTCGGCAACCACCACGGCAAGACCGACGGCGAACAGGAGGAAGATCACGAAATGCAGTGCGGCAGAGACGATATAGGCCTTACTCCATGAGAGGTGTTGCTCCATAGATCTATCCCTTCTGCTGTGCGGCAATCGAGAGCCGTTTTACCCCCGCTCCTTTGAGCATATCCATCACCGCGACCACCTGACCGTGTGCCGTACGCTTGTCCGCCTGCAGGACGACCGCCGCGTTCGGATTCTCCGCCATGTGGCGTTTCATAATCGCCTCAGACTCCGTGATGCTCACGGGATTGTTGTCAATCGTGATATGCCCCTCCTCGTCGACCGTCATGATGATCGGGAGCTGTGCGGGAGCAGTCGCGCTCTGCGCCTGCGGGAGCTGAACGGCGAGCGCCTTCTGCGCGACCGTCTGGAGACTGTTCATCATAAAGAAAACAAGCAGGAAAAAGATGATGTCGATCATCGGAATAATCATAAACTCCGGCTTTTTCTTCATGCGGTGATTGCTAAAATTCATTTTGCATCCCAGCTTTCTTTCTTCGCCGTGATGACCGTTGCGCAGAGGCGCTCCGTATCCGTCACAATCGTGTCGAGCTGATGGCTGAAATAGGTGTAGACACAGAACGCAATGATCGCCACGCACAGACCCGATGCCGTTGCGACGAGTGCCTCACCGACACCGCCCGTAATCGCCGCAGCACCGCCGCCCGCATCGAGCACACTGAACGTCTGGATCATGCCCGTGACCGTACCCAAGAGGCCGAGCAGCGGGGCAATCGTGACAATCGCGCTCAGATAGTCGAGATAGCGACGGAAGCCAATCGATTCCATCGTCATACGGTCGGAAAACGCGCCCTTCATCGCGGTTTCCGTGGATGCGTTTTCGATGCCGCTCTCGATGATGCGGGCAATCGCGGAGGGGAACTCCTTGCAGAGCTTGCTGATCGTGTCAAAGTCCTTCTGCACGGCGGAGTGATAGACCCCGTGGAAGAACACGCGCGAGCCTTTTCGGTTGAGACGGTAGTAGTAGAACCGTTCCACTGCAATCGCAAGCGTGATGAGAGAGAGGATCAGCAGGGGATACATGACGAATCCACCGCTGTGAAAAAGGTGGATTGCGCTTTCAAAACCTGACATAAATGGAACTCCTTTGTATAGATTAGAACATCATGCGCATACCGAAACGGTAGATGCGCCCATCAACGATATAAAAAATACTGAGCACGATAATCATTATATTAAAAAAACAATAGATGTCAAGACCAACGTTCACTTTTTGAATACTCTGTTTTGACAATGCGAATTTTTTTTATTATACTGAAAGAGTTGGAAAACGGGGGTCATTTTCCGTTTTCCAACAATAAAGTGTAGGAGGGGAGGTGAATGTTTGTTACTCGAACGTGTATTACGGTTTTTCATTGTGCTCATCA
Source organism: Selenomonas dianae (assembly GCF_030644225.1). NCBI lineage: Bacteria > Bacillati > Bacillota > Negativicutes > Selenomonadales > Selenomonadaceae > Centipeda > Centipeda dianae. The sequence continues at coordinate 1,399,636 of NZ_CP128650.1, read as the reverse complement.
CGGCGATTGTGGGTGGAACGCTTTTTGAACTCATGATCCCGACGGTACGCAGCTATTTCACGGCATCGTTCTGGCACGCCGAGCCTGGGGTGCTCGGGCTTTCTCTTGCGGGGTTGGTCTGTGTTCTCATTGGTGCGTGTCTCGGCGGCATCATTGGCTATCCGCTCGCGCCGTTTTTCACGGGACGGCTGAAGCGGCTCTCTGTGTGGGTGGAGGGGCAGCTGGAAAAAATGCCGACACGCGATGTGGTTGCAGGGATAATCGGGCTTTTTATCGGACTCATCATTGCACGTCTTCTGGGCGATGCGTTTTCTATGATACCGATTGTCGGCGACTATATTCCCATCGTGTTCAGCATTGTACTCGGCTATCTTGGCGTTCACATCATGGTGCGAAAGCAGGAGGAACTGGCGGCGGTCTTTGACTTTATCCCGCGTTTCCTGCGTGATATGTCACGTATGCGCGAGGGGCGTGCCCCACTGCAGAATGCGGCACAGCCCGCGCAGCCGGAGCGGCAGTACAAGCTGCTCGATACGAGTGTCATCATCGACGGGCGCATCGCGGACATCTGCGAGACGGGATTTCTCGAAGGAACACTCCTCATACCTGTGTTTGTTCTGGAGGAGCTGCAGCACATCGCAGATTCGCCGGATTCACTGAAACGCGTGCGCGGACGCAGAGGGCTTGACATCCTGCAAAAGATCCGCAAGGAGTCTCGTATGAAGGTGGAGGTCACGGAGGCGGACTTTGAGGAGATCGCGGAGGTGGACTCGAAACTTCTGCAGCTCGCGCAGGAGGTCGGCGGCAAGATCATCACGAATGATTTCAACCTGAACAAGGTGGCGCAGTTGCGCGGCGTTTCCGTGCTGAACATCAATGCACTCTCGAATGCAGTGAAGCCCGTCGCGATTCCCGGTGATCTCATGACGGTGCAGATTGTCCGCCCGGGCAAGGAGCATGGGCAAGGGCTTGCCTATCTCGATGACGGGACGATGATTGTCGTGGACGGCGGGTTCCGCTGCATGAACGAGATTGTGTCCGTGGAGGTGACCTCGGCACTGCAGACGGCGGCAGGGCGTATGATCTTTGCAAAGCTGGCACGGTAATCACAGGAGGGAAATGTATGGTTAGTGTGGTCTTCCCCGCAGCGGGGCAGGCGCATCGGATGCACATCGGGCTGAACAAGGTCTTTTTGACGCTTGCCGGAAAACCGATGCTCCTGCGTACGCTGCTCACGTTTTCCAAGGTGTCCGAAGTCGGCGAGCTGATTGTTGCGGTTGGAGCAGATGAGGTTGAGGCGGTGCGGGGGCTTCTCAGCCGGGTCAAGGGGCTTGCTCCGTGGAAGGTGGTTGAGGGGGGATCGGAGCGTCAGTATTCGATCCGCAACGGACTTGCCGTTGTTTCGGAGGAGGCGGACATTGTTCTCGTGCACGATGCGGCGCGTCCGCTGATTCGCCGTGAGACCATTGAGGAGCTGATCCGCGTGGTACGCGCGGAGGGGGCGGCGATTGTCGCTGTGCCGGAGAAGAATACGATCAAGATCGCTTCGGAGGACGGCGTAGTTGTTTCGACACCGCCGCGCAGTACGCTCTGGCAGGTGCAGACCCCGCAGGGATTCCGCAAGGAGATCCTGCGCGAGGCGAATCGTCGCGCGGATGAGGATGGATTTCTCGGGACGGATGATGCAAGCCTCGTGGAGCGCATCGGCGTTCCCGTACACATCGTGAGGGGAGAGTACAGCAATATCAAGGTGACGACACCCGAGGATATGGTGGTGGCAGAGGCGATTCTGCGCAGTGATATGGGCGCGGGGGAGCTCATGAAAACCGCTGTGCATGAGGCAAAACGTCTCCTCGGCGGGGTTGTGCGGCGACGGAAGGGAGAGGTCGAATGACACGGTTCGGCATGGGCTACGATGTCCACCGTCTGGTGGAGGGGCGCAGGCTCATCCTCGGTGGGGTGGATGTGCCGTATGAGAAGGGGCTGCTCGGTCACTCGGATGCCGATGTGCTGCTCCATGCGGTTTCGGATGCGTTGCTCGGTGCGGCGGCACTCGGGGACATCGGGACGCATTTTCCCGATACGGATGCACGTTTCAAGGGCGCGGACAGCGGCAAGATCCTCGTGGCTGTGGCGCGTCTCGTGCGCACGGAGGGCTATGCGATCGGCAATGTGGATGCGACGATTGTGGCACAGGCGCCGAAGCTGCTCCCATACATCCAAGAGATGCGGGAGAACATCGCCCGATTCCTTGACATCCCTGTGGGGGATGTGAATGTGAAGGCGACGACGGAGGAGCGGCTCGGGTTCACGGGCAGTGGGGAAGGGATGTCTGCCTATGCCGTTGCGGGCATAGAGCGTATATAATATAGGAGGTAGTAACGTGGCAAATCGGCTGAAGGAACTTTTGGGGATCGAAGCCCCCATTTTGCAGGGCGGCATGGCGTGGATCTCGGAGGCAAATCTCGCATCTGCGGTGTCGAATGCGGGCGGTGCGGGCATCATCTCGACGGGAGGGCGTACGACGGAGTACACGCGCGATGAGATTCGCCGCTGCCGTACGCTGACGGATCGCCCGTTTGGCGTTAATGTGATGCTTATGGCACCGAACAAGGATGAGATTGTGGATGTGATCTGTGAGGAAAAGCCGGCATTCGTGACGCTCGGTGCGGGCAATCCCGTGCCGTACTTTGAAAAGCTCCATGTGGCGGGCGTGAAGGTCATCCCCGTTGTGCCGAGTGTCAAGCTCGCCAAACGCGTGGAAGAAAAGGGCGCGGATGCGATTGTCGTGGAGGGCATGGAGGCAGGCGGTCATATCGGTGTGCTTTCGACACTGCCGCTGATGGAGCAGGTGATCCCCGAGGTGAAGCTCCCCGTTATCATGGCGGGCGGTTTCGGCGACGGACGCGGACTTGCGGCAGCGCTGCTCATGGGTGCGGCGGGCATTCAGATGGGGACGCGTTTCCTCGTCGCCGAGGAGTGCGTGGTGCATGAGAATATGAAGGCAAAGCTGCTTGCAGCTGTGGACACGGATACGATTGTGACGGGGTTCACCATCGGCGGCTCGGTGCGCGGTGTCAAAAACAAGTTTTCCGAGGAATTCGTTGCACTCGAACTCTCGGGCAAGGCGACGAAGCAGGAACTGCTCGACCGTGCGACGGGGACGAACAAGCTCGCCGCTGTGGATGGCGATGTGGTGAACGGCATGGTGCAGGCGGGCGAGACACTGACGCTGCTGCGTGCGGTCGAGCCGACGCACGTCATCATCGGGAACATTATGCGCGAGGCGCGAGAGACACTGGCAAATGCTGCCAAGATTGAGCTGTAAGGGGTAAATCAGGGGAATGGGAACCGACGAACTGACACGGATTCATGAGCTCGCGAAGCGGGTCACGCTTCTCGAAAAAATGGCACTGCGTCAGCAAAGTCGCATTGACGAGCTGGTAGAGCGGCTGGAGGCGGCAGAGCGGCGCACAGGTGGAACACCGCCGCGCAGGAAGGTGCAGAAGGAGCAACCTGACAATCCTGCGGCTGAGGAGAACGTCGCCGCACAGCATGCTGTCCCATCGGTGAGCGATCTCCTCGATGAGGAGATGAGGCGCGACCTCTCGCGTGCATATACAGGAGCCGCTGCGCCCGCGCCGAATCCCTCGGCTGCGGGACGGCAGGCCAAGCCGATGAATGCGATGGAGCGTGCGGCGGGTAGCTATGCGCGTGCGACAGGCGGCAAGGAAGCAACGCCGAGTGACCGTGCAAAACAAAATGAGGCGGCACGTCAAAAAGCCGCCGATGCGGCGGCTTCGCTGGAGAAGATTCCTGTCCCGGAGCTGCGTGAACGAACCCCTGCCGAGCGTGCGGCAGACTATGTACGCGACTACAATGCGCTCTACGATGTCATGGGAACGATGTTCCAAAAGAAGAAGGCGCAGGACGACTTTATCAAGCTCTATGAAGTGCAAGGAATGCGCTGCACAAATATGCAGCTGCGTCTGAGCCGTCCCGAACTCGAACCGCGCTTTGTCGCCGTCACACCGACGCGCGATGCGGACTTCTGGGGGATGCCGCTCGGCAGCAATCTCTTTGCCGTCGTGCCGAATCCCTTCCTCGTCTATGGGGAGGAGATGCATATGGCGGGCGGTATGCGCGAGGCGTTCAGTTCGAACTACCGCCCGGGAAATACCTACGGACGATTTATCGTTATGGAGGCGGCGACCTTCCAGTTCGGCACGATCGGAAAGGTATTCAAAAAGGGGCAGTTGGAAGCGGTGATATAAAAATAAGGCAGATATATTCTGCCTTATTTTTTTGTCTGTCCACGCACTTGCCGCCCCGCTCCCGCCCCGTCGATGGCGACGGCGACGCCGGTCTCGGTAAAGGTTTTCATATCGTTTATGACGTGGAGGGCGGCGCGTACGATCTCGATGCCGAGGATTCCCGCGATACCTGCGGTCAAGTGTGCGTCGAGCGTGAGCATATCGGGGAGGACATGGAGGATGAAGGGGGCGAGGGTGGGGGCGTTTTCTTCTGTCTTGTGTGCGATGTTGTCCGCCCGTGCATCGCCGGGGAGGATGAGACTGCCGCCCGCTGCCGCGCCGCGCAGTGCGTCAGAGAGAATCTGTGCCGCAGAGTTCTCTGTGGTTTCGTATGTTCCGAGGATGAGCAGCGGATAGGTGTGGGCGAGGTCATATGCTGTTTTGTACGTGTCTGCGTTCTTCTCGGTGCACTGAATGATGGGGAGCATATCAATGGGAATGCCGTGCGCATCTGTCAGGGCGTTGAGGATGCGCGTGAGGTCGGCGGGCAGCTCTTTTTTCTCTGTGATAAGGAGCAGCGCCGCCCGTGTGTCCAATGGGGGATGTTCGCAGTGCGTCACACCTGCGAGCTGAACGGCAATCCGTTCGAGATAACCGAGGCTGTGGATGGGCTTGGCAAGGTTGTCAAGGCGGTACTGTGCGGCATCCATGGCGGATTGGTTTGGAGGCGGCGGCGTTCCCTCTATCGGCTCGCGTTGCCCGCCATGTTCCCCGTAAACGGGGGAAGCTGATGTTCCGCTATAACAGCCTTCCCCGCTTGCGGGGAAGGGGGATCGCGCTATGTGCGGTGGAAGGGGAGGAGCGGCAGAAATATCTATCATCTCCCAGACCTTTAGCATCTGTTCGAGCATACGAAGCACAATCGACGACCCCGCCGCCTCACTCAGACGGATGTCGAGGCGCAGGACAGGTAGGAGCCCGAGACGGCGCAGTGCGTGCGGGTGGGAGTGCTCCGTCAGCGAGGCGTGCGAGGCGAGAAGGTAATGCACGCAGTTCGGTGCAAGGGCGTGAGCAACGAGTGCCGCAGATGTGGTATTTGCCCCATCAAGGATGACGAGCATCCGCCGTGCGGCTGCGCCGAGAATGAGCCCTGCAATGCAGCCAAGCTCAAAACCGCCGACCTTTGCGAGGACATCCAGTCCGTCATGTGGATCGGGGCAATTGACGGCGAGGGCGCGACGGACGATCTCGACCTTGTGCGCGAGCCGTTTATCGGAGATATTCGCACCGCGTCCCGTGACTTCCTCGGGGGAGAGGCCAAGGAATGTCGCGGCCATCGCTGCACTCGATGTTGTGTTGGAAATGCCCATCTCGCCGGGCAGGATACAGCGGTCGCCGCGATCGGCACAGTCATTTGCGATGGCAATGCCTGTTTCAATGGACTGGATTGCCTGTGCACGCGTCATGGCAGGTCCTTTGGTCATGTTCGCCGTTCCGTGTGCGATGCTGTGATGGAGCAGCCCCGGAATATCGGCGTGGTTCGTATTCACGCCAAGATCGGCAACCATGAGATCCGCCCCCGCATAATTTGCGGCGGCATTCGCCGCGCCGCCGCGTGCGATGAGATAGTTGCACATCATGTTCAGTGTGGTTTCGGGCGGGTAGGCACTGACGCTCTCGGCGGCAACACCATGATCGGCGCAGGAGATGACGACACTCGTCTGTGGCGGCATGGGGTGGCGCTCACCCGTGATGGCGATGTATTTCAGCAAGGCGGCGGTCAGTCGACCGAAGTCCGTATGTGGCTGTGCGTTCCATGCCGCCCTGACTGTATCCGAAATTCCTACAGCGGGAATCTCAATGCCTGCAATCGTGCGTTCGAGGATGTTCATGCGCGTGCCTTTTCCTTTTCCATGCGTTTCAGAGAGAGTCCGATGCGCCCGCGTTCCTCGTCAATGCTGATGATCATAACATCGAGAGAATCGCCGACGGACAGTACGTCAAGCGGATGCCGCACACGGCGATGGCTCATCTCGGAGATGTGGAGCAGTCCCGCCTGTTTCAGTCCGATGTCGATGAAGGCGCCGAAGTCCGTGATGTTGCGTACCGTGCCCTTGAGGATTGTGCCGACGGCGAGATCGGAGAGCTTTACGATGTTTTGGCGCGTGAGCGGTGCAGGCAGATCCTCACGCGGGTCGCGCCCGGGACATGCGATTGCCTTGAGGATGTCTGTGACGGTCGGAATGCCTGCGCTGAGTTTTTTCGCGAGCGGTGCGGGTGCTGTCTGCGCAGTCTTGAGCGCGAGAGCCGGGAGTTTTGTGCGGTCGCGCAGATCGTCCTCTGTGATGCCGAGTTCGCTGAGGACGGCGCGTGCGAGCTCGTAGGATTCGGGGTGGATGGCGGTGGCATCGAGCGGTGTCTCACCGTCATAGATACGCAGAAAACCCGCGCACTGCGTAAAGGCAACGTCGCCCAGACGGGCGACCTTGCGGAGTGTCTTGCGGCTCGTGAAGCGTCCATGCTCGTTGCGGTAGGCGACGATGTTTTTTGCAATCGCGGCGTTGATGCCCGCAATGCGGTTCAGGAGGGCGGGGGAGGCGGTATTGAGATCGACACCGACGTGGTTTACTGCATCTTCCACCGTTGCATCCAGTGTTTCCTTGAGCTGCTTTTGACTGACATCGTGCTGGTACTGTCCGACACCGATCGCCTGTGGGTCGATCTTCACGAGTTCGGCGAGCGGATCCTGTACGCGCCGCGCAATGGAAACCGCGCCGCGGATCGTGACATCGTAGTCGGGAAGTTCATCTTTTGCGAGTTGGGAGGCAGAGTAGACGGATGCGCCCGCCTCGTTTGTGATGAGATAGTGTACGTCCTTCAGGTTGTTGTCACGGATCAGCGCGGCGACAAATTGCTCCGTTTCGTAGGATGCCGTTCCGTTGCCGATGGAGATGAGCGTGACGTGATGCGTTTTGATGAGGTTTAGCAGATTTTGCGCTGCCGCCTTGCGTTCTCCGTCACTTTTCGTGACCTGTATTACGCCGCTTGCGCGGACGCTGCCCGTTGTATCGACGAGCGCCACCTTGCAGCCCGTGCGGTAGCCGGGGTCAAGTCCGAGTACGGTATGCCCCGTGAGCGGCGGCTGCAGGAGGAGCTGGCGGAGGTTGTGCCCGAAGATCGCGATCGCCTTCTCCTCGGCTGTTTCGGTCAGCTGTGTACGAAGTTCACGTTCGAGCGCGGGCAGGAGGAGCCGTTTGTAGCCGTCCTCGATTGCTGCGTGCAGTTCCGCCTCAAAAATAGAAGGGCGCTGATAGATCCGCTTGTAAATCCATGCGATATTTTCCTCGTGATCCACGGCGATACGCACGGTGAGGCAACCCTTTTTCTCCCCGCGATTGATGGCGAGAATCCGATGTGAGGGGAGTGTGCGGACGGGCTCGCTGTAGCCGTCGTACATCTGAAAGACCTGTGCATCCGCAGCTTTAGCGTTGAGTGTCGTCTCAAGGACAGCGCTCCTCCAAAATTTCTCGCGCATCCGGCGGCGCAGCTCTGCCTCATCCATGATCGTTTCGGCGAGGATGTCCCGCGCACCTGCGAGCGCCTCGGCGACCGTTGGGATTCCTTTTTCTGCGTTTACGTAAGGCGCGGCAGTCTCCTCGGGGGTTCCGTTCGTCTCCCGTTGGAGCAGCATGGTGCTGGCAAGAGCCTCCAGTCCGCGCTCGCGTGCGATGGAGGCGCGCGTACGTTTTTTTTGTTTGTACGGGCGGTAAAGGTCTTCGAGGGTTTGAAGTTTTTCGGCAGCCTCAATTGCCGTGCGCAGGTCGTCCGTCAGTTTTCCCTGCTCCTCGATGCGTGCGATGATTTCCTCCTGCCGCTTGACGAGGCTGCGCAGGTAGGTGAGGCGCGTTTCCACCTGACGCAGCATCTCGTCCTCAAGAGAGCCGGTCGCCTCCTTGCGGTAGCGTGCGATGAATGGGATTGTGTTGCCGTCGTCAAGAAGCGTGATGACGGATGCAACCTGCTGCGGACGGATGGAGAGTTCGCCCGCAATGGCGGCGGGTATATCGGAGATACGCATGGAACCAAACCTTTCTTTCTGCTGTTCAATGTCCTCCATTATAGCATGATTTCAGAGCGGCGCAAAAGGATAGGATATTTTTCTGCAGCAGGAAGATAATCGGGACTATTGACAGGAGTTTTCGGATAGAGTATTATGATGTATAAGTAATAATAATTTTAGATTTGATAGAAAAGTAAAGTAGGAATCATTATGCGAGAACATACCATGCTGACACTCGGCGAGGTGACGGATATTCTCCGTCAGAATAAAAAGAAGGTGACGCCGCAGCGGCTTGCCGTCTATGCCGCACTTGCCGCGACGACGGAGCATCCGACGGCGGAGACCCTTTACAAGGAGCTGCGTCCGAACTACCCGACGATGAGCCTTGCTACGGTCTACAAGTCGCTCGACGCATTCTGTGAGATCGGCATTGTGCGGGAGCTGAACGTGGGCGAGGAGGCGTTCCGTTACGACGCGGACATCTCCGCACACCCGCACGTACGCTGCCTCAGCTGTGACAAGGTTGCGGATGTGCCCATCGCCGCGCTCCCGTCTCTTGACAAGAACGTTTCGTCTGTTACAGGCTATCGCATCGTCTCAGAGCAGATGTATTTCTTCGGATACTGCCCGGATTGTCAGGAGAAAAGTGCCGAATCGGCTTCGTGAAAATCAAGGAATCACCAATAAATAAAGTCCGTCAAGATGATGGGACGAATTTATCAGTGATTCCTCAATTCTGCGGAACAGGTTCGTCTAAATGGATGAGCCTGTTTTTTGTATGTTTGGAAAATTGTTCTTATTTTTGAATACCATGCAAAAAGAAATCATGGACGGACATCGGAAAGGGGGGGCGTTTGCTGCATCACTTTCGTGTAAGATGCGTTCACTTTCTGCATACTTGTTGTTTCGGTTGCGTCGAATTGCTATAATAAATGCGCTTACGGAATTTCTTTGAATTTTTATATGGATGTTAACCTTTCTTTTTGATGCGATTATTTTCTTGACTAAATATGTATATCATGAGAAAATGACGATAAAAAGATGGGTCTAACATCCCGTATGAACGAAGGCATGATGTATGCCCATGCAGCCGTTTATGTGAGATGTATTTCAATATGCCATTGTGGAGGGATTGTGTACTCATGAGCAGACATCAATACGGGACAGCCTTCATGCTGTGTATGCTCGCAGGGGCGCTGCCGGGCGTGACGTATGCGCAGACAACACCGTCCTGGGTGTATGATGCGGTAAATCAGTTGGAAGAGGAAGGATACCTCGATCTTGGCGGGAGAGATGCCGCAAGCATCCCGCGCGATGAGCTGACAAAGATCGTGGCGCAGGGGCTGCATGAGATTGACCGCATCCAGCAGGGCTCGCTTGCGGATGAGTACGGGCGTATTACGAGCCTTGCCATGCGTGATGAGGTGCATTTGAAGCTCTATCGGGAGCAGGAGAAAACTGCGCTCAAGGCGTATGAGCAGGCGGACGCGAATGCAAAACAGGCGGAGGAGATGCTTGTACGTCAGTCCATGCGCGGTGTGAACCGTCTTGAGATTATGCGCCCTCTGCAGGAACGCGCTGCGAGTGCACGTCGCGAGCTTCAGTATACGGCACGCGATTATGCACTGGCACAGATGCGGCGGCAAAAATCGGAGATTGCCTTTGCCAAGGTGCAGGAGCGACAGCAGAATATATTTAAGCGGATGAGTAGCGCTATGGAGGATGCTTCCGGCGGCAGTGCGGACACAGAGCCTCTTGTCCATCCTTCGGTGATTGCTACGGCGGCGCATCTGCGTGCGGAGTTTATCGAGGAGTTGACGGACGGCGGCTATACGGACAATGAGAATGCGGAGCGTCAGCTCTACTCGTCGACGCGTCTGGTTGAGGTTCCGGAGAAGCGCTTGAAGATCGACGGACAGGTGCGTATTGATGCGTCCCGCGCTGCCGGGATCGAACGTCCTACGAACCGTTCGCGTGCCCGTATTCGCGGTCGTATTTATCCGGACTATAACATCGACGGGAACTGGCACGCTGTCGGTATGGTCGAATATGAAAAGACGCTGACCGGCGGCGGTGACAAGGATGGCAAACTAAAGCTCGACCGCTACTATCTTACGGGGCGTTCCGGCATCTTTGACGTGACGGCGGGTGTCTTTGGCTCGACGATGGCGGAGGGCAATATCTACGACAGCAAGTTCCGTGGGATACGGCTCTCCACGGGAAAACCCGTGACCTATACGGCGGAGTACGGAAAGATCGAAAAGGCAAAGACCGTGACGGGGCTGACCGCCTCCTACGATGCCAAGACCTACACGGCAGAGGCGGGGATGTACCGTTTTGACAAGATCGGAAGTGCGACGCGCAATATCTATATGCTGAACTACCGCAAGCCGATTGGCGCATTTGATTTTGGTGCGATGCTCCTGCACGGCAGGGATCATGCGGCAGGAAACGGTACGGGTTATGTGCTCACGCTGTCGAAAGTCGGCGGTGGTGCGTGGCGTCCCGGGTCATTCTCCTATTGGCTGAAATACTATCACCAGCCAAGTTCCACCTATGTGAGCCATACGATGAACGGATCTGCGGACTACATGAACTTCGATGCCTCCGGTACGGGGGCAAGGCGCGGCGGATTCCGCGGTTGGGGAACGGGATTGTCGTATACGGTGAAGAAGGATCTGATCTTTGCGCTTGAGTACTATGATCTGTACGATCTGACGACCGGGCACAGAAGCCGTACAATTTGGGGGGCGCTGACGGCGTATTTTAAAAACTACGAGGAATGATAGGAAAGGGGGCTAGAAGATGTTGGAGAGGCTGAAATGCGGCGGTGAGAAACTTGCCGTCGTCGGGTTGGGGTACGTCGGGCTGCCGCTCGCGGCAGCATTTTCCAAACATTTTTCGGTCATCGGTTATGACCGTGATGAGGAAAAGATTGCAGCATATCGTGCGGGACAGGATCCCACCGGAGAGATCGGTACACAGGGACTGGCGGAGAGCCGGATCGACTATACCTGCGACGAGGGGCGTCTGCGCGAGGCATCCTTTCTCATCGTTGCTGTCCCGACCCCGATCAACGGGGACAAGACGCCCAACCTTGAGCCGCTGAAGGGGGCGACGCGCTTGATCGGGCGCAACCTGCGGCGCGGCAGTATCGTCGTTTATGAGTCCACGGTCTATCCTGGGGTGACGGAGGATGTTTGTCTGCCGCTTTTAGAGGAGGTCTCCGGTCTGCACGCGGGTGAGGATTTCCGCGTAGGATATTCCCCGGAGCGAATCAATCCCGGGGATCGTGTGAACCGTCTGGAAAATATTGTAAAGATCGTCTCCGGTATGGATGCGGAGACGCGGAACGATATTGCGGAAGTCTACGGGACTGTGGTGCAGAACATCTACCGCGCCTCCTCGATCCGTGTGGCAGAGGCGGCGAAGGTGGCGGAGAATGCACAGCGCGACATCAACATCGCCTTTATGAACGAACTTTCGATGGTCTTTCATCGCATGAACATCGACACCAATGAGGTCGTCGCGGCGATGAATACGAAGTGGAACGCGCTCGGCTTCCGTCCGGGGCTTGTCGGCGGACACTGCATCGGCGTGGATCCGTATTACTTCATCTATCAGGCGCAGAATCTCGGCTATCACTCGCCGCTGATCTCAATGGGACGGCAGATCAATGACGGCATGAGTTCGTATGTCGCGCAGTGCATCGTACGGGAACTCGTGCGTGCGAAGCTGGATCTGGCGGTGACACGCATCTTTCTCCTCGGCATGACGTTCAAGGAGAACTGTCCCGATACGCGCAATTCGCGCGCGGCGGATGTCTACCATATGCTTGCGGAGTACAACCTGAACCTCTGGGCGGTTGATCCCCATGTATCGGAACAGTCCCTGCACCATGAATACGGTCTCGGTCTCGTGCCGCTTGCCGATGTGCGCAATGCGGACTGTGTCGCGTTCCTCGTCGCTCATGAGGAGTTCAAAAACTTGACGTGGAAGCAGGTAAAGTGTATGTTCCGTGCGGATGGACCGCGGCTTCTCATTGATGTGAAGGGGCTGTTTTCGCGTGAGGAGGCTGAATATGAGGGATTCCGCTACTGGAGTCTCTGAGAAAGGAAGGGGCAGCGGATGAACTATCGGAAGATGGGCGTCTTTGCGCTTCTCGGTATTCTGGTCGCCTGCGGTATTTTGGTGATCCTGCGGGATTACGTTATCGATCGTTCCAATTCAAATGCGGAGCTGACCGATCTCAGTGCGGTCTACACTGCCTCCGAGGAGATCGCAGCTGCCACGCAGCGTCTTGCGGACGGTGTCAAACCCGCGGAGGTTATCACCCGTCTGCAGGATAACAGCGCACGCGTAGCAATTGTACTGGACGGACTGCCGGAGCGGGCGCTTGCAGAGCGTCTCTTGGATGTTCTGGAAAAGCATAACGCACCGGCGATATTTTTTGTCGAGGGACAGAATGCGGCAGATCAGCCGGAGACGATTCTGCGGATTTTCAATACGGGCTATGAGATTGGCAACTATACTTTTGTCGGCATTAGCGGTGCGGAGAACCTTCAAACGGATCGGCTGCTCAGTGAACTGTGTCGTACCCAAAAGGTCGTTGCAACCCTCTCTCCAAAGGCACCGACACTCTTTCGTGCGCCGCGTACCAACTACACCGATTCACTCCTGCAGGCATTGACAGCGGCGGAGATTGAATACGCAGTCAAAGAGAATGTGCGGCATAAGGCGGGAACGTTCCGCGACGAGGCGGATGCCGCCGCTTTTGCCGCATCCGTACCGCGCGGCAGCATCATTGCGATCACGCTGACCAGACCGGTCGACCCGTTGGCAAAGGATGCGGGCAAGACGGACGAGCGGCCGGCGGTGGACAAAAAGCCGAGCATCGAGGATCCGCCCGCTGTTCGGAACACGCCGCCGCCGCCCGATCCTGCCGATGAGCTGGACTGGCTGCTCACGGGACTGGAGCGTGCAGGCATGAAAGTGATTGATATTCACGATTTTCGTAAGATTCATTATATCCCGGCGGCACCGGAAGTTCCTGCGATGCCGCTCGGTCAGACAGGCAGGTGAGAGCATTTGGCGCAGCAGACAATCGGACTTGACGAGCGCGAGAAATTAAAAAAGCTCGCTGGTCAGGCATCGGGGGATGGGCGGGACATCCTGTATGAGGAGAAACAGGATCGCCGCCTCCTCTCTCATGTGCCGGATTCGACGGGGCATCGCAGCAATCACAGCAGACGCGGTGCGACGAATGTGACCAACTCCGAGGACTATGTACGCTATGAGCAGGACGCGAAGAACGGGCAGCGCTATCTCGTTGACTATCCGGTCGATATTCGCCTGCCGGGCGGCGGGCTTCTCTCGGGGCGTGCCGTCGACATCTCCACGACGGGGATCCTCGTGCGTATGGATCAGGTTCCGGGACGCGCGGCACCGACGTTTGAGGGGGAGGTGACGCTGACCTTCGAGATCACCCCGGGTTCGATGCCCGAGGGCTACGAGATGAAGGTGAAGAAGCTCCCCGCCAAGGTCGCGCGACGGTTCGACGTGGAGGCGGGAACGCTCTACGGCATGGAGTTCAAAAAGAGTCTTGCAGAATATGCCGCCTCCCAGCGGCGTGACTATATGCTGTGGATTGCATCGGCGTTTCTTGCGGTCATTGCGTTCATTATTGTGCTCATGCGTGCCGAGTCTGTGATCTACTTCAAGTTTAACCGCTGGCTCTATCTCTACAGCATCATTGCCGCGACGTTTCTTCTGACGCGCTATCTGTTTGCCTCGTTCTATCGTCCCGTACGGATCGACCCGGACTTTACGCCGGGGGTTTCCATCATCATCCCGTGTTTTGACGAGGAGGAATGGATTCAACGGACGATTCACAGCTGCATCAATCAGGACTATCCTGTGGACAAACTTGAGGTGATCATCGTTGATGATCACTCGAACGACCGCTCTGTCGAACGCGTTCAGGACATGATCGCGCAGCTGAAGGCTGCGGATACGAGCGACAATGCCTATCGCGTTTCCGAGCGCATCCAATTCCTTCAGCAGCCGGCCAATATGGGCAAGCGTGACGCGATGGCGCGCGGTGCGCTTGCGGCAAAACACGAGCTGCTGGTGTTCGTGGACTCCGACAGCTTTCTCGATCCGTTTGCCGTACGCAACATCGTACAGCCGTTCAAGGACAAGGAGATGGGCGGTGTATCGGGACGTACGGATGTGGCGAATACCTATACGAATGCACTGACGAAAATGCAGGCGGTGCGCTACTCGGTTGCATTCCGTATCATGAAGGCGGCGGAGGGATATTTCGACGCGGCGACCTGTCTCTCCGGGCCTCTTTCCTGCTACCGCAAGGATCTCGTGCTCAAGTATCTGGACGACTGGCTGAACCAGACCTTCCTTGGACAGAAGGCGACGTTCGGGGACGATCGCAGTATGACGAATTTTATCCTGCGCCACAATCGGACGACGTATCAGGATACTGCCGTCTGTATGACGATTGTGCCGCGCTCGTACAATGTTTTCCTGCGCCAACAGATGCGGTGGAAGCGTTCGTGGCTGCGTGAGTCGCTGATCGCCTCACGCTATATGTGGAAGAAGGAGCCGTTCATGTCGCTCGGCTTCTATATGGGGGTTCTTGTTCCGATTGCCGCGCCGATCATCGTGCTCTACAACTTCTTCTATGTGCCGATTATGCACCGTGTGTTCCCGACGAGTTTCCTCATCGGTATGATGATGATGGCGCTGCTGATGAGTATGGCACAGCTTCTCATCCGCCGCAGTACGACGTGGGTCTATGCGCTGTGGTTCTGCATTTATTATGAGGCGGTTCTGCTCTGGCAGATGCCGGTAGCATGGGTCACGTTCTGGAAGACGACGTGGGGGACACGTCTCACATTGGCGGATCTGGAGGAGATACAGAAGAAGCAGAACAAGCAGAGCAAGTCGCCCCCGCATCATGTGGAAGTGGGTGAGACAGGATGAGCGGGAGGAATGCGCCGCAGAGCCCGCCTGTTGAGGTCGGTCTTGAGGAATTTACGAGGCGGAAGAACCGCTGGAAAATGGCGCGTGTCGTTGTGCAGTTTATCATTCTGCTTGTGGCATTCTCCATCCTTTTGAGTTTCTTCTTTACGTTCAAGACCTATATGGCATTTGATGATGCCGCGGTCAGTACGGAGGATCGCGGCTTTATTGCGCTCTCTTATTTCGGTGTTGACCGCATCGGCGACACGAGCACGTTGATCGGCAAGGAGCAGCTGCGCCGCCAGCTGACGGAGCTGCACGATCAGGGCTATGTGACCATCACACAGAAGGACATCCTCGACTACTACCGCAAGGAAAAACCGCTGCCGCCGCGCGCCCTTTATCTGATGTTTGAGGATGGGCGGCGGGATACGGCGATCTTTGCGCAGGAGATTATGGAGGATCTGAACTTCAAAGCGACGATGATGACCTATCCGGAGAAGTTTGCCCATGAGGATCCGAAATTTCTCCGTCCGAGGGATCTTCATGAGATGGAGCAGTCTTCCTTCTGGGAGATGGGGACGAACGGATACCGTCTGGAATACATCAACGTCTTTGACAGGTACCACAATTTCATCGGTGAGATCGACCCCCTGCGCTTTGATATGATACGCCCCTATCTCGGGCGACGCTACAACCACTATTTGATGGACTACATCCGGGATAAGGATGATATTCCCGTGGAGAGCGAGCGTCATATGAAGGAGCGTGTCAGCTACGACTATATGCGTCTGCGCGACATCTATGAGGAGGAACTCGGCTATGTGCCGCAGACGCACGTCTTGATGCACGCAAATACGGGGCGGTTCGGCAATCATCCGCTGGTCAGCGCGGTCAATGAACGCTGGATACGTGACCTCTTTCCGATGAACTTTAACCGTGAGGGGTTCGTGCTCAACCAGCGCGGGAGCAGTCTGTATGATCTCACGCGTATGCAGCCGCAGCCGTATTGGCCGATCAACCACCTGCTCATGCGCATCAAATACGATACGAATGACGATCTTACCTTTGTGGAAGGGTCGCAGGAGAGCCGGGCGGCGTGGGAACTCATGGAAGGTGCGCTTGAGGCGCGGGACGAGTCCCTGATCCTGACGACCATGCCGGAGGGCAGGGCACTGGCGCGCCTGCAGGAGGGGATGGAGCCGCGTGATCTGCGCTTTGAGGCGGAGATGGAGGGCAATGCCTTTGGGGCGCAGCAGATCTACCTGCGCAGCACGCCCGATCTCAGCAGCGCGATCAGTGTTCAGATGGTCAATAACTTCCTCGTGGTCACGGAGATCATTGGCGGGGTGGAGCGGGAGCTCTATCGGGAGAAAATTCCTGTCATCCTCGAAGAAAACATCCCCTCTGTTGAGGAGGATCGCCGCGATGCGATGGTGCGTGAAAATGAGGCGTTTGCGCGCTATGCGCCGTCGCCCATCGCCGCGCAGGAATATCTCGGACGCGCTGAGACGCTGCGCGATACGCCTGTCGCCACGGTTGCGGACGGTGCGGAACCGTATGAGGGAACGCAGAGCTTCCATCGCCGCAGCAAGCACAAGCTCGTGATTCTGCTGCGCGACGATCTTCTGTCGGTTGAAATCGACGGACATACGGGACCTCGGGATCTGCCCGTGCGTCTGACGGAGCGCGGCAGCATCTTCCTCGGTGCATCGTGGAAGGGCGAGGCGTGGAGTCAACGCAATCTGGCCGACGATGTCTACGACGGCGTTTTTCATCAGGTTCGTATCCTCACGAATACCGGACGCACCGGCGCTGAGGAGCGTGTGGTCTATTCCAGCGAGTATACGGGCTGGGAGAAGACCAAGAAGAATATGGAAGACCGGTGGAATGCCATCATCAACTGGTTCTTGAAGTATTTGTGATAATGGTTCGAAGGAGAATGATCTATGCGTTCAGGCATGGTTTGCCTGTTGTTTGCGGCAAGCGTCCTGCTGGGGGGTTGCGCTGAGGCGGAACCGCTGCAGAGCGGACATCACACGCCGGTACATCTTGCAACGTGGCACGCCTATTGGGATATGGAGAGCGGCACACAGGATCACGCAGCGCTTCGCAAGAAGATGGATGCCGTTTCCTATTTTGCTGTTTCCTATGACGAGAATGATGCCCTGTATGTACCGGAAGAAATTCGTTCCATGGCACAGGAGTACAAGGGGAAGAAGTTCGAAACATATCTGAGCTTTACGAATGATATTGTTGGAAAACGTCGCTCGGAGAAGGATCGGGATCTCCTTCGCCGTCTGCTGCGGGATGATGCCGCCATCGACCGCACGGTCGGAGAGATGGTGGGGCTTGCAAAGGAGTTTGGCGTTTACGGTGTGGAGCTGGACTATGAGAACTTTGCAAAGGATCAGAACCTGCTCCAACGCTATCTCATCTTGACCTATCGGCTTTCTACTGCCTGTATGCAGAATGATTTGAAGCTTCGCATTGTGCTTGAACCGTCTGTCCCGTTTGATGCGGGATTTGCGAAAGGTCCCGAGTACGTCGTCATGCTCTACAATCTCTATGGCAAGCACAGTGGTCCGGGCGCAAAGGCGGACGGTGCATTCATCGAAAAGATCCTTGCCAAGATGGAGGCATTGCCCGAAAAACGTTCGGTTGCCTTTGCAACGGGCGGCTGTCTGTGGCAGGACTACGGTCTGTTCGGATTAAAGAGCGGTGAGCGCCGCTTTATCACCGAGCGGGAGGCGGTGCATCTCGCGGAAATGCACAAAGCCGTGCCGGAGCGCGATGCGGAGAGCGCGGCACTGCACTTCCGTTTCGAGGCGGACGGACATGAAACGGAGGTCTGGTACGCGGACAGTGAAACGCTGAACGCGTGGATCACACTTGCCGCAAATCGCGGCATTTCCTCTGTGAGCATCTGGCGTCTCGGCGGAAATGTCAGTCTCGGGCAGATACGAAATCAGTAAGTCATTTCCATTTTATGAGAGGAGGAGGATCATGCGGAATCAGGGAACACTCTGTATATTGTTGAGTGTATTCTGCGTGTTCACCCTGTTCGTTGGTATGCGGGAGGCGGCGGCAGAGACCGACTATACCGCCCTGCGTGCGGCAAATGCCGGAAAAATGGCACAGCGTCAGCCATTTCTCCTCACGGTCAAACCGGTTGTGATCTTTACGTTTGGAGGCTTGTCACAGCAAGAGCCTCTGGAGGATGTTCTTGCGGTTCTGGCGGAACGTGGGATGCGCGGAACGTTCTTTGTCACGGAGCGCGAGCTCCAACGCAATGCTGACAATATCGAACGTATTGTTGCAGCGGGACAGGATCTCGGCATCGGTCTGCGCCCGGAGGCGGGGGCGGACTTCGCTGCGTACTGTGCGCAGATCGAGCGCATTCAAACGGAACTCAAGATACGTTATGGTATTGAAACGAATGTTGTCCGCCAGATGTCCGGTGCAGATGAGGATGCAATCAACGAGGCGGTATCGGCGATGGGATGCATTCTCGTGGGGCAGGGGCTCAATGTCGTACAGTCCAAGCACAAGGATGCACAGACGGCGGAGGAACTGATGCCGCAGCTCTTCGGCCGTTGGACAACCTCGTTGAATCGTGGCGAGGTCGTCTATCTGCGTACGGACTTTTATACACGTACCGCACTTACGGCTGAGATTTTTCGCGCGATTCTTGCCGAAAAACTCGACAACATCGCCTATCATGCGCCGGGGGCATCCAATGCACAGATGGCACAGGAGAGTATGGGATCGGGGTATACAGGAGTTTCTGTGCAGGACGTTTTGTCGGATACATCCACCCGGTATACATATCCTGTCGATGTAAATACGCTGCCCGAGGAGATTCGCCCCTACGAGCGTGCGGAAAAATTGACCGAAAAGACGGTCGCCAAAGAATTTTTAAAGAGGTACATCGGTGCTCCCGAGGTCGGGGAAACGGATCGTATGCTCGGATTTTCACGCACGGAGATGCGCCAGGCGGATCGTACCGGCATCGTCAAGACCGTTGCGGATAATACGGTGTTTTTTACGTTTGATGATTGGGGCAGCGATGACTCGGTCAATCATCTGCTCTATGTACTGCGCAAGCATCAAGCGCATGGAACATTCTTTGTTATTACAAGAAGCATCCACAATAATCCAAACCTTTTGCGTGCGATTGCTGCGGAGGGACAGGAGATTGGAAGTCATACGAACGGACATATACCGATGACTGTTCAGGATGAAAAGGGACGTCAGATCCCCGTCCAACATCCGGAGGAGTACTATGAAGATGTGCGCTCCTCCTATGAAAAGCTGGCGATGACGGTCGGCGATATGAAACTCCCCTCGGGACGCTATGCTCTTACGCGTCTTCTGCGCCCGCCGACGCTTGCTGTCAGCCGCATGGGCGCAACGGCAATTTTCAACAACGGATTTGGCTATATTGTCAACGGCAGCGGCAGTACGGAGGACTACAGCACGGTCTCGATGGAGTCGTTGGTCGGGATTCTCCATCATTTGACACACGAGGAGGACGGAACGGTGAAGCGCGGTGCGATTCTCGTTATGCACATGAGCTCGACTTCACTGGCTACGTCCAAGGCGCTCGATATGCTGCTGACGGCAAATGATGCGCTGCCCGATGGGCATCCCGGTAAATTCAAAACCGGTTTCCTCGGTGATTATCTTACGGATGACTACGATCAGTCGATGAAGCAGGTTCCACCTGAAAAGGGATACAAACTTCATTAAAAAGAAAATCCCCTTGCACAGTTCTCTGCGTGAGAATTGCGCAAGGGGATTGTTCGTTAGCCGCGGTTTCGCCGTGCAAGGATGCGGATGACCTTTGCACCGGTGCTCTTGATCTTTCGGATGGGCGCGACGTGCGTCGTGGTCTTGGGGCGAATCTCGGCAGGGGAGCGGAAATCGCCGCGCCGCAGATGCGTCGTCTTTGTCTTTTCGGGTTGGAATGCCTTGCGCAGGATACGTGCGATCGGGTCGAGTGCGGCATTCTCTGCGCAGAGATAGATGTCGAGCGAGACGTGATGGAGTTCCGGGTGGATGTGAACCGCCAGATGCCCGTTCGGCAGCAGTGCCATCAGAGAGATGTGTCCGTTTTCCTGCACCTCGCTGATGATCTGCAAGGGAACGAGATCCAGTTCCCTGAGCGCTGTGGAGACCTTGGCGCGCACCGCCGCTTCATCACAGCATTGTTCCGCTTTGCAGTTATAAAAATCCACTGTCAGCAACCTTGCTTGAATGTTCATTCGCATCCGTCTCCTTATACAGTGCATATCATTTGATTTCATTATATGGAAAACAGTGCTGTCCGTCAAGGAATCTGGTCAAAATGTCCTAAACGGGATAAAAAGATTGTGCATTTCATTTTATCAGTGATTCCCAAAATATCATGGAAAAATAAACGTACATATGCTATACTGAAACTGCACGCCTGTGTGCTGTGCATGAATTTATTGATACGGATACATCTCATTTGATGGAAGGAGACTCCATTTACAATGTTTGGTCTTTTTGGCGGTCACGATATGGGGATTGACCTCGGTACGGCGAATACTCTGGTACATGTCAAGGGGCGCGGAATTGTGCTGCGTGAGCCGTCTGTTGTTGCGATAAAGAGTGATTCGGGTGATGTACTCGCCGTGGGCGAGGAAGCAAAGCAGATGATCGGGCGTACGCCCGGCAATATCGTCGCGATTCGTCCGATGAAGGACGGCGTGATTGCAGACTTCGATGTGACGCAGGCGATGCTGAAATATTTCATTCGCAAGGCGATGCGTTCGAAGTCGTTCGTCCGTCCGCGCGTCGTGGTCGGTGTCCCCTCCGGTGTGACGGAGGTCGAGAAGCGTGCGGTCATTGACGCGGCACAACAGGCGGGGGCGCGCGAGGCGTATCTGATCGAGGAGCCGATGGCGGCGGCGATCGGCGCGGGGCTTCCCGTGGAGGAGGCGACGGGCAGCATGGTCGTCGACATCGGCGGCGGTACGACGGAGATCGCCGTCATCTCGCTCGGCGGTATTGTAACAAGCCGCTCCATCCGCATCGGCGGCGATGAGATGGACTCCGCGATTGTGCAGTACATTAAGCGGATGTATAACCTCATGATCGGCGAGCGTACGGCGGAGGAGATCAAGATCACGGTCGGTACGGCGATTGTGACCCCGGATACGGATCGTACGATGGACATTCGCGGGCGCGATCTCGTGAGCGGTCTGCCAAAGACGCTGACGATCCGTGCCAAGGAGATCCGCGAGGCGTTGAATGAGCCGATCTACAAGATCATCGACGCAGTGAAGGGGACGCTCGAAAAGACCCCGCCGGAACTCGCAGCGGATGTTATGGATCATGGGATCATGATGACGGGCGGCGGTGCGCTGCTCTTGAATCTGGACAAGCTGCTCTCGCATGAGACGGGGATGCCTGTGCTCGTGTCCGAGGACGCACTTTCCTGTGTCGGAGAGGGGACGGGACGCACGCTCGAAAATATTGGGCTGCTCAAGAATGTCGTCATGTCCTCGAAGAAACTGAAGCAATGATTGACCGAATCGGACGGGCGCGGCAGGCGGGACGCAAGATCTGGGCACTGCTTTTCGTTCTGCTCGCTCTTTTCTGTGTTATTTTCTTCGCCGCACGCGGCCGATTTCAGGCATCCGCATCGACGAGTACGGTGGGGGCTGTGCTTGCCCCGTTTGAAATGGTGTTTTCCTATGTGGGGCAGCAGGTTCAACATATAACATCGAATCTGTGGGAAATCGCTACGGTGCATGAGCAGAATAAGATGCTCAAAAATGAGGTTGAGCAGCTGCGCCGGCAGAATACAATGGCAGAGGAATATGCGGCGGAGAATGTGCGGCTGCGGGAACTTCTTGCCTACAAGCAGTCGGCACAGCAGTTCGATCTCCTTGCTGCGCGTGTGATCGGCAGGGATGCGGCACTCTGGACGAGTACGATCGTTGTGGATCGCGGCTCGAAGGATGGCGTGCGTGAGAATATGCCTGTCGTGACGGGCAAGGGGCTCGTGGGGCGTGTGACGGAGGTTGCGCCGCTCTCGTCGAAGGTGCAGCTGATCCTCGATGTGCGATCCTCGGTCGGAACGCTCGTTCAGCGCACAGAGTCGCGTGTGACGGGCATTGTCACGGGGACGATGGACAATCCGTATATGCCGCAGATGGTGAACATCCCGCGCAATGCGGATGTGCAGGACGGCGATACCATCGTGACATCCGGCTTTGGCGGCATTTATCCCAAGGGGATTCCCGTGGGGACGATTGTCGCGCAGCACAGCGATGATACGGGGCTCTTAAAGGTGGCTCTGCTGGAAACGGCAGTGGATTTCCAGCGGCTTGAGGATGTGGCGATTGTCACGGCATCCCGTGAGGCTCCGCCGGCACCGATTCAGCCCACGCCGCTGAGTCCGGGGGCTGCTGCGGCGGCACAGATCTCTGCAACACAGACAAAGGCGGCGGAGCAGTGAAGAAGTATAAGTTTTTCGTCCTGTTCTTTCTTGGGCTTTTTGTGCTGCAATTTTCTTTTCTGCCGTTGATTTCGATCTATGGGATTGTGCCGGATCTGCTCCTTTTGGCGACGGTTTCCTTTGCGTTTTTGCGCGGCAGTGCATGGGGCAGCCTCATCGGTTTTGCACTCGGTCTGATGGAAGATCTCAGTGTGGGGTCGTTTTTCGGTCTGCACGCGTTTACGCTGACGCTGATCGGTCTTTTTTTTGGACGTTTCTCGGATCGTGTGTTCAAGGAGCAGTTCTTTTTGCCGATCACGGCATCGGTTGCGGCAACGTTTGCCAAATATCTGATTTCGGCATTGATTGTCTATTTGCTTGGCTATCATTTTAATCCGTTTTTGCACATGGGACGTGTGCTCCTCATCCTGCTTCTGTTTCAGTTGATCTTTGCGTATCCGATTCACTGGGCGACGTTCCATCTGGATCGGCGGATTCATGATCCGGAGCGATAGGATTTCTCGGAGTGTAATTGTGAACGAAAATGAAGATTTTAGCGGACGTCTCCAATTCCTGATGTTGGTCATTGTGCTCATCATCGCGGTGCTGATCGGACGTGCGGGATATTTGCAGGTCTATGACGGGGAACGCTATGCGCGGCTTGCCGAGGGCAACCGTATCCGCATTATCCCTGCGGAGGCGGCGCGCGGGACATTCTACGACCGCAACGGAGAGCTCCTTGTGACGAACCGCCCCGGGTTTACGGTTTCTCTGCTCCCCCTGACAGAGCCGATCTCCCCCGAGGTGATTGCGCGTGTCTCAAAGCTCATCAATGTACCCGTGGAGGAGATTCAAAAGAAGATCGATGCGCACGTCGGATTTGACCCCATCCGCATCAAAAACGATGTCCTGCCGGACATCGTTACGATTATTGAGGAGCAGAAGGACGACTACCCGGGGGTCGTGATCGAGGTTCTGCCGATTCGTGACTATATCTACGGGGAGTACGCCTCGCATGTATTCGGCTATGTGAGTGAGATCAATGAGGAGGAACTGGAGCGGCGCAAGGATGAAGGTTATAAGTCCGGCTACATCATCGGCAAGTTTGGTCTGGAGCGTGTCTATGACAAGGAGGTGCGCGGCATCAACGGCGGCGATCAGGTGGAGGTGGATGTATCGGGACGGCCTGTACAGATCCTCGGACGCCAGTCGCCTGTGCCGGGGAACGATCTGATCTTGACGATTGACAAGCACATTCAGGAGGTGGCGGAACAGGCGGTTGATGCACAGCTCTCCATTGTGCACGCAAATGCGGCGGCAGCTGTGGTCATGAATCCGCAGACGGGCGAGGTGCTGGCGATGGTCAGCCGCCCCGCCTTCAATCCGAATCTCTTCGCGGGTGGGATCTCGACACAGAACTGGAATGTGCTGAACAACAATCCCTATCATCCGATGGACAACAAGGCGATCACAGGGGAGTACCCCCCCGGATCGACGTTCAAGATTGTGACGGGCACGGCGGCACTCGCCGAACACAAGGTAACGCCGCAGGAAAAAATATTTGACGCCGGTCATCACTGGATCATCCCCAAAACCAATGCGGGTGGGGAGGCTCTGGGTTGGATCAACTTCCAGGAGGCAATGGCGCACTCGGACAACGTGTATTTTTACGAAATGGGCAACCGTCTCGGCGTGGATGCGTTGGAACGTTATGCGCGTATGTTCGGACTCGGGATGCGGACGGGCATTGATCTGCCGTATGAGGCGGAGGGGCTTGTGCCGAACCGCAAGTACAAGCAGGAAAACTATGAGGATGGAGAATGGTATCTCTCCGAAACGTTCGATGCGGCGATCGGTCAGGGGTTCAATCTCGTAACCCCGCTGCAGGCGGCGATGGTCATGGGGGAGATTGCGGCAAACGGCAAACGCTTTCAGCCGCATCTCGTCCGGCGTATTGTGGATGTCAACGGGAATACGGTGCGCGAGTTTGAGCCAAAGCTCCTCTCGGAGCTGGAGGTAAGCCCGTCCGTGATCCACAACGTGCAGGAAGGGCTGCACGAGGTAACGAAGATCGGTACTGCCGCCGGGGTGTTTGCAGGATTTCCCGTCGACATTGCGGGCAAGACGGGAACGGCGGAAAACTCGCAGGGACGTGACCACGGGTGGTTCGTGGCATATGGTCCCTATGCCCATCCGAATATCGTGGTGGCAGTTATTGTCGAGCAGGGCGGCTTCGGCTCGCTGTCGGCGGTGCCGATCGGGCGCAGGATTCTGGAAGCTGCTTTTCGGCTGGATCGTGCGGTGCAGAACACAGGGAGCAAGTGAGGGACGGACATGAGCGAGGATAAGATCAAGATCAAAGGGGAAAACGGCGAGCTTGCACTGGATTTCCCTGCCGATATGCCCTTTTCGGAGATCATGGAGGAGTTGGAAAGAAAGTTGGACTCGGGAACCGGCTTTTTCCTGCGCGGTACGGTGGTGCGCGTGCCGCGCAATCACTTTGCAAAGGAATCGTTGGCGGCGGTGCAGGAACTCTTTCGGACGCATGGGCTGATCTGCCGTCCGGCAAAGCCGGAACCCGCTGCCCCGCTGCCCTCTCTGCCCCGCGAGGAACAGCCCGCCGTGGCAAAGACACAACAGGAGGCGGACACGCAGGAACTGCAGCGGATGCTCGTCGTCGATAAGACACTGCGCGGCGGACAGGCGGTGGAGACGGAAGGATCTGTCATTGTCTTTGGGAATGTCAATCCGGGGGCGCAGATCACGGCGGGCGGCAGCGTGGATGTGCGCGGTACCTGCCGCGGTGTTGTTCACGCGGGAGCTGCGGGGGATTCGACAGCGTTTATTATTGCGGATCATCTGATGCCGACACAGATTCGCATTGCGAACTATGTTGCGCGTCCGCCGGATGACTTGGAGGACTCCGACAAGGCGGAGCGTGCCTATGTGAAGGATGGTCAGATTGTCATTGAGCCAATAGAGAGGTAGGTTCGAAATATGAGTGAGATCTATGTTGTGACATCGGGCAAAGGAGGCGTTGGAAAGACAACAACGACGGCGAATCTGGGTGTGGGCTTTGCCATGCGTGGCAAGAGCGTCGTTCTCATTGATACGGATACGGGGCTGCGGAATCTCGATCTGCTGCTCGGTCTTGAGAACCGCATCATGTACGATCTGGTCGATGTGACCTCGGGGCGTGTACCGTATAAAAAGGCGCTTGTTCGTCACAAAAAATACGACTCGCTCTTTCTCCTGCCGACCTCTCAGGTCAAGGACAAGAGTGCCGTGAACCCGGAGGAGCTCGCTGTGCTCTGTGAGGAGCTGCGCCGCTCCTATGATATTATTATCATCGACTGCCCGGCGGGGATTGAGCAGGGGTTTCAGACGGCAATCGCCGCCGCCGATACGGCAATTGTGGTGACGATGCCGGAGATCTCGGCGGTGCGCGATGCGGACAAGATCATTGGGGAGCTCGGCCGCGCGGACAAGGAGGACATTCGCCTCATCGTGAACCGCATTCGTCCGAAGATGATCGAAAAGGGCGATATGCTCGATATGAACGACATCGACGAGATTCTTTCGGTGGGCTGCATCGGTCAGATCCCGGATGATGAGATGGTCGTGATGAGCACGAACCGTGGCGAGCCGTGTGTTACAATGCCGGATTCTCCCGCAGGACAGGCATATCTCGACGTGGTCGGTCGTCTGTGCGGTGAGGAGATTCCGTTCCGCGAGTTTACCAAGGAAAGTCTCTGGGATACAATTAAGAGCAAGCTCTTTGGACGCAAGTGAGGAGGGGACAGTGTGATTGAGATGCTGAGAAAGCTTCTTGGAAAAAAGGAAAGCTCCGGCGACGTTGCACGCCGCCGTCTTCAGCTTGTCATCATCAATGATCGGGCGAATGTCTCTCCGGAGATTATGGACAATATGCGTGCGGAGATTATTCAGGTGATTTCGAAGTATATGTATATCGATACGCGTGAGATGGAATTCTCCCTCGAAAATGAAAATGACACGATGGCGCTTGTCGTCAACATCCCTGTCGTCAGCGTTCAGCACGGCGGCAGCAATCCGTCAAGGCGCAGACGATGATCCTCTCGAAACGGCTTCTGCGCCGCACGGATGTGACGCTCATTGCTGCGGCGGCGGCAATTGTCGTCATGAGTCTTGTCATTATCGGCAGTGCGACGCACGTCAATACGCCGAGTGAGGAACGCTATTGGTTTGTGCAGCGACAGGGCATCTCGATTCTTGTGGACATTGCACTTGCGGCGTTCTGGATGAATTTCGATTACAAGATCTTACAGAGGTACGGCAACCACTTCTATGTGTTCAATCTGGTTCTCCTGATTCTCGTTATGCTGATCGGGCAGACGGCGCTTGGTGCGCAGCGGTGGATCGCACTCGGTCCGATCAGCATACAGCCGTCGGAGTTCTCAAAGCTCATCATGATCATCGCACTTGCTGCGATGATGGAAAAGCGCGGAAAGGTGCAGTCGCTCAGTGACCTTGCACCGATTGCCGCCTATGTCGGACTGCCGTTCCTGCTCGTTCTGAAGCAGCCGGATCTTGGCACATCGCTGGTCTTTCTGGCGATCTTCTTCGGGATGGTGTTCGTGGCAGGGATACGGCTGCGCATCCTCTTTTGGCTCTTTGGTCTCGGGCTTGCGGCGATGCCTGTACTCTGGCATTTTCTGAAGGACTATCAGAAGATGCGTATCATGGTGTTCCTGGATCCGAATGTCGACCCGCTCGGCGCGGGGTATCATATCATCCAGTCGAAAATTGCGATCGGCTCGGGGCTTCTCTTTGGCAAGGGACTGTTCGGCGGGACGCAGAGTCAGCTGAACTTCCTGCCGGAAAACCATACGGACTTTATCTTCTCCGTTGTGGGCGAAGAACTCGGATTCGTGGGCTGTGCTGTGCTGCTGCTGCTCTATCTCATCGTGCTCTGGCGCGGCATTCGAATTGCGCAGGATGCGAGCGATACGTTCGGGCGTCTGCTCGCGGTCGGCATCACGTCGATGATTGCGTTCCATGTGCTCGTCAACGTCGGCATGACGATGGGGATTATGCCTGTCACGGGGATTCCGCTGCCGCTCATGAGCTATGGCGTGAGTTCGCTCACGACAAATATCATGGCGATTGCCATTCTGCTGAACATTCAGCTGCGGCGGCAAAAGTTACTCTTTTAGACGAACATTCATGAGGCTGTGCGCCTTCGCGCGGCAGTCTCTTTTCTTTTTTGTGGGGGATAATGAAACAATGGTGCAGCTCGATCACAGCATCCTACAGTCGGTATTGAAACCGGCACGCTATACGGGCGGTGAGTGGAACGCCATACACAAGGATTGGGCTTCCGTCCAATGTAAATTTGCACTTGCGCTGCCCGATGTCTATGAGGTCGGCATGAGCAATCTCGGGCTCGCCATTCTCTATGAGATTCTGAACCGCCGTGCAGACATCCTTGCGGAACGTGTCTATGCGCCATGGGTCGATATGGAGGCGCAGATGCGCGAAAAGGGGATTCCGCTCTTTTCGCTCGAAAGCCATCGCCCGATTACGGCGTTTGATTTTCTCGGGTTCTCTCTCCAATACGAGATGATCTATTCGAATGTCCTCAATATGCTTGATTTGGCGGGTATCCCGCTCCATGCGCGGGAGCGCGGGGGCGATGTGCCGTTCGTCGTCGGGGGAGGGCCCTGTGTCTACAATGTCGAGCCTGTTGCGGACTTCTTCGATTTCTTCGTGATCGGTGAGGGCGAGGAGGCCGTGCCGGAGATCTGCGATGCCTTTATTGCGTGGGATTCCACAGGAAGGGATGGCGGGCGCAAGGGGTTCCTCACACGTTTGCTGACGATTGACGGGATCTATGTGCCTTCGTTCTATGAGCCGGTCTATGATGATGCGGGGAATTTCCGCGAACTGCGCGCACTGCATCCCGATGCGCGCTCTGTGATCTACAAGCGTGTCGTGCGGGATATGAACGGCGTTATGTCGGTCGAGCACCCGATTGTTCCCTATATGGACATTGTGCATAACCGCATGATGATGGAGCTCTTTCGCGGCTGCTCGCGCGGCTGCCGCTTCTGTCAGGCGGGCATCGCCTATCGCCCTGCGCGTGAGCGTACGGAGGAGCATTTGCGGCAGATGGCGCACGGTCTGGTCGAGGCGACGGGCTACGATGAGATGAGTCTCACATCGCTCTCCTCGGCGGACTACTCCTGTCTCGGGCGGCTCGTGGATGATCTGATGACGGACTATGCAGGGGAAAAACTCAGCTTCTCCCTGCCGTCGCTGCGCATCGACAGCTTCTCGATTGACCTTGCACATCGGATGCAGCAGGTGCGGAAATCAGGGCTGACCTTTGCGCCCGAGGCGGGGACGCAGCGCATGCGCGATGTCATCAACAAGGGCGTGACGGAGGAGAATCTGCTGACGGCGTGCGGCGCGGCGTTCCGCCACGGGTGGAAGCAGGTGAAGCTCTACTTTATGATGGGGCTGCCGACGGAGACGGATGAGGACATCATCGGCATTGCACACCTTGCGAAAAAGGTGGTTGATCTCTATACCGAGGTGCGCGGGCGGCGCGGATGCAAGGTGACGGTCTCCGTCTCCTGCTTTGTGCCAAAGCCGTATACGCCGTTCCAGTGGTTCGGACAGCTGCCGATGGAGGAGTTTCAGCGGCGGCAGCAGCTCCTCAAGGAGCATATCACAGATCGTTCGATTACGTTTCACTATCATGACGCGCGTCTTTCCGTGATCGAGGGGGTATTCGCACGCGGCGACCGCCGCCTTGCGCCTGCACTCTATGAGGCGTGGAGGAATGGTGCGAGGTTTGACGGCTGGTCGGATCTCTTTGACGACAGTCGCTATTTTGCCGCATTTGAGAAGTGCGGCATTGACCCTGAATACTATAGCCGCCGTACGCGCACGGTCGGAGAACCGCTGCCGTGGGCGCACACCTCCCCCGGGGTGCTTGAACGATTCCTGAAGTCCGAGTGGCAGAAGGCACTCGCGGCATCTCTCACAGAGGATTGCCGCCGCACGCACTGCACGGGCTGTGGAATATGCCCGACGCTCGGCGTGGATGTGATCGACTATGCCGGGACGGAGGCAGGGCATACGAATGCGGATGCGCCTGACGAACAGCATCGTACTGCCGGGGCGGATGCGCAAAACTCGCCCGCAGAGCGAAGTCGCTTCGTCTATCGCGCACTGATTACGAAGGGGGAGGAGCTGCGCTATGTCTCCCACCTCGACTATGCGAATCTCTTTGTCCGCGCGTGCAAGCGTGCGGGGCTGCCGATGGCGTATTCGGAGGGGTTCAACCCGCACATGAAGGTGGCGTTTGCCTCCGCACTTTCATTGGGGGCTGCGAGCGATGCGGAGTATGTGGATTTTGAGACGACGGAGAAAATTGCACCGGATACGATGCTGCGGCGGCTCGGGAAACATCTGCCGTGCGGGGCGCAGATCGTCCGTCTTAAGGTGTTGGAAGGAAAGCATAGGGCGCTGATGGCGGATGTGGACGAGGCTCGCTATCGGATTACCGTTCGCTATGCGGGAACGGCGGAAACGGTACACGCGAGTGTACGGCGTTACAATGCGGCGGAGAGTGCCGTGTGGGAGCGCGTCACGCCAAAGAAGAAGCGTATGATTGAGACAAAGGCGTACGTAAAAAAGCCCATCTCCTTCGCATGGGAGAATGGGCGGCTGACGTTTTGGATGAATCTCGTTGTGACCCCTGAGGGGAGTGTCAAGCCGATCGAGGTGTTGTCCGTGATGGTGCGCGACTTTGCCCTGCCGATTGACCCGCATGAGGCATATGTGACGCGCATCGGTCTGTTCGCGGACGGAAAAGCTCTGATTGACCGATAATTGATACAGCAATATGCGTGGAGTGCGTACGTGTGTTGTCAGCGTATATCGTTTCCGTGTTCCTCCGGGCGGAACATCAGCGACTGCATCTTTGCATCCTCGGCGGTGCGTGCGTCGATGAACCCCTGCGCCTCCATTGTGTCGAGGACGATTGCCTGTCGCTTTTTTGCGGCGATAAAATTTGTGAACGGGGAGAGCTCCGAGGGGGCATTCGGAATACCCGCAAGCATGGAGGCTTCGGGCAGGTCGAGGGCGGCGGGAGATTTCCCGTAGTATCCCTCGGATGCCGCGTTTACACCGTAGAACCCGGCGCCGTAGTAGACGACATTCAGATACATTTCGAGGATTTCGTCTTTTGCGTAGGTGCTCTCAATGTCAAGGGCGAGCAGAAGCTCCTGTGCCTTGCGTGTAAAGGTCTGCTCATTTGCCAGAAAGAGGTTCTTCACGAGCTGCTGCG
This sequence comes from Selenomonas dianae, assembly GCF_030644225.1. Taxonomy (NCBI): domain Bacteria; kingdom Bacillati; phylum Bacillota; class Negativicutes; order Selenomonadales; family Selenomonadaceae; genus Centipeda; species Centipeda dianae. The sequence continues at coordinate 1,368,536 of NZ_CP128650.1, read as the reverse complement.
TGATCGTGCTCGCACCCTCCTCGATGCGTCCATGCTGGATGTTGACGAGGGCGGCGCGTGCCATACCCGTCATGTCGAACCCCCAATGTTCGTAGAAGCGTCGATCCTCAATGGCGACAATGGCGTTCCTGAGGTTCGGTGAGATGCGTTCGATGGGGACATAGTCGGTGCGGTCAAGACGTGCATCAATGGCGCGGCGGATGAAGAGGATGCGCGCAATCTGCTCGCCCGCATCCGGCTCGTGGATCTCATGCAGCTGATTTGCAGGCAGCTGCCGCTCGGCAGGGGGGAGGAGTTCGCCGATGCTCTGCCGAGCCTGTGGGACGAAGAGAAAGACCGCTATGCCGATGATAGATAATACAGCCGCCATCCCCAAGAAAAAACGCCCAAATCTGCGGGGCGTTTTTTTCTTTGTGCGTTTTCGTGTCGCTGCTTTGCGCCGCCGCGTCCGTTTCGGCGGTGCTTCAGTTATCGCGTCGTTCATTCCGTGCTCCGTTCATTTCCAAAGTATTTCGCGCGCATCCTGTCCCGCATCTCCACAAGGTTGGACGGGAGCAGCCGGATGTTGTAGCCGATAAAGACGGGGGAGGTGGCAAAGCGCGGCATGATCTTGATAAAGATCGCATCGCCTTCGTTGTAAAAGAAAATATTGTAGCTTGTGAGCGGGCGGCGGAATGCATTCATAAAGAAGTCCACGGCGATTTGGATGTAGTCGGCAATCGTATCGGTCGCGTGTGCGTCCTGCGGTACGACGTTCAGTTCCCAGAATCCGACGCGCGGGGCAGTGGAGAAATTCAGCGTGACCCCGTCCCGCTCATCCACGGTCAGCCCGTCAAACTCGGAGCGATGAAAGGACAGCTCCTGTCGAAAGGAGGAGAAGCCAACGAGCTGCATATGCGGGTGGCGGATCGTGCCGCCCGAGTACGGTCCGTAGTTCTTGAAAAAGAGCACCGTGTCGTATTTTCCGCTCGCACGCATCTGCGCCCAGTGTTCCATACCGAACGCGATGAGGCGGTGCATATGGTCGCGCGTGTAGCAGGGCATATCCGAATCGCAGTCCCGTCCCTCGATGAGGACGAATTGATCCGCCTCCTCGATGACGTTGTATTTGTTTTTGAGCAGGATGATGTCGCCGTCCGTCGCAATGATGTCTGTGAGCTCGTCCGTTGCGCAGAACGGACAGGCGGTATCCGTGTGGATGATGTTCTCGGGCTTTTGTCGTCCGATGTCCGTATTGAAATGGGCAAGGTTGATGTCCATAAAATGCTCCTGATCTCCATATGTATCTTTTCCTATTATATATCTTCTGCGGCAATTCGTAAAATATTTTATGCCATCCTCCCGAATTTCATGCGCATTCTGCTATAATGGAGGACATTCAGCGACAGATAAGGAGTACCTATGAGAATTGATCTTGTGACACTCTTTCCTGAGATGTTTGCGGGCGTATTCGGCACGAGCATCCTCGGCCGTGCGGCGGAACGCGGTATATTGGACATTCACTGCACGAATTTCCGCGCCTACGCGACGGACAAGCACCATCATGTGGACGATACGCCGTGCGGTGGCGGGGCGGGCATGGTTTTAAAGCCCGAGCCGCTCTATGCCGCTGTGCACGACATACAGGAAAAAACGGCGGACTGTGCGGGGCGGCGGTGTACCATCATCTTCGATCCTGCGGGCGAGGCGTTCACGCAGAAAATGGCAAAGGAGCTTGCCGCATACGAGCAGCTGATCCTCATCTGCGGACACTATGAGGGATTTGACGCACGCATCTACGATCTCGCCGACCGTCTTATTTCCGTCGGGGATTTCGTTCTGACGGGCGGGGAGATTCCCGCCATGCTCGTCGTGGATGCGACGGCGCGTATGCTGCCGGGCGTGCTCGGTGACGACACGTCTGCGCCGACGGATTCGTTCTTCGATGTGCTGCTCGGCTATCCGCAGTACACACGTCCGCGCGTGTTTGAGGGCAAGGCTGTGCCGGATGTCCTGCTCTCGGGCAATCATGCGGAGATTGCACGCTGGCGGCGCGAGCAGTCCCTTCTTCGTACCATGCGCCGCCGTCCCGAACTGCTGCCATTGGCGAGGCTCACACAGGAGGATCTGCTCTTTTTGTCAAAACAGGACGAAAAATGGTGAGAAACTATTTTTGCGTGAATCTTGAGGAAATGGTATAATGCAAAGTAATTGTTTTCATGCCGTTTTTTTCTGCCCGATAGGGGGACTGAATTGTGACGCAGTTTGATAAGCGAAATTTGTCGATGATGATGGATTTCTACGAGATGACGATGTCTTACGGATATTTTCATCAAAATCACGGCGATGTGCGCGTCGCCTTTGATCTTTTTTTCCGCTCTGTTCCCGACAAGGGCGGCTATGCCGTGTTTGCGGGGCTTGAGCATGTGATCGAGTTCGTTGAGAACATGGCGTTCTCGGACGAGGACATTGATTATTTCCGTGCACAGCATCTCTTTTCCGAGGAGTTTTTGGCATTTCTGCGCGATTTTCATTTCCGTGGAGACATCTATGCAGTTCCGGAGGGGACGATCATCTACCCGAATGAGCCGCTGATGACGATTGTCGCGCCGATCATCGACGCGCAGCTCATTGAAACGGCGATTCTCGCGCAGATCAATCATCAGTCCCTGATCGCAACAAAGGCGTCGCGCATTGTGCGGGCTGCAGAGGGGCGGTGCGTTTCGGACTTTGGTGCGCGGCGCGCGCACAATATGGATGCGGCAACGTACGGTGCGCGGGCGGCCTACATCGGCGGTGTCGATATGACGGCGACGGTTTCGGCAGGACAGCAGTTCGATATTCCCGTGTCGGGGACGATGGCACACAGTTGGGTCATGTTCTTTGAGGATGAATTTGCCGCATTCAAAACCTATGCGGAGATCTACCCGCAGGCGACCGTACTGCTTGTCGATACCTACGATGTCATTCACTCGGGGATTCCGAACGCCATCCGCACGGCGAACGAGGTGCTTGCACCGCAGGGACGGAGGCTGGCGGGCGTACGGATCGACTCGGGCGATCTTGCCTATCTGTCGAAACGCATCCGTACGATGCTTGACGAGGCGGGGCTTACGGACTGTAAGATCATCCTGTCGAACAGTCTCGATGAGTTTACGATCTCCTCGCTCCTCCTCCAAGGCGCACAGGTGGACAGCTTCGGCGTGGGAGAACGTCTCATTACGGCGAAGTCCGACCCTGTCTTTGGTGCAGTCTACAAGCTCGTTGCTGTGGAAAAGGACGGTGTGTTCTCGCCGCGCATCAAGATGTCGGAGAACGTGGAGAAGCTGACCAATCCGGGATTGAAGGATCTCTATCGCGTCTATGACAGGCATGGCAAGGCGGTTGCGGATATGATCGCCGTACAGGGGGAGGAGATCGACCTCGCACACCCGTTCCGCTATGTTGATCCGTGCAAACCGTGGAAAAACCGTTTCTTCGACGGGTTCTCGGCAGTGAATCTGCGCCGCCTCTATATGAGCGGCGGGACGCGTGTGGAGCAGCTGCCGGCACTTGATGAAATTCGGCAGTATGTGAGAAAACAGCTGGCGGAGGAGATCTGGCCGGAGGAGCAGCGTTTTGAGAATCCGCACAGCCACTATCTCGATATGACACCGATGTATTACGAACTCAAGATGGGGCTCCTCGACGATATGCGCGGCAAGCATAGCTAGGATGTATATGATTACCGGAACAACCAAACTTTTGGGGGTGATCGGTGCGCCCGTCGGGCACAGCCTCTCACCGGTCATACAGAATGCAGCCCTGCACGATGCAGGGCTTGACTATGTGTATGCGGCTCTGCCCGTCCGTGCGGATGCCCTGCCGTCTGCTGTATATGGTCTGCGTGATGCGGGGATCGCGGGATTCAATGTAACGATCCCGTTCAAGACGGAGATCATCCCCCTGCTGGATGATCTGAGCGAGGACGCGCGGCGCATTCATGCGGTGAATACCGTTGTGATCGCGGACGGCGGGATGGTCGGGCACAATACGGATGTCGTCGGTTTCCTCGCGGGCTTTGCGGAGCGGGAGATTGCGCTCGCAGGAAAAAAAGCCGTGCTGATCGGCGCGGGCGGCGCGGCGCGGGCAGCGCTTTGGGGGCTGCTGCGCAGCAATGTTTCCTCTGTGGTGATCGGTGTCCGAAACGTGGCAAAGGGGGCGGCACTCGCGACAGATTTTGCGGCGGACGGAGATGTGCGGGCATATCATTTTGACGATTCCGCATTTGCCGCTGCACTGCGCTTTGCCGACATCGTTGTGCAGACGACCCCGATGGGCATGACACCGCACACGGAGGAGATGCCGCCTGTGGATATGGCGGCGCTGAATCCCTCCGCTGTTGTCTATGATCTGATCTATACGCCTGCCGAGACGCGTTTTCTGCGCGAGGCACGGGCGCGGGGGTGTGAAACGATCAACGGCGAGACGATGCTCGCCGCGCAGGGCGCGGAGGCGTTTCGCCTCTGGACGGGGATACGCCCCGATATGGAGCTTATGAAACAAACACTTCGTACAGCTCTGCAGTGCTCCTAAGGAATCGCTGGAGCAAGTGGGCAAAGTGTGTGTCCTGCGGATAAGCACGCAATCCATTGCGTAGCGAGGCGGTTGGATGGAGCACGCATGACGGAGATGATCATAGCGTCTGAGATAATTCCGGTTTTGAAAATCTCTTGCTTTTGTGTTATGATACAGGGTGTTTTGAGATGGGGGTGCAGGATTGGCAGCGGTTACCTATGAACTGGTCCGGCGGGATGAAACGACGGGAGCGCGTGCGGGGGTGATTCACACGCCGCACGGCAGCTTTCCAACGCCCATTTTCATGCCTGTGGGAACGCAGGCGACCGTCAAGGGCGTATCGCCCGACGAACTGCACGATCTCGGTGCGGGGATCATCCTCAGCAACACCTATCATCTCTTTCTCCGTCCCGGCATGGAACTCGTGCGCGAGGCGGGCGGGCTGCACAAATTCATGCACTGGGACGGCGCGATCCTCACGGACAGCGGCGGCTTTCAAGTGTTCAGTCTCGGCGATCTCCGAAAGATCACGGAGGAGGGGGCGGCGTTCCGCTCGCACATCGACGGCTCGAAGAAATTTCTTTCGCCTGAGGTTTCGATGGAGGTGCAGAAATGCCTTGGTTCTGACATCGTTATGGCGTTCGACGAGTGCATTCCGTATCCTGCCGACCATGCCTATGCAAAGACATCGACGGAGCGCACGCAGCGCTGGCTTCTCCGTTGCCGTGACGCAATGGCGGATGCGGAGGGGCAGGGGCTCTTTGGTATCGTACAGGGTGGTATGTATCGCGATCTGCGTGCATGGCACGCTGCCGAGGCGACGGCGCTCGATCTGCCGGGCTATGCGATCGGCGGGCTCAGTGTCGGCGAGCCGCACGAGCTGATGGAGGAGATCCTTTCCTACACGGTGGAGTTGCTGCCCGCGCACAAACCGCGCTATCTCATGGGTGTTGGAACGCCGGACTATCTGCTCACAGGGGTGCGGAACGGCATCGATATGTTCGACTGCGTCTTTCCGACGCGTGTCGCACGCAACGGCATGGCGATGACATGGACCGGCCGCCTCGTCATGAAGAATGCCGTCCATACCCACGATCATACGGTACTTGAGGAGGGCTGCGGCTGCTATGCCTGCCGCAACGGCTATACGCGCGCATACATCCGTCATCTTGTGCGTGCGGAGGAGATCTTCGGGCTGCGCCTCCTAACCCTGCACAACCTCTACTTCCTGCAGGAGTTCATGCGCCGTATGCGTGCGGCGATCATCGCGGGCACATTCCCCGCGTTCTATCAGGCTTTTATGAATCAATATCATAAAAGATAATTTATTTGAATGAAGGAGTTGTATTTATGGATGCAGAAATGATGGCACAGCTGAGTTCGTGGGGACCAATTATCATATTGGTGGTCTTTTTCTATTTCCTCCTCTATCGCCCGCAGAAGCAGGCGCAGAAGAAGCGCGATGCGATGCTTGCCGCACTGAAGGTCGGCGACGAGATCATCACGCTTGGCGGGATGCACGGCAAGATCATGGAACTGAACGACAAGACGGTGACGCTTCGTGCGGCGGACGGGGTGAACATTGTCTTTGAGCGTTCTGCGGTCAGTGCGGTGCATACGAAGGAAGAGGAGTAATACGGTCTGATGGCAGGAAATTTGCTTGCCGAAAAGAAGGCGCTGCGGCGAGAAATGCTTGCCCGCCGCCGTGCTCTTTCAGCAGAGGAACGCACCTGTGCGAGCAACAGGATCTGTGCGCGTGTGCGGGAACTTCCTGTCGTGCAAAATGCACGGACAATCATGCTCTATGCGAGTACGCCGGAGGAGATTGACCTGTATCCGCTGATGGCGGAACTCCTTGCAAAGGGACGGCGCATCGTCCTTCCCGAGATCACGGGAAAGGGATTGATGGAGGCACGGGAACTGCCTGCCATGGATGCGTTGGTCAGCGGAGCATTCGGTATTGCATCCCCCGACCCTGCACGGGGGGCGCAGATTCCGCCGGAGGAAATTGATGTGATCATCGTTCCGGGGGTTGCGTTTGACACGGGCGGCGGGCGGCTCGGATGCGGCGGCGGCTATTATGACCGCTTCCTTCCGCGTGCAGGTCGTGCCGTGCGGCTGGTGCCTGCCTTTGACTTTCAGATCGTTCCCGATGTTCCGATGGGGATGCAGGATGCCCGCGTCGATGCCATTTTGACACAGCGGCGCATGATCTCCTGCAGACGGATGGAAAACCTTGAGAAAGAGGTGTGAGGACTGTTGAGACAACATAGTCTGTTAAAGTTGGTGATTTCGGTTGTCGTCATCATCGGTGCGTTTTTTTTCCTGGTTCAGCCGCTCGCGAGTTCGATCCGGCAGGGACTTGACCTGCAAGGCGGTACGCATGTCGTTCTGGAGGCGGTCGATACGGATCAGGCGCAGGTCAACGATGATGCGATGAATCGCGTCGTCACGATCATGGAGAAGCGCGTCAACTCGCTCGGGCTCACCGAGCCGATCATTCAGCGTGAGGGAGAGCGCCGCGTGATCATCGAGCTTCCGGGCATTAAGGATCCCGATGCGGCGATTCGTACCATTGGCAAGACGGCGATGCTTGAGTTCCGCGATGAGGAGGGGCATACGGTTCTGACGGGGACGGATCTGAAGGACGCACAGGCCTCCACGAATCCGCAGTCGGGACAGAATGTCGTCAACCTCGAATTCTCGGATGAGGGCGCACAGAAGTTTGCCGATCTCACGATGAAGAACGTCGGGCGCACGATTGCGATTCTGCTCGACGGCGAGGTGCTCACCGCGCCGAATGTACGTGAGCCGATTCTCGGCGGACGCGCGGAGATCACGGGGCAAAAGACCCTCGAAGAGGCGCAGAACCTCGCGGTTGTCCTGCGCAGCGGCGCACTTCCCGTGAAGGTTGAGATCATCGAGACGCGCACGGTCGGGCCAACGCTCGGCCAGGACTCGAAGGACAAGTCCCAGTTCGCCTTTGTCATCGGATTGGGTGCGGTTGTTCTCTTCATGATCTTCTTCTATCATCTCTCCGGGTTTATTGCAGATGTTGCGCTGATGGCATACACGATCATGCTGCTCGGTATCCTCTACCTGATGGATGCGACGCTGACACTGCCGGGCGTGGCGGGCATCATCCTTTCCATCGGTATGGCGGTCGATGCGAACGTCCTCATCTTTGAGCATTTCAAGGAGGAGTACCAGGTCAACCAAAAGACCCTGCGGCTTGCGATGGATGCGGGATTCAAGCGTGCGTTTACAACGATTTTTGACTCGAATGTCACGACCCTGATTGCAGCGGGGGTGCTTTTCTTCCTTGGGACGGGGACGATTCGCGGCTTTGCGATTACGCTCGGGGTCGGTACGATCCTCTCGATGTTTACGGCGATCACGCTGACACAGTATCTCCTGAAGCTGATGATCAACGCGAAGCTGTCTGAGAATCCCGCACTCTACGGTGCAAACGGCTTTATGCTTGGCGTGAAAAAGAAGGGGGATGGGAAGAATGCCTAAGTTCGATATTGCAGGACATCGGAAGATCTGGTTTCTCCTCTCTCTGATGCTCATCATCCCCGGATTTATCTGCATGGGGGTACGCGGCTTCAATTTCGGCATCGACTTCACAGGGGGGACGATCATCGACCTGCGCTTCGAGCAGCCGGTGACGCTTGGCGACGTGCGTTCAAGCCTTGCAAAGTACGATCTTGACGGGAGTACGATTCAGCTTGCAGGCGCAGAGACCGGTATCGAGTCCTCCGAAAATGTGATGATCCGTACGATTGACCTTGAGGAAAGTCAGCGCAAGGAGGTCATGGCATCGCTTTCACAGGATGTTGGTTCCTACACCGTGCTGCGCGAAGAAAAGGTCGGCGCGACCATCGGCGGCGAGCTGATTACAAATGCCGTGCTTGCGCTCGTGATTTCGTGGGGGCTTATCATCCTTTACGTCGCCTATCGCTTTGAGTGGCGTTTTGGTGTGTCGGCAGTGCTCGCGCTGATCCATGACATCATCATTGTGCTCGCGGTGTTCTCCTTTACGCAGCGGCAGATTGATTCTTCCTTTATTGCGGCACTCCTGACGATCGTCGGTTACTCAATCAACGACACCATTGTCATCTTTGATCGTATCCGTGAGAATTTGAAACTGCATTTTCGCCGCGGCGGCGATGTGAACGAGCTTGTCAACACCTCCGTCTATCAGACGCTCACGCGCTCGCTTTATACGGTGTTTACGGTACTGTTCACGACGTTCGCGCTGTATTGGTTCGGCGGGGAGACGACGAAGGACTTCGCGTTTGCGCTGCTTGTCGGCTTTGCCAGCGGCTGCTACTCCTCCATCTTCATCGCAAGCCAGCTTTGGATCGAACTGAAGAACCGTACGGAGCGGCGACCCGCTGCAAAACCCGCAGCGGTGGAGGGATAAAAAAGAGAGCCTGTCCCATGACAGGCTCTTTTCCTATTGGAGAGGGGGGAGTCTATGCTGAAAGAGTGGATGGTGCGTGCGGATACCACGGAGGGGGACGTGCTGGCGCGGGAAATCGGGGCTGCGCCTTTGATCGGGCAAATTTTATGGGGCAGAGGCATACGTTCGGCAAAGGAGGCGCGGGCGTTTCTCCATCCGGAGGACGAGCCCTTTCATGACCCTTTCCTCATGATGGATATGGAGCGTTCTGCCGAACGGATATGGAACGCAATTCACAGCGGAGAGCAGATCGTTGTCTATGGCGACTACGATGTGGACGGGATGACCTCGACCACGCTCCTCATGAAGCATATCCGCGCCCTTGGCGGAAAGGTTTCCTACTATATTCCAAACCGTTTTACGGAGGGCTACGGCATCAACGGCGCGGCACTGGCGCAGCTTGCGGCGGAGGGATGTGACCTGCTCGTTACGGTGGACTGCGGCATCGCATCCGTTCAGACCGTTGCAGAGACGGCGGCGGGAATGGACATCATCATCACAGATCATCATCTTCCGGGCGTGGTACTGCCGCCCGCTTACGCTGTCGTTAATCCGCATCGTGCGGACTGTCCCTATCCGGACAAGAACCTTGCGGGTGTCGGTGTCGCGTTCAAACTCGTACAGGCGCTGTGGCAGATGGAGGAGGAGCGGAGCTATGCGGGGGATATGGACATCGTCGCGCTCGGTACCGTCGCCGATCTCGTGCCGCTCGTCGGTGAGAACCGCAAGATCGTCCGGCTGGGACTGCGGGTGATGTCGGAGCATCCCTGCGAGGGAATTGCTGCCTTGATTCGCGTTGCCGACATCGAGGGCAAGGCGATCAATACAGGGATGGTCGGCTTCCAGCTGGCACCCCGTCTCAATGCGGCAGGACGCATTGAAACAGCGCAGCGCGGCGTGGAGCTGCTTCTTGCCGAGGATGTGCGCGAGGCGGACCGCATCGCAGGGGAGCTGAATGCACTCAATATGGAGCGGCGCAATCTGGAACAGTCGATCCTCATGGAAGCGGAGGCGCTTCTTTCGGACGTTACGCCGGATGTTTCCGCGATTGTGGTCGCGGGAGAGGCGTGGAACGCCGGTGTGATCGGTATTGTCGCCTCACGTCTGGTGGAGAAATACTATCGTCCGAGCATCGTGCTGACCCGTCAGGGCGATGTCTGCAAAGGATCCTGCCGCAGTATTGCAGGACTTAATATGTATGAGGCACTCTCTGCGTGCAGGGATATGCTCATCCAGTTCGGCGGACACGAAATGGCAGCGGGATTGACGCTTGCGTGGGATCGTGTGGAGGATTTTCGCCGTGCGTTCGCGAACTATGTATATACCCACTTGAAGATTGAGGATTTCACACCGAAGATTTCGATCGAAGGGCTGGTTTCTCCGACGGATTGGACGATTGAGAAAATTGAGGAACTTGCGCTCTTGGAACCGTACGGTATGGGCAATCCCCGCCCGATTTTCGGCGTGCGGGATCTGCGCCCTCGGACGGCGGCTGCCATCGGTGCAGAGGGAAAGCACCTGCGCATGGAGGTTGGAACACGAGAGAAACGCGTGCCGGCGCTCTATTGGAACTATGGGGAGTGGGCGGAGATTGTGACCGAGGAGGCGTACGATCTCGCCTATGTGCCGAGCATGAACGAGTGGCAGGGGGTGACATCCGTGCAGTGCATGGTGGACTCCCTCCTGCCCGCCGTGCAGGAGCGCATCTTTCCGTCACGCGCCTTGCTGAGGAGGGTCTACACGTTCCTCATCGGGCAGCGTGGGGCGGATGATCGGATTTCATATGGTGCAATCGCACTCACACGGCGATTTTCCCACAGCGTGGAGCATATTTCATCCTACACGATGGCGTGTGCGCTTTGTATCTTTCGTGAGCTCGGACTGATCGCGCCGCTGCCGGAGGGTGGCTGGCAGTTCATTCCGCCTTCGGGCAAGCGCGAACTCATGGATGCGCCGACATTTCGTCGGCATGAGGAAAGAAAGGGTGACATATAGATGTCAGAGAATGCACAGAGGGATGTCACCATCACGATGATTTTGGATAAGGTGCGCTCGTATCAGGCGGATGCCGATCTCGAAAAAATAAAGAGGGCATATGAATACGCGGAGAAGGCGCACAGCGGACAGGTGCGCATCTCGGGCGATGCCTACATCATCCACCCGCTCAACGTCGCCTACATTCTCACCGGACTCCATCTCGACGATGAGACGATCTGTGCTGCGCTCCTGCACGATGTCGTGGAGGATACCTGCGCGACCCTCGAAGAAATGGAAGCGCGATTCGGCAAGAATGTCATGGCACTCATTGACGGTGTGACAAAACTCGGGCGGATCAAGTATATGTCGAAAGAGGACGTTCAGCTTGAGAACTACCGCAAGATGTTCCTTGCGATGGCAAAGGATATCCGCGTCATCATGATTAAACTGGCGGATCGGCTGCACAATATGCGGACGCTGAAATATATGCGCGAGGACAAGCGCCGCCGCATCGCCAAGGAAACAATCGAGGTCTATGCGCCGCTCGCGAACCGTCTCGGCATCTCCAGCATCAAGGTGGAACTTGAAGATCTGTGTCTGCGTTATCTCGAACCGGAGGCATATTATGCACTCGTGGAGGAGGTCAAGCACAAGCGTCAGGAGCGGCAGGAGTTCATTATCGAATCCATTGATCAGATTCGGAAGAAGCTCGAAGCTGCCGGCATTACAGCGGACATTAAAGGTCGGGCAAAGCATTTTTACAGCATTTACCGCAAGATGAAGCGCGACAACAAGAGTGTCAATGAGATCTATGATCTCTCTGCCGTGCGTGTCCTTGTTTCCTCGGTCAAGGACTGTTACGGTGTGCTCGGCGTTATCCATGCGATGTGGAAACCGATTCCCGGCAGGTTCAAGGACTACATCGCCATGCCGAAGTCGAACGGCTATCAGTCCCTGCATACGACGGTCATGACGCACGGCGACCCGCTCGAAATCCAGATCCGTACGAATGCGATGCACCAGGTCTCTGAGTTCGGTGTTGCGGCGCATTGGAAATACAAAGAAGCGGGGCGCAGCATCGGTGCGACCGATGAGAATGACCAGAAGATGTCATGGCTGCGTCAGATGGTGAGCCTCCAAAAGGAGTATGACGACCCGAAGGAATTCTTTGAGGCACTGAAACTGGACGTATTCTCCGATGAGGTCTTTGTCTTTACGCCGCGCGGCGATGTCATTGACCTGCCGAAGGGCTCGAATCCGATTGATTTCGCCTATCACATCCACACCGAGATCGGGCATCACTGCGTCGGCGCAAAGGTCAACGGCAAGATTGTGCCGCTTGAGTACAAACTCAAGAACGGTGACATCGTGTCCATCGTTACCAACAAGGGGGGCAGCGGGCCGAGCCCCGACTGGCTGAACACGGTCGCCTCCTCCGCGACGCGCAGCAAGATCCGCGCATGGTTCAAAAAGGAAAACCGCGAGGAAAACATCGAACGCGGTATGAATCTCATCCGTGACGAGGCGAAGCGGCTCGGCTATGCGCCGAAGGAACTGATGGCGGGCGGACGCCTTGGTAAGGTCGCGGAAAAACTCAACGTGCAGAGTGAGGATGATCTTCTCGCCGCACTCGGCTACGGCGGCGTGACGCTGCGCGGAGTTATGACGAAGCTCATCGAGCTGCATCAGCAGGCAGTCAAGGACAGCACGCCGCCCGAGGTGTCGCAGATGCTCTCCGAGCTCAAAGCACCGCGTCGGGGAAAGCGCAAGAAGGCGAGCCACGGCGTTCTCGTGGAGGGCGAGGGAGGCTACCTTGTGCGTCTCGCACGCTGCTGCAACCCGATTCCGGGCGATCCCATCACAGGCTATATCACGCGCGGGCGCGGCGTGTCCGTTCACCGTTCCGACTGCCCGAACGTGCTCAATGATACGGAGTTTACGCGTGTGATCGAGGTGAGCTGGGACATCGGACTCGATAAGGAGTATACGGTCGGCATTGAGATCATCTGCAACGACCGCAACGGAATGCTCTCCGAAATCCTCGCAGTACCCGCAGAGATGAAGGTCAACATTCACACGGTCAATGCGATGCCGAACCGCCGCAATAAGACATCAACAGTTCTCCTCGGGCTGAACGTCAGCAACATCGACCAGATCACGCAGGTCATGACGCGTGTGCGTCTGCTCAAGGACGTGTATCGCGTCACGCGCACCTTGGGAAGCTCGGCGCTGCCGGGCGGAGAGGTGTGAACGGTTCGTTTGTTTTTTTGTGCGTTTTGTGGTAATATCAGAATGTTATTTTAGACGGATGAATGACCGATACTTCCCGACGAGGTGAATCAAATGGACGAACAAAAAACAATGATGTTTTCCTTCGGTGAGGATAAGCCGAAGGCGGATACGGTCATACGGGAGGCTGCTGCCGCCATGCGGGAGAAGGGGTACAATCCCATCAATCAGCTGGTTGGCTATCTGCTCTCCGGCGATCCTGCCTATGTCACGAGTCATCAGGAGGCACGGAGCAAGATCCGCAGCCTTGAGCGCGACGAACTGCTCGATGAGCTCGTGCGGTTCTACTTGGAGCACGAAAAGTGAAGCGCTATCTCTCGCTCGACATCGGCGATGCGACCATCGGTATCGCCGTCAGCGATCTCTTGGGGCTCACGGCACAGGGCGTGGAAACAATTCGCCGTACGAATCTTGCGTCGGATCTTGACCGTCTCGCTGTGCTTGTACAGGAGTATGAGCCTGCGGGATTTGTCGCAGGGCTGCCAAAGCATATGAATGGGGACGAGGGGGTACGCTGCGAAATTGTCCGTGCGTTTATGGCGGATGTGGCAGAGCGTTTTCCAACCATCGGGATCCATTACTGGGACGAGCGTCTTTCGACGGTTGCTGCCTCGCGTACCCTCATTGAGGGGGATGTATCGCGAAAGAAGCGGCGCAAGGTCATTGACAAAATGGCGGCGGTCTACATTCTGCAGGGGTTTCTGGATCGGCAGCAGCATTTGAAATAAAGGAGAAGGAAATGGCTGAATATGATGAAATGCACGATGATGATGTTATCGTTGTTATGACCAACGAGGATGGCGATGAGCGCTACTATCGCGAGGAGATGATTATTCCCATCGGGGAGGATCGTTTTGCTGTGCTGATTGCGCTTGCGGTATCCTCGGAGGAAGATCTTGAGAACGCCGAGGAGGGCGACGAGGCGACAATCGCGAAGATCGTTACGGACGACAGTGGGGAGGACATCTATACCGACCCGACCGACGAGGAATTCGAGGCCGTGCGCCGCGCCTATGAATTGATGGACGAAGAAGACTGAGAAAGAGAGGCTGTCATCGAGGGAGGATGACAGCTTTTTCATACTTTTGCGGAAAGAGAGAGGGAGGACTCGTTGTGAAGAAGTCATTGCAGGGGATATGGGACTTCTTGCAGGGGGACGGTCTGCGGCAGGCATTCGATGCAGTCTATCGCGGGAAGGGAACATCGCTCCAAAAAAAAATCATATTCGGCATACCGGCACTGTCGATTGCACTTGTCCTCATCGTTGTAGTTGTGATCCTTCCGCTGTCTGGGAATTCCCCGGATACAAGAACACCCGGGACACCGGTTTACTTTACCGTCCGCCCGGGAATGAGTGTGAGCGAGATCGGCAGGGAGCTGCACGCGCAGGGCATCATTGACAGTGAGACGAAGTTCTGGTGGACGGCGAAGCTAAACGGCTTTGAGAATAAGGTGAAAAGTGGTACGTTTGCTCTACAGACGGGCATGACATCGAGCGATGTGCTCGAAACATTGGTCTACGGAAATACGGCGACGATTCGTTTTGTGATCCCCGAGGGATTCAGCGTGCGTGACATTGCCGCGCGTCTGGAAGGGGAGCATTTGGTCGATGCAGAGGTGTTTATTGAACGCGCCAAGTCCTATCGCCCCTATCCCTACATCGAGGAACACGAAGACGTGCGCTATGCGGCGGAAGGGTTCCTCTTTCCTGATACCTATGAGATCAACGGGGAATTTGATGCGGCACGCATTATGGAGATGATGACGAAGAACTTCGACCGCCGTCTGACGAAAGAGATGCGCGCTCGCGCAGAGGAGATGGATCTCTCGATCTATGAACTTGTGACGCTTGCCTCTCTCGTGGAGAAGGAGGCATATCACGAGGAGGATCGCCCGATCATCGCACAGATTTTCTTGAAGCGTCTGCGCATCGGTATGCCGCTGCAGGCAGATCCAACGGTTCAGTATCTCCTCGATGCACCGAAGGAGGATCTGCTCTACCGCGATACAGAGATCGCCTCGCCGTACAATACCTATCAGAATGTCGGGCTGCCGCCGGGACCGATTGCAAGCCCCGGCACGGCATCGCTGATGGCGGTGCTCCATCCTGCGGACACTGATTATCTGTATTTTGTCGCTGATCGGAACGGGAACAATTACTATGCGACGAATTATGCCGATCATCTTGCACTGGTCGATCAGGTACGGTGATGGCGGATGGAGACGGATGGATGAAGAAGCAACCTGAGCTGCTCGCACCTGCCGGGACGATGGAAAAGCTGCAGATGGCACTCGCCTATGGCGCAGATGCCGCATATCTTGGCGGCGCGCAGTTTGGTCTGCGCGCGTTCGGCGGTAACTTTACAAATGAGGAGATACGGGCGGCGGTACAGCTCGCGCACGGTGCGGGCAGGAAGATCTATGTGACGGTCAATGTCTTTCCGCACAATGACGATCTTGTATCCCTGCCGGACTATCTGCGTTTTCTTGCACAGGCGGATGTGGATGCCGTGCTTGTCGCCGATCTCGGCGTCTTTATGCTCGCGCGTGAGGTCGCGCCCGATCTTCCCGTACATATCAGTACCCAGGCGAACAATGTGAACTGGCGTACGGTGTGCGCATGGCAGAAGCTCGGTGCGGAGCGCGTCGTGCTCGCGCGGGAGCTCTCGCGTGAGGAGATTCGGGAGATTCGCCGCCATACGGATGTGGAGCTTGAGCTTTTCGTGCACGGGGCGATGTGCATATCCTACTCGGGACGCTGCCTTCTCAGCAGCTATTTTACGGGGCGCGATGCGAACCGCGGCGGCTGCGCACAGTCCTGCCGTTGGAAATATGCGCTGGTTGAGGAGTCGCGACCCGGCGAGTATCATCCCATCGTCGAGGACGGGCGCGGCACCTACATCATGAATTCGAAGGATCTCTGCCTCCTGCCGTATCTGGATGAGGTCGTCGCCTCCGGCATCGACAGCCTCAAGATCGAGGGGCGCATGAAGAGCGTCCACTATGTTGCGAGCGTGGTTAAGGCATACCGCATGGCACTCGATGCCTGTCTTACGGGCAAGCCCTACGCGGTGCGGGAGGAGTGGCGGATGGAACTGGAAAAAGTCTCGCACCGTGCCTACACAGCGGGATTTTTCTTTGGCAGGACGACGGAGGCGGATCAGATTTACGGTTCGTCCTCCTATGAACAGTCCTCGGATTTTGTCGGGCTTGTGCGTGCCTATGACGAGGAGCGCTGTCTTGCAACGGTGGAGCAGCGCAACCATATGAAGCTGGGGCAGGAGATCGAGGTCTTTCAGCCCGTGGGCGCGTCGTTTCGACAGGAACTCACAGAGATGTGGGACGAGAACGGGCAGGAAATTGCAGCGGCACCGCACCCGCAGCAGATTGTCCGGATACGGATGGCACAGCCGGTTGAGGTGAACAGCATTCTGCGCCGCGATGTGCCGATAAAGAAGGAGGAGCGATGATGGACCGTGTGATTCGCCGCTATGCGTGCGCCGCAGGGCGGGTGCAGGGCGTAGGTTTCCGTATGTTCGTCCGCCAGCAGGCGGTGATGAACGACATTACGGGGTGGGCGATGAATATGTCCGACGGGACGGTGACGATGGAACTGCAGGGCGATGCCGCTGCGGTCGAGGCGGCGTTTGATGCTATGCGTACGGGCAACTACTTCGTCCGCGTGGAGCGTCTTGACATCGAGGAACGCGAACCTGTGGACGGCGAGCGTGATTTTTCGATCAGGTATTAGGAGCAGCTATGGGGAAAATACTTGTAATGAATGGACCAAACCTCAATCTGCTCGGTACGCGTGAGCCTGAAATCTACGGTACTGTGACACTTGCAGACATCCATGAGCGTCTACGCCGCCGTGCCAATGAGGCAGATCTGGACATTGAATTCATGCAGTCGAATCACGAGGGGGCGCTTGTGGATGCGATTCAGCGTGCACGCAGGACGGCGGACTACATCATCTTGAATGCCGGCGCGTTCACGCATTACAGCATCGCCATTCGCGATGCGATTGCGGCGGTCAATGTGCCGGTTATCGAGGTGCATCTCTCGAATATTCATCGACGTGAGGAGTTCCGTCGCACGTCCGTAATCGCCCCCGTCGTACTCGGGCAGATCGCGGGGTTCGGTGCGGAGAGTTATATGGCGGCGCTTGAGGTGATCATCTGCCGCATGGGAGGTGTACGATGAATATTGAAGCACGTCTTACACGTTTGCGCACACTGCTCGCAGAAAATATAGTGGATGCCGTTCTCATCACAAAGGAGGAGAATGTTCGCTATTTCAGCGGATTTCGCGGGGATTCCGCTGTGCTCCTTGTGACAGCGGAACGTCTTATCCTCGTGACGGACAGGCGTTATACGGAGCAGGCTGCGGCAGAGGCACCCCTCTATGAGGTTGTCGAGCAGCGGGACGGTCTGTATGGGAAAGCTGCGGAGCTTGCGGTGGACGCCGGTGTTGTTTCACTTGCCTTCGAGGGCGGAGCGCTCGTCTACATCAAGGTGATATGGCTGCGCGAACGGCTCGGCGAAATTTCCTTCGATACGCCGCTGAACCTCGATCCGCTCCGTCAGGTGAAGGATGCGGACGAGGTTGCTCTGATTCGCCGTGCGTGCGCCATTGCGGATGCGGGCTTTGCCCATATCATCGACTACATCGAACCGGGCATGACGGAGCTGGAGGTCGCGGCAGAACTTGAGCATCATATGCGGATGCTCGGCTCGGAGCGTCCCGCATTTCCGACCATCATCGCCTCAGGCATACGCGGCAGTTTGCCGCACGGGGTTGCGAGCGATAAGGTGATCGAGCGCGGAGAGCTTGTGACGATGGACTTCGGCGCAGTCTGTGCGGGCTATCACTCGGACATCACGCGTACGATCTGTGTGGGACGTGCGGACGCGCGGCAGCGTGAACTCTACGATGCCGTCCGCACGGCACAAGAGCGTGCGCTTGCGGCACTGCGTCCCGGTGTGACGGGTATCGAGGTTGACCGCGTGGCACGGGACTGCCTTGCGGAGCAGGATCTCGACCAATACTTTGGACACGGGCTTGGACACAGTCTCGGGCTTGAGATCCACGAGGAGCCGCGTCTCTCGAAGGCGGGCAAGGAGCTTTTGCAGCCGAATATGCTCATCACGGACGAGCCCGGCGTCTACATCCCCGGATGGGGCGGCATCCGTATCGAGGATACCGTGCTCATTACGGCAGACGGCGCAGAACCGCTCACACGTGCATCAAAAGAATTTATTGAAATCTGCACATAAAACCGCTATAATATTTGGGGAAGCACTGATAAATTCAGCCCATCATCTTGGCGCATCCTTTTCGCCCTGCCTGTGTCAACAAATCCTCCACATAGCTTTGGCTATGCGTCCGGTTTGTTTCCTTGGCAGGACAAAAATTCTGCACCAATCTGACAGACTTCATTTTATCAGCGATTCCTTAGGGAAGCATTATCAGCGATTCCCTCAAGAATATGTATTGTATGGAGGAACAAATAATATGATTAACAGCACCGATTTTCGCACCGGCCTTACCATTGAATACGATGGGGGCGTCTGGCAGATTGTTGATTTCCAGCACGTAAAGCCGGGGAAGGGTGCCGCGTTCGTCCGTACGAAGATCAAGAATGTCGAAACCGGCGCCGTGGTTGAGCGTACGTTTAACCCGAACGAAAAGATGCCTGCGGCACACCTTGAGACGCATACGATGCAGTACCTCTATGAGGCGGACGGTGTCTATACGTTCATGAACACGGAGACATATGAGCAGTCCGAGCTCTCGCGTGAGCAGCTCGGCGATGCGCTGAACTACCTCATGGAGAACATGGAGGTTGCGATGCAGCAGTTCAAGGGCCGTATCATCGGCATCCAGCTCCCGAACTCCGTCAGTCTCAAGGTCATTGAGTGCGAGCCGAGCGTCAAGGGGAATACGGCGACAGGTGCGACGAAGATGGCAAAGGTCGAGACCGGCTATGAGGTTCGCGTGCCGCTTTTCATCAATGAGGGAGATGTGCTCCGCATTGATACGCGCACGGGCAACTACATTGAGCGCGGCTAATATAGTTTTTCTTGCGAACGGAGGATATGACATGGACAACGATAAGAACGTAGTGAAGAAGGAAACGGGACTTGGCACGATCCGCGTAGCGGATGAGGTCGTCAGCATCATCGCGGGGCTCGCTACGACAGAGGTCGAAGGCGTGGCGGGGATGAGCGGCGGCATCGCCGGCGGTATCGCCGAGATCCTCGGGCGCAAGAATTTCTCCAAGGGTGTCAAGGTCGAGGTGGGGGAGAAGGAAGCCGCGATTGATCTTTACATCATCGTAAAGTACGGCATCCGTATCCCCGAAGTCGCACTTGCCGCGCAGGAGAATGTCAAGCGTGCAATTGAGACGATGACAGGACTTTCGGTGATCGAAGTCAATGTCCATGTGCAGGGCGTCGGTTTCCCTGAGGAGGAGCCGAAGCCGGAGGAAATGCGTGTACGCTGAATATGACAGAGGAGTCAAGCGATGGGAATTCTAAATCGTCTGCTGCTCCTGCCCTATGTGCTCTTTGTGATGGTGCTCGTCATCGCGGTTCTTGTCATTGCCTTGCGTATTGTTCCGGAGAGCGTATGGCTGAATGAACTGCGCTATGCCCTGTCGCGTCAGGAACTTCTTGCAGTGTGTGGGGTGGTTTTTCTCATCAGTCTCAAGTTGTTCTTTGCCGTCTTTGCACGAACAGCGGCGTCTTCGCGCACCGATGGCGAGTTTATGGTTGTCGATACGCCTGCGGGTGCAGTACAGGTCGCGCTGTCTGCTGTACGCGGTGTCGTCGAGCGCGTGGCACTTTCCATGCAGGGCGTGCGTACGGCGACGGCGGCGATTTCGGTGCAGGATGCCCCAAAGGACACGGCGGCAACGCCGATGCAGGTGGAACTCAAAATCACACTTGCAGAGCATACGAGCCTGAATGCGGTATCGGAGGAGCTGACTGCGCATGTGCGGCAGGAACTCCATGATGTGCTCGGTATTTCGGATGTCCCCGTGGAACTTCGCGTAACGGAGATCACGAACGCCGGCTCTTCGTCGAAGCGTTCTGTGTCTTAGTAGGAGAGAGGCATGAAAGAAAATTTACTGCTCCTCCTTCAGGATCAATGGGAGAACCATTGCGGACGAACAGCGGGACTGCTTATCGGTCTGCTGTTTGGCATTTCTGTTCTGCTCTTTGGCTTCTGGCATATTGTATTTGTGCTTCTCTGTGCAGGTATCGGCATGGGGCTCGGACTGCGTGCGGAGCGTGTCGGCGGTTGGGCGGAACTGCTTGACACGTCTGTACTGAACCGTTTGTTTCGGAGGATGTCATGAGCCGGAGGCACGCGCGGGAAGCCGCGCTTATGACACTGTTTCAGCTTGAGTTCGGCACGGATGATGTGTCCGCCGATCATGCAAGCGAGCTTGCGGCGGATGAGGTCGAGGGACTTACGGAGCATGATCTGCCCTATGCACATGCGCTGGTGCAGGGAACGCGTGCGCATCTCATGGAGATAGATGCGGAGATCGCCCGCCTTGCGAAGGAGTGGAAACTCCACCGTATGGCGGCTGTGGATCGCAATCTGATTCGTATGGCGTACTACGAAATGCGCTATCAGGAGGAACGCATTGATCCGCCGGTTGCCATCAATGAGGCGGTCGAACTTGCAAAAAAATACGGCTCGGATGATGCGCGCCGCTATGTAAACGGGATCCTTGCTGCAATGCAAAAAACGCTTTAAGGAACTGCTGACAAAGAAAGAATCCGTTGCGCGAGTATTTCGTGCAATGGTTCTTTTTTTTCAATGCGGAAAGGAATTATATGACCGTCCACTCTGTTACAGATGTGACGCGATACATCAAGGGGCTGTTCGAAGGAGAGGCAATCCTGTCGGATATCCTGATTCGCGGCGAAGTGTCCAATTTCAAACGCTACCCTTCGGGGCATTGCTATTTTACCCTCAAGGATGCGGGTGCAAGCATGAAGTGCGTTATGTTTAACGGTTGTGCGCGGAATCTGCGTTTTACGCCGGAGAACGGAATGCAGGTGATTGCGGGCGGCAGTGTGTCCGTCTATGAACGTGACGGCGTTTATCAGCTCTATGTGAATGCCCTGACCCCGAAAGGGGCGGGGGCTCTTGCACTTGCCTTTGAACAGCTGAGGGAAAAACTCTGTGCCGAAGGTCTTTTTGATGAGGCGCACAAGCAGCCGCTGCCGCGCTTTCCGCGTCGGATCGGGATTGTCACATCCTCTGCCGGGGCGGTTTTGCGCGACATCCACAAGGTTGCAAAGCGTCGCTGGCCGAATGTGCAGCTGATCCTTCATCCCGTTCTTGTGCAGGGAACAGAGGCAGCGGGGCAGATCGCGGCGGCAGTCCACTTCTTCAATGAGAAATACCCCGTGGATGTACTGATCGTCGGACGCGGCGGCGGCTCGGCAGAGGATCTGTGGGCGTTCAACGAGGAGGCTGTTGTGCGTGCGATCTACGATTCACGCATCCCTGTGATTTCTGCCGTCGGACATGAAACGGATACGACACTCGCGGACTTTGTCAGTGACAGACGCGCCGCGACACCGTCGCAGGCGGCGGAGTTTGCCGTACCCGATGCCGCAGAACTGCGTCAGTATGCAGGAGCGCTTCTCGCGCGTCTCCATGCGGGACGCACGCGACGGATGGAGCAGTACAAGGCGCATCTGCGGGCGCTGATCGAACGCCCGTGGTACCGCCATCCGAAGCTCCTGCTTGCGGGGGCGGTGCAGCGTACGGATCGTGCCGCAGAACGTCTCCATCGTGCGGCGAAGGACAGACGTATGAACGCTCGCCATCGCCTTGAGCTCGTACTGAAACGGCTTGAGCTCCTGAATCCCGTACAGATTCTCTACCGCGGGTTCAGTGTTGTGGAGAAGGCCGGGAAAACGGTGACACGTGCGAAGGAACTTGCGGCGGGCGATCATCTGAATATTACATTTGCGGACGGAAAAATATCTGCCGTAGTTGAGGCAAAGGAGAAGTAGCATGGCGCGTAAAAAGGAGATGGCGTTTGAGGAGGCACTCGGCGCGTTGGAGCAGATTGTGGCGGAGATTGAAACGGGAGAGCTGTCACTTGCGGATCTCATGGCGAAGTATTCGGAGGGAATCAAGCTGTCTGATGTCTGTATGACCTCCCTCAAGCGCGCCGAGGAAACGATGGATCTTTTGGTGAAGGAGACGGCAACAGGCATTTCGGAAGAGAATCTGCAGATCGGAGGCTGATGATGAAGGAACTGTGGAAGAAACGGCAGGAACTTGTTGAGCGTGCGCTGAAGGATGAGTTGGCAAGGACTCCTGTGCTGGATGAGATTCTGCGGGAGTCGATGGAGTACAGCCTCATGGCGGGCGGGAAACGTCTGCGTCCGATCCTTTTGATGGCGGCGGCGGATGCCGTGGGCGCAGATGGAACGAAATTTTTGCCCGTTGCCTCCGCGCTTGAGATGATCCACACGTATTCGCTCATCCATGATGATCTTCCCGCGATGGATGATGACGAATACCGTCGGGGCAAGCTGACAAATCATATGGTGTATGGGGACGGCGTTGCAATCCTCGCGGGGGATGCCCTTCTCACACTCGCATTTACGGTGATTCTGCGGCAGAAGGACGTGCCTGCAGCGGCACTCCTGCGGGTTGTGGATGAGATCAGTCGTGCGGCGGGAGCCGAGGGGATGGTTGGCGGACAGGTGCTCGATCTCAGAGCGGAGGGCGTGCAGATTTCGATGGAGGAGCTGCGCCGTATCCACATGGGAAAGACGGGAGCCCTCTTCCATGCAGCTCTGCGCAGCGGTGCGATTCTCGCAGGTGCGACACAGGAGCAGCTGGCGGCACTCACGTCCTATGCCGATCACTTTGGGCTTGCGTTCCAGATTACGGATGATATTCTCGATGTCATCGGCAGTGCCGACGAGATCGGAAAGCCCGTCGGCAGCGATGAGAAAAATCACAAGTCGACCTACGTATCGCTGACCTCTCTCTCGGAGGCGCAGGAGCTTGCACGCCGCAGTGTGAACGAAGCAGTCGACGCGCTCTCCGCGTTTGGTGCAGAGGCGGACTTTCTGCGTGCGCTTGTCGCGTATCTCGTGAAGCGAAAGCAATAGAGATGATGAAGAAAGAACGGTTGGATATTCTGCTTGTGGAGCAGGGATTTGCGCCCAGTCGGGAGCGTGCGAAACGTCTCATTATGGCGGGGCAGGTGCTCGTGGATGAGCAACGCATCGACAAGGCGGGGACGACAGTGCCGATGGATGCGCTGCTCCGCGTTGTGGGGGAGGATCTGCCCTATGTCAGCCGCGGCGGGCTGAAGCTGGAAAAAGGAATGGCGGCTTTCGGTGTCGTACTTAAGGGAAAAACGGCGGCGGACATCGGTGCTTCGACGGGCGGATTTACGGACTGTATGCTCCAAAACGGCGCGATAAAGGTGTTTGCGATTGATGTCGGCTATGGACAGCTCGATTGGAAGCTGCGTACGGATGCCCGCGTCATCAATATGGAGCGTACGAATATCCGAAATGTTACCGCTGAGATGCTGGGTGAGGCTCCGGACTTCGCCTCCATCGACGTGGCGTTTATCTCGCTGGACAAGGTTCTTCCCGTCGTACACGGGCTGCTCTCGGCGTGCGGTGAGGTCATCGCCCTCATTAAGCCGCAGTTTGAAGCGGGAAAGGATCGCGTGGGCAAGAACGGTGTTGTCCGCGATCCTGCTGTGCATGAGGATGTGATCCGGAAGGTTCTCCGCGTGGCGGAGGCACAGCATTTCACCCCTGCCGGACTTACATACTCTCCGGTGAAGGGACCAAAGGGGAATATCGAATACCTCCTGTATCTGCGGATGCAGGAAGATGGGAAGCAGCGGGTCGAGGCGGCTTCTGTACATGAGATTGTGGCAGAGGCGCATCGGGCGCTGGATCAATGAGGGGCGTTGCTATGAGGACGGTTGCGGTTTTTCCGAATCTGATTAAGCCGGAGACACGCGAAGTTTTACGGCGGATTCGTGCGTTCTTTGCCGCGCGTGAGACGCGTATTCTCCTGTCGCATGTGCGTGCGGCGGAGTTTGGCATGGAGGACTGCGGCGTGGACGACATCGAGCATCAGCCGGCGGATTTTGCGCTCAGCCTCGGCGGGGATGGAACACTGCTTGGTATCTGCCGCCGCTATGTGGAGAACCCCGTACCTGTCTGCGGCATCAACATGGGTACGCTCGGGTTTATGGCAGATATTGAGCAGAACGAGCTTGAGGAACGTCTTGAAAAACTCTGTGCGGGCGACTATCGCATCGAGTGGCGGCGTTTCCTCGCGGGATTTGTCACGAAGCCGGACGGTTCGGAACACGTTCTTGGATACGCAATCAACGATATTGTCGTTATGAAGGGCGATCCGGCGCGTATCATTTCACTCGGGCTTGCGGTCAATGATATACCGCTCGTGGAATGTAAGGCGGACGGGTTCATCGTTGCCACGCCGACCGGATCGACGGCATACTCTCTTTCGGCGGGCGGTCCCATCATGAACCCGATGGTGAAGGGGCTCGTACTCACACCGATCTGCCCTCATACACTGAACATCCGCCCGCTGATCATCCGCGTGGAGGATGTTGTGCACATCCACCTCGTCGACACACGGCAGAGCATTATCGTAACGTTGGACGGGCAGGAAACGACACCCATTCATCCCGATGACACGGTTACGGTCAAATGTTCGGATGTGCGCGCGGGCATCATCAAATTCGAGGACAAGGATTACTATCAAACATTGCGTACAAAACTCTGGAGAAACTGCTAGGAGAGAGTGGAATGAAAAGTCGACGCCACGAACTCATCAAAAAAATTATCGGTGAGGAGATCATTGAGACGCAGGAGGCTCTCGCCGAGGCATTGCGCGCGCGTCATATGCGTGTGACACAGGCGACCATCTCGCGGGACATCAAGGAACTTTTTTTGATCAAAGTGCCTGCGGACGGCGGTCGCTACCGCTATGCCGTATCCCCACATGAGGTGATGCATTTTTCTGAGGGGCGGATGAAGCGGATCTTCAAGGACAATGTGGTGCTGTGTGATTTCAGTGAGAACATTGTACTGGTGAAAACGATCCCGGGAGCCGCTGCGACAGTTGCCGCTGCACTTGATGCCTCGGATTGGCAGGAGATCATCGGGACAGTCGCGGGCGACGACAGTATCTTTGTGCTTGTAAAACCAAAGGATACGGCAGAGAACATCGTGGAACGCATTCAGGAGCTGCTGCGGTGAGAGGAGGGGACGGCTATGCTGCAAAGTCTGCGTGTATGGAATTTTGCACTGCTTGAGGAGGTTTCTGTCACGTTCGGTGCAGGGCTCAATATTCTCACGGGTGAGACCGGTGCAGGCAAATCCATTCTGATTGATGCACTTGGCGCGATCCTCGGGCAGCGCATCTCGACGGATACCATCCGCAGCGGGGCGGATGCTCTGCGCGTCGAGGCGGTATTTTCGCTCGATGAAAGCGACGAGGCACTGTGTTCCATGCTCTCGGCACAGGAAATCGAATGTGAGGACGAACTCATCATCCTGCGTAAGGTTGCACGGACGGGAAAGGGATCCATCCTTGTCAACGGCAGCCGCGTCACACTGACCTTTCTAAAAAAGCTCGCTCCGTATCTCGTCGACATCCACGGGCAAAATGAGAACCTCGCTCTTCTGCGCGAGGACGCACAGCGAAGTCTCCTTGAGGGCGGGGACAGTGAGCTGCGCACACAGCTTGTCGCCTATGCGGCAGTCTATACGGACTGGAAGGAGAAGACGCGCACGCGGGAGGAGCGTGCGGAGGCGATTGCAGATCTTGGAGAGCGCGTGGATATGCTGCGCTGGCAGGAAAAGGAGATCGCCGAGGCGGAACTGTCAGAGGGGGAAGACGAGGAACTTGAGACGGAGATTCGCCGCCTCTCCCATGCGGAGCGCCTTGTGGAGAACGCCGCCGAGGCGGGGAATCTCCTCAGCGAGGATGGGGAGGAGGGGCTTTCTGTCCTCTCTGCGCTTGCCCGCATCACTCATGCGCTCGATGAGATTGCACGCTATGACGATGGTCTTGCGAACGCACAGACGATGATCGAGGAGGCATACATCTCCCTGCAGGAGGCATCCTATGAGGTGCGTGACTATCTGGACAGTATCGATGCAGACCCTGCCCGCTTGGACAAAATACAGACGCGCATGGATGTCATTGATCGGCTCAAAAAGAAATATGGAGGGACGATTCCGGCTGTATTGGATCGGCTTGCCTCCGTCCGGAGAGAACTGGAAAGCATTGACAACTACGATGCGGATATGGAGCAGCTTGACAAGGAAATCGCGGCACTCTGCAAACGGCTCAAAGAGCTTGCGGCGCATCTGACGGCGCGTCGTCAGGAGGTCGGTGCGGAACTCTCGAAGGATATTGCACGTGAGCTGCAGGGGCTCGGCATGGCGAAGGCGCGTTTCCGTATCGTCGTCACCCCTGAGGAGAAATACACGAGCTGTGGTGCGGACAGCCTCAGTATGCTCTTTTCGGCAAATGTGGGCGAGGAGGAGAAGCCCCTCGAAAAGGTCGCTTCGGGCGGCGAGCTCTCGCGCATTGCACTTGCCATTAAATCCATTGTCGCCGCGCGGGATACGGGCGGGGCGAGCATGGTGTTCGACGAGATCGACACGGGCATCGGCGGGCGCACCGCACAGATGGTCGCCGAGCGCATCGCCTTTGTCGCGCACTACAAGCAGGTGTTGTGCATTACCCATCTGCCGCAGATCGCGTGCATGGCGGACGCACATCTCTACATTGCCAAATCCGTCAAGGGAGAGGCGACTGTCACGCAGGTGACAGCGCTCTCTGAGGCGGAACGCGTGCGCGAGATTGCACGCATGGCATCGGGGGATGATGTCACCGAGGCGGCACTCGCAAATGCGCGCGAAATGCTCGAAGCGGCAGGGAAAAAGAAAGCTGCATTTCAGAAGAAGAAAAAACCGGCAAAGCAATGAGGCAATCGTCAGCACGATTCCATGGAACTGAAGTAAAATCAGAAAAAGAGATTCCTTTTGTCATCATTGACGTTGGAATCTTTTTTCTTGCAGGAAAGGCAATGACGACAGAACGCTTTACGTCATCACATCGTATTTTCCATTTTATTTGCATGGAACTTCTGTTTTTGTTATACTGAAAAACATCTGATGATATAAGAAAACATGAATCAGGTGAAGTCCGTTCCGCAATTCCTGCATACAATTCATCTGTGAGAGGACGATATATGGCGTGTTATTAAAAAATTTATTGCACTCGGATTCGGATCACACATTTATTAAATTTGCCGGTGTCGTATTTGCCGTTTCCTTTCTGATCGTCTGTGCCGTATACTATGCGGGAGTTCGCTTTATGTCCGGTTCGCTGCGCGATGTCAATGCGTTTGCGGATGCAGTCGACAATGATCTCGGCTATGTGCTCATCATGGGGGTGGATCGCAGGGAGGGGGATGTTGGACGGAGTGATACGCTGATGCTCGCCGCTGTCGATGAGGAACAGGAGCGAGCTGTGCTGCTCTCGATTCCGCGCGATACGCGCGTTGCAGTCGGCGGCTATGGTTACGACAAGATCAATCATGCCTATGCGTTTGGCGGACACGAATTGACGCTGGACGCAGTGGGAAAAATCGTCGGTGTTCCCGTGACACATTACATTATGATCGACACATCTGCATTTGAACGGATTGTGGATGCAGTCGGCGGTGTGGACATCAACGTCGAAAAGCGGATGTATTACGAAGATCCGTGGGACGATAACGGCGGTCTTGTCATTGATCTGCATCCGGGGGAGCAGCATATGAACGGCGCACAGGCGATCCAATACGTACGCTATCGTGACGGTGAGGGAGACATCGGGCGCATTGCACGTCAGCAGCATTTCATGCGTGCGCTGCTCGCCCGATTCCTCTCCCCGCAGGTGCTCCCGCGCCTTACGGCGGTGATTGACGAGGTGAAGAATGCGGTCGAGACGGATTTGACAACGCGTCAGCTGCTGACATTGGCAAAGCGTCTCAAGGAGATCGAGGCGGGCGGCATGGTGACGCAGATGGTAACGGGGGTGCCGGCATACCTCGGAGACATCAGCTACTGGATTCCCGATCTTGTGGAAACACGCAGGAAACTCTTTGCAGGCGTGGGAAGGGATCTGCCCGCACGGATGCAGGAGGCGGCACAGCGTGATGCCGCTGCCTATCGTGCAGATATGCCGGAGCGTATGCGTGTGATGACGCAGACGGATGAGCGGGAGCTTCTCCCCTCGTCGGAGGAACTGCTCGCCGAGGGAGACCGTGCCATAGCGGAGCAGCGTGCAGAGCGCGGCATTACGACAGGGAAGCGTACAGAAAAAGATGAGGAAACGCCGGAGAAAAAAGAGGCATCGGAAAAGACCGCCAAGAATGATACGGCGGAGGACATCTCCGTCATGATTATCAATGCGAGCGGCATTGACGGTGCAGGGGCGGAGATTGCAGACACCCTGCGTGCGAAGGGATTCCGCATCGGAGGCATCGAGACGGGCAGCGTGTCGGATCGCCCGAAAACCGCCGTGATGACGGCAGAGGCACATGTGAATCTGTTCTACGGAATGCCGTTCCCCTGTGTCATCATGCCGGTTGATGGCGCAGGTGAGAGGCAGGCGATTGTGATCATCGGGCGTGACTATCGTTCTGACACTGTGCATAAGGATGGAGAATCGTGATATGGGGAGCTTGAAGGTCATCGGACTGGAAAAGGCGTATGGGATACGTACGCTCTTTTCTCATGTAAACTTTGAAGTCCGGCGCGGTGACAAGATTGGTCTTGTCGGTGCGAACGGCACGGGCAAGACGACGCTGATGCGGATTCTGCTCGGCAGAGAGGAAAGCGACGGCGGGCAGATCGTGATGGAGCGCGCCGATACGGTCGGTTACGTCGAGCAGCAGGCGACGTTTACCCATGCGACGCTCTATGAGGAGCTGCGCAGTGCGTTCTCGGATCTCATTGCGCTGCGTGCGGAGAAGGAACGGATGGAGGACGCGATTGCGGCAGGGGAGGCCGGCAGTGACGAGCTTGCCGCCTATGGAAATCTTGTGACGCGTTTTGAGGCACTGGACGGCTACGACTTTGAGAGCCGCATCCGCCGTGTGGCGTTCGGTCTTGGTTTTTCCGAGGCAGAACTTCAAAAGGATGTGCGGCATTTTTCCGGCGGACAGACCACGCGCATTTGCCTTGCCAAGGCACTCCTGCGTGAGCCGGACTTCCTCTTTTTGGATGAGCCGACGAATCATCTGGACATTGGAATGATCGAGTGGCTTGAAAAATTTCTGCAATCCTATCGCGGCGGCGTGCTTCTGATCTCGCATGACCGTTACTTCCTCGACCGTGTGGCAAATCGTATTTTGGAACTCGATCATGCGGAGGTTACGGTGTATACGGGGAACTATACGCATTATATGCGGGTGAAGAATGATCGCCGCGCGGCACTCTTGAGCGCGTATGAGAAACAGCAGGCACAGATCAAAAAGACGGAGGAATACATCAGCCGTTACAAGGCGGGGATCAAGGCAAAGCAGGCACGTGGACGGCAAAGTCAGCTGAACCGTCTGGAGCGGATCGTACTCCCGCCCGAGGCGGCGCGTTTTCAGTATTTTGCCTTTACAAAACCGACGGAATGCGCACAGCGTGTAGCAGAACTTGAGGACATCTGCTTTGCCTATCCGGGGGGGCAGCGTGTACTTGACCATATCTCGCTGCTCATCCGCAAGGGCGACGGGGTGGCACTCATCGGCGAGAACGGCGTCGGAAAGACGACGCTCCTCCAAATCCTCGTTGGGGAACTTGAAGCGACGGGACGGCTGAGAATCGGCAGCCGTGTCAAGATCGGTTACTTTTCGCAGCAGCATGAGGGGCTCGATCCCACAAAGACCGTATTGGATGAAATCTGTTATACGTTCGGTCTGGACGAGGAGACGGCACGCGGCTATCTCGGTGCATTCCTCTTTCACGGGGATGACGTTCTGCGTCTCATCGGCGCACTCTCAGGCGGTGAACAGGCGCGTGTGGCGTTTTTGAAACTCATGCTGACGGGAGCGAACTTCCTCGTACTCGACGAGCCGACGAACCATCTCGATATTCCCGCACGCGAGGCGGTCGAGGAGGCTCTGATGGCGTTTCCGGGCACGTTCATCGCCGTCTCACATGACCGCTATTTCCTCGATAAGACGGCGAACTGTACGCTCGAACTGAGGGACGGAAGGATCACGGAATATCTCGGCAACTACAGCTACTATCTGATGAAAAAAGAAGCTGAGGCGGCAGAGGTGGTATCCGCACCGGAGAAAAAGGAGCGTCATTTGCCATCTGCACAGCCGGCAAAAGAACACGCGGAAACGTCCGCCGCACCTAAATCTGTGGTGCACAGTGCCATCCCCGCTGCACGGCGGCAGGAGATGATCGAGCGCATGGAGGCGGAAATCGCTATGGCGGAAGCAGAACTCAAGGGGCTTGAGTACGAGATGAACCGCCCCGAGACGCAGGCGGATCCGGAGCGCAGTCATGCGATTGCGGAGGCATATGCGGCAAAGGAAATTGAGATTATGCAGCGTTATGAGAAGTGGCAGCAGCTGACGGAGGCATAATATGGAACTCCGACAGAATCTCGGCTTTCACTCCGAGCAAGAAGAACTCACGGGCGTCGTCGATCATATCATTTTTGCAGCGGGGGACGGCGCATTCTCTGTCTTTCGTCTGCGTATGGAGCACGCGGGGAAGTGTACTGCAACGGTGAAGGGGGCAGCCCCCCTCGTCGGTCAGGAGGTTCACCTCGTCGGTACATGGGTGACACACCCGCGCTTTGGGCGTCAGTTTCAGGCGATGCGTATGCGCATCAGTGCACCGACGAGTGCAGGCGGCATCGAACGCTTCCTTGCCTCGGGGACGATTGACGGCGTAGGTCCTGCAATGGCGCGCCGAATTGTGGAGAAATTCGGCACAGAGGCGCTTCTCATCATCGAATGCGCGCCGAGCCGCCTTCGGGAGGTCGCCGGAATCGGCGCGAAGACGGCGGAGAAGATTGCCGCTTCCTATCTGCGGCAGTCCGAATTGCGCGATATTATGCTCTGGCTCGAAGACCATGGCATCACGGGGGCATATGCCGGACGCATCTTTAAGGCGTATGGATCTCTTGCAGTCGAGGTGATGGAGAAGGCCCCCTATCGTCTGGCGCGGGAGATTGACGGAATCGGTTTTGTCACGGCAGATAACATCGCCATCGCCGCAGGCTGGGAAAAAAATTCATCAGAGCGCATTGCTGCAGGGCTTTCCTATGAGGTCACACAGATCTCCTCAAGCGGACATTGCTGTATTCCCGAGGGGATGCTCGCAGAGCGGGCTGCACAGCGTCTCGGGGTTGCGCGCAGCGAGGTCATGGAGGTGCTCAGCCGTGAGGTGAAGATGAGCCGCCTCTATGCGGTGGACGATATGGGAGAACGGCTCATCTATGCGCCGCAGCTCTACAAGGCGGAGGTGGAGACGGCACGGCTCCTGCGGATGCTGCAACAGAAGGCGGATCACATTCATGTCTATGATACAATGTCCCTTGTCACCGCATGGGAGGAGGAGCATACGGTTCGTCTTGCCGATGCCCAACGGGAGGCGGTCATCGCTGCACTGGAGCATGGTGTTCTCGTTCTGACGGGAGGTCCCGGTACAGGGAAAACCACCGTCGTACGAAGCATGATCGACATTCTTGGGGCGCAGGGGCTTGAGATCCTGCTTGCCGCGCCGACGGGACGCGCGGCGAAACGGCTTGCGGAGGCGACGGGGTGTCCCGCTGCGACCGTCCACCGTATGCTTGAGGCACAGGGCAGGGAGGACGGCGAGATGCGTTTTGGGCGTGATGCCGAGACGCAGCTGGAGGCAGATGTCATCATTGTGGACGAGGTGTCCATGATGGATATTGTACTCATGCAGCATCTTCTCACTGCTGTTCTGCCGGGGACGCATCTCATCCTCGTCGGTGACGTGGATCAGCTTCCTGCGGTTGGTCCCGGCGCTGTGCTTCAGGACATCCTGCGCTCGGGGGTTATTCCGAGCGTACGTCTGACCGAGATCTTCCGACAGAATAATACAGGAACAATTGTTCTGAATGCACATGCCATCAACTCCGGGCGTGTTCCCTCCTTTACGGAGGCGGATTTTTCCTTTGTCCCCGCTGTGTCGAGTGAGGATGCTGCTGCACAGATTGTTTCCATCTGTACGCGCCTCCTCCGTGCGGGAACGGATCTCATGGATCTGCAGGTGCTCTCGCCCATGCGACGCGAGGCGTGCGGCGTGGATCTGCTCAACCGAAGTTTACAGGCGGCACTGAATCCGCCCGCAGCAGATAAGGCGGAGGCGGTCGGCTTTCGACGCGGCGACAAGGTCATGCAGACGCGCAACGACTACACGAAGAATGTGTTCAATGGAGACATCGGGCGCATCGTTCAAATTGATTCGGAGCATCTTACCATTGCATTTGCGGAGGATATGGAGGTCTCCTACACGCGGGATGAGTTCGGGGCTCTTACCCTTGCCTATGCGATGAGCGTCCATAAAAGTCAGGGCAGCGAGTACGACATCATCCTCCTCCCGCTCGTGCGCGCACATCATATCATGCTCCAGCGCAACCTCCTCTACACCGCCGTGACGCGTGCGAAAAAGGGGGTCATCCTCATCGGTGACCGCACCGCGTTGTTTACTGCTGTCAGCAATGATCGCACGCGCCGTCGCTATACCTTGCTCGCGGAGCGGCTTGCGGAGAAAATCTAGGGAATCGCTGATAAAATGAAGTCCGTCAGATTGGCGTAGATTTTTTCGTCCGAACAAGGAGGCAAACCGGACGCATAGCCAAAGCTATGTGGAGGATTTGCCGACACAGTGCGGGAAAAAAAGATGCGTCAAGATGGCGCGGCTGAATTTATCAGTGCTTCCCTAGGGAATCGTGCGGGCGGTTGATTTTTTCAGCGGAAAACGGTATAATGGGGGAAAAGGAAGCGGTGTTTCGCTTCCGAACATATCACCTTTTAAGAGGTCCTGTGAGGCCTTAAGGGAGTTTTCAATGCAATACACTGCACCATCCGTCTATCCAATTTTAGAATGCAAAGCTTTCTTATGCCTTTCTTTTGGCATGGGAGAGCTTTTTTGTTAGTGCAAGGAAGGGGATGCACATGAGTCAGGAGTTATCACTAAAGGGGCGCGATGTTCTTGCGCTTGAGGATTTTTCGGCGGAGGAGATTCGCCTGATCCTGAACACGGCACGCGAGATGAAGAACATTGTCGGCCGTGACATCAAGAAAGTGCCGGCACTCAGGGGAAAGGCGATCGTCACGCTGTTCTACGAGCCGAGTACGCGCACGCGCACGTCATTCGAACTCGCGGGAAAGTATCTCGGCGCGGATGTCGTGAATATCACGGCAAGCGCGTCCAGTGTCGTCAAGGGGGAGAGCCTGCGCGACACACTCTACACGATCGAGGCAATGGGTACGGATGCGATTGTCATGCGGCACAAAGCGGAGGGAGCTGCCGCGTACGCTGCCGATGCTGTTTCTCCCGTGATTATCAATGCGGGCGACGGAGCTCATGCACATCCGTCACAGGGGCTCTTAAATCTCTATACCATCGAGGAGAACAAGGGAAAGCTTGCGGGACTGAAGGTCGCCATTCTCGGGGATGTGCTGCACAGCCGCGTGGCACGCTCGGATATTCAAGGGATGCGCAAGATGGGAATGGACATACACATCGCAGGCCCGCGTCCTCTGCTGCCGCGCTTTCTCCATGAGGAGGAGGGCGTCACCATCCATGACCGCATCGAAGATGCGGTCGAGGGCGCAGATGTGATTGAGGTACTGCGCATCCAGCTGGAACGGATGAAGGGGGGGCTGTTCCCCTCGACGCGTGAGTATGCACGCATTTACGGGCTGAACGAGCAGCGACTGGCACTGGCGAACGATGCGCTTGTCCTTCACCCGGGGCCCATGAACAAGGGATGGGAGATTTCGGAGGCCGTCGCCTACGGCGTACAGTCGCGGATTCAGGAGGAAGTGAAAAATGGGGTTGCCATCCGTATGGCACTCTTCACCTTGGTGCTGATGGGAGGGAAAGCCTGATGAGCACATTGCTTTTGAAGGGCGGACGGGTGATCGACCCTGCCGCTCAGCGGAATGAAATCTGTGATGTCCTCATCGAGGACGGAGTTATTTGTCAGGTCGGAAAAGATCTGCGTGCGGATGATGCCGAGGTCTATGATGCTTCCGGCAAGATTGTCACCCCGGGGCTCATTGATATGCACACGCATTTTCGTGAGCCGGGGCAGGAGGCAAAGGAGGACTTTGCCTCCGGATCGCGTGCAGGTGCGGCAGGCGGCTATACGACGGTTGCAACGATGCCGAATACACGTCCCGTGGTGGACGATGCGGCACTCGTCACAAGCCTTAGGAAACGCGCCGAGGATGTCGCCGTCATCCACATCCGCATCATCGGTGCGGTGACGAAGAATCAGGAGGGCAGGGAGCTCGCGGAGCTCGGCGATATGGTCGAGGCGGGGGCAGTTGCGTTTTCGGACGATGGGCATTATGACCCGTCGGCAAAGGTACTGCTCAGTGCCTACGACTACCTCGTTCCGTTCGACAAGGCGATCATCAATCACGAGGAGGACACATCCCTCGTCGAGGACGGCGCGATGAACGAGGGACATCGCAGTGCGATGCTCGGCATCAAGGGGCGTCCGATCGTGGCGGAGGATATTGCCGTTGCACGCGATGTCATGCTCGCGGAGTATGCGGGTGCGCACGTACACGTCGCACATATCAGTTCGGGACGTGCGGTACAGCTCGTTCGTGAGGCAAAGGCACGCGGCGTACGCGCAACGACGGAGGTCACACCGCACCATCTGACGATGACGGACGAATGCGTCGATCCGCGTGACAGCGCGACAAAGGTCAACCCGCCGCTACGTACGGCAAAGGATGTAGAAGCGATGGTGGAGGGGCTGCTCGACGGCACAATTGATATGATTGTCACCGACCACTCACCACATGCTCCGGAGGAGAAGGATCGCGAGTACATCTATGCGCCGAGCGGATTCCCGGGGCTTGAAACGGCACTCGGCGTGTTGTTGACCGACCTCGTTCACACGGGGAAAGTTCCACTTGAGAAAGTGATTGAGTGCATGACGTACGGACCGGCACGTGTCTTTAAACTCCATGCGGGAACACTCGGGGAGGGCGCTCCCGCCGATGTCACAGTAATTGATCCGAACATGGAATGGACGGTCGATGTGAACAAATTCTATACAAGAGGAAGACATTCGCCATTCAACGGGCGTAAACTCAAGGGGAAAGCGGTTCTCACCGTAGTTGATGGTAAGATTGTTATGAAGGATGGGGTCATAATCGTATGAAAGGGAAACTGATACTGGAGGACGGTTCGGTTTACACGGGCGAACTGCTCGACCGTGACACAAAAGCCGTCGGTGAGGTCGTATTTACCACGACCATGACGGGATACCAGGAGAGCCTGACCGATCCTTCGTTCTGCGGGCAGATTCTCACAATGACGTATCCGCTGATCGGGAACTACGGCACAGCGGCGAAGTTCATGCAGTCACGCAAGACCTTCGTGCGTGGATTTGTGATCGGCGAGCTCTGTGATGCACCGAACAACTGGCAGTCCGAGGAAAGTCTGACGGTATTTTTGCAGAAAAACAAAATACCATGCCTGTATAACGTCGATACAAGGGCGGTTACACGTCACATTCGTTCGGCGGGAGCAATGAAGGGCGTGATCGTTCCTTCAGATCTGGCGGAACGAGAGATTGCCACATTGCAGGCGGAGGAACTTCCACGGAATGTCGTGGAGATTGTCACGACCCCCGAGGTCTATACGCTTGATACGGAAACGGCGGATGCGCCGCATATCGTGGCAATGGATTTTGGAGTCAAGCGCAGCATTCTCCATAACATCAATCGAATCGGTGCAAAAGTGACGGTTGTGCCCGCGCATACAAGCGCTGAGGAGGTGCTTGCGCTGAATCCTGACGGCGTGTTCCTGTCGAACGGTCCCGGCGACCCGACGGATGTGCCGGAGATTGTCGAGGAAGTCCGAAAGCTCGCCGGGAAGAAGCCCATCTTCGGCATCTGTCTCGGGCATCAACTGCTTGCGCTTGCCTTTGGCGCTAAAACGTACAAGATGAAGTTCGGGCATCGCGGCGGAAATCAGCCCGTTAAGAACCTCAAGATGGGCAAGGTGCACATCTCCGCGCAGAACCACGGCTATGCCGTCGATCCGGCATCGTTGGAAGGAACACCGCTCATTGTTACCCATACAAATGTCAACGACGATACGATTGAAGGACTGCGTCATACGTCGCTTCCGATCTTTTCCGTGCAGTACCATCCGGAAGCTGCACCGGGGCCGGACGATAATATGTATCTGTTTGATGAGTTCTGGAATCTGATGAAGGGAGAGTGACATATGCCGCGCAAGGAAAATTTGAAAAAGGTCATGGTCATTGGCTCCGGTCCCATCATCATCGGACAGGCGGCGGAGTTTGACTATGCGGGATCGCAGGCGTGCCGCGCACTGCGGGAGGATGGACTGGAGGTCGTTCTCGTCAACAGCAATCCCGCCACCATCATGACGGATACACACATCGCTGACCGCGTCTATATCGAGCCGTTGACGGTAGATTTCCTTGAGGAGATCATCTCCAAGGAAAAGCCGGACGGTCTTTTGGCGACGCTCGGCGGGCAGGCGGGGCTGAACCTTGCCGTACAGCTTGCCGAAAAAGGGGTTCTGGAAGCGCATGGCGTGGAGCTGCTTGGCACTTCGCTTGAGGCAATCGAAAAGGCAGAAGATCGGGAGCGGTTCAAGGAGACCATGGAAAAACTCGGTGAACCGATCCCCGAGAGTACGATTGTCGAGGATGTTCATGCGGCTGTCGAATTTGCAAACTCGATCGGATACCCAGTCATTGTACGCCCTGCGTATACAATGGGCGGTACGGGCGGCGGTATCGCGGAGAATGAGGAAGAACTCATAGCGACCGTCATTAAGGGGCTGAACTACTCGATGATCGGGCAGGTGCTCATCGAGCGCAGCGTTGCCGGATGGAAGGAAATCGAGTTCGAGGTCATTCGTGACCGAAATGACAACTGTATCACCGTTTGCAGTATGGAAAATTTCGATCCTGTCGGTGTTCATACAGGAGATAGTATTGTTGTTGCCCCTGCACAGACGTTGACGGATTATGAATATCAGATGCTCCGCAGTGCGAGCCTTCGTATCATCCGTGAGCTCGGCATCGAGGGCGGCTGCAACGCGCAGTATGCACTCGATACAAAGAGCAACAAATACTATGTTATCGAAGTCAATCCGCGCGTCAGCCGCTCCTCGGCGCTTGCCTCCAAGGCGACGGGCTATCCGATTGCAAAGGTTTCCTCGAAGATTGCGATTGGCTACACACTGGATGAGATTGTCAACTCGGTTACGAAGAAGACGAAGGCGTGCTTTGAGCCGACGATTGACTACTGCGTTGTGAAGTTCCCACGCTGGCCGTTTGATAAATTCATCTACGCTGACCATACACTCGGCACACAGATGAAGGCGACAGGCGAGGTGATGTCGATTGACCGCAGCTTTGAAGGAGCAATTCTCAAAGCGGTGCGCTCACTCGAAATCGGCGTGAACCGTCTCCACATCGACCGCTTTGCCGAGTGGGACGATGAGCGTGTGGAAAAGCAGCTCGCCCTCGTCAATGATGAGCGCATCTTTGTGATTGCCGAGGCACTTCGGCGTGGAACGCTTTCGGTCGATGCCATTTCGGAGATCACGAAGGTAGATAAATGGTTTATCCACAAGCTCAAGCACATCACGGACGTGGAAAATCAGCTGGCTGCCTCGCCGCTCACACCGAAGCTGCTCGCAGCGGCGAAATGGGTCGGGCTGTCCGATGTCTCCATCGCCGAGCTGACGAAGAAAACCCGCGATGAGATTCGTACAATGCGCCGTATGCACAATATCCTGCCATGCTATAAGATGGTAGACACCTGTGCTGCTGAGTTCGAGGCAATGACCCCGTACTATTACTCCACATTCCGAGGAGCAGAGGACGAGGTTACCGTTTCCAACCGGAAAAAAGTGATTGTGCTTGGCTCGGGTCCCATTCGCATCGGACAGGGGGTAGAGTTCGACTACTGCTCGGTGCATTCGGTCTGGGCGCTGCGCGAAATGGGCATTGAGGCAATCATCATCAACAACAATCCGGAGACGGTCAGCACGGACTTTGACATTTCCGACCGCCTCTACTTTGAGCCGCTGACCGTCGAGGACGTGCTCAACATCGTTGACAAGGAAAAGCCGGATGGTGCGATTGTACAGTTCGGCGGACAGACCGCGATCAACCTCGCGGCAGAGCTTGAACGTGCGGGACTGCGCATCTATGGAACATCCGTCAATGACATCGACCGCTCCGAGGATCGCGAGCGGTTCGACGAGGTGCTGACGCAGACGGGCATTTCGCGCCCCGAGGGGATCAGCGTGACGAATCTCGCGGATGCTGTGACAGGTGCGGCGCGGATCGGCTATCCCGTCATGGTACGTCCGTCCTACGTGCTCGGCGGGCGTGCGATGGAGATTGTCTACAACGAGGAGGAGCTGCGCGACTATATGAGCCGTGCGGTGAAGGTGACGCCGGATCATCCCGTGCTTGTCGACCGCTATATGCAGGGGACAGAGGTCGAGGTTGATGCCATCTCCGATGGCGTGGATGTCGTCATTCCCGGCATCATGGAGCACATCGAGCGTGCCGGTATCCACTCGGGCGACAGCATTGCGGTCTATCCGCCGCAGACATTGCCTGCACGCGTGATCTACACCATCATCGACTATACGAAGCGTCTCGCGGTCGCCCTCCACGTCAAGGGATTGCTCAACATCCAGTTCGTTGTGGCGCGTAACGAGGTGTTCATTATAGAGGTCAATCCGCGTTCGAGCCGTACCGTGCCGTTCCTGTCCAAGATCACGAACATCAATATGGTCGGCATTGCGACACAGGTGGCGATGGGGGCGACCCTCAAGGAACTCGGCTTCCACTCGGGGCTGATTCCGCCGCGTCCCTATGTCGCAGTCAAAGCCCCCGTTTTCTCGTTTGCAAAGATGACGGATGTCGACATCTCGCTCGGCCCCGAGATGAAGTCAACGGGCGAAGTCATGGGCGTGGACTACCACTATGCGCGTGCACTCTACAAGGCAATCGTTGGCTCGGGGCTGAACATCCCGACGAAGGGCTGTCTGCTCTTTACCGTTGCGAACAAGGACAAGGAGGAGCTGAAACAGCTCGCCAAGGCGTTCTCCGAGTTCAACTTTGACATTGTGGCGACGGAGGGAACGGCAAAGGCGATTGCATCCCTTGGCATTGATGTCGAAGTGGTTGGCAAGGTGCATGAACGCAGCTCGGACATCATCGAGATGATTAAGAGCGGCAAGATCAATATGGTTATCAACACGCTCACACAGGGCAAGCACTCCGCACGCGACGGGTTCAAGATCCGCCGCGCCACCGTGGAGCACGGCATTGCCTGCCTTACCTCGCTCGATACGGCGTGGGAGGTGCTGCGCGTGCTTGAGTTTATGCGGAATCGCCGCCTTGTCTATACACTTGCAATACAAGACTATGTCGGTGGAGGGGACGACCTTGCCTAAGGTAATCGAGGAGGCAGAAATCCTTTCCCATGGGATACCGATTGCGGGCGTTGACATTCTGACGCTCGCCGCTCCGCAGATTGCGCGGACATCCCTGCCGGGGCAGTTCGTACAGGTCTCCGTTCCCGTGCACGGCGGATTTCTGCGCCGTCCGCTCGGCATCGCTGAGACCTCCCGTGCGGATGGGTGGATTCGCCTCATCTATCGGCAGGTGGGCAGCGGCACAGAAGCACTTGCGAATGCTGCGGCGGGGGCGTATGTCTCCATCCTCGGCCCTCTGGGGCATGGGTTCAATACCTCTCTGAAACATCCGCTGCTCGTCGGTGGAGGCATGGGGCTCACGCCGCTGCTCTTCTTTGCAGCGACGCATCCAAATGTCTCCGTCCTGATGGGCGGCCGCACGAAGGAAGAAGTTTTCTGGGAGGAGATTTACCGCCCCCATGTGCGCGAATGCTTCATCATGACGGACGATGGTTCGTACGGCACGCAGGGCTTTGTGACGACGCTGCTGCCGCAGCTTCTTGCAGAGGGGGACTATGACGGCATTGCCGTCTGCGGCCCTCCCGTCATGATGGAGCGCGTTGCAGTGATTGCGGCGGAGCACGGGATTCCCTGCGAGGTCTCGCTCGAAAAGCGCATGGCGTGCGGACTGGGTGCGTGCCTGTCCTGCGCCGTAGATACGAAGAATGGGCGGCGTAAGGTCTGCAAGGACGGCCCGGTGTTCCCGGCGGAGGAGGTGTACGATGCCTTATAATGCAGAAAAATATCCCTATGACGATCTGCTTCGCACGAATATCGCGGGCATCGAGATGCGTACTCCCGTCCTCGCAGCATCGGGAACATTCGGTTTCGGTGAGGAGTTTGCGGATTTTGTTGACCTCGCGCGTCTCGGCGGTGTCATGGTCAAGGGAACGACACTTGCCCCACGGTGCGGGAACGATGGCGTGCGCATCGCGGAGACCCCGCAGGGAATGCTGAACTGCATCGGACTGGAAAATCCCGGCGTGGAGCACTTCCTGACGGAGATCCTGCCGCGTATACGACCGTACGGGATGAACGTCATTGTCAACATATCGGGCAGCTCCGTCGATGACTATGCGGAAATTGCACGGCGGCTCAATGTCGATGGAGTCGCTGCACTTGAGATCAACATCTCCTGCCCGAACGTTCGGGAGGGCGGCATCGTATTCGGTACAGATCCGCGTGCGGCGGCGGATGTCGTGCGTGCAGTCGCATCCGTATCCGAGAAGCCTGTGATCGCGAAGCTCTCACCGAATGTCACGAGCATTACGGAGATGGCGCTTGCCGTAGAGGAGGCGGGTGCGGATGTGATCTCGCTCATCAATACGCTCATCGGGATGCAGATCGACATCCGTTGTCGTCGTCCCGTCCTTGGCAACCGTACGGGCGGGCTTTCGGGTCCTGCCGTGAAACCCGTCGCCGTCCGTATGGTCTGGGATGTTGCTCATGTGGTTCACGTTCCCGTGATCGGTATGGGGGGGATCTCCTCGTGGGAGGATGCCGTCGAGTTTTTCCTTGCGGGTGCGTCTGCTGTCGCGGTTGGGACGGCAAATTTTGTCGATCCCGCTGTCACGATGAAGATCTGTGACGGGCTGGGACGTTATTTGCATGAGAATCGGTTCGCCAACATTCAGGAGATTGTTGGAAAGGCATGGGAACAGCGATATTCTTTATGAAAAAAATTCTCATAAAAAAAGATTTTTTGTTCGTAAGTATTCTCCTTATCCCATATACTACAAGGGCTAGGGGGACTTTTGACACCTGTACCCCATATGTGGTATAATCTCTCCATTGGTATGAGAAACCGAGACAATCGCGTCCACCCGTTTCGGATGGGCGAGGAAAGTCCGAGCTCCACAGGGCAGTGTGCCGGATAACGTCCGGCGAGGGCAACCTCAGGGACAGTGCTATAGAAATTTATACCGCCGGTTTCTGACCGGTAAGGGTGGAAAGGTGCGGTAAGAGCGCACCAGCAGTCGGGTGACCGGCTGGCTTTGGTAAACCCCACATGGAGCAAGACCAAATAGGGAAGGATTAAGGCGGCCCGTCGGCCTTCCGGGTAGTGTCGCTTGAGGCGCTTGGTGACAAGCGTCCCAGATAAATGATTGTCGCCGCCCATTGGGCGGAACAGAACTCGGCTTATTGGTTTCTCACAGCCAATGCTATGGAAATGATTCAGTGTGTCCGAGGAGTTCCTTGGGCTCAATGGAAGGAAGTGTCTGCTTGCGAAAGAAAATCAAGATTCTTGTATTATCCGCAATGCTTCTCTGCTCCACAGCAGTTGCGAGTGCAGAGTCATTCCAGCTTGGCGATCAGGGAACGGATGTAGCTGAGATTCAGGGACAGCTCTCCAGCTTTGGGTACGATGTTGTTGCCGACGGTGACTTCGGACCGGCGACGGCGGAGGCGGTGAAGGATTTCCAGGCGGCGCAGGGACTTGCCGTCGATGGGATGGTTGGACCCTCGACCTATCAGGCGCTTCTTGGAAAATCCATGCCGCAGGTCAGCCGCGGTTCGAACTATATTGTGCGCCGTGTGATTTCGGACTCCATGCAGTACATCGGAGTTCCGTATTCTTTCGGTGGTACGAGCCCCGCCGGTTTCGACTGCTCGGGCTTCGTGCGCTATGTCTTTGCCAATGCGGGCATCTATCTTCCGCGTACGGCAGATGCACAGTACGATATGGGCTATCCGATCTCGTCGTCTGAGATGGTGCCCGGTGATCTCGTATTCTTCTCGACCTACGAATACGGACCATCTCATGTGGGGATCTATCTTGGCAACGGCAACTTCATCAATGCCTCGTCGAGCCGTGGTGTTGCGGTTGACAACCTGCACGGCGGCTACTGGGGAGCGTGCTTCATTGGCGCACGCCGCATTATGTGATCATACGGAATCTGGGGAGGGGCATTGCCCCTCTTTTTTCATAGGAGAATGCTATGTCTGATCTCTTTCTTTGCCTTCTTGTGTTCCTCATGCTATACTATGTATTCGGTGATGAATTGTTTCCACGATAAAACTCTTCATTAAATACAAAATCATTCCTGCCGGTTGCATTATTGTATGAATTTATGTAATATGGGGAGCGTACAGTCATGGAGGATCGATGGTATCTTGCCGCATTATTGCAGTGCCGCCATATCGGGAGCGTGCGTATGCACCGTCTGTGTGTCGCTGTTCCCGACGTGCGTGCGATCTGGTCGATGAATGCGGAGGAACTTCGGGAAACAGGTGCTCTTACGGATACGCTTGCCGAATCACTGGCGCGGCACTGTGCGATGCACCCTGATCTTCCTGCACAGATTAGGGAGGATTGTGCGCGTCTGGACATTGCGCTCATCACGATTGACGACGCAGACTATCCCGTCATTCTGCGCGAGATCTTCGACCCGCCGCTTGTTCTCTACTGTCGCGGTACACTGATTCCGGACGCACGTCGTATTGGGATGGTCGGCGCCCGTAAATTTACCGCCTATGGAGAGGCTGCGGCGATGGAGTTCGCCGAGCGGCTTGCGGCGGCAGGTGTCACCGTTGTGAGCGGCGCGGCGCGTGGCATTGATACGCGTGCCCACCGCGGCGCACTGCGCGGCGGCAGAACCGTCGCTGTTCTTGGCTGCGGGATTGATATTTCCTATCCGCCCGAGAATCGGCGTCTGCTCTCGCAGATTGTTGAGACGGGCGGCGCCGTGATCTCCGAGTATGCGCCCGGAACGCAGCCGCTTCCCGTATTTTTCCCTGCACGCAACCGCATCATCAGCGGTCTGTCCGAGGGGGTACTCGTGGTCGAGGCGGCGCAGCGCAGCGGTTCGCTCATCACGGCGGAGATGGCGCTCAGTGAGGGACGGGATGTGTACGCGATCCCCGGGAGCATCTACTCCCCGCAGAGCGGCGGCTGTCACAATCTCATCCGCGCAGGAGCACAGCTCGTGGAGGCGCCGCAGGAGATCCTTGCGGAGATGCATCTTGTTGATCCCCCGCGCCGCTCGGTGCGTGAGCAATTAACCCCGGAGGAATCCCGCATCTATCAGGTATTGTCCTTTGACCATGCGTTGAGCATGGATGAAATCATCGACAGCCTCCCCGAGGACAGGACGGCAAACATCCCGCTGCTCCTGCTTCAAATGCAGCTCAAGGGCATTGTTACAGAAAATGAAATGCACGCCTATCGGCGCGTTGAAAGGAACTGACAGATTGGCTACGCTGACATCTGCATCGAAAACATCCAAATCGAAAACGACAAAAAACACGAAAACATCGGGAAAAAAATCATCGAAAAAAATTCTGGTGATTGTAGAATCTCCGGCGAAGGCAAAGACCATCGAGCGACATCTCGGAAAAAATTACATCGTCAGAGCCTCCATGGGGCACCTGCGCGACCTGCCGAAGAGCCAGTTCGGCATTGATGTCGAAAATGAATTCTTGCCGAAATACATCAATGTCCGCGGCAAGGGGGAGCTCATTCGTGCGCTCAAAAAAGAGGCAAAAAATGCGGACAAGATCTATCTCGCAAGCGACCCCGACCGTGAGGGGGAGGCGATTGCGTGGCATCTGGCGTTTATTCTCGGGGTTGACCCCGAGAAGGACTGCCGCATTGTTTTCCATGAGATTACGAAGCCGGCGATTGAGGAGGCGGTGCGGCACCCGCGTCCGATCCGCATGGAGCAGGTGGACGCGCAGCAGGCGCGGCGTATGCTCGACCGCATCGTCGGCTACAAGCTCTCGCCGCTCCTCTGGCGCAAGGTGCGAAAGGGGCTGTCCGCCGGACGCGTACAGTCCGTGACCGTGCGCCTGATCT
This sequence comes from Selenomonas dianae, assembly GCF_030644225.1. Taxonomy (NCBI): domain Bacteria; kingdom Bacillati; phylum Bacillota; class Negativicutes; order Selenomonadales; family Selenomonadaceae; genus Centipeda; species Centipeda dianae. The sequence continues at coordinate 1,323,652 of NZ_CP128650.1, read as the reverse complement.
GTGATCGGGAGCGTGAGATCGAGGCGTTTCAATCGGAGGAATACTGGACCGTCGAGGCGAAGCTGAAAAAGGGAAAGAACTCTTTTACGGCGGATGTCACCCATGCACACGGAAAGAAGCTGTCACTGCACAGTGAGGCAGAAACAAGGACGCTGACCGACGATCTTGCGCGACAGGAGTTCAGCGTCAAGGACGTGAAGCGCAGCGAACGCCGCAAGAAAGCCGCTCCTCCGTTTACGACAAGCTCGCTTCAGCAGGATGCGGCACGCAAGCTCGGCTTTACCTCGGGACGTACGATGATGATTGCCCAGCAGCTCTACGAGGGCGTTGTCCTTGGACGGCACGGGGCGACCGGTCTCATCACCTATATGAGAACGGATTCGACACGTATCTCCAACCTTGCCATTGAGGAGGCGAGGAACTTTCTCACGGATACCTATGGAAAGGAATACATTCCGACGCGCCCCAATATCTACGTGATGGGCAAGAAGGCACAGGATGCGCATGAGGCGATCCGCCCGACGAGCATCCTGCGAACCCCCTCCGATGTAGAGCCGTATTTGAACCGGGATCAGCTGCGCCTCTATACACTCATCTGGCAGCGTTTTGCGGCGAGCCAGATGTCTGCCGCCGTTTACGATACCATTGCGGCGCAGATCGAGGCGGGAGATTATCGGCTGCGCGCACACGGGTCGAAACTCACGTTCAAGGGCTATACCGCCGTCTATGTGGGCGCGGAGATTGCAAAGAAGGAGAAGGACACACTTCTGCCGGAACTTGAGACGGGGGATGCGCTGGCACTCTCCGAACTGAAGCCCGAACAGCACTTCACTGAACCCCCGCCGCGCTATAACGATGCGTCCATCGTCAAGACATTGGAGGAGATGGGGATCGGTCGGCCGAGTACCTATGCGCCGATCATCGAGACCATCCAGAAGCGCGGCTATGTGGAACGCCGCGAAAAACAATTTCGACCGACGGAACTTGGCTTCATCGTGACGGATATGCTCGAAGAATATTTCAAGGACATTGTCGATGTGAAGTTCACGGCAAATCTTGAGGGAGAACTGGATGAAGTCGCAGACGGCACGCTTGACAAAAACGATTTGCTGCGCAAATTCTACGTGCCGTTTGACGAAACGCTCAAAAAGGCGGAAGATGTCATCGGCACGGTCGAGATTCCCGATGAAGTCACGGATATTCCCTGCGATAAATGCGGACGCATGATGGTGGTCAAGCAGGGACGTTTCGGCAAGTTTCTTGCCTGTCCCGGCTTCCCCGACTGCCGCAATGCAAAGCCGCTCCTGCGCGATACAGGTGTCGCCTGTCCCAAATGCGGCGGCAAGATCGTCGAGCGCAAGAGCCGTCGCGGGCGGGCATTCTTTGGCTGTGACCGTTATCCTGACTGTGACTATACAACGTGGGACGAACCACAGCAGGAGAAATGTAAAATTTGCGGTTCGTTTATGCAGCGGCACCGCTATCGTACGGGACGCAGCATCCTTTATTGCAGCAACGAAGCGTGCTCCTCGCGCATCGGCAGCCCCATCGAAAAGGAACTGGCTCGGCAGAAGGCACACGCACAGGCGCAAGCCGCGAAGGATGCTGACCCACCTGCCGCAGAGAAGCGTACTGCCGTAAAGAAGAAAACAACACGGCGCAAGGGGACAGGTGCATGAAGAAGATCATCGTCGTCGGTGCGGGGCTTGCCGGTTGTGAGGCTTCATGGCAGGCTGCAAATGCGGGTGCCTCGGTAGAGCTCTATGAAATGCGTCCGTTGCGGCGATCGCCCGCGCATCAAACAGACGGGTTTGCCGAACTCGTGTGCAGCAACTCCCTGCGCGGTGCGAGCCTTGAGAACGCTGTCGGTGTTCTCAAGGAGGAGATGCGGCGGCTCGGGTCACTCATCATGGAGGCGGCAGACGCGACTGCCGTTCCCGCCGGCGGTGCGCTTGCCGTGGATCGTACGCAATTTAGTGACTACATTACAGCACGCATCCGGTCGCATCCGAATATTACCGTACATCATGAGGAGATCACGGAGATCCCACAGACCGACGACAGCATTGTCATTATTGCGTCGGGACCTCTGACCGACGGTGCGCTTTCGGAGGAGATCGCACGACTGCTTGGAAATGACTCCCTCTATTTCTACGACGCTGCCGCTCCTCTGGTGAGCTTTGCAAGCATTGATATGTCCAAGGCGTATCGTGCCTCCCGCTACGGGAAGGGCGAGGCGGCATACATCAACTGCCCGATGGATGAGGCGCAGTACGAGGCATTCTACACGGCGCTCACCACAGCAGAGACGGCACAGGCGCATGACTTTGAAAAGGAGATCTTCTTTGAGGGCTGTATGCCCGTCGAAGTCATGGCATCGCGCGGCAAGGATACGCTGCTCTATGGACCGCTCAAACCCATGGGACTTGAGCATCCCGAAACAGGCGTACGCCCCCATGCCGTCGTCCAACTGCGTCAGGACAATGCAGAGGGAACCATCTACAACATTGTCGGATTCCAGACACGACTCAAATGGGGGGCGCAGCAGCGCGTCTTTCGGATGATCCCGGGACTTGAAAACGCAGCGTTTTTGCGCTATGGCGTGATGCACCGCAACAGCTTCATCAACGCACCGCGCCATCTGCGTCCGACCTTTCAGACGCAGACGAATGAGGCTTTGTTTTTTGCAGGGCAGATGACGGGCGTGGAGGGCTATGTGGAGTCCGCCGCATCCGGATTGATCGCGGGACTGAATGCCGTGCGACGCGCGGCAGACAGGGAGCCGCTTGTCTTTCCGCAGACAACGTGCCATGGTGCGCTTGCACACTATATCACATCCTGCGACCCGAATTACTTTCAGCCCATGAACATCAATTTCGGGCTGCTTCCTACACTGGAGCACATTCCGCGCCGCACACGCAAGCCGGAGAAAAAACGGATGCTTGCGGAGCGTGCGTTGACGGAACTGGAGAATTTCTGTGCAGAGCACATCAAAGGAGCATACACAGTATGACATTTCATGCAACGACCATTGTCGCGGTCAAGAAGGGAAACAAGGTCGCCATTGCGGGCGACGGACAGGTGACCTTCGGTGAGCGTGCCATTATGAAGGCGAACGCACGCAAGGTGCGCCGTCTCTATCATGGAAAGATCCTCGCGGGATTTGCCGGCTCGGTCGCGGATGCGTTCACCCTGTTTGAGAAATTTGAAGTTAAACTGGAATCCTACAGCGGGAATCTGCAGCGTGCCGCCGTAGAACTGGCAAAGGACTGGCGCACGGACAAGGTGCTGCGCAAACTGGAGGCACTGCTCCTCGTTGCGGACAAGGACGGCATTCTCATGATCTCCGGCAACGGCGAGGTCATCGAGCCGGATGGGGACTGCACTGCCATCGGTTCGGGCGGGTTCTTTGCCCTTGCCGCAGCGCGTGCCCTCACCGCACACAGCACAATGGACGCAGCTGAGATTGCGAGGGAGTCCCTCTCGATCGCAGCGGACATCTGCGTCTATACCAATCATAATATTACAGTGGAGGTACTGGAGTCATGAGTCAGATCGGGGTCAACGAACAGACACCGCGTGAGATTGTTGCAGAGTTGGACAAATACATTGTGGGACAGAACGAGGCAAAGCGCTCCGTCGCCATCGCACTCCGCAACCGCTGGCGCAGCCGTCAGCTGAACGATGAGATGCGCGAGGATGTCATTCCGAAGAACATCCTGATGATCGGTTCGACCGGTGTCGGCAAGACGGAGATTGCACGCCGTCTTGCCCGTCTGGTTCGTGCGCCGTTTCTGAAGGTGGAGGCGACGAAGTTCACAGAGGTCGGCTATGTCGGACGCGATGTCGAGTCCATCGTGCGCGATCTTGTCGAGACCTCCGTGCGCATGGTGCGTCAGCAGAAGATCGAGGACGTGCAGGAAAAGGCGCGGGAAAATGCCGAGGAACGTCTGATTGATGTCTTTGTCCCTCCGGCAAAAAAAACATCCAACCCTCTCAGCAGTATCTTTTCCTCGGACACGGAGGAGAAACAGGAGACCGAGGAGCCGCCGAAGTATCAGGCGGGACGTGAGTGGGTACGCAAGCGCCTCCACAAGGGCGAGCTGGAAAGCGATGTGATCGAGATCGAGGTGGAGGAGTCCGCGCGTCCTGCCGGCAATATGTTCGCCGGCTCGTCGCTTGAGGGGATGAGCGACAACCTCCAATCCATGATCGGCAGGCTCGTCCCCAAAAATCGCCGCAAGCGTAAGGTCACGGTCGCACAGGCGCGTAAGATCTTTACCGCCGAGGAGGCGGACAAGCTCGTCGATATGGATGCGGTCGCCGATGAGGCGGTACACGCCGCTGAGTACAGCGGCATCGTGTTCCTCGATGAGATCGACAAGGTCGCCGTCAGCAACGGGCGCAGCGCGGGGGCGGACATCTCGCGCGAGGGCGTACAGCGCGACATTCTGCCCATCGTCGAGGGCTCGACAGTGATGACAAAGTACGGCCCCGTCAAGACCGATCACATCCTATTCATTGCGGCGGGCGCATTCCATATGGCAAAGCCATCCGACCTCATTCCCGAGTTGCAAGGCCGTTTCCCGATCCGCGTGGAGCTGAAGTCGCTCGTCAAGGCGGACTTTGAGCGCATCCTTACCGAGCCGAAGAACGCACTCATCAAACAGTACCGTGCGCTGCTTGGCGTGGAGGGCGTTTCCCTGCGTTTTTCGGACGATGCCGTCAGCCGTCTTGCCGAGCTTGCCGAGACCGTCAATGAGCAGACGGAGGACATCGGTGCGCGGCGGCTCTATACCCTCCTTGAAAAACTTCTGGAAGAACTCTCATTTGAGGCGCCGGAGCTCGAAGATAAGGAGATCGTCATAGACAGTGCGTATGTGGATCACTGTCTCTCCGACATTGCGGGCAACCACGACATATCCCGCTTCATTTTGTAAATGACAAACGCCCCCGTCAAGCGCGGGGGATATTTTTTTTCCAAATACATCACTTTCATACCTGAATGCGTCACTTTCTGCAAATTCCTTGTCACTAATGGATTGACTTGTTAAAATAAAGTGCAAATAGAAGTCCATGTTTAGGAGAGAAATTCTGATGAAAACAAAGCTAATTTCCAGTCGATCCGCACTGTACTGCGCCCTGCCGCTCGCAGCTGTATTCCTCCTCCCGTCCGCCGCGCTTGCAGCGACGAATCTGCCGGCATCCGATGCCGGACAGATCGGGGAGAACGCGACGAAAGAAGCACTTGAGAACCGTCTGCCTGTGACGGAGGATGGCGCAGGGCGTGCGACGTTCCGTCTCGCACGCATCACCGTCACGCAGGACGGCACGCAGCTGAATGCGACCGAGCTGAATCAGAGGGCGGCAGGCTATACAGAGCGCACGATCTCCGAGGCGGAGCTGAACACACTCCTCACGGGGCTCACACAGTACGCACGCAGCCACGGCTATCCCGCAGCAGCCGCCTACCTCCCGCCGCAGACGAGTGCGGATGGTACGCTTGAGATCCGCATCCTCGCGGGACGCTATGGCAATATCAACATCGAGAACTCCGCCGCCATTGATGACGGACAGATTCGCCGCCTCGCCCACGCGCTCTACACGGGCGCACCCATCGAGGGACGGCGGCTCGAAAAGGCACTCTATAACATCGCCGCCCTCAGCGGCGTAGAGGCGGCGGGACTGCTCTCGCCGGGCGCGGCGTTCGGCACGAGCGACCTCACCATCCGCGTGAAGGACGGGCGGCGGCAGAGCTTCGTCCTCTACAGCGAGAACTACGGGGGGAGGACCTCGGGACGCTACCGCTACGGCGCACAGGTTGGACTCTCGAACCTCACGAAGAGTGGCGACCGTCTGAGCCTCGGCGCAATGATCTCGAACGAGGATCTGAGGAACTACAGCCTCACCTATACCCGCCCCGTCGGCGTGGACGGCACCGTGCTCGGATTCGGTGTCAGCCGCATGAACTACGAGCTTGCGGGTGCATTTCGCCGCCTCGGTGCGACGGGACAAGCCGACACCATCAGTTTCTTCGGTACAACACCGCTCCTGCGCACGAGCAGGGACAGCCTGAGCCTCACCTACGGATGGGACTGGCGCAGGCTTGAGGATGAATACAAGAATGTCGGCATGACCCTCGAAAAGCACAGCAACACCGCCCGTCTCGGCGTGCGCGGCGAGACGAACCGCACGCGCACACATCTCACCTATGACCTCACGGCATACCACGGGACGATTGCGGCAGACTCGCGAATGGCGGCATTGCAGATGCGGCGCGCCGGCACGGAGGGCAGCTTCACCAAGGGCGTGCTGAATCTCGGCGTGCGGCAGGAACTTGGGGCTCGGTGGCATCTGAACGTGAGGACGCAGATGCAGGCGGCGGGGGACAACCTCGACAGCTCCGAGGAGATCTACCTCGGCGGGGCGAACGGCGTGCGCGCCTACCCGCAGGGCGAGGGATCGGGCGACAGCGGCTATCTCACGAGTGCGGAGCTCGTCTATCGGACGGGCATCCCGCACCTCGAACTCAGCACCTACTACGATACGGGTCATGTGCAGTATGCGCATGACGGCGTGGACGGCGGCACGACGCTAAAGGGATGGGGCATCGGCATCAGCTACAGCCGCCCCGGCAGCTGCTTCCTGCGGCTCGACTGGGCGCGGCGCATCGGACTTGCGCGGAATGCGGGCGAGGAGGCACAGGCAAAGAACCGCCTCTGGTTTATGGTCGGTAAAGTGTGGTAATGAATCGTAGAGAAAGGATAAAGGAAATGAAAACAACATCGAACGCACATCTGCGCCGCACCATCCTCTGTGCCCTCGTTGCGGGCGTGATTGCCGCCCCCTTTGCCGCACCGCACGCGTACGCGCTCCCCATCGAGGGCGCGAACGAAGCGACGAACAAGACCGAGGCGAATATCTCCACGAACGGCACGGTCATGGACATCGCGGGCAATACCGATCACAATATCCTCCGCTGGGAGGACTTCTCCATCGAGCAGAACGAGAAGGTGCGCTTTGACAGAGGAGCGCAGACGCGCGACTATCTGAACCTCGTCACGGGCGAGGGCGCGTCGAACATCTACGGCACGATCGAGGGCGGCAGGAACGTCTACCTCGTCAACCCGCACGGCATCCTCTTCGCGAAGGGATCGCAGGTCAATACGGGCGCACTCTACCTCTCGACGGCGAATCCCGCTGATATTGCCACAGCGACGAACACATTCAAGGCAAACGGCACAAGCCCGCTCTCCGCCACCGCACAGATGGGCGACGTGCTGAACCTCGGCACGGTAAAGACGGCGAAACTCTACATCGAGGGCAAGAACGTCAAAGTCATCAACACGGATGATGTGAAGAACATGGCGGGCACTGCGGCGCTCACGGGCAGTGCAGTCACCATCCGCAGCGAAGAAACGCCGCACATCGGCTACGATGTCGGCAATAAAATCACGAGGAACTTCAAGGTGAACGGCACAGATACGCCGCACGAGGTCTCCAACTATGCGAGCACGAATGCCGCGCATCATGCCGCATCTGCAAAATCGCGCGGATGGGTGGTAACGAACCTCAGTGGCACGGCGCATACGGACTATGACTATATGCGCGTGCATGACGTCTACGATCTCCAGAATATGAATGCGAAGGTGGATGGCAGATATATGCTCGCGAATGACATCGCGGCGAACGAGACAAAGGACTGGGAGCGGGGCTTTCAGCCGATTGGCAGTTCTGATAATAGCATAGGGACCTTTAAGGGACGATTTGACGGCGTAGGGCACACGATCACGGGGCTGACCATTAAGTCACCGACCGATAGTTTCGGGGAGTATTCTCGCGGGATGTTTGCAGAAATCGAGTCCGCGCACATCGAGAATGTCTCCCTGAAGGGTGCCTCCGTGTCGGGAGCGGCAAGCGTCGGCGGCATTGTGGGAAGTGCAAGATGGTCTACCATACGGAACGTCTCCTTCAGCGGTAAGGTTCATGGAGACGATACCGCGGTCGGCGGCATTGTGGGAGAGCTAGATCAATATACCCTTGAGAACGCCTACCATGAGGGCACAGTCGAAGGGAACAAGGCTGTCGGCGGCATTGTGGGATATATGATTGGCAACTCCACCGTTCAGAACGTCCGGAATGCGGGCAAGGTCTTAGGAAATGAGATGCTCGGCGGCATTGCGGGATCGGTAGAGGCAAACAGCCGCGTTCAGAACGCCGTGCAGACGGGAGATGTGGAGCAACGAGCGGGACAGACGGATTCGCAAGTCGGTGGTGTTGTGGGACTTTTGAGCGGTGCCACGGTCAGCCATGCCGTATGGAAGGAGGGCAGTGTAACGGATGGGAACGACGCTCTGATCCGGAAGGACGTCGGCAAAAAGCAGGGAAATTTTACAGTGACCGATGTCAAAGAGCACAGTCTGGACGATATGAAGAAGGCGGCGACATACGCGGAATGGGGCAGCGACGTTGCCACCGAGGGCGGCAAGAGGACGCCGTGGCGCATCTACGACGGCAAGACCATGCCGCTGCTCACGGCATTCCTTCGGACGAAGCACCTTGCAAACCGTGAGAGTGTCTACGACGGCACGGCGCCGACGATTGCGGGTCTCGCGCCCGGTATCAGTTGGACGGCAGGGAAGGATGCCGGCACATATCATGCCTACAGCGAGCAGTATGACATCACCGGCGGCGCGTACACGATCAAGCCGAAGGAGCTGACGCTCGACTTTAAGAGCGGCACGCGCTTTGACAAGACCTACGACGGGAGCGATACCGTCACGCAGTGGCTCACGAAGTGGCGGCACTATCGTCTCACGGGCTTTGTCAGCAGCGAGGACGAAGATAATATCGAACTGGCGGGTGGCGTCACGGGCAAGTATGCGGACAAGAACGCCGGCAAGGATAAGGAAGTGACGTTCCAAAATCTCGCGCTCACGGGCACGGGCGCGGGCAACTATACCGTCAAGGAGGCACGGGGTGTGGGGACAATCTATCCGAAAGAGCTGGATCTCACACTCACGAGCAGCGCACGCTTTGACAAGACCTATGACGGCAATGCAAACGTGACGCAGTCGCTCGCGAAGGGGACGCACTATACCCTCGATGGCTTTGTCGGCACGGAGGGCACGGGCATCGCACTCGCTCCCTCCACAGGCACATACAGCGACAAGAATGCCGCCGCAGACAAAACCGTCACGTTTAACGGGCTGACGCTCACGGGGGCGGGCGCGGGCAACTACACGCTGAACAAGACCACGCTCACGGGCATCGGCACGATCATGCGGCGTGCGCTGACCCTCGGCGCAGTCGCGGGGCAGACAAAGACCTACGACGGAAATACATTGGCAGATGCGTCGAAGTTCCATGCGGGGCTGAATAATGTCGTTTCGGGTGACAATGTAACGGCGACCGCCACGGGTGCGGCGTACAACGACAAGAACGTCGCCGGGGCAAGCAGGATCGACTACACGGGTGTCGGTCTCGCGGGTTCGGATGCCGGGAACTACACGCTTGCCGCCACCACGGCGCAGGGCGCGGGCACGATCTCGCGGCGCACGCTGACCGTTGGCACAGTCGCGGCGCAGAGTAAGACCTACGACGGCAATATCTCCGCAGACACGTCGAAGTTCCATGCGACGCTCGGCAATCTCGTCGCGGGCGAGGAGAACCTTGTCACAGCGACCGCTGCGGGCGCGACCTACAACGACAAGAATGTCGCAGGGGCGAACAAGGTCACCTACACGGGTGTTCAGCTCACAGGCACGGGCGCGGGGAACTATAGCATCGCGAACACCGCGCAGGGTGCGGGCACAATCACGCGGCGTGCGCTGACCGTTGATACCGTCGCGGCGCAGACAAAGACCTATGACGGCACAACCGCCGCAGACGCAGCGCAGTTCCATGCGACACTCGGAAATGTCGTCGCGGGCGAGGAAAGCAGTATAGCGGCGACCGCCATGGGCGCGGCGTACAACGACAAGAACGTTGCTGCGGCAACCACGGTCAACTACACAGGGCTTGCGCTCAGAGGTACGGGCGCGGGGAACTACAGTATCGCGAGTACCGCGCAGGGTGCAGGTACAATCACGCCCCGTGCGCTGACCCTTGGCGAAGTCACAGCGCAGACAAAGACCTACGACGGCACGAGAGCCGCCGACGCATCGAAGTTCCGCGCGGCGCTCGGCAATACCATCGCGGGGGATAATGTCACAGCCGCCGCCACAGGTGCGACGTATAACGACAAAAACGTCGCTGCGGCGAACCGCATTGACTACACGGGTGTCGCCCTCGCGGGTGCGGATGCGGGCAACTACAGCCTCGCCGCGACGACGGCGCAGGGTACAGGTACGATTGCAAAGCGCACGCTGACCGTTGGCGCGGTCACGGCGCAGACAAAGACCTACGACGGTACAACCGCCGCAGACGCAGCAGCGTTCCGCGCAACACTCGGAAACGTTGTCGCGGGCGAGGAAAACCTCGTAGCGGCGACCGCTGCGGGCGCAGCATACAACGATAAGAACGTTGCCAAGGCAAGCAAGGTCAACTATACGGGCGTTGCGCTTACGGGTGCGGGCGCGGGGAACTACAGCATCGCGAATACCGCGCAGGGCGCGGGCACGATCACGCGGCGTGCGCTGACCCTCGGCGCAGTTGCGGCGCAGAGTAAGACCTACGACGGCACAACTGCCGCAGATGCGTCGAAGTTCCATGCGGCACTGAATAATGTCGTTGCGGGCGAGGAGAACCTTGTGACAGCAACCGCCACGGGCGCGGCGTACAACAGCAAGGATGTCGCGACGGCAAATGCGGTGGGCTACACGGGTGTCGCACTCACAGGCGCGGCTGCAGACAACTACAGCCTCGCCGCGACCGCCGCGCAGGGCGCGGGCAATATCACACATCGCGACCTCACGCTGACCGCCGACGCGCAGAGCCTTGTGCAGGGCGAGCCGCTGCCCGCCTTTACGGGACGTGCGGACGGCTTTGCGGACGGTGAGGACGAGCGCGTATTCGGTTCGGACGGCATTGCATTTGGCAGTACGATTACGAATACCGACACGCTAGGCACCTACGACATCACAGGACGCATCGGCAGCGTGAGCGACGGTGTCCTCGGCAACTACCGCATCCGACAGGCGGCGGGCAACGCGACGGCTTGCACTGTCAATGCCATGCCGACCGCAAACGGCATCCTTGCCGCACTCGTGCAGGACGCGACGCCGCGCTTCGACATGGGGGTCGGCGACACCGTCTACCTCTATGGCTCGCCGCGCCCCGTCTCCGCCGCAGCACTCGGCATCTATCGTTTTCACATGGCATCCGATTTCAGCATCGAGGGGCTGCGTCTCGACTGAGGAATTGCCGATCCAACAGACATCTGTCCTGTCGAGGAAACAAATCGGAGGATAACTAGGGAAGCACTGATAAATTCAGCACCGCCGTCTTAGCACATCTTTTTCGCCCTGTCTATGTCGACAAATCCTCCACATAGTCTATGCTATGCGTCCGGTTTGTCTCCTTGACAGGACAAAAAATCTGCACCAATCCGACGGACTTCATTTTATCAGCGATTCCCTAGGGAATCGCTATGATCAGCGATTTCCTAAAAAACGGGATCGCCGCACAAAACTTTCGTGCGGCAGTCCCGTTTTCTTGTGCAAACAGCGAAAAAGAAATTCCCAAACGTTTTTGTTGCTTAAGTTTCTTTTTTGTGCGATAATTCATTATGAAAGAATATGCGTATGAGAGGGGAATGTGAGGATGGACGGTCAGGGCGGTCTCTTTGAGCGTGCGGTCTATCAGCCGCTCGCCGAGCGCGTTCGTCCGCAGTCGCTTGAGGAGTTTGTCGGGCAGCAGCATCTTCTTGGTACAGGGAAGATACTGCGCCGCCTCATCGAGAGCGATCACATCACCTCCATGATCTTTTGGGGACCGCCCGGGGTCGGGAAGACAACGCTCGCTCAGATCATTGCGGCACGCACACAGGCGAAATTCATCAATTTCTCGGCGGTGACAAGCGGCATTAAGGATATTCGCGCGGTTATGCAGGAGGCGGATCGCCGCCGCATATACGGAGAGCGCATCATCGTCTTTGTGGATGAGATTCATCGCTTCAACAAGGCGCAGCAGGATGCTTTTCTGCCCTTTGTCGAACGCGGGAGCATTGTGCTGATCGGAGCGACGACGGAGAATCCCTCGTTTGAGATCAACAGCGCACTCCTGTCACGCTGCCGTGTCTTTGTCCTGCAGGGGCTTACGACAGAGGACATCAAGCGGCTGCTCCAATATGCGATCTCATCGGAGCGTGGGCTCGGCTCGATGAAGATTCATCTCTCCGAGGAAGGCATGACGGCAGTCGCCGCATTTGCAAACGGTGACGCACGCAGCGCCCTCTCCACGCTCGAAATGCTCGTTCTGAATGCGGATGAGCGCGGCGGCGAGATCTATGTGACGGAGGAAAATCTCGCCCAATGTATTTCGCGGAAATCCCTTCTTTACGATAAGAGCGGTGAGGAGCACTATAACCTCATCTCGGCACTGCACAAGTCGATGCGCAACTCGGATCCCGATGCGGCGGTCTACTGGCTCGCACGTATGCTTGAGGCGGGGGAGGATCCTCTCTATGTGGCTCGACGTGTGACGCGCTTTGCGGCGGAGGATGTGGGGCTTGCCGATCCGAGGGCGCTTCAGATTGCTGTTGCGGCATATCAGGCGTGCCACTACATCGGGTTCCCCGAGTGCAATGTCCATCTGACTGAGGCGGTGATCTACCTGTCCCTCGCGCCAAAGTCCAATGCGATGGAGACGGCATACCTCGCTGCTGCTGCAGATGCGCGGAATATGTTAGCCGAACCCGTTCCGCTCGTGATCCGAAATGCGCCGACGAGGCTCATGAAGGATCTGGATTATGGCAAGGGCTACCAATATGCACACGATACGGAGGAGCGTATTACGAATATGCAGTGTCTGCCGGATTCGCTCGTTGGGAAAACGTACTATCAACCGACGGAGCAGGGAATGGAAGGACGGTTTCGCGAACGTCTGGATTGGATTAAGATGTGGCGAAAAAGTCATCCGCCAAAATAAATTTAAATAAATAACTAAAAATAACTAAAAATGCACAATAAATAATAATAAATAGTGCTGTTTCGGATGATTGGATCTGTTGTTGAGAGAAAGGAAGGAACTTTGGCGTTGGATGGGAAACTGAAATTATATGGGTTTAACAACCTCACCAAGGCGTTGAGCTTTAATATCTACGATATTTGCTATGCGAAATCTGCGCGTGAGCAGCGGGATTATATTAAATATATTGACGAACAATACAATTCCGATCGCCTTACGAAGATTCTCTCGCAGGTTACGGATATGATCGGCGCACGGATTCTCAACATTGCCAAACAGGACTATGAGCCGCAGGGAGCAAGTGTTACCATGCTGATTGCGGAGGAGGCGGCGGTGGTCTCCGGCAGCAAGAAGCCGATCAATGCAAAATCTCCCATGCCGGAGACCATTCTCGCACACCTCGATAAAAGTCATGTGACGGTACACACATACCCCGAGTATCATCCCGACACGAGCATCGCGACCTTTCGCGTGGATATTGATGTGGCGACCTGCGGGGAGATCACGCCGCTGCAGACGCTCGACTATCTCATCAGTCAGTTTGATTCGGATATTATCACGATGGATTACCGCGTGCGCGGTTTTACGCGCGACTTGCAGGGTCGCAAGCTGTTCGTGGACAGCAAGATGACCTCCATTCAGGAGTTTATCAAGCAGGAGACGCTGGATGAATACGATGCGGTGGACATCAATCTCTATCAGGCGAGCCTCTATCACACGCGTATGCTGATTAAGGAGCCGCAGCTCCAAAACTATCTCTTTAATACCGATGTCGATGAGATTCCGCCAAAGACACGCCTCCTCATCAGTACGAGTTTGCGCCGTGAGATGATTGAGATCTTCAGCGGCAGAAATGTGTATTGACGCCCTGTGTAACCGTATGTCGAGGGGGGTGGTTTTATGCCCATGTTCCGGAAATCGCTTCTTGTCCTCCTCGTGCTGGTGATTGCCGTGCTTGGCGGCACGATGTACGGCTACTACACGGAACAACGGACATTGTCGCTCCCTCCGGCAGTCAACGAAAGTGCCGAGGTGAAGCGATCCGTCACCGTTTATGTCTGCGGTGAGGTCAAAAAGCCCGGGCTCGTTACACTGACTGAGGGGCAGCGCGTTGCGGATGCGGTGAATGCCGCAGGCGGTGTGATTGAGACGGCGGACATTGACCGCATCAATATGGCGGCATTTTTGGAGGATGGGATGCAGGTTCGCGTGCCCGAGCGCGTGGGCGGGTTCTCCGATGGTGTCCAATCTGCCGTTTCCGGAAAAAATGCAGAGGGAAAGATCAATCTCAATACAGCGGGAGAGAAGGAGCTGCAGGAGCTGCCCGGGATCGGTCCCGCCATGTCCGCGCGCATCATTGAGTATCGTGAGACGAACGGTGCATTTCAATCCATCGAGGATGTGAAAAAGGTGCGCGGGATCGGCAATGCCAAATTTGAAAAGATGAAAGACAAGGTGACCATATGAAGATGGGGCAGTATCCGCTCTCATTTCTCAGCGGTCTCTTGGTAATGTTTTGTTTTGGAATTTTTTGCAGTGCATGGCTGCATATCTCATTTGCGACGTATGCGCCGCCTCTCATCTGTCTGCTCTTGGCGGCAGCCCTTACATCGGCAATCCTCGCTCTGAAGTCGAGTGAACGAACATGGATTGCCTTTGTGGGGCTTTTTTTCATCTTGGGACTTGTTCGCTTTGCCGCTGCCTATGAGCTCCCCGTGCACGATATTTCTCATATGGCAGGGGAACGTGTACGCGTTGCAGGCACGATTGTCGATGCGCCTGTGATCCGTACGGATGCGGATCATGTGCAGCATATTCGCTATACGGTGGAAGTCCGTCGGATCATGAGGGGGGATGATGGATATGCTGCCGGCGGAAAAATTCACATCCATACGCGCTGCGCAGAGGGCGAAGTTCCGACGCACGTGGAAATCGGCGATGAAATCACAGCCGAGGGAACGGTTCGCCGCCCACATTCCTATCAGAATCCCGGACAGCTTGATACGGTCTTTTTGCTGCGCTGTGATGGAATCACGGCACGACTCTTTGCGGACGACAGCGGAATAGAAATTACTTCCAATGGGAATCCGTCCTATGCACAGTCCTTTCGTCGTTGGGCGGCACGCGTGCGCACGCACTATATCGAGCGCATGACGCAGGTCATGCCGCGCGCAGATGCCTCTGCCATTTTTGCCATGCTGTTTGGCGGGTATGACGGCATCCGTCCGGAACTGCTTGAGGCGTTTACCGTCACGGGGATTGTGCACATTCTCTCGGTCTCCGGCTCTCACATCAGCCTTCTTGCCGCCGTTATTGCGTGGCTTGCCTTATTTTTCCGGCTGCCGCGCATACTGTCCGCAGCGGCGGTCATCATGGCGATCATCGTCTATGTGATTTTGGCGGGCATGGTTCCGCCTGCCGTACGCTCCGGCATCATGGGGGCGGTCGCCTTTCTCGGGCTTGTGCTCGGGCGGGAGCGCGATGCACGATATATGCTCGTGCTCACGGGGCTTCTCATGTTGATGGTCTCACCGCTGCTGTTCTTTCATATCAGTTTTCAGTTATCCTTTTTGGCGACGATGGGACTGCTCTTTCTCGCTCCTGTCCTTCGCGCGTACATGAAGTTTCTGCCACGTATCCTCGCAGAAAGTCTTTCGATCACGATCGGAGCGCAGCTGGCGACATTGCCGATCCTCGCATGGTATTTTAATCAGATTTCGTTGGCAGCGCTTCTTGCCAACCTCCTTGTCGTTCCTCTTGTTGATATTATTATCATCCTTGGACTTGGCGGCGGTATCGCTGCTTTTTTCATGCCGTTTCTCGGTAAAATCGTCTTTGGGTTTGACAGCATTCTGCTCGGCATTACGTTTGAACTGACACGGGCGATGGCTGCATTGCCCTTTGCACAGGTGGAACTTCCATCCATGGGAATATGTGCGGGGCTTTTCTATTATCTGTTCGTTCTGGCTCCTGTTTTTTCGGGAGAATACAGGAGATTTATTTGTCGTTTTTATAAAATTATTGTTATTGTTCTTTCTTTATCCATCCTTTCTGTATTTTCTTGGAACATGGTACGCCCCGATGAGATGGCCGTTCATTTTATTGATGTCGGTCAGGGGGATGCTGCCCTCGTCGTGACGCCGCACGGTCATGCCATGTTCTTTGATACGGGCGGTACGCGGGATGGAGCGTTCGATGTTGGTGCACGCGTCGATGTGCCATATCTTCGCCATTACGGGATTCATGCGGTCGATTATATCTTTCTCTCACACGCGCATGAGGATCATGCCGCGGGGGCAGGCGGTATTTTACCGCGCATGAAGGTCAAGCACGTTTATACTGCTGATGAGGGGGTGGCAGCATATGCTCGAAGTATGCGGATCGGCGACGGGAATCCGCTGCTGATGAAACTGGGCAGGGCGGAGGAAGGGCTGTCGATGACGGTGGACGGCGTGACGGTCGATGTCCTCTATGCACCCGCCTATGGGAGTGTGGAGCACACGACGGGGAACGAGGTGTCGAATGTCTATCGTGTCCGCTACGGGAATGCGAGTTTTCTCTTTACGGGGGATCTCGTCAAGGAGCATGAGGAGAAGATGATTGCACGGGGGACAGATCTTCATGCAACTGTGCTCAAAATTCCGCATCACGGGTCGGATACGTCCAGCTGTGAGGCGTTCGTTCACGCGGTAAACCCGCTCTATGCCGTTTGCTGTGTGGGGGCGGACAACACCTTTGGACATCCGCGTCCGGTCGTTGTGCAACGGTATGAAGATGTGGGGGCACGAACACTGCGTACCGATCGGGACGGTGCCATTGTCTTTCGGACGGATGGCGAGCATCTTTCGGTCCGTACCTTTGCTGAGGGGAAAATTTTGCGTGACTGATTGCGCTGTTCTTTTCTTTCTATTATAATGGTAACAATCAATGTATATGAAACGAGGATATGATGGATATTCGCGGTGTGGTATTTGATGTCGATGACACGCTCTATGATATGGCACAGCCTTTTTTCGGAGCATATCAACGCCTCTATGGGGCGCGGTACGAACTGCCTGTGCAGTCCCTTTTTCTCGCTTTTCGCCGCCACAGCGACGAATGCTTTGCGGACGCGCAGACGGGCAGAATGAGCATGGAGGAGCTCTATATCTATCGCGTACGGATGACCCTGCGCGACTATGGGATAGCGGTGACGGACGCGGAGGCGCTTGCATTCCAGCGCACCTATATGGAGTTGCAGTATCAGATTCGGCTGTCACCCGTGATGACTGCTCTTTTGGATGATCTGCGGAAAGTGGTCCGCCTCGGTGTCATTACGAACGGGGAATCCCGCCATCAGAGAAACAAGCTGCGTTCTCTCGATGTATCTCGGTGGATCCCGAAGGATCAGATCATCGTCTCCGGCGATTATCCCTTTCGCAAGCCGGATGTGCGCATCTTTCGTGAGATGGAGAACCGTCTGGATCGCACGCCCGAGAATCTGCTCTATGTCGGGGATGCCTTTGATCTGGATATTGAGGGGGCGCACGCAGCGGGCTGGCACTCGATTTGGTTCAATCACCGCAGGCGGTGCATTCCAACGGGGGCGGAGATTCGTCCCAATGCAGAGGTTCATTCGGAGGAAGAACTGTGTGCGGTGCTGCGTGACTATCTCGCAAAATAAATGCTTGCTTTTTATGAGAAAACTTGGTAAAATACATATCGTTGTCGGGATGTGGCACAGTTTGGTAGCGCGCATCGTTCGGGACGATGAGGCCGCAGGTTCGAATCCTGTCATCCCGACCATTTATTTAATGCATAAAGACCAGCCAATGGGCGGGTCTTTTTCTGTTTATGAAGGAATGTGAGGAAGGTATGACATCTGAGGAAAAATTCTGTGCAGAGGATTTGATTTCATTTATTGATCGGACGACTTCACCGTATCATGTGGTGGAGCAGAGCACAAACCTCCTGCGTGCGCTTCCCATGAATGAAAACGCCGCACTCTCCGCAGGGCAGGTTTATTCATTCCCGCTCTACAACACGGGGATAATTTTTGTTGCGCTAGGGGAAAATGCGGCAAAAGGTCCCCTGCGTATCGTATGTGCTCATACGGATTTTCCGTGTCTGCACGTCAAGCCGAATCCCGTGCTCAAGGAGCATGGCTATGGGAAGCTGAATGTCGAAGTATACGGTGGAATGATTCGGAACACATGGATGGATCGCCCCTTGTCCCTTGCGGGAGCGGTCGCCCTGCGCGGTGCGGATCCCTTTGCGCCGATATTGCGGCTTGTGGATTTTCGCCGTCCGCTGATGATTGTGCCGAATCTTGCGATTCATATGAACCGCAAGGTGAATGAGGGCGTTGAGCTGAAGCCGCAAAAGGATCTTTTGCCATTATTCTTCCAAAACGGCGATGGCGATGAGGATGATGCGAAGAAACTGCTTGTCCTGCTCGCGGAGGAGCTCGGTGTTTCGGCGGATGATATTCTGTCCTACGATCTGAACGCCTATCCCTATGAGCACGGCTGTCTTTTGGGATGCGACGATGCTTTTCTCTCCGCGCCGCGCCTTGACAATCTCTCGTCAGTCAAGGCGTGCGTTGACGCCATCGGTGATTGGAACGGGGACGGCATTCGGGTCGCGGCACTCTTTGACAATGAGGAGGTGGGAAGCCGCACGAAGCAGGGCGCAGGCGGGGCGGCACTCGCCATCCTGTTGGAGCGTGTCTGCTACAAGCTGGGGCTTGATCGAGAGGAATATCTCAAAAAAGTTATGGAAGGGTTCTGTCTTTCCGTGGATGTCGCCCATGCCCTGCACCCGAATGCGCCCGAAAAGGCGGATCCGACGAATCAGCCTTTTCTGAATGGTGGAACTGTCCTCAAGGTCGCCGCGAATCAGTCCTATGCCGGCGATCCCGAGGCGTTTGCTGTGATTGCGGGACTTTGCGCGCGCGAACATATTCCGTATCAGATTTTTACAAATCACTCGGATGCCACGGGCGGCGCGACACTCGGCTCGATCCTTTCCACGCAGGTTCCGATGCGGACGATGGACATCGGCGCACCAATTCTCGGAATGCATTCGGCACGTGAGATGATGGGAGCACGGGATCCGTTTGCGCTCATGCGTCTGCTTACGTCTTTTTTCTCTGCGTGAGAAAGACATCCGTGCAGAAGCGTGCTATAATAGGGCTCATTGGAAGGAAGGGATCTCTTGCGCGCTGTAGTTACACGAGTGAAGGAAGCGTCCGTGGAAATCGAAGGACGGATGTGCGGTCAGATCGGCACGGGGTATCTGATCCTGCTCGGTATTGCACCGGAGGATACGGAGGCAGATGCCGCACATCTTGCGGAGAAAATCGTCCATCTGCGTGTGTTTTCCGATGAAAACGGGAAGATGAACCGTGCGCTTGCGGAGGTGGGCGGCGCGGTGCTTGTGATCTCGCAGTTCACCCTGTTTGCCGATCTCAAAAAGCGTCGCCCGGGATTCTCCAAGGCGGCAAAGCCGGTTCATGCAATCCCGCTCTATGAGGCGTTTATAGCGGAACTTACGGATCGCGGTGTCCATGTCGAATGTGGGGAGTTCGGTGCGGATATGCAGGTATCTTCCGTCAACGATGGCCCCGTGACACTGATCTTTGATACGAACGAGGTATGAGATGAATACGGATTTACTCAAAAAATATGCTGCGCTCGTCATTCGCGTGGGGGTCAATCTACAGAAGGGACAGCCCCTTGTCATTCATGCGCCGATTACGTGTGCAGACTTTGTACATATGCTTGCATCAGAAGCGTACGATGTCGGGGCGTATGATGTCGCTGTGAACTGGAATGATGAGGCGTTTTCCCACATCCGCTTGCAAAAGGCGGATGCGGAGCGGTTTCGCGCGTTTCCCGCATGGCGCAAGGCGTTCTATGACGATTACGCGGCGCAGGGCGCGGCGTTTATCTCGATTGCGGCATCCGATCCTGATCTCTATTCGGACATTGACCCGCAGCGGCTCGCGGAGGCAAGTCAGACAGCGGGAAAAGCCCTTATGGACTACCGTGCGCGTCTGATGAGCAACAAAAATACATGGTGTGTTGTTTCTGTGCCTACAAAAGCGTGGGCGTGCAAGGTGTTCCCCGAATGCTCGGAGGAGGCGGCAATGGAGCGCCTTTGGGAAGAGATTCTCAGCGCCGTGCGTGTCTCCGCAACGGAGGATGCAGTATCCGCATGGCACACCCATATTGACCGTCTGCAAAAACGGACAGCATTTCTTAACGCACAGGCATTTACGGAACTGCACTACCGCAATTCGTTGGGAACAGATCTTCGTATCGAGTTGCCAAAGGGGCATATTTGGATGGGCGGCGCGGAGAAATCGGCAGATGGAATCCTCTTTGCCGCAAATCTCCCGACGGAGGAGGTGTATACACTGCCGAAACGCGACGGTGTCAACGGGACGGTGGTCGCCTCGAAGCCGCTCCACTACAATGGGAATCTGATCCGTGGATTCACGCTCACGTTTGAGGCGGGGAAGGTTGTCACCTACAAGGCGGAGCAGGGAGAGGAGCATCTGAAGGAACTTCTCAGCACGGATGAGGGGGCTTCCTTTCTCGGTGAGGTGGCGCTCGTACCGCATGATTCGCCGATTTCGCGGAGCGGTATCCTCTTTTACAATACCCTTTTCGATGAAAATGCCTCCTGTCATCTCGCTTTGGGAAAGGCATATCCGACCTGCATAGAGAATGGAGAGGGCATGACAGAGGATGAGCTGCAACAACACGGTGTAAATCATTCGCTCGTTCACGAGGATTTTATGATCGGGACGGCGGATCTTACGGTGGTCGGAAAAACTGCGTCCGGTGCGTCAATTACCATCATGGAGCATGGGAATTTTACCTTTTGATCCTGTGAGGTGAGAAATATGCGTGGATATTTTCGTTTCGTTGTACTGCTGCTGTGCCTTCTTTTGCTTTCAGTCAACGGAGAGGCGGCGGGCAGGGTACAAGCAGAGGATTTTTCCTATCAGAACGTTGCGCTCGGAGATGATGAGGGGGATCTGCGTGCGAAGTGGGGGGAGCCTGATGTGCAGAACGAGCAGGTGATATGGGGGATACACCTCAAGACCTTCACCTACGGAGATGTTGTCGTATCGACTTCTGCCGCTGCCGGGAAGGTGGTGGACATCAATCTGATCGGCGAGACGTACCGTCTGCGCAGGGATGTGCGCTATGGGGCGACGAGCAGTTATCTCATGAAGGTGTATGGGCAAGCGCCGCGTCAGTTTTTGGACGGTAGTACCTGCTATATCTACGCACATCCGGAACATCCGCATGAGCGATTGATTCTGAATCTCGATGCGGAGAACAATGCACTTGCATCCGCGCGTATCACCATGCTTCCGCTGACGGATGAGGAGGCGGATGCCATGGCACTGTCGGATGACGATACCTTTGTTGAGCTCGATTTGACCAAAGGGCTGATCGCTTGCAAGGAGATTGATGTATCTGATTTGCCGCAAAGTGACAAGGTGCGGCTGGGAGGATATGTCAAATGACACACGAGCTGCATATGCGCGCACTCGGACATCGCGCCATACGCTATGCCGGAATCACCCTCGGCTGTCTGATCGCGAGTTGTTCGATCAACCTGTTTCTAATCCCTGCGCACCTTCTGACAGGGGGGGCGACGGGCATTGCGATGATCGTCTATTATCTCTTTGGGCTGCCCATCGGCCTCCAGACCTTTCTCTATAATATACCGCTCCTCTTTATGGCGTGGAAGCTGATGGGCAGAGCCTATACGATCGACATTATCATCGGTACGGCGATTTTCTCGTTCTTTCTCGATCTGACGCGGCCGCTCAATGCCTATGCTCCGGTGAATGATATGATGCTGACCACCGTGTACGGCGGTGTGTTTGCGGGGCTTGGCTATGGTCTGGTCTTTCGCATGAATGGCAGCACAGGCGGTTTTGATATTCTGGCGGCTATCGTTCGTAAATACTATGACCTGCATATGGGTGGCGTTCTCTTTTCAATGAACTGCCTTATCATGCTTATTGCGGCGTTCCTCTTCGGCATGGCACCCGCGATGTTCACGCTCATCTATATGTTCATCAATGCGACGGTGGTGGATAAAATTGTTGCAGGGTTTAACCACCGCAAGGCTGTTCTGATCATCTCCGATAAACACAGGGAGATTGCAGAGAACATTATCGACGAGATGCACCGTGGTGTCACGTTTTTGCATGGACAGGGTGCATACACGAGGCGGGAACGCAATGTTGTATTCGTCGCCGTCGGGACAACACAGGTCGGAAAACTGAAATTCATTGTACACAATGTTGATCCCCGTGCCTTTGTCATCATTATGTCTGCGAACGAGGTCATGGGACGGGGATTTGGACGGATCAATCAGAACGATGCCTCGGCATCAGACGATGCCTATGACGACGAAAAGGAAAGAAGATGAGTATTTATGGAAGCATCCTATTTGCTGAACAGCGGATTCCTCGTTCGCGTGGAGGGGGTTCTGCTTGTTTTTGATGCGTTTGACGATCCTGCCGGCGTGCTCGATCGGGAGCTTAGCAAGGACGACTTCACGCGGCTGTACTTCTTTGCCTCCCATGCGCATTTTGACCACTTCAATCCGATGATTGCGCGTTTTTCTGCCAAAGTGCAGCGTTACATCCTAAGTGAGGATATACGACAGAATCCGGGGAGTATGTGTATTCCGGCGGAGCAGGTCAGCTGGATCGGTGTCTATGATACTTGGCGGGATGACTGCATCGCAGTGACCAGTTTTTCCTCCACGGACGAGGGGACATCCTTTCTTGTGGAGGTGAATGGAAAACGCATCTTTCACGCCGGAGATTTCAACTGGTGGGACTGGACGGGCGATACCGCCGAAAACCGTAAACTTGCCGAGAATGCCTTTCGCAAGCAGATGAAACGCCTCGCGGGGCAATCCTTTGACCTTGCATTTTTCCCTGTGGATGGACGGCTCGGTCCGTCGATGGAGCGCGGTGCAAAGGTATTCTGTGCCGAGACGAACCCCAAGGCACTCGTTTCCATGCACTCCGTCGGCTATCCCGCATGGCAGCCGTCCGATGATTTTTTCGAGACAGGGGGTGAAATTCCGATCTGGTCGCCGACGAAAGCGGGGCAGCGGCATCATTTTTGAAATATAGGTTGAAATATAGGAGGTCATTCGGTAGAATGGGGAAGAAATTTTATCTTTTGACAGTCGGCGTTCTCGTCGCTGTTGCTGCGGTACTGTTTGCGGCACACAGCGGGAGTGCGGGGATGTCGTTCAATATGCTGTTGGATCAGGACAAAGGAGAGAACAAAGCTGTGTCAAAAAACCGCATTGCAGAGTTTACAACAAACAAGGGCACGTTCGAGGTGGAACTTTTCGAGGACAAAGCCCCCATCACCACGAAGAATTTTATCGACCTTTCGGAAAAGGGCTTCTATGACGGGCTGATCTTCCATCGCGTGATCGACGGTTTCATGATTCAGGGGGGGGATCCGAACGGCAACGGAACGGGGGGACCGGGCTACACGATTCCCGATGAGTTTGATCCCGCTCTGAAGCATGACGACGAGGGCATCCTCTCGATGGCGAACGCAGGTCCGAATACAGGCGGCAGTCAGTTCTTTATCACGCTCGCTGCGACCCCGTGGCTCGACAATCATCATGCAGTCTTTGGCAAGGTGATCGAGGGCATGGATGTGGTGCGCGACATCGGCCACACGCAGACAGGGTACGGCGATCGTCCTGTGCATGATGTCGTGATCGAGAAAATCACGATCAAAGACGCTGCGGAATGAACTACGCCTATCTTTTGTTGTGTGCGGACGGAAGCCTCTATGCAGGATGGACGAACGATCTCCGGCGGCGGCTGCGCGCACACAATGAAGGAAACGGGGCGAAGTACACACGCGCCCGCCGGCCGGTTCGTCTTGTCTATGCCGAGGAATATGCAACGAAGCAAGAAGCACAGAAGCGTGAATGCCAGTTCAAGAAAATGAATCGAAAGGAACGTCTTTTACTGATTCACACGGGACGGGAGAACACTGTGCCGACTGCTTTTATGGATGAAGTCAATACATCAGAATGACAATAAAGGGGATTGTTCCATGACAGAAAAGAAGGTCATGCTGACCGAGGACGGCTACAACAAGCTCGTCGAAAAGTTAAACTACCTCAAAAGTGTACGCCGCATCGAAGTTGCCGAACGGCTCAAGGCCGCCATTGCGCTTGGCGATCTTTCCGAGAACTCCGAATACGATGATGCCAAGAACGAGCAGGCATTTCTTGAGGGCGAGATCCAGGAACTTGAGACGAAGATCCGCAACTCCGACATCATCCAGGCGGGCGACGGCAAGACCGTCACCATGGGCAGCCGTGTGACGGTAAAGGATCTGGAATTCGACGAGGAGGAAACCTTTCTCATTGTCGGATCAACCGAGGCAGACCCGGACGAGGGGAAAATCTCAAACGAGTCTCCACTCGGCATGGCACTGCTCGGTCAGATGATCGATCAGACGGTCAATGTCAGTGCACCGGCTGGGATCATTCAGTACAAAATCATGGATATTAAGAAGTAAGGAGCAGGGATGGCTGAAGAAAGAGAAACTACGCCGCGTGTGCCGGAGCAGGATCTGAATGAGATGATGCGCGTCCGCCGTGAAAAGATGGAGGCGTTTCGTGCGATGGGGGTCGCTCCGTTCGGACATCGCTTCGAGGTTACGGACTATGCTGCGGATCTGAAGGAAAAATATGACTACCTCACAGAGGATGAGGAAGGGGCGCAGGTGTGCATTGCCGGGCGACTGATGGCAATACGTGGACATGGCAAAGCGTCATTCTCTACACTCAATGACCGTACGGGAAATATACAAATTTATTTCAAGATGGACGTGCTCGGCGAGCAGAAATATAAGGAAGAGTTTAAGCGTCTCGACCTTGGTGACATCGTCGGTATTCGGGGGGTGGTCTTTAAGACGCGGCGCGGTGAGATCACCGTACGCGTGGAGGATTTTGACCTGCTCTCGAAGTCGCTGCGCCCGCTGCCGGAGAAGTTCCACGGGCTGAAGGATGTGGATACGCGCTATCGCCAGCGCTATCTCGACCTCATGGTCAATATGGAGGTGCGTGAGACGTTCCGCAAGCGGACGAAAATCATCCAGTCCATTCGTCGTTATCTGGATGAACGGGACTTTCTTGAGGTGGAGACCCCCGTGCTTTCCTCTCTTGCGGGTGGTGCTGCTGCACGTCCCTTTATTACGCATCACAATGCGCTCGATATAGATCTCTATCTCCGCATTGCGACCGAGCTCAGCCTCAAGCGTCTCATTGTCGGAGGGCTTGACCGTGTCTATGAGATGGGGCGGATCTTCCGCAACGAGGGGATGGATGTGCGGCATAATCCAGAGTTCACGTCCATTGAGATCTATCAGGCGTTCGCCGATCATCGTGATCTCATGGCGATTACGGAGGGGATTGTGCGTCAGGCAGCAGAGGATGTGCTCGGCACAACCAAGATCACGTATCAGGGCATTGAGATCGATCTGGGGCGTGTCCGCACCGTCAGCATGAACGATGCCGTGCGCGAGGCGACAGGGAAGGACTTTCTCTCCTGCAATACCGTCGATGAGGCGCGTGCCATGGCGCGCGAGATCGGCGTTCCGTTCGAGGAGCGCCATGGCATCGGCGGCATTCTGAACGCCGCATTCGAGGAGAAGGTTGAGGAGTCGTTGATGCAGCCGACCTTCATCACGGGGCATCCGACCGAGATCTCGCCGCTCGCGAAGCGCAATGCGGACGATCCGCGCATTACGGATCGTTTTGAGTTCTTTGTCTACGGACGGGAGCTTGCGAACGGTTTTACGGAGCTGAACGATCCCATCGACCAGGAGCAGCGTTTCGTGGAACAGCTCGAACAGCGGGCAGCGGGCGATGCCGAGGCTCATGTGATGGATCGCGACTTCATCACGGCACTTGAGTACGGGCTTCCGCCGACGGGCGGACTTGGCATCGGCGTGGACCGCCTCGTTATGCTTCTGACCGACAGCGCTTCCATCCGTGACGTGCTCCTTTTCCCGACGATGAAGCCGCTCGCGGAATAATTTGAGAAACGCCTTGACAAGGCAGCCGTTTATCGCATATACTTGTCAAGGCTCATGGGTAGGTGGCCGAGTGGTTAAAGGCAACAGACTGTAAATCTGTCATCTTCGGATTACGATGGTTCGAATCCATCCCTGCCCACCACCGATGGCGGCATAGCTCAGTTGGCTAGAGCATGCGGTTCATACCCGCAGTGTCCGGAGTTCAAATCTCTGTGCCGCCACCATATGTAAATCAAGGAACGCCGGATTTATCGTGCTTCCTCTGTCGCAGTCGATGAAAGTAATCGACTGCTTTTTTTGTGTCTGCGATAAAGTTGGTGGACAATTCAGCGTACACAAAAATAATTTGCTTTTCCATGAAAGTTTGAATAATTCTCCAAAATAACTAATTGATTTTTCTGAACGAGAATGTTATAATAGTTCCATAGTTATGAACTATTGGTATACCCTGTTTCGAATCGTGTCACTTATTGCTAGGGATGGGTGACAGGAGAGTTTTTAAGGAGGAAATACTATGAAGGTAACTGTTGTTGGTGCAGGTAACGTCGGCGCAACCGTGGCGAATGTCGTCGCACTCAAGAAGTTCGCGCAGGAAGTTGTCCTCATTGACATTAAAGAGGGTGTCTCCGAGGGCAAGGCGATGGACATGATGCAGTGTGCTCATGCGCTGAACTTTGATACGACGGTCAAGGGGGTTACGAACGACTATGCTGCTACGGCAGACTCCGACGTTGTCGTTGTTACCTCCGGTCTGCCGCGCAAGCCTGGCATGACGCGCGAGGAGCTCGTCGGTGTCAACGCCAAGATCGTCAAGAGCGTGGTGGAGCAGGCACTCAAGTACTCTCCGAATGCCATCTTCATCATCATCTCCAATCCGATGGATGCAATGACCTACCTCGCGCTGAAGTCCACGGGGCTGCCGCGCAACCGTATCATCGGCATGGGCGGTATGCTCGACAGCAGCCGTTTCCGCTACTATCTCTCCGAGGCACTCAATGCGGCAGGACATCCCGCAACGCCGAGCGATGTGGACGGTATGGTCATCGGCGGGCATAACGACAAGACGATGGTTCCTCTTGTCAGCATTGCAACGCTGCGCGGCATTCCTGTCACCCAGCTCCTCTCGAAGGAAGTTCTTGCCGATGTCGTCCAGAAGACGAAGGTCGGCGGTGCGACACTGACGGGGCTTCTCGGCACGTCTGCATGGTACGCACCGGGCGCATCTGCAGCAACGCTGGTCGAGGCAATCGCACTGGACTCCAAGAAGATCATTCCGTGCTGCGTCTATCTTGAGGGCGAGTATGGCGAAAAGGAACTCTGTGTCGGTGTTCCCATCGTGCTCGGCAAGGGCGGCTTCGAGAAGGTCGTCGATGTGGTGCTTGAGGGCGAGGAAAAGGCGAAGTTCGAGGAGAGCGTTGAGGCAGCGCGTGCGGTCAACGCACAGCTCGGCGATGCGCTGAAGTAAATCCCTTCCGAAACGATCCAAAAGGCCTTTGCGGTTTTCCGCAAAGACCTTTTTTGGTGGAATACGGATATTTCTCTGTAAGCAGCAGATTTTCCCTTGACATTCCTGCCCTCTTTCCACTATAATAGCTATGCGCTGAAGAGGCGTATATGACTCACTAGCTCAACTGGCAGAGCAACTGACTCTTAATCAGTAGGTTCACGGTTCGATTCCGTGGTGGGTCACCATGTGTAGTTCATCCGCTTGGCGGTTTTGAAGAAAGCAGGTTGGTATACCAACCTGCTTTTCGTATATATGCGAAATAGGAGGCTCATTTGTGAATATCCTGATATTGAATGACGACGGCATTGCGGCAGAGGGCATCCGAACACTCGCGCGACATCTCGCACAGCATCATGCGGTGACTGTTGCAGCTCCCATGCACCAGCAGAGCGGCACGTCCCATGCGCTGACGATCGGGCGTGCGATTGAGGTGCGTGCCGATGAGAATTTTGATGCGGACTATGATATTCGGGCATGGGCAATCGACGGTACGCCGACGGACTGCGGCAAACTCTACCTCGACGCGATTGCGGAGGAATTGCCGGATGTTGTGCTCTCGGGGATCAATCACGGTTCGAATCTCGGGACGGACGTGATCTACTCGGGAACGGTCGGTGCGGCATTTGAGGGATTCTTTCACGGGATTCCGTCATTTGCGCTCTCGCGAATCGAGGGGAGCTGTATCAGCTATGCGGAGGTCGCGGCATATTTTGAGCCGTTTATGGGCCATGTATTGACAGCGATGGAGCAGCCGTTCCTGCTCAACATCAATTTTCCGAAGGAACTCGCAGGAGGCAGACCGCAGTTCGTCTTTGCCCGTCAGGGCGGGCGCGACTACATCAACGCCTTTGAACGCATCGAGGAAAACGGCTGTGTTCGCTACAGGGTGGCGGGCGAGGTGTCAGATACGGATAAGGGGGCGGGGACAGATATTTACGCGGTGGAGCATGGGCTGATCTCCGTTACACCGGTCGGTGTGGATATGACGGATTATCCGCTGCTTGAGGAATGTGGCAGATGCATCCAATGACGGATGCCTGTTGATAATCACTATAAAGAGAGGGGATTGCGGCTTCTCCTCTTTTTTTTTATGTCCATTTGCGGTATAATAACGAACGTGAATAGGATTCATATTTTTATGGGGGGATCTGCGTGCTGTATCCGCTCAATGTTGATCTGACCGGACGGCTTGTCATTGTTGTCGGCGGCGGTCGTGTGGCAGAGCGCAAGGTAAACGGCATTTTCGCGGCAGATGCGGATGTGTCTGTGCGCGTGATTGCGCCGGAGCTTACGGAGCTACTGTGGGAACTTGCTGACAGCGGGCGGATCGAATGGCGCAGAGACCACTATGCGCGGACGATGCTCGAAGGGGCGTTTCTCGTCTATGCAGCGACAAATTCGCCTACGGTCAACGCGGCTGTTGCGGCAGAGGCAAAGGAACGTGACATTCTCGTCAATGTCATTGATGATCCGGCGGCATCTTCGTTTCAGATTCCTTCGTCGGTACGGCGTGATGCCGTCCTGCTGACCGTTTCGACGGGCGGAGGGAGTCCCGCGCTGTCACGGGCGATTCGTATGGAGCTTGAGCAGCTCTATCCGCCTTCCTTCGGGATCTGGTTGGAGCGCGTGGCGCATCTGCGCAGCGAAATGCGGGCGCGGCTCCCGGACAGTGAGGAGCGCACGGCGTTCTGGCGCATGGCGCTGTACCCCCACATTTTGAACATGGTTCGCGATGGAGAGTTAGAGAAAGCAGAGGTTGAGTTACGCAATGCAGCTCTTGACATTGGGGCTAAATCATCGAACCGCTCCGGTTGATGTGCGTGAGCGTGTTTCATTTTCCCGTGAGGAACTGCGTTTGGGACTTTTAAGTCTGGGCGAGTATGACGGTCTGAGCGGTCTTGTGGTTCTTTCCACCTGCAACCGTACGGAACTCTATGCTTCGGTGGACGATCATACCTGTGGTGCGCAGGCACTGCGGCAGTTTTTGAACGATCTGGCGCAGGGCGGGGATGATCTTGACGAATATCTTTATACCTATGTCGATGATGAGGCGATTCGTCACCTCTTTCGCGTTGCCTCCAGTCTTGATTCACTGGTACTTGGCGAGGGACAGATTCTCTCGCAGGTGAAGGAAGCCTATGCGATTGCACGTGAGGCAGGAGCGACGAGCACGGTGCTCAATCTGCTCTTTCACCGTGCCATCGCAACGGGCAAGCGTGTACGGACGGAAACACGCATTGCGTACCGCTCGGTATCCGTGAGTTATGCAGCGGTGGAACTTGCCGCAGCATCCCTCGGCGGACTTGGCGGACGCAGCGGTCTGATCTTTGGCGCGGGCAAGATGGCGGAGCTGACGGCGGAACATTTACGGGCGCACGGGATCGAGAAGATTCTTGTCGCCAATCGCCATATGGAGCGTGCGGAGCGCCTTGCCGAACGCATTGGCGGGGAGGCGATTCCATTTGACCGCGCACTGGACTATATGACCGATGTCGATGTGGTCGTCACCTCGACGGGTGCGCCGCACTATGTCATCAAGGCGTGGGAGGCACGCCGCGTGATGGCGCGGCGGCAGGGGCGGAAGCTCTTTCTCATTGATATTGCCGTTCCACGCGATGTCGATCCCGATGTCGCGGCCATCAAGGGGATTGAGCTCTATAATATTGATGCCCTTGAGGCTGTGGTGGACGAACATCTCAGCGAGCGTCAGGCGGAGGCGGTCAAGGCGGAGCAGATCGTGAGTGAGGAGGTCGCATCCCTTCTCGAACGGTTCAAATATCTGTCCTTTCAGCCGCTCATGGCACTTCTCTCGGGACGCTGCGAACGCATACGCGAACGTGAGATCAAACGCATGGGGGCGAAACTTCCGGATCTTTCGGAAGAAGAACGTCGTCAGGTGGAGCATATGAGCCGCATGATTGTGCGGAAGATCCTGCGCACCCCCATGATGAAGATCCGCTCCTCGGCAGGAACGAAGGACGAGGCGTTTTACATTGAGGCGATGCGCGCCCTATTTAAATTGGATGCGATAGGAGAGACGGGGACAAGTGAACAGCGACACAATCACTATCGGTACGCGGGCAAGTAAACTGGCTTTGTGGCAGGCGGAATACGTCGCGGCGCAGATGGAAAAGCAGTATCCTGCCGTGTGTGTGGAGCTCAGGAAAATGACGACGAAGGGCGACCGCATTCTCGATGCGCCGCTCGCAAAGATCGGGGGCAAGGGGCTCTTTACCAAGGAACTCGAACAGGCGATGCTCGCAGGAGAGATTGATCTTGCCGTGCACAGCCTGAAGGATATGCCGACGGAAGTCCCTGCGGGGCTTGTCATCGGGGCGATCACGGAGCGGTTGGATGCGGGGGATGCCTTTGTCAGCGTTCGTTATCGGGCGATGGAGGAGCTTCCGCAGGGGGCACGGGTCGGCACATCCAGCCTTCGAAGGCGCGCGCAGCTGCTTGCTGTGCGTCCCGATCTTGAGATCCTTGATCTGCGTGGGAATGTCAATACACGTCTTGCGAAGCTCGATGCGGGAGAATTCGACGCAATCGTGCTCGCTGCGGCGGGGCTGAAACGTCTCGGACTGGGGCAGCGAATTTGTTCGATTCTTCCGCGCACGATGATTCTTCCTGCGGTCGGGCAGGGGGCGCTTGCGATTGAATGCCGTGCGGATGATGCACGGATTTGTTCGCTGATCGACTTTCTGCGCGATCCTCATATGACGGCGGCAGCGAGGGCGGAGCGTGCATTTCTGCGGCGCGTCGAGGGGGGCTGTCAGATCCCCGTCGGGGTTTATGCCGAGGTTGGCGAGGGCAATATACTCCATGTCGAGGCGATGATTGCCTCCGTCGACGGGATGCGCGTCTGTCGGTCGCGCTCCATGGGGGCTGTGGATGCGGCGGAGAAGATCGGCGTTGCTCTGGCAGAGGAGCTGCTTGATGCAGGCGGTCGAGATATTTTGAAAGAGATAGGAATTACGGTATGAGCGGAAAAGTATTTCTTGTCGGCGCGGGTCCCGGGGATCCGCGCCTTTTGACGGTTGGCGCGATGAATTGTCTTCGGACGGCGGATGTTGTCGTCTATGACCATCTCGCAGATGAGGGCATTCTCTCCTATGTACCCGCTGAGGCGGAGCGCATCTATGTTGGAAAGCAGTCCTGCAAGCATACGATGCGGCAGGAGGACATCAATGTCCTGCTCGCGGACAAGGCGGACGAGGGGAAGACGGTTGTCCGTCTCAAGGGCGGCGACCCCTTCGTCTTTGGGCGCGGAGGGGAGGAAGCACTTGTCCTTCTTGCACGCGGAATTCCATTTGAGGTACTGCCGGGTGTGACCTCGGCGATCAGCGTTCCCGCCTATGCGGGCATTCCCGTGACGCATCGCGGTGTTGCGGTTTCCTTTGCCGTCATTACGGGACACGAAGATCCGACAAAAGCGGAATCTCGTATACGATGGAAGCATCTCGCGACGGGGGTCGATACCCTTGTTTTCCTGATGGGCGTTGCAAATCTTCCCGTCATCACGAAGAAGCTGATCGAGCACGGACGTCCCGCCGATACCCCTGCGGCAATCATTCGTTGGGGGACGCGTGCCGACCAGGAGACCTACGTCACGACCGTGGGCGAGGCGGCAGAGATGGTACAGCGCGACGGCATCCGCCCCCCCGCGATCTTCATCGTCGGTGAGGTGGTAAAGCTGCGGGAGCAGCTGCGCTGGTTCGACCGTGCGGATATTCGACCACTGCATGGAAAGCGTATTCTTGTCACACGTGCGCGTGCGCAGGCGTCGGCTTTGACGGAACAGCTGACGGCACTGGGCGCATCCTGCATTGAGACGCCCGTGATTCGAATTGCGCCGCCCGCAGATGGCTACGCGGCACTGGATGCGGCAATCGCAGATGTGCAGTCCTACCATTGGATTATTTTCACGAGTGTCAATGGGGTGGAGCATTTCTTTGCACGGCTTCATCGTGCAGAAAAGGATACGCGTGCACTCGGTTATGCGAAGGTTGCCGCGATTGGTTCGGCGACGGCAAAGGCACTGCACTCATTCGGCATTCACGCCGATATTGTTCCGAAGGAGTTCCGTGCCGAAGCGTTGGTTGAGGAACTCGCCCCCATTCTTCCGCCGCGTGCGCGTATCCTGCTGGCACGCGCACAGGAGGCACGTGATGTCCTGCCCGCGTCGCTGCGCGCACATGGGGCGATGGTCGATGTTGTTCCTGCATACGAAACAGTGCCGGAGCGTGCAGGCGGGGAGGAGCTTGCCGAGCGCCTGATGCGTGGTGAGATTGACGTTGTTACCTTTACAAGTTCCTCTACGGTCAAGAATCTTGTACAGCAGCTGGGCAATATCACACCGCTCCAACAGACGAAAATCGCTTGTATCGGACCTGTTACGGCAGATACGGCACGAAGTTTTGCCATCGAGCCGGATATTGTGGCAGAACAATATACGATTGATGGATTGGTGAACGCAATAAAGGAGCAAGTGCAATGAATTTGATACAGCGTCCGCGCCGTTTGCGTATTTCGTCGGGGATGCGCGATCTCGTACGCGAGACAGAGCTCTCGCCGCGCGATTTTGTCTATCCGATCTTTGTTGTGCCGGGAGAGCGTATCAAGGAAGAGATTCCGAGTATGCCGGGCTGCTGCCACTACTCCGTGGATCAGGTCGCAGATCTTGCGCGCGAGATTGCGGCACGCGGAATTCCTGCGGTGGAGGTGTTCGGTCTGCCGGAGTACAAGGACGAAATCGGTTCGAGTGCATGGGATATGACGAGCCCTGTGCAGCGTGCAATTGCGGTGATCAAGGAGACGGTGCCGCAGCTGCTCGTGGTCGGTGATGTCTGCCTCTGTCAGTATACGAGCCACGGGCATTGCGGCGAGCTGCACGATCGCTATGTGGACAATGACGCAACCCTGCCGCACCTCGTTCAGACGGCAGTCAGTCAGGCACGCGCCGGCGCGGACATCGTTGCTCCCTCCGACATGATGGATGGACGCGTTGCCGCCATTCGTGCGGGGCTTGATGGCGAGGGCTTTGTCAACACGAGCATTATGAGCTACGCGGTCAAATATGCCTCGGGCTATTACGGACCTTTCCGTGATGCGGCGGACAGTACCCCCGCTTTTGGCGACCGCCGTCAGTATCAGATGGATCCCGCAAACGTCCGCGAGGCTCTGAAAGAGGCGGCTCTTGACGTGCAGGAGGGGGCGGACATCATCATGGTGAAGCCCGCGCTTGCCTATCTCGATGTCGTGCGTCAGGTCTATGAAAGGACGGATCGCCCGATTGCTGTCTACAATGTCAGCGGCGAGTATGCGATGGTGAAGGCCGCTGCCGCAAACGGGTGGATTGACGAGCAGAGGATTGTGTTGGAAACGCTCACAAGCATGAAGCGTGCGGGTGCAAAGATCATCATTTCCTATCATGCAATGGATGCCGCTGCATGGCTGAGTGCATAGGGAGGATCGTTATGCGGAATACAGAAAAGTCGAAGGCCGCCTTTGCCGAGGCGAAGGAATATATGCCGGGCGGCGTGAACAGCCCCGTCCGCTCCTTTGCGAATGTGGGCGGGAACCCACTCTTTATCGCGCGTGCCGAAGGCTCTAAAATCTATGATATTGACGGCAACGAGTACATTGACTATGTCGGCTCATGGGGGCCGATGATTGCCGGACATGCACATCCGCAGGTCGTGAAGGCACTGCAGGAGGCGGCGACGCACGGCACGAGTTACGGAGCGCCGACGCTTCTCGAAACGGAGCTTGCAAAACTGGTGCAGTCTGTCTATCCATCCATCGAGGTTATCCGTATGGTAAACTCGGGGACGGAGGCGACGATGAGCGCACTCCGTCTTGCACGCGGCTATACCGGACGCGATAAGATTGTAAAGTTCATTGGCTGTTACCATGGACACAGCGACAGTCTGCTCGTCAGTGCCGGCTCGGGGATGGCGACGTTTGGCGTGCCGAGTTCGCCCGGTGTGACGAAAGGAACGGCGGCAGACACGATTGCCGTTCCATACAACGATGCGGATGCGATCCGTGCAGTGATGGAGCGTGAGGGCGATCAGATTGCGGCGGTTATTATCGAGCCGGTTGCGGGCAATATGGGACTTGTCCTGCCGCGTCAAGGCTATCTCTCTCTCCTGCGCGAGCTTACGGAAAAGTACGGCGCACTGCTCATCTTCGATGAGGTCATGTGCGGCTTCCGCGCTTCGCTCGGCGGTGCGCAGGCAGCCTATGGCATCCGTCCCGATCTTACCTGTCTCGGCAAGATCATCGGCGGCGGACTTCCCGTCGCGGCATACGGCGGGCGGCGTGAGATCATGGAGCACGTATCTCCTGCGGGGCCTGTCTATCAGGCAGGAACGCTCTCAGGCAATCCGCTCGCGATGACGGCGGGCATTGAAACGCTGAAGATCATTACGGCAGAGCCGGAGGAAGGCAGGGCAGACTACAGCCGTGAGCTGACAATCAAGACAAAGGAACTTCTGCTCGGCTGGCAGCGTGCGGCGAAGGATGCGGGTGTTCCCATCTGTGCGCATCAGGCAGGCTCGATGTTTGGCATTTTCTTCATTGACCATGAGGTCTATGACTACGCCGACGCAGAGGCTGCGGATCAAGAGGCGTTCCACATCTGGTTCAAGACGATGCTCGATGAGGGGATCTATCTTGCGCCGTCACAGTTTGAGACGATCTTCCTCTCGGGGGCGCATACGGATGCGGATATTGTGCGTACGATTGCCGCTGCCGAGAAAGGTTTTGCAGCGGTAAAGAAATCACGCGGATAAGGCGTATAAGCAAACCTCCTGTGCGTATTTCCTGCACACGGGAGGTTTTTGTTTTGAGAAAAGTGCGATTGCTAGGAGCAAGGGCATATGGTATAATTCAATAGTAGTTTATCGGTGTTATTGTATTGAGGCGGTGTTTCTCATTCGTGAGATAGATGTTGCTGAGGGAAAAAGCAGCAAGGGCGAATCCTTCCTCAAGGGAACCCTTGTCCTGACGATCGCGGGTTTCGTGGTCAAGGTCATCGGTTCGCTCAATTGGATCTTCGTTTCCCGTATCCTTGGCGGTGAGGGAATCGGTCTCTATCAGATGGCTTTTCCCATTTATTTTTTTGCCATGACGGTTTCGCAGGCGGGCGTACCCGTCGCCATTTCGATCATCACGGCAGAGCGCGTGGCTCTGAACGATATATACGGCGCGAAGCGGGTCTTTCGCATTTCCATGATGCTCATGCTGTTTACGGGGCTTCTGTTTTCTCTTCTGACCTATCTTGCGGCGGACTGGCTGATCGACTGGCAGCTGATCCGCGATGCCCGTGCATACAAGGCTGTTGTCGTGCTTGCACCAACGGTCTTCTTCGTGACGCTGCTTGCCAGTTCCCGCGGCTATCTCCAAGGGTGGCAGCGCATGACCCCGACGGCAGTATCGCAGATCGTGGAGCAGATCTTCCGCGTGGTGACGATGATCGTCCTTGCGAGCCTCCTTATGCCGTGGGGACTTGACTATGCGGCGGCGGGTGCATCGCTTGGCGCATTTGCGGGTGCGGTGACGGGGCTCATCGTCCTTGTCTACTTTCACATCCAGTTGGAACGTGACATTGCACGCGACTACGGTACGGAGCTGAAGCCTCTGCCGGGGGCGGCGTACGAGTCGCGGGTCTCCATCATCAAGCGGATTTTCAAACTGGCGCTGCCCGTATCGGCGGCGAGCATTATGCTGCCCGTTGTATCGAACCTCGATCTCATGATCGTACCGCAGCGTCTGGAGGCGGCAGGATACAGCATCAGTGAGGCGACGGAGCTGTTCGGCTACCTGAACGGTATGGCTGTACCGCTCGTAAACCTTGCAACCATCCTGACAGCGTCCATGGCAATGAGTATTGTGCCTGCGATCTCGGAATCCCGCGTGCTCGGTGACCGCACGCGTGTCTACGACCAGACGGCGGCCTCCGTGCGCATCTCAAACTTTGTCTGCTTTCCTGCATTTGTCATTGTGTTTATGCTTGCAACGCCGATCTCCGCTCTGATCTATAATGCGCCGGGGGCAGGTCCTGCCGTCATGATCTCGGCGGTGAGTATCATCCTCCTCGGACTGCATCAGGTATCGACGGGGATTCTGCAGGGGCTCGGACACCCGACGATTCCCATGGTAAATATGCTGCTCGCGGCGGCGGCAAAGGTCTTTCTGAATTGGCATCTCACGGCGATCCCGTGGCTTGGCATCATGGGGGCAGCGTGGGCGACAGCGGCAGATATGGGGGTTGCGGCACTCATCAATCTCTACTTCATCCATCGGTTCATCGGCTATCGGATCGAGTTGCTGCAGCTCATCAAGACGATCTGCGCCGCCGCGATCATGGCGGGAGCGGTTCATCTCTTTTACGAATGGACGGTTGCATGGTGGGGGATTCCTGCCATATCGACATTTGGTGCGGTCTTTTTCGGCTGCGGCATCTATGTCGCAGCGATGATTCTCCTGCGCGGACTCATTGAGGATGACCTGCGCCGTCTGCCGATGATCGGTGCGGTCAGCATACGTTTCTTACAGCGAATTGGAGTTTTTAAGGCATGAAAAAGTTAGGGATGATCTACAACCCCGTATCGGGTCATGCGCTTTTTAAGGGGAAACTCGATGCGCTCGTTGATATGTTCCAGCGTCGCGGGATTGTGCTCTGTCCCTATCGCACCCGCGGGGGAGGGCAGGATCATCTCGGACATTTTCTCCGTGAGATCTGCCCGGACGGCGTTCTTGCCGCCGGCGGGGATGGAACAGTACACGCCGTTGTGAACGCCATGTGTGCATCCGATATGGATATACCGCTCGGTATTCTCGGGAGCGGTACATCCAACGACTTTGCGACCCATCTCGGGATCAGTGACTGGGAGGCGTATATCGAACGTATTGCTGCGGACGAAGCGCGGCGTGTGGATCTGGGGCGGATCGACGGGACGGGGCAGTACTTTGTCAATGTCGTCAGCGCGGGAATGCTGACGGGGATTGCCCATGAGGTAAAGTCCGCATATAAAAATGCCTTGGGCAAGGTCGCGTACTATTTGAAAGGAATTGGTGAGATTCCGCGTTTGCGCTCCTTTTCCGTTCAAATCACTGCAGACGGCGTACAATATGACGCAGATGTATTCCTGTTTGTCATCGCAAACAGCCCCGTTGTCGCGGGGATGAAGCAGATCGGTCATGGCATTGCCATTGACGACGGGGTGCTCGATCTCCTTGCCGTAAAAAAAACAGGTCTGCCGCAATTTATGTCTGTTGCGGCAGACCTGTTTGCCGGGAAACCGGTGACGGAGCGGGATAATATTCTGCACATTCGGGCAAAATCGTTTGAGATTCATACAACAGAGGATCTCTACAGTGATGTCGATGGAGAATGCGGCCCTTTGCTGCCGCTGCGTGTGCGGACGCTGCCGCTTGCGCTCTCCGTGTACTGCTGATCGGCTCAGTGTATCCCGAGATAATGGGCGACGAACTGCTGTGCCGTGCGCCCGCTGCGCCCACTGTGCGTCATCTCCCAGCGCAGACCTGCGATGCGCAGCTCCTCGGGTGAGAGGTGGATTCCTTTTTGCGTGAGCATATGATCGATGATCGCCAGATATTCCTCCTGATCCGGTGTATGGTAGTGGATGATTAGTCCGAAACGATCCGAAAGGGATACGGTTTCGTTGATTGTGTCATCGCGGTAGAGCTCATCCTGCTCGCGGTCGCGCCATGTTTCGCGTATGAGATGGCGGCGGTTGGAGGTGGCGTAAAGGCGTACGTTCGGGGGACAGGAGGAAACACCGCCCTCGATGGCAGACTTGACTGCCTTGAACTCGGTATCGGATTCCTCGAAGGAAATGTCATCGAGGAAAAGGATGAATTTTCGACCGGCATACTTGCGCAGCGTGTCCATGATGTCGGGAAGTTTACGCAGCTGCTCCTTTGTCACCTGCACGAGGCGGAGGCCGCTTTCCTCGTATTCGCTGACGAGTGCCTTGACTGCGGAGGATTTGCCCGTACCGCGTGCGCCGACGAGGAGAACGTGGTTCGCAGGCTTTCCCTGCACGAATGCGCGTGTATTCTGGATGAGCTGTTCTTTCTGGCGCTGGTAGCCGATAAGATTTTTCATCTGTGTGCGTTCGAAATATGGAATGCCACATATTTTGTGCAGATCCTCATCCCAGCGGAACACGACATATGCGGCAAGATCGCCATATCCATAACGCGCATAGAATGTAAGCAATGCCTCGGCATAATCCTTGGGGGTCTGTGCCGCTTCGATCCACGGGAGAAGGAAGTCCTCGGTTTTATCGTATACGTTCTGTGTCGGCTCGTATGCGTCCATGAATTTTTCGCCGAGAAAGGTGCTGGTCGCCTGTGTCAGCAGGGGATAAAGATGTTCGATGTCCTGATAGAACGCCTGACGAAGACTGCTCCCGGGGGGCAGCCCTGTCCGTTCCATTGTCTTGGATACAAGATTTGGCTCATGGGTGAGCACGTGAAGGAGATAGCGTGGGAGCAGATTGCCGCTGAGTCCGAGATCCTCTGCGCAGCGAATGAGGTGCGCTGCACATTCGGCCTGCATCTCAGCGTCGGCTGCGTTCCATTCAAGGAAACCGAGTACCGGATCCTTGCTCAAGGAATTCAATACATAGAGTGTTGAAAGTTTCACATTCTGACTCATAATACCATCCTTTCCTTAATCTGAAAGAAATTTAGGCGACATGATAAAATCGGTGCGGCAAGAAATTGGGGGAGCGGTCGGCAGACAGAGGTTACGCAGATCAGTCGCACGGACATCGAAGGAGAGCATCTGACGGATGTGTGTACATTCGGCTGATGCCTGATGGATCTTTGACAAAGCCTCTGCCGTGCGCGTGACGATGGGAAGGTGTGATTTTTCCTTAAACGAGCGCAGGAGCGACCGTCCGTGCTGATTGAAGGCAAGCGGGCGAATGTAAGCGACACCGCCGGTGTCAAAGTCCTGCGTCTGATTTTTTTTGAGGTGCAGGAGCAAATGAACGATCAGACGTGCAATTTGGCTCTGCGGATAGCGTTTGGTTGATACGTCTGCCAAAAATGATCGATATGCCTTTGCCGTTTTTGCACAGCGGATCAGGCGGTTCTCAATGCCCTCATGAATGCCGTTGTACGAAGCAAGTGCCGAAATATCCGTCACAAGCAGGAGATAGCGCAGGAGGGTGAGCAATGTATCCTCTCGTGGGATGCTGTTCTGATGTGCCGTTTGGAGATCGTTCCATACCATAGGCATGACGTTTTGCCTGAGATCCTCCCACGGGGGATGTTTCGCATCAAGTGCTTTTCGAATGGAGGAGGCGCTTGTAATGCCAATTTGCAGACACGTTTCCTCATGGCGTGCTGCCACGCGCTGAATGGCGATCGGTGAAATCTGCGGCGCACGTACGCGCAGAGCACGCAGGTACTCTATGGCAAGGATGTTGTTGGGGGAGCGCAGCAGAACTTCCGCCTGTTTCTCATCGTGTTTCAGGGCACGCGTGAGCGCATCGGCATAGGAACGGCCCTCTCCGAGATATTCGCGCAGCCGCATCTGTACGGGAACTGTGTCAATCCGCTCCGCGAACGATGCGAGCAAGGTGATGTCCTCTGCCTCCGTGCCAAAGGCAAGGTGTGTGACGATCCCCAGTCGTGAGAGGAGGGATATGCCGCCCCGTGCAAAGTCCTGTGCACTGCGGCAGGCAAATACAAAGGGGAGTTCAAGCACAAGATCCACACCGCCTGTGACCGCGTGGGCAGCCCTCGTCCATTTGTCGAGGAGCGCGGGGGCGCCCCGCTGGGTAAAGCTGCCGCTCATGACGGCGATGATGCGTATGCCGGGATGCTTTTCACGCAGCATCTGAATTTGATAGGCGTGTCCATGGTGGAAGGGATTATATTCGGCAATAATTCCCGCAACCTGCATATGACTTTTCCATCTCCTGTCCTGTGCATATTTTAGCAAAAAAAAGGACGTTTGTGTAGGGCTTCGGAACAAATACAAATCCTTGTAATTTCAAGGGACGAATGCTATACTAAACGCACCTTCCGCCTCCATATGTCATCTATGGTTATTGGAGTGGAGTGAATGATGAAGAAGGAACGCATTGTTGTCGCAATGAGCGGCGGTGTGGACAGTTCGCTTTCGGCGGCGCTGCTTTTGGAGCAGGGCTGCGAGGTCATTGGTATGACGATGCGCCTCTCGGAGGAAACGCGTGCTGCTTCTCCGGATGATTTGAACAGTGTGGAGGACGCGCGGCGTGTGGCGGAGGTTCTTGGAATCCGACACTATATTATGGATCTTACCGCGATGTTTGAGGAAACGGTGATTGACTATTTTCTCTCTGAATATCAGTGCGGACGTACGCCAAATCCATGTGTGGTATGCAACCGCCATATCAAATTCGGGAAACTTCTTCACGAGGCGGAGAAATTGGGCGCATCCTGTATTGCAACGGGACATTATGCGCGCGTTGACTGCGGCAAGGATGGCGTTTACCGTCTGCGCAAAGGACAGGATCGAGAGAAGGATCAATCCTATGTGCTCTACGGTTTGGATCAAACAAGTCTTGCGCGTGTGCGGTTTCCTCTGGGAGGATTCAGCAAACAGGAGGCACGGGTCTTGGCGGATGAATACCATCTTCCCGTTGCGCACAAGACAGAGAGTCAGGAGATCTGTTTTATACCGAATGACGACTACAAATCCTATCTGAGAAAACACCGTCCGGAGTGTGTGCGGATCGGCGACATTGTCGATGCGAGGGGAAATGTGCTCGGCAGTCATGCGGGGGTTTCATTTTACACCATTGGGCAGCGCAAGGGGCTCGGTATTGCAGCATCGCAGCCGCTCTATGTAACGGCACTCGATGCGGCAGAGAATCGTGTCGTCGTTGGGACTGCCGATGCGGTTTATGCGCAGGAACTCATGGCGGTTCATTTGAACTGGACGATGTGGGATACCCTGCGTGAAGAACGCCTTGTAAAGGCGAAGATTCGCTACGGAAAGAGAGAAGCCGAGGCACGTATTGTTCCGCTTGCCGATGGTGCGCTGCAGGTACGCTTTGCAGAACCGCAGCGCGCTGTGACACCGGGACAGTCCGTTGTGTTTTATGAGGACGATGTGGTGCTTGGCGGCGGGGTGATTGACAAGGTAATTGCCTGAGTTGTCATACCGTCGATAGAGAGGGGTTGATGAGATTGAGTCGCGTCATGAAGGCAAAGATTGCTTGTGCCGTACTGCTATGCGTGGTGTTTTTGTTTGCGGGGCTCTTTTGGTATTTCCGCGTGTATACAAAGACGCCGGAATATGCACTTCGCTCGATTGAATCCGCACTGGAGCATCATGACAGTGCGCTCTTTTTCCGTTATGTTCGTCTGGATGCCCTTCTGGATATGGGATACGACGATTTTATGACAGGCACAATAGAGGCGGAATTTGGACAGACGAGCGAGAATTCTGCTGCGCTTGCAGATTTTTCGAAAATGCTCAAGCCCGCATTCATCAAGATGCTCAAGGATGCAGTGGATACGCGCCTGACAACAGGAGAGTGGCCATCGGCAGATCCGTCAGAGGACGGCACGGATGCAGAAAACATTCTCTCCCGTATTGGCGTGCGTGATTTAACATTTCGAGAGATTGCCAATCTGACACAAAACGATGAGGAACGGACGGCGGAGGCGGATGTTATTGTCCATCAGGGCGAAGCCGATACCGATTTCGCGTTCAAGATCCTGCTGACACCCTCTGAGGAGGGGGAATGGCAGGTTTCCTCCATCCAGAATTTGCAGGAATACGCCGTTTTGCTGGAGAAGGCGCGTCGTTTGCGTGTAGAAGCCTATTTGGATGAAACGGATGCGATTCTTGCGCGTCACGATCAGACCGTTCGAACGGCACAGCTCCGCCTCTACACCGTACTGGGGGCGGGGTCTTTGGGCAGTCAGTCGACGCGCGATGTGGCACGTCAGATCATGGAGCAGGAAATTCTTGCGGACTGGCAGGCGCGGCGGGAAGAACTTGCCGCCGTATCTGTGCCGCGCAGTCTGCAGAGTCTGCACCAGCTCCGGCTCAAGATCTGCGATTTACACGCCGCCTATGCACAGGGCTATGCGGCATGGATGACGGATAAGAACGCCGCGACGATTCGCAGCGCGGAAAACAGTCTGCGACAGGCGGAGGTGCTTGAGGTCGAGGCATCTCTTCTCGTACAGCGTGCCAAACGTCCGTTCAAGATGGAGTGAGGAGTGAGATGATGCTCGATTCGAGCAATGATACGGTGGCAATTCTTTACGATATTGAGAATGCGCCCATCGAAATGCTTCAATACACGATTGACCAGGCGCAGCGGTATCAGCCTTGTCGTATGATTGTCGTATCGGATTGGGAGGCGCATCCGGAGCAGAAGCGATGGGAGCGCCTCATGGAGTATCCCGATCTGACCTTTCGGCAGATCAGCCGCACGTTCTACGGAAAAAATTCATTGGACTCCGCACTCTACGATTCCGCTCAGATTCTGTATCAGGAAGGCGTTCGCAAATACTTTATTATTACCACGGATTCCGACTTTGTACGTATTGCGGAGTCTTTGAATGCGGAGGATCCGTCCTACATCATCGGTGTTGGAACGAAACAGGCGAGCGAGGATCTGCGCAATGCCTACAATGAGTTTTTCGTCTATCCGCCGGAGCCAAAGGCCGAGAAAAAAACGAAGAAGAAAAAACCGGAGCAGAAGGCAGAGGTGAAAACTGTGGCAAAGAAAAAGACTGCGGAGGATAAGGGTGCAAAACAGAAACCGTCTGTAGAGCAGACGGCACCTCCGGCAGAGCAGAAGAAAAAGACAGGAAACGCAGCGCAGAAAAAAACAGGGGTCGAGAAGGCAACTGAGGAAACGGTGAAAACGGCAGTGCAGCCGAAAAAAAAACAGTCGGCGAAAACAGTTCCTTCCGTTGACCCCGTGCAGACGACCGTTATGACCGGTTTTTTGACCGTACGTCTGCCCAAGACGCTGCGTGCCTCTCTTGAGAAGAAAATGCTGGAGGAAGAGGTTTCTCTGGATGAACTCGTGACCTATCTCCTCATGCGCGGACTTACGGAAAAATAAGAGGGGGCTGCGATGAGAAAAGAAGAACGTGCCTTGCTCTATCAATTCCCTGAGGAGCAGATTGCGGCAGCGTGTAGTGTGTTTCGTACACTTGGGATACAGGTTCTTCTTCTTCCTGCGGATGCATGGCGCGAAAAAATCGGTTATCTCCTTGGCAATAGGGGGTATCAACCTGCATCGTGTGCGGATGGTTCTTTTGACTTTCCGCACAGGCTCTTGTTGCTTGAGCATATTCAAGGAAAACGGTTGACGAAGGTGCTTACGGCACTGGAGGAGGCGGGGATTCCCCGTATTGTTTACAAGTCAGCGATTACACCGTACAATACCCTGTGGACGCTGCGCTATTTATGTGAACATATGGCGAAAGAGCACGCAGTGTCTTGCAAAGATCAGGAAAGGAATGTATGATGAAACGATTTCTTGCTGTGGTACTGTCCTTGGTGTTTCTTTTCACCGCAGGCTGTGGATCGGAATCCCAACCGAAGGATACGAAACTTTCGAAGATCACCATCGGTCTGATGCCCGACACGGATTCGATTCCGTTCATCATTGCCGCAGAGCGTGGGTACTTTGCACAGGAGGGCATTGAGGTGGAGCTCGTCTCCTTCAAGAGTGCGATGGAGCGGGACGCAGCACTGCAGAGCGGGAATCTCGACGGTGCGGTATCCGACCTGCTCGCCGTCATCTTTGCGCGCTCGGGCGGCTTTGCTCTGCACGCAACCTCCTATACGGACGGCAATTATAATCTCGTTGCGGG
The DNA here is from genome assembly GCF_030644225.1 of Selenomonas dianae. Classification (NCBI taxonomy): domain Bacteria; kingdom Bacillati; phylum Bacillota; class Negativicutes; order Selenomonadales; family Selenomonadaceae; genus Centipeda; species Centipeda dianae. Next base: position 1,279,036 of record NZ_CP128650.1, on the reverse strand, counting down.
CGGGAATGCGGGGATTTCCACTGCTGCCGATCTGCGCGGCAAGGAGATTGCCATCTCCCGCAACACCATCATCGAATACATTACCGATGAAATCCTCAAGATCAACGGGCTCGACGAACAGGATGTTTCCAAGGTCGTTATTCCGCAGATCCCCGTGCGTCTGGAGATGCTGCAAAGTGGGAATCTCGCGGCGGCGGTTCTGCCGGAACCCATGGCGAGTGTCGCCGCTGCATCCGGCAATCGATACGTGACGGGATCGGCAGAGCTGGGGCTGAATCCCGGTGTCATTGTATTTGCGGACGCCGCCATTCAGGAGAAAGCCGAATCCATTCGCGCTATGTACCGTGCCTATAACAAATCCGTGGACTATCTCAATCATGCGCCGCGTGCAGAGTATATCGACCTTGTCATGGACAAGAGCGGCTTTCCCGCGCCCGCACGCGATGCACTCGAACTCAAGCCCTATCGTACGGCGGGGCTTCCGGCAGAGAAGGATGTGGAGGAGGCGGTACACTGGGTCAAGAGCAGAGATCTCGCAGGGGACTTCCGCTATGACGAGCTTGTTTCCAATCTTCTCTTGGAGGGCAAATAATGCCGTACCTGTCGCAGACAAGTGCGCCCATTCAGGAGGCACTCGAACGGATGAAGCGTGCGCGTCTTGTACCATTCGATGTACCGGGGCATAAGCGCGGGCGCGGAAATCCGGAGCTTGCCGCATTTCTCGGAAGTGCGTGTCTGGATGTCGATGTGAACTCGATGAAGATGCTTGACAACCTCTGTCATCCGGTCTCCGTGATACGGGATGCGGAGCAACTTGCGGCGGAGGCGTTTCGTGCCGCACACGCTTTCTTTATGGTGAGCGGTACGACGGGCTCGGTACAGGCGATGATCCTCTCGACGGTGGGGCGCGGCGATAAGATCATCATGCCGCGCAACGTGCATCGGAGTGCCATCAATGCGCTCATCCTCTGCGGTGCAATTCCGATCTATGTGAATCCGGGGATTGAGGACACGCTTGGCATTGCACTCGGGATGCGCGTGGAGGATGTCGCTGCCGCGATCGAACGTCATCCGGATGCAAAGGCGGTCTTTGTCAACAATCCGACGTATTATGGGATCTGCTCCGATCTCCGTACGATTACGGAACTTGCACACGCTCATGGGATGAAGGTGCTCGTAGACGAGGCACACGGAACCCATCTGTATTTCAGTGACCGCCTGCCTTTGGCTGCAATGGATGCAGGGGCGGATATGGCGGCGATCAGTATGCATAAATCCGGCGGCTCGCTGACACAGAGTTCGCTCTTGCTTTGTGCAAAGACAATGCCGATGGGCTATGTTCATCAGATCATCAACATTACGCAGACCACCAGTGCCTCCTATCTTCTTCTTTCGAGCCTTGACATCAGTCGGCGGAATCTCGCCTTGCGCGGGCGTGAGGTCATTGATAAAATCATTGATCTTGTCGCCTATGCACGCGATGAGATCAATGCCATCGGCGACTACTATGCCTATGGGCGCGAGCTGATTGACGGATCCGCAGTCTATGACTTTGACACGACGAAGCTGTCCATCTTCACACGTCCGACGGGGCTTGCAGGCGTTGAGGTCTATGACATTCTGCGCGATGACTACGACATTCAGACGGAGTTTGGGGATATTGCCAATCTGCTCGCCTATGTATCAATCGGGGATCGTCCGAAGGACATCGAACGCCTTGTGGCGGCACTTGCGGAGATTCGGCGCAACTACCGCAAAGATCCCTCCAAGACGCTCAAGATGGAGTACATCGATCCTGTCGTCGTCTGTGGACCACAAGATGCGTTTTATGCGGAGAAGGAGTCTCTGCCGATTGTAAAATCCTGCGGACGCATATGCAGTGAGTTTGTTATGTGCTATCCGCCGGGCATTCCGATTCTCGCCCCCGGGGAGAAGATTACGGAGGAGATCCTGACCTACATTCGCTATGCGAAGAAAAAAGGGTGTCAGATTACAGGACCTGAGGATATGAGCATACAGTATCTCAATGTGATGTCGGAGCGATAGATATGGAATTATGGTATACGGAACAGCATACGAAGAATGTGCGCTTCTCGATTCGCGTCAACCGGCAGCTCTACAGCGGACAGAGCGAGTTTCAGCGCATTGATGTATTCGAGTCGCCCGAGTTCGGGCGATTTCTGACACTCGACGGCTATATGATGCTGACGGAGAAGGATGAGTTCATCTATCATGAGATGATTACACACGTGCCCATGTGCGTTCATCCGAAGGCGGAAAACATTCTCGTGATCGGCGGTGGTGACGGGGGGACAGTGCGCGAACTTCTGCGCTATCCGTCCGTGCGCCATATCGACCTCGTGGAGATCGATGAGATGGTTGTCGATGTCTGCCGTGAATATCTTCCATTCACTGCGTCCTGTCTGGATGATCCACGTGTTGACATCCACTATGAGGACGGGCTGCGGTTTGTCCGCAAGCCGGTCGACGTTTATGATCTCATCATTGTGGACTCGACGGATCCGTTCGGACCGGGGGAGGGACTGTTTACGAAAGAGTTCTATGGGAACTGCTTCAAGGCGCTCAAAGCGGACGGCATCATGATCAACCAGCATGAAAGCCCGTTTTACGAGCAGGATGCCTACGCCATGCAGCGGATGCACCAACGAATTGTCCATTCGTTTCCGTTCAGCCGTGTGTATCAGGCACATATACCGACCTATCCGTCGGGACATTGGCTCTTTGGCTTCTCGTCCAAGAACCGCCGTCCCGTGGAGGGCGTGGACTTTGCGCGATGGAAGTCGCTTGGCATAAAGACACGTTACTATAACACGCAGCTGCACGCCGCAGCATTTTCCCTGCCGAACTACGTGGAGGAGATACTTGAAGATGTGGAACCGCAACATTGAAACGTTTCTCGGGTGTGACGGAACGTATGAGGAGAGCCATATCGTGATCTTTGGTGCGCCATTTGACTCGACGACCTCCTACCGTCCGGGGACGCGGTTCGCCGCTCGTACGATGCGGGCGGAGTCCTATGGTCTTGAGACCTACAGCCCGTATCAGGATCTCGATCTTGAGGAGGCGCGTGCCTTTGACGGCGGCGATCTGGAGCTCCCGTTCGGTGATACGGCACGTGCGCTCGATATGATTCATACATTTGCGAGGAATGTACTGGCAGACGGACGGCTGCCCCTGCTGATCGGCGGTGAGCATTTGGTGAGTCTGCCCGCGATTCGCGCGGCGGCGGAAAAATATCCGGATCTTGCCGTGATTCACTTCGATGCGCACACGGATCTGCGCGACGAATACCTCGGCAATCATCTCTCTCACGCGACGGTGATCCGGCGTGTCTGGGATTTCCTCGGCGACGGGCGCATTCATCAGTTCGGCATTCGCAGCGGAGAGCGTGCGGAGTGGGCATGGGCACGCGCGGGGCATACGAACATCCATCCATTTACCTTCTCAGGGCTTTCCGAGGCGATTGCAGCGGTCAAGGGACATCCGGTTTACCTCACAATTGACCTTGATGTGCTCGATCCCTCCGCCTTTCCGGGAACGGGAACGCCCGAGGCGGGCGGCGTGATGTTCATCGAGCTGATGAAAGCAACGCTGTCCGTGATTCGCGGCTGCAATATTGTCGCGTGTGATATGGTCGAACTCTCGCCGCCGCTTGATCCGAGCGGAACGTCCACAGCAACGGCACTCAAACTCCTGCGTGAGATGATCCTTGGACTGGAGGCGGATTTTATCCGCCCTGCCCATGTTTGAGGTTTTCTGTTTGATACCTGCGAAGCGATTTGTTATAATAATTCGGATACAGTAAGGAGAGATGGTGTAGGTTATGAACGTAACGGAACAAGATCTCAGGACAACGGCACATCTTTCGCGTCTTGCGATTTCGGCGGAGGAAAAGGAAGAAGCTCTGAAATCCTTAGGAGACTTTCTGACGTATGTGGACAATCTGTCCGATGTAAATACGGACGGAGTACACCCTACAACGTATGCGCTTCCCATCGAAAATGTCTTTCGTGCGGACGAGGTGCGGCCGTCCCTTTCCAATGAGGCGGCACTATCGAATGCGCCGCTCGCAGAGGACGGCTATTTCAAAGTGCCGAAGGTGCTCGAAGGGTAAGGAGGAGCTGTTTTGAGTCTATATGAAAAACCGGCGCATATCCTTCACGATATGCTGATGCGCAAGGAGATCAGCGCACACGAACTGACCGAGAATGTTTTTTCCCGTATGGATGCTGTGGAGAACAAAATCGGTGCGTATCTTTGTGAAATGCGTGAGGAGGCACTTGCCGAGGCGGATCGCGTGGATGGAAAGCTTGCGGCAGGGGAGAAGATTCCCTTCCTTGCGGGCATACCGGGTGCGGTTAAGGACAATATCTGTACGAAGGGCGTGCGTACGACGGCAGGCTCGAAGATCCTTGAGAACTTTGTCCCGCCGTACGATGCAACGGTCATGACGAAACTGCACGATGCAGATGCCGTTATCCTCGGCAAGACAAATCTTGACGAGTTTGCGATGGGCGGTTCGACAGAGAACTCGGCGTATCATCTGACGCATAATCCGTGGGATACCGAACGTGTTCCCGGGGGGTCTTCGGGCGGCAGTGCGGCGGCAGTTGCCGCAGGTTCGGCGATCTGGGCGCTTGGCAGCGATACGGGCGGCTCGATCCGTCAGCCTGCCTCGTTCTGCGGCATCGTCGGACTGAAGCCGACCTATGGACGCGTCTCCCGCTACGGACTTATGGCGTATGCTTCCTCCCTTGATCAGATTGGCCCCCTCACACGCGATGTCACGGATGCTGCGCATCTCATGAACGTCATTGCAGGGCACGATGTCATGGACTCGACCGCAAGCAGGGCGGATGTGCCGGACTATGCAAAGGCATTGCAGAGTGATGTAAAGGGACTTAAAATCGGTCTGCCGAAGGAGTATTTCGTTGCAGGGATGGACAGTGAGGTGGAGGCATCTGTCCGCAAGGCAATTTCAAATTTGGAGGCGATGGGCGCGGAGGTCAGAGAGATCTCCCTCCCGCATACGGACTATGCTGTTTCCACCTATTATCTGATTGCCCCTGCAGAGGCGGCGACCAACCTCGAACGCTATGACGGTGTCAGCTATGGCGCACGCGTGGATGGGGAAGACCTCGTCGATATGATGACGCGCACGCGTACGGAGAAGTTCGGTGCAGAGGTCAAACGCCGCATCCTCATCGGCAACTATGCGCTCTCTGCGGGGTATTACGATGCCTATTATCTCAAGGCACTCAAGGTGCGGACTCTGATTCAGCAGGATTTCACGCGTGCGTTCGAGGATGTCGATGTGATCATGACACCGACCGCACCGACCCCCGCCTACAAGATCGGTGCGATGACAAGTCCCTTGCAGATGTATTTGCAGGATATTTCGACCGTTCCGGTCAATCTTGCGGGACTTCCCGGCATCTCTGTGCCCTGCGGCTTTACCGTTTCGGGGCTGCCCATCGGACTTCAGATCATCGGACGCCCGCTCGCCGAGGAGACGATCCTGCGTGCTGCGTATGCCTATGAACAGGCTCACGATTTCCATACGAAACTGGCGCCGATTGGAGGAAGGGCATGAAATACGAAACCGTCATCGGTCTTGAGATTCACTGCGAACTCAAGACAAAGACCAAGATTTTCTGCGGCTGTGCGACGGGATTCGGCGCGGATCCGAATACGCACGTCTGTCCCGTCTGCCTCGGACTTCCCGGCGTTCTGCCTGTCGTCAACCGTCAGGTGGTAAACTACGCCATCAAGGCGGGGCTTGCGACAAACTGCGAGATCAACGGATACAGCAAATTCGACCGCAAGAACTATTATTATCCCGACCTTCCAAAGAACTTTCAGACCTCTCAGTTTGATCTTCCGATTGCCGAGCACGGCTGGGTGGATATCGACACAGAGGCGGGAAAGAAGCGCATTCGTCTGACGCGTATTCACATGGAGGAGGATGCGGGAAAGCTCGTGCACTCCGGCACGACGATCAAGGATTCGGCTTCGTCCAACGTCGACTACAACCGTACGGGAGTTCCCCTGCTTGAGATTGTCTCCGAGCCGGATATGTCCTCGGCGGAGGAGGCACGCGCCTATATGGAGAAGATCAAGACCATCATGGAGTATATTGATGTCTCCAACTGCCGCATGGAGGAGGGGAATCTCCGCGCGGACATCAACGTCTCCCTGCGTCCTGTCGGCTCGGATGTACTCGGTACGCGTACGGAGATGAAAAACATCAATTCCTTTAAGGCTCTTGAGGATGCCATCAACTACGAGATCGAGCGTCAGACAGAGGTGCTTGAGGACGGCGGTCACATCATTCAGGAAACGCGTACATGGGATCCCGAGCGCGGCATCACCCTCTCCATGCGCAGCAAAGAGGAGGCGCATGACTACCGCTATATGCCGGAGCCGGATCTGCCGCCGATTGTAACGAGCGCGGAGGAGATCGAGACGATCCGCAAGGAGCTTCCCGAACTGCCCGATGCACGCCGTTCTCGTCTGATGGAGGAGGCGGGGCTCTCCGCATACGATGCGGGCATCATTACAAGTTCACGCGCGATGGCGGAATACTACGATGCCATTACGGCGACAGGCGCGGATGCGAAACTCGCGGCAAACTGGCTGATGGGCGATCTCGCAAAGAATCTCAATGCCGAGGGCAAGACGATTGAGGAATCGCCCGTTGATGCAAAGCGTCTCGGTGAGATGATCCTGCTTATCTCGAAGGGGACGATTTCCTCGAAGATCGGAAAGACTGTGTTCAAGGAGATGTGGACATCGCCCGATGCACCCGAGAAAATTGTTGCGGATAAAGGGCTTGTCCAGATCACGGATACGAAGGAGATCGAGGACATTGTCGATCGGGTCATCGCCGCGAATGCCAAGGCGGTTGAGGACTACAGGGGCGGCAACAAGAAGGCGATCGGTGCGCTCGTTGGGCAGGTCATGAAGCAGTCCAAGGGTAAGGCGAACCCGCAGATGGTCAACGAACTCTTGACAAAAAAACTTGGCTGAGTAAACTGAAACAGTCTTTTCCATATGGGAAAGACTGTTTTTGTCAAAGAGAGGAGATTGCTCCATGCGGTATAAAGCTGCCATATTTGATCTGGACGGAACGCTTGTCAACTCACTGAATGATCTTGCGGACAGTGTCAACGCAGTTCTTCGTGTATACGGCTTTCCCATACATGATCTGGAGAACTATCGTTATTTTGTCGGCGATGGTTCGCGCAAACTCATTGAGCGGGTTTTGCCGCAGGGACGTGCGGAGGACACCGCATTTGTCGATGACTTTATGGCGGCATACAAGGAATACTATGCTGCACATCTGCTGGATCAGACGAGACCGTATGATGGTGTCATGGATATGCTGAACGGGCTTCGACGGCGCGGTATCCCCATGGCAGTATGCACGAACAAACATCAGTCTGCGGCGGAAGTCATTGTTGAGGCATTGTTTCCGTCCGATACGTTTTGTGAAGTGCTTGGCGATCAGAATGGTTTGCCGCGCAAACCGAATCCACACAAGGTGTTTCATATAATGAAGAACCTTGGTGTCAGGGGCGCGCAGACGGCATATTTCGGCGATACAGCTGTGGACATGGATACCGCGCGCAATGCAGGAACGTACGCGGTTGGTGTCCTCTGGGGATTTCGCCCGCAGGAAGAACTCGTCGCACATGGGGCAGATGTTCTCCTGACACACCCGATGGAACTATTTGAAAAGGTGATGTTTGCAGAGTGAAAAAACAGAAAGAACACATGCGGCACGCTATTCCGGTTTCGAAAGGGCAGACCTATGAACTTCGAGTGGAACGTCTCGGGACAAGCGGGGAGGGCGTCGGACGATACGAGAATTTTACTGTCTTTGTCCCGAATGCACTCCCCGGCGAAACCGTCTCCGTCATCATAGAGGAGGTAAAGAACAGCTATGCACGTGGGCGTATCAAGGAAATCCTGCGGGCAAGTTGCGACCGCATCATACCTATCTGCGAAATCTATGAGGACTGCGGCGGCTGCCAACTGCAGCATCTTTCCTATGAAGCTCAACTGGATGTGAAACGTGCACAGGTCGTAGACGCATTGATCCATATCGGCAAACTGCCACAGATCCCCGTGAGGGAGACGCTGCGGGCGGAGCAGCCGTGGAACTATCGGAACAAGATGCAGTTTCCCATCGGTATCCACAAAGGGAAGATCGTCGTTGGATGCTTTGCGCAGGGAAGTCATACGATTATCAATACGGAAAACTGCCACATCCAGCGTGCGGAGAACAATGACCTTGCAAATGCTGCACGCGAGATTGCAGAGCAGCTCCACATTCCGGTCTATAACGAGGACACCCACAAGGGCGTTCTGCGCCATATTGTCGGGCGCGTCGGACGCAGCAACGATCTCATGGCGGTTATTGTCACGGCGACAAAGCGGCTGCCACGTGCCAAGGATTTTGTGCGGATGCTGCGTGAGCGTCTGCCGAACCTTGTCGGTGTCCACCAGAACATCCAGACCTACCGCAACAATGTCATTATGGGGCGCGACACCAGTCTGCTCTGGGGGCGGCCGACCATCATCGACTCTCTCGGGCGGCTGAACTTCCACATCTCCCCGCGGTCCTTCTTTCAGGTCAATACGCAGCAAGCGCAGCGGCTCTATGAACAGGCGCTTTCCTATGCCGATCTCCACGGAACAGAAACCGTTATTGATGCCTACTGCGGTACCGGAACGATCACGCTCTTTTTAGCGCAGCGGGCACGCAAAGTCTACGGCATCGAAATCGTACAGCCCGCCATTCTCGACGCACGAAAAAACGCCCGCGACAACCATGTGAAAAATGCCGAGTTCATCGTCGGCGATGCGACTGCCGTCATGCCCGCGCTCTACAAACAGGGCATCCGACCTGATGTCGTCGTCGTCGATCCACCGCGTGCCGGCTGCACCGAAACCGTCCTCCGCACCTTCGCCAATATGAAACCGCAGCGCATCGTTTACGTCTCTTGCAATCCCGCCACACTCGCACGAGATCTTGCCATTTTGAATGAGCTCGGCTATGAAACACAGGAAGTTCAGCCCGTGGATCTCTTTCCGCAGACCTCGCACGTGGAATGTCTCACGAAAATAGTCCGACGCGACCTTTTGTAAATCCTACGACAAAGCCCCGCAGCCCGAAAGAGAGCTGCGGGGCTTTTTGTGTGTCAGAAATTCCAGACAATATCCAGTTCTCCCTTCGTTGGGAGAATGACAATCTCCTTGATAAGCTCCTGCAGGAGTTCTCTTTTCTCGTCCATTTCACCCGTCTCTATCACGGCGTCAAAGGAGGAGAGGAGAGACAGAGCCTTCTCCTCTGAGAGACGCGTGTCTTCTTTCTGTACTTCCATATTGTTCAGAGTCGTCTGCAGGGCATCTCGCTCCGCTTGAAGTTTTTGCGTGCGCTGTCCGATCTCGTGAATGCTGATTGTACCGAGCTGGTAGAGATCCACAACGCGCGAGATTTGACGGTCGAGCTCGTCGATGCGCTGCATGAGTGCCGTACGATCCGTATCGGAGCGAGAGGGACGCTGACGCTCTTGCGTGCGCAGCTTTTGAAAATACGCGTGGTCATGTGCGATACGCGCAATCTCCCCAACGATCCGCGCATCCAGATCAACGACGGCATAGGCGGGGTTCTTGCAGTTCGGGTCAATGACTTTGCTCCGATTTGCTTTAGCTCGAGAATAACAAAAATAGTATGGTCGATATTTTTTATTTGGTGCGTGTCCGGAACACGCGCCATTTGCGAAATAGCTCGCCCCACAGTTGGCGCAGCGCATAAGTCCCGTGAGAAGGTTTCTGGATTTAAAAGGGAAGGGCTTTGATGCCGCAATACGCCGACGGTCAGCAAGAAGCACCTGCGCCCGCTTGAACGTCACCTCGTCAATGATCGGCTCATGCTCGCCCTCGTAGGTGTTCCCCTCCCATGAGATCAGACCGAGGTAGAGCTTCATCTCGAGCATCGAGCGAATTCCGGAGTGTCCGAGGGAGCGACCGTAACGCTCGTTGATGATGGCGGCAATGGCGTTGATTGGCGTTTTCTTGAGGAAGAGATCGAACACCTCGCGCACCATGACCGCCTCAATCGCATTCACGACAAGATGCCCGTCTACATAATCATATCCATACGGACGATAGCCGCCGCCATGCCAAAGCCCCGCTTTTGCACGTTCCGCACGTCCCATTGTCACGCGCTCACGAATTTGCTCACGCTCTAACTGGGCAAAGACCGAGAGAATCCCAATCATCGCACGCCCGAACGAGGAGGACGTGTCGAAATTCTCTTGCATAGACACGAAATCGACATTGTGCGAAAGAAAGACATCTTCTATCATGTAAAGCGTGTCCTTCTGCGAGCGGGACAGGCGATCCAGCTTATAGACAAGCACGCAGTCCACATGTCCCGCGTCAATGTCGGCAAAGAGCTGCTGCAGAGCAGGACGCTGTGTATTTGAGCCGGAAAAGCCAGCGTCCGTGTATACGTCGTGAATTGCCCAGCTCTTCGCTTTACAGTATGCCGTCAACCGCTCGGTCTGGGCTTCGATGGAGTAGCCCTCCTTTGCCTGCTCCTGCGTTGATACTCGGATGTAGAGAGCGGCGTGTTTATGCTTGGACAAAAAATCACCTCCGATGAATTTCAGTAGAAATAAGCCCCGAAGGTGTGATATACTGTGCTTGCGACGGCTGGTATATCTCCCTACGGGGAATGACCTGCTTCACCGCTCATCGTGCGCCAACACGGTGGGCGTTTTTATTTTGTTTGTTGCATTATCCGTGGCTCAGGCGAACAGAATCGCCGACACAAATTTCTTTATTTACCCCCGCCGGCCAACCGCCCGATATATCTTCAACGTTTACCGGCAACCGACTGTGAATCTGTTTCATGAGGCTTTGACTTGCAGAAAGCATGAGTGCAATGGATGAAGCCGGCTGCATCTCGGCGTTTTTGCAGACGCTCATGTTTTCAAAAACGTGAACCGCTTTAATATATGCCTTTATCATATCAAGAGTGCCGAGTTCCTTGCCGTCAAGATCTTTAACCATCTTTCCGATAATATAGATTTCAAACTCTTGCCCCTTGCTTACTCCCTGCTCATAGCCTCCGTTGATGACAATCGAATGTTCATCAATGATTTTTATGACCTTGAAATCGGATTGCTCCATTTTAGGATTACCTCCTTAACATGATTGAGAACTTTTGTATGCTCACTTTTCTCTTGTTGGATAGCCATCATATCAATGATGGGGGCTACCAAAGAAAAATCGTGTGAAATAAGGTCGATTGTACGCGTCTTTTCCTTGAATTGCTCGGAAAGCGCCTTGTGCTTTTCACTTATTTTTACACACTCGTCTTTCAGTGAAGCATACCTATCGGCAAATTGATTGATTTTTTTCAGCAAACAGAGCATATAATACAATAGTCCCACGATACAAAAGGACAGTATCATGATGATTGTTATTTCGGTAATGCCCCCCGGAAGAAACAGTTGCTGAATTGACGCTGCAAGAGAGAATGATATAACGACTATCCCAAAAAGTTTACGAAGTACAGAGAGAACATCGTCATACTCGATTCTATCATCCTTCATCCTCTCACCTCCTTCATGCGCCCGTCATGGGCGTTTTTTTATGCCCTTTTTGCGACGCTTCCAGAGGAGGAGGCTGACGCAGCCTCTTTTTCTGCGATGAGGGCGGCACGATAGGCGGCTACGTCGGCTTCGATCTCCTCGTCCGTCATGGTGCGCTGCTCCTTGGCGGCGGATTCCGCACGTTTGGCAGCGTCCACCTGTGCGGTGAGTTCTGCGGCAAGAGCCTTGACGTGCGCGAGGACGGCGGCACGCTGCTCGGGGCTAAGACGCAGCATATAGCGTGCGGTAGTCTGCTCGTCGGGGGTGAGATCGTACCGCTTGGAGAACGCCTCGAGAATCGCGTCCTCCTCGTCCGACCTCATCTCGCCCTCGCCTGTGCGAAGCCACTGCTCATTGATATGGAACTTTGTGCAGAGCAGTTGAATAAATGTGTCGGTTGGTTCTACCCTCCCGCCCTCATAATTCGCTATGGTATCGCGTTTTGTTCCAAGCATTTCGGCAAAAGCGCTTTGTGACATTTTCTGTGGTTGCGCCTTTCGTACCTCGCGCAAGCGGTCTTTCAATGCCATTTTCGATTTCCTCCTTTGCTTAAGGATAACATAAAAAAATATGTATTTCAACACAAAAAGAAATATAAAAACGTGTTGACTAGCGTTATTTTGTGTGTTATCATGTGTATAACAACACAAAAAGGGGTGAAAAATTGAGTAGGAACAAGCCGAAGCGCAAAAAGCGCAAGAAAAAAGGCAGTCGCCGTGAAGAGCTGATTCTCGCCATAATCGCTCTGGCAACTGCCATCATCGGACTGATTCGCGCGATGATTGAGTTCATCCGCGAAGCAAACCACTAACCGATGAGCGGGGGCGTGCAAACGCCCCTTGCCACCTCATCATATAAGAACGATGACAGATTGTCAAGGAGGAGCGTATGGACGGACTCGCGGTTTTGGATCATGTGTTAGGGATGGTGTTTTACGGACTGCTCGTTGTTCTGGCGTACCGCTGGGCGCGGTACATCATGCGGCGGTAGAAGGCAGCACTTTGAGCGGTACGGCTAGAGCGTGTTTTGCTCGGCGATGAGGGAGGCGCGAAACTTTTCCACCTCGGCTTCGATCTGCTCCGGGGTCATCGGCGTGGGGCGCGGCTCTTTCGTGGCAGTGAGTTCTGCGGCAAGAGCCTTGACGTGCGCGAGGACGGCGGCACGCTGATCGGGGGAGAGGCGCAGCATATAGCGTGCGGTGGTTCTCTCATCGGGGGTGAGATCGTACCGCTTGACGAAGGCTTCGAGAATCGCGTCCTCCTCGTCCGACCTCATCTCGCCCTCGCCTGTGCGCAGCCACTCCTCGCGGATGTGGAACGTATCGCAGATCAGGCGGATGTTCTGGTCGATGACGACAATGCCTTCTTGCTCCAATCTACTGACACCAGCTTGCCCCAACCCTATTTTATCGCCAAACTCCCGCTGATTCAAACCTTGCTCTTTACGCAGGGTTTTGATTCGTTGGTTGATAGACAACTAAATCCCTCCTTTTCAAGAATTATACAATTAAATTGTAAAAAGCACAAGAGAAAATATTGACAAAAACAATTTGATTGTATAATATAGAGAAAAATAACAATTAAATTGTTATTTAGGGGAGAGGGAAAAGAAAAGCCCCCGACGAGCGGAGGAGGTGAGAGAGATGGCATTGTTACGGAAGTTTTGGAATTGGTGGGAGGATGCTCCGCCGGGACAGATTGTTCGCGCAGCGATTGTTGTTACGGGAATAAATATCGCCATATTAGCGGTACACCTGTTAATAATGTGGTGATAACCCCAATAATGATGGTGGCAATGAAGGAAAGTTTTGCATAGCGAATAGCCTGTGCCTGTTGAACGATAAGATTTCTGTCTTTTTCTATCTGATACAGAACATCCTCGCCATACTCGGTCAGCCGAAAAACATCTGTATCGGAAAAACCGTTTGCAGAAAGTTTTCGGGCAAGGAGACTCCCGTTACTGAATACGGGGTGAATCGTGCCGTCAGGGTCGTGAAATTCACCTGTTTTGACACCAATGAGGGGGATATGGGGCGTTGTATCATCAAGTGCCCGACAAAGCAGGTAGTCTCCTACCGTTGATAGAGCTTTATACGACTGAACAGGCGACTTTCGGAACGCCCACACAACAGTATCTTTCATTTCTTTCGTCATTTAATCAGCTCCTTCTCGTGGACATTTTACCACAGGAGGAACGAGGGAAAAAGCCGAAACGGGCGTGCGCCCGTCCGCAGGGAATGACCGTCCTGCGCTGATGATGGCAGGTCACAGGGGAGGTGAGGACATGAAAAGGTTTGAGGAGCGCGTGCAGGAGGAGACGAAGGAGGCGGTCGCCGTGATAGAAGCCGCCCGTGCGGTTCGTTCCTTCGGCGCAAGTGAGATGATGGAGAAAGCATTGCACATGGCGGCGTGGGCGTACTGCAAGGGGCTGATGGACGGAGCACGCATCGCACAGATGAACGCCGCCGTGGCGTAGGAGACAGAAGATGAAACGATTGTTTTTGTTCTGGGTGGCAGTTGCCGCCACGTTTATTACACTTGACGTTCTTTACATGGACTGGAGCGCACCGGGCATCGTCATCATCGTTACGCTTTGCCTTGCGAACTTTATCCTGAGCGGTATGTGGCTGGAATTACTGCGGGCATGAGGGGGAGAAGACGTTCTTTTCCTCTATTGTACCCCAAGGAGGTGAAGCAGACTATGACCAAAGTAGCCCCGTCTACGGCAGCCAGCAGGTACTATTTAGCCCGCATGGCAGCAGCAGAAAAGAACGAACGTCTGAGCAGCCGCGAGGGCGCGAGCGAGGAGACGGGCATCGACCGAAAGCGGATGCAGCGGATCGAGATCGGCACGCTGAACCCGTACCCCGAGGAAGTCCTTCTGATGGCGGATGCATATCACGCGCCGGAGCTCCTGAACTTCCACTGTTCACAGTGCTGCCCCATCGGACAGCGCACCGTCCCACGGGCGGAGCTGAACGAGCTCGACCGCATCACGGTGAAGTTCCTGAACGCGCTCGAGCAGATCAGGGACTCTGACAAGGAGCTGCTGCGGATTGCGCAGGACGGCACACTCACGGCGGACGAAGTACCGCAGATGGAGCACCTGTTGATCGGTATCCAGCGGATTGCCACAGTAGCACTTGAGATTCAGATTTATCTCGACAAGAGGAGGTGAAGGAATGGCGGCACAAAAGATCAACTGGAAAATCCGCCACATCATGAAGGACGGCAGAGTGCTGAAGCCCGGTGAACGGCTGCCAATCACGCCGGAGGGCCTCGAGGTCTTCGAGCGTGTCGGCGAGATTGTCCTCCGCGCCACGAAACGGATGCAGAGAGAGAAGGAGGCGGCAGCAAATGCGTGAGCTTGTAAAGCCCTTCGTTATCAGCGGCGCATTCATTGCGGCGGCGGTATTTTTTGCAGGGGCGATGAATTCGTGGGACGATGGGAAGAATGTCGTTTTGGTGGAGGAGGTCTATACGGTGCGCCCCGGTGATACGATCTGGGGCATCGCGGAGGAGTTCTGTGCGAAGAACACGGGGACGAAACGTTACATCCTTGAGTACAAGGCGGGGATGGAGGAAAACAATCCGTGGCTCGTGGAGCGGCGCGGGGAGATTTACCCCGGCGATGAGATCAAGGTGACGTATTGGGTGAAGGGGGAAGAGGAATGACGAAATGGCAGACACGGCGCGAGCTGGTGACAAAGAATCTGCCCATGTGGCGCGTGTTCCGCATCGTGGACGGCGTGGAGGAGGTGGACATACGGCTCTACGATACGTGGGATGATGCGGCTAAGGCGGCGTGGGAGCGGAATGCGAGGGAGGAGGCAGAATGAAGAGCGCGTGGAAGATCCGAAGTCAGTATCTCGGTGGGAAGAAGATCTATCAGGTGTACCGCCTCAAGGATATGGACGCAGACGACCAAATCGGCAACCGCACGTACGCAGGTGCGTGGAGGCGGGACAAGGCAGAGGCGGTGGCACTTATGGAGAAGCTGAACAAGGAGGAGGCGGAAAAAGAAAAAGCGCCCGAGGCGGCGGTCACCGCACAGGGCGCAGAGAAATAAGATTTTCAACGTGAGTATAGCACGGATGAGGAGGAATCGCAAATGAAGATACTGAGCCTTACACTTGAGAACTTCCGCAGCATCAAGAACCTTACCGTAAGTTTCAACGGCAAGGACGCGGATGTGCTCGGTGCAAACGGGACGGGCAAGACCACCATCGCCAATGCGATCTGCTGGCTGCTGATCGACCGCCCCATGACGGATGAGGCGGACTTTACGCCAAAGACCGAGGGGACGCACGGACTGAACCACAAGGCGAGCATGACCGTCGAGCTTCCAAACGGGCAGAAGCTCACCCTTGCGAAGGACTTCTACGAGAAGTGGACGCGCAAACGCGGCTCGGCGGCGGAGGAGTTCACCGGCAACGTCACGGACTACTACGTGGACGGCGTGAAGCACAAGAAGAAAGAGTACACAGAGGTACTTGAGACTGCCTGCGGGATTGACATCGAGCGCGTGAAAATGCTGATGGTGCTCGGGTACTTCGCGGACACGATGAAGACGGATGAGAAGCGGCGCATCCTCTTTGAGATGGCAGGAGAATTCACGGACATGGATGTCATCGCCGCCAATGAGGAACTGGAAGGCATCGAAGATTTCTTTCTCATGCCGGGAACGGAGGACAGGCACTATACCGTCGCGCAGTGGAAGAAGATCGCCACCGAACAGAAAAAGAAGCTGAACAAAGACCTTGAGACGATCCCCGCCCGCATCGATGAGGCGAGCAAGAATGTCGTGGAGAACGTCGCGGACGTGGATGCTCTGAACGCAGAATTGAGCCGTCTGGAAGAAAAGAAAGCGGGGTTGGAGGAGCAGAAACGCTCCCTCGCTACGGAGGACGGCAAGCAGGAGGCGGCACGCGCCGCGCTTGCGGGACTTGAAGTAGACCTTGCCAAGCAGCGTGCCGCCTACATTGAGCAGAGTACGGCGGCGAACAGGGAACTGAGTGCGGAGATTGACCGCATGACCAAAGATCGGCGTGAGATTTCGGACAGACTGGACACACTTCGCCGGAAACACAAAGACAACCTCCGCGCCCTCACACGGATGCAGGAACAGCGCAAGAACCTGATGGAGGCATACGCCGCTGTTGCAGCGCAGAAATGGAATGCGGGCGCGGAGGTCTGCCCGACCTGCGGGCAGCAGATGCCCCCCGAACAGGTGGAGAAAATGCGGGCGGCGTTCCATGAGGGGCAGTCCAAACAGAAGGAGGACATCAACCGCCGGGGACAGACGTGCAGCAAGGGCAAGATCGACGCTCTCACCGTTGAGATCGACACACAGGCGGCGGACATTACGGCGATGGAGAATACCGTCCGTGAGATGGAGAATGGTATTGGATCGCTCAAGGCAATCATCACCACGCCGCCGCCCTTCGAGGAAACGGCAGCATACAGGGACATCACCGCACGCATGGAGGAACTGCGTGACCGTCAGCGCATTCATGCGAGTGCGGCGGACGGCGTGAAAAGCGGCTACGACCGTGACATTGCGTCGGTCAGAGAGGAAATTGCGGCGGTCAACCTGCGGATTGCAAAGGCACAGGCATCCGAGGACAGCCGGAGGCGCGTCGGGCAGCTGCGGCAGGAACTCAAGGATACCGCAGAGCAGGTGGAATACATTGAGCAGGGGCTTCACCTGTGCGAAGAGTTCATCCGCACCAAGGCGCGGATGGTGACGGACAGCATCAACAGCCGGTTCAAGTTCATCCGATTCATTCTCTTCCGTGAGCAAATAAACGGCGGCTTGAAGGAAATTTGCGAGCCGATGATCGCGAACAAAGCGGGCGAATGGGTGGAGTACCGCAGCGTGAACTACGCTGCACAGGTGAGCGCAAAACTGGACATTGTGTCAACGCTCATGAAGCATTACGGCGTACATCTGCCCGTCCTCATGGATCAGGGCGAGAGCGTCACAGAGCCGCTTGCCGTTGACGGGCAGTTCATCCGCTTCATCGTATCGGCAGGGGATGAGGAAATCAGCGTAGAGGTCAAGGAACAGGAGGAAGAAGAAAATGGCAATGGCAACGGAAAATGAAATGCAGATGGTCACAACCGCCCCGATGGGCGTCACAGCAGGATTCCAGAGCTCGGAAGGGTTCGCCCTCCTGCAGCGCATGGCGAATATGTTTGTCAGCTCGACCCTCGTGCCGAAACAGTTCCAAGGCAAGGACAACTTCGGCAACTGCGTCATCGCGCTCAACATGGCGCAAAGGCTCGGCGCAGACCCCCTCATGGTCATGCAGAACCTCTATGTCGTCTACGGCACGCCGAGTTGGTCGAGCAAATTCATGATCGCCATGTTCAACCAGTGCGGCAGGTATGAATCCATCCGCTACGAGGAAACGGGAAAGAAGGGGACGGACACACAGGGGGTGATCGCATGGGCAAAGGAAAAGTCCACGGGCGAAATCCTCAAGGGACCGGAGGTTACCATCGGAATTGCAAAGAAAGAGAGGTGGTTCGACAAGGACGG
The DNA here is from genome assembly GCF_030644225.1 of Selenomonas dianae. NCBI lineage: Bacteria > Bacillati > Bacillota > Negativicutes > Selenomonadales > Selenomonadaceae > Centipeda > Centipeda dianae. The sequence goes on along the minus strand of NZ_CP128650.1, from coordinate 1,260,803 downwards.
CAGCAAGTGGAAGACCATGCCCGATCAGATGCTGCGCTATCGAGCGGCATCGTGGCTCATCCGTACCACCGCGCCCGAGCTGTCCATGGGATTGCAGACCGATGACGAAGTGAAAGACACCATCGACGTCACCCCGCAGACCATCATGAAAGAGCCGTTTGCCGAGGAAATCCGCCGCAATGCCAACACCGAGGCGCTTATCCCGCAGATCGAACAGCCGCAGAATGTGACACCGCCCGTACAGACCGTCGAAGCTGCTGCGGATGTGCGAGAGGAGACGCGGGCAATCACCTCCGCACCGCACAGAAAGGCATCGTCTCCGCCGCCCGTCGAAACCGAGCCTGTTGCCCCCGCCGCAGCAGCTGCGTCAGCCCCGCCGAGCGCAGGGCTTTATGCGGGCATGAGCTTCTGATATGGACATCCGGGTAATCGCGTCGGGGAGCAGCGGAAACTCCTATCTCATCGGGGATGGGCGGACACGCCTCCTCCTTGACGCAGGAATTCCATTTCGGCGCATCCAGATCGGGTGCAGCTTTCGGACAAGCAGCATTGACGGATGTCTGGTGACGCACCGTCACGGCGACCATGCGGCGGCCATCCCGAAACTCCTCCGGCGGGGCATTGCGGTCTACAGCAACGCCGATGTCGCAGGAGTGTATGAGGGCGTGCAGGAACTTACCGCCCGCAAGGAACATACCATCGGGACAATGCGCATTCTGCCCTTTATGGCAGAGCATGACGTGCCATGCTACGGGTATCAGGTGACATCAGAGGAGACGGGGGAAAAGCTCGTCTACATCACCGACAGCGCGTATGTGAGATACACGTTTACGGGTCTTACGCACATCATGATCGAGGCGAACTACGATGAGGACATCATGATCGGGAACGTGAGAGATGAGAAAGTCCCCCTCTCGCTTGCCGAGCGCGTTGCACAGACGCACATGAGCATCGGCACCCTGCTTGACCTCCTGCGGGCAAACGACATGACGAAGGTGCGGCAGATTTACCTGTTGCATCTCTCGGACATGAGCAGCGATGCGGAGAGGTTCAAGAAGCTGGTGCAGCAGGAAACGGGTGCAGAGGTCTATATCGCATGATACTCGTCGGATACGTCGTCAAGGAAGCGGAGGGGGGCGCAATGGTCTACGTCCCCTATCCTGCGGGACAGAGGAAGCCCGAGGGCTGTCACGAAAGCGTCGGTGTGGAGTTCGTGGACAAACGCCGCATCAGCGCAAAGCAGCGGCGCAAGGCCTACGTCCTCATCTCCTACATCGCCGCATGGTGGGGGTATACGCCCGTTGAGGCGATGAAGGAAATGCTCAAGCTCATGTTTGTGGGAGAGGCGGAAACACTGCGGCGCACATTCTCACTCTCGGACTGCGACATGACGATCGCGAGGCTTTTCATCACGTATCTCATTGACTTTTGTCTGCTTCACGGCGTGGACGTGGGAGAACCGCTCTACGCGCTCGCCGAGGACATCCCTCGCTATGTGTGGGCGTGCCTCATGAACAGGCGGTGTGCGGTCTGCGGCAGAAAGGCAGACCTGCATCATGTCGATGTTGTGGGGATGGGGCGTGACCGCAAGGAGATATGTCACATCGGGATGCGTGCGCTTCCCCTTTGCAGGGAGCACCATACGGAGATACACAGCATCGGGCAGGAGGCTTTTCTGCGGCGGTATTTCCTTGAGCCTGTGAAGATCGATGAGCGGATCGCGGATGTGTATCGCCTGAAAGCGAGGTGAATGTATGCGGCAGTATATGACACTTCTAAAATCTTACTCTGATTCTAGCGTGGGATTAGTCCCGCCCGTAGCCCAAGCGCTTTATTTCAGGCTGTTTCTCATAAACAACCGCGCCGGCTGGACGGAATGGTTCGGGGCGACAAATCAGAGACTAATGTTGGAAGTCGGACTAAATAGTGCCCATACCCTCATCGAGAACAGGAACCTCCTCAAGAGACTGGGGTTCATCGATTTCAAGCAAGGAAAAAAAGGTCAACCGACCCTCTATCGTCTGAATGATATGTGTGAAGAAGAGGGTGCATTAAATGCACTAAATACTGCACCACAAACTGCACTGGAAACTGCATCAAATAGTGCACTAAATACTGCACCACAAACTGCACACATATATAGACAAGAGACAATGACTAAGACTAAAAAAGAAAAATGCAAAAAAGAAAATACTCTCGATTCTCTTTTGGAATCCTGCTTGGAATCCTACACGGATAATGCGGAGCTTCTTGAAGCTCTTCGTGGATTCGTTGAAATGCGAAGGGAGAAGGGCAGATCATTGACGAAACGGGCATTACGGCTCAATCTCTCTAAGCTCGATAAGCTGTCAAGCACTGACGAAGAGAAAATTGCCATTGTCAACGAGACTGTCATGCGTGGGTGGTTGGGATTTTTCCCGCTGAAACAGGAGGTGAGACAGCATGGAACAGGCAGGGACAATCGCCGCGCGGCTCTTGAAGAACGGTATCCGGATTTCGCCGAAGCCGACCGCGACTACATCCCTCCGTGGAAGCTACGACCTCCCGGCGGAGGAGATCAGGCGGCATCGGGATGAGATTGTGGACATTGAGCGTGCGCAGGAACGGTGCAAGGGATGCACGGGAGAGGTCTGTAAGCAGCCCTCTCAGGGCATGATTCCCGTCGTCGAAGTCCATGACGGGCGTTTCTGCCACGCTCTCAGGCGGTGCCGCCACGAGCGAAACCGTCTGGCACGTCTGCGCATCTCACGGCTCTTTGCCTCTGCCCGTATTCCTAGGGCGTACGAGGGGGACACGTTCGCAGATTATACTGTTACGGCGACAAACAAGGACGCGGTCGATGCAGCACACATGATGGTCGCGGACGAGATCAAGGGGCTGTTTCTCCACGGCGAGAAAGGCACGGGCAAGACCAAGCTCGCGGCCATCATCGCCAACGAGCGGGCAAGGGCGGGAAGCCCTGTGCTCTTTGCCTCCGTTCCTGACCTCATGGCAGACATCCGCAGATCGTTCAAGGACGGGACGACCTCGGAGGCGGTACAGGCGGTGAAGAATGCACCGTTTCTCGTGCTGGACGATCTCGGTGCGGAGAAAATGACGGAGTGGGTGGGCGAACAGCTCTTTTGCATCGTGAACCACAGGTACAACGAGTGCTTACAGACCGTTGTGACAAGTAACTACAGCCCGACGCAGGTCATCGCACATATGGCAACAGTGGATAGAGACGGCAACGTGATTGACGATATGCAGGGACAGCGGATCATGTCGCGCATCTACGAGATGTGCGAGAGGGTAGAGATACGGGGCAAAGATTATCGCATGAAAGGAGCGTGCTGAGATGGCACAGGAGATTGACATGACGAAGCCGCAGCCGTACGACATGTTCGACGTTGCAGATGCTGAAGCGTGGGGGATGGAACTGAGCAAGGGCGTGTATGAGGTCATTAAAGAAGTGGCATACATTGAACAGTTCTTTGATTGTGTAGATCGCGATGATGAAGCGCGTCTTGCGGAAAAACTCACGAATGTTATTCATACATGTGTTTCATGGATTCACGTGCTCGGCTTCGATGAGAAACAGCGCGGCGACCTGCATCGGATGGTGAACGAGAAGAACAAGGATCGCGGGTACTTCTGAGGAGGTGGCGATGTGCTGAAAGAACAGACCATTTTCGGTGAAGTGGACAAAGTAAACGTTGCCATGAACCGCCTACGCCTCCATGAGCCGCCCGAAGGGTACTATGTCGCATTCTCGGGCGGAAAGGACAGCTGTGTAGTTCTCGACCTGTGCAAGCGGGCGGGTGTCAAATACGACGCGCACTATAACGTCACGACGGTTGACCCGCCCGAACTGGTGCAGTTCGTTCGTAAAAAATACCCCGAGGCGTGGGAAGGGCGTAACAAGCCCAAAAAGACAATGTGGGACTTGATCGTCGAAAAGCGTTTGCCTCCAACCAGACTTATGCGTTACTGCTGCCAAGTTCTCAAAGAAGGCGGTGGAGCAAAGCGATTTGTGGTCACCGGAGTGCGTCATGCAGAATCCGCCAAACGAGCCAAGCGGCAGATGACAGAGACATGCACCAGACACAAAACGAGACGATACCTCCATCCGATCATCGACTGGTCGGATGCGGACGTGTGGGAGTATATACATACCTACAATGTGCCATACTGTAAGCTCTATGACGAGGGAAAGAAACGTCTCGGGTGTATCATGTGTCCCTATCAGGGGACGGCGGGGATGAGGAGAGATGCCGCCCGCTGGCCGCAGTATGCAAAGGCATACGAAGCGGCATTTCAGCGGATGATCGACAAGCGGCGGGCGGATGGATATCCGACGCAGTGGGAGACAGGCGCAGAGGTCATGCGTTGGTGGATGGGCGAGGATAACCGTATCCAAGAGAATGACGATCAGATTACGCTCTTTGGTCTGCGGATGGACGAGAGCAGCGTTTGAAAGGAGGTAACGACATGGACGAATACACACCGTGCAAGAAGCCCGATCCGACAGCACGGGAGGCGGTCGGGAATGTGATGCGTCTCCTGCATACGCAGCGGAAAAAGCCGAACAAGTACCATGCGCGGAAAACAACGGTGTGCGGGCGCACCTTTGACAGCAGGCGGGAGGCGGAGGTGTATCTGGAACTGCTCGCACAGAAACGGGCGGGGGAGATCGTGAGCATCGGCTTCCAACCGACCTACACGCTCCTTGCGGGGTTCGTGGACAACACGGGAAAGAAGCAGCGTCCCATCACCTACACGGCGGACTTTTTCGTCACCTACGCCGACGGACACAGCGAGGTGATCGAGGTGAAGGGGATGCGGACGCGGGACTATCTGCTGCGGAAAAAGTTGTTCCTGCACATGATGCGCAAGAAGGATATTTTCTTTCGGGAGGTGCGGTGATGGCGTACAAGGTGAAGCGGAACAACGGTACGGATTGAGGAGTTTGTGCGCATGAAGGAGGAGAAGAAATGACAAACGCAATCGCCCCGATTTTCGATAACGAGAACGGGGAAGTGAAGATCAGCGGGCGGCAGCTTCACATGTTCTTGGAGGTGCAGACGCGGTATAACGATTGGTTCGCACGTATGTGTGAATACGGATTTACAGAGGGCGTGGACTTTTACTCAAATTTGAGTAAAACCAATGAGGCGATGGGACGACCTTCCATCGACCATCTCATGACGCTCTCCATGGCAAAGGAGCTGGCGATGCTTCAGCGCACCGAAAGGGGCAAGGAAGCGCGTCTGTACTTTATCCGCGTGGAGGAGGAATGGAACAGTCCCGAAAAGGTCATGGCGCGTGCACTCCTCTTCTCGAAGAAGATGCTTGACGGCGTACAGGCGCAGCTTGCAGAGGCGACGGAGCAGATTGCGCGTGACCGCCCGAAGGTCCTCTTTGCGGATTCAGTGAGCGCAAGCCATACGACAATCCTCATCGGGGAACTTGCCAAAATTATCAAGCAGAACGGCGTTGATATGGGGCAGAATCGGCTTTTTCAGTGGATGCGCAAGAACGGGTATCTGGTGAGCCGTCAAGGGACGGACTACAACATGCCGACGCAGAGAGCTATGAACATGGGACTGTTTGTCATCAAGGAAACGACGGTCAATCATTCGGACGGGCACACCTCCATCAGCAAGACACCGAAGGCGACGGGCAAAGGGCAGATCTATTTCGTGGGCAAGTTCGCAATGGAGGCAACGACATGAAAAAAGCGTGCCGTATATGCGGCAACACATTTGAAAGCAAATACGGGGCAAAGACCTGTGCTGAATGCCGCACAGCGGGAAAGAAAGTTTGTACGCAGTGCGGACAGGTGTTTGAAACGAAGAGTAAATATCATATATGCCCATCGTGCAGAAAGGCCGCACGTGAGAAACAGCGTGAACAGGACATACAGTTTTTACCGCCTGAGAAAACGGAGAAGCGCATTCGGAGAGACCCGCAGGAGCTTTTGAATGCAGTGCAAGCAGCGCGGGCTTTGGGCATAAGTTACGGACAGTACAGCGCGATGCGGCGCGGGTTTCTGCGGGTGTGACGTGGATTTTCCGGCGGCGGTTCTTCTTGTGGCGGTGATTGTGTTTTGCGTCACGGAGGATTTGTGAAACAGGAGGTGTGGAATGATACATGCGGGAATGATGTCGAGCAACACAGATCTTTGGGAAACCCCGCAGGATTTTTTCGATGAGCTGAATATGGAATTTGGGTTCGATCTGGATGTTTGTGCATTGCCTGAGAACGCCAAATGCGAGCGGTACTATACGCCGAAAGACGACGGCCTTTCTATGAGGTGGGAGGGTGTCTGCTTCATGAATCCGCCGTATGGACGACAGATCGGACGATGGGTGGAGAAAGCCTATCATGCGGGGCGTACAGGAAGGGCGACGGTTGTATGCCTCCTGCCGGCACGAACGGACACACGATGGTTTCAGGACTATTGTCTGAAATCAAATGACCTTCGATTTATCCGAGGGCGCTTGAAATTTGGCGGCGCAAAAAACAGTGCGCCGTTTCCGAGTGCTGTTGTGGTGTTCTCACGGAAGACAATTCAGGAGGAATCCAAATGAACCACTTTGTAGGAATCGGGCGGCTGACGCGAGACCCGAATGTAAAGTATACGCAGAGCGGGGGGAAGGCTTACGCCTCGTTTACGCTGGCGATTGATAGGCGTAGAAGCGCGGACGGGAATCATCAGGCGGATTTTATCTCGTGCGTGGCATGGGAAAAGCTCGCCGAGGTGATCAGTCAGTATGTTTCAAAGGGACAGAAGATCGCCGTGGAGGGACGCATCCAGACGCGCAGCTACGAGAAGGACGGAACGAAACGCTATGTGACAGAGGTTGTTGTTGGCAGCATGGAGTTCTGTGACAGCAAAAGGGACGCGGCGGGCGGCAGTGCGGGACGTGCGGATGAGTACCCCGGGGCGGTTGTGCCGGATGAGGATATTCCGTTTTGAGGGACAGAAAAAGAGCGGCGCAGTACCGCTCTTTTGGTGCGTATGGACATATTGGCGGCGGTAACAAAATGATGAGATGGGAGGAAATACTTTGCTTGAGAATGACGTAGCCTTGCAGATGGCAGATGAAATTCGAGAGGATCGGAAACGTGCAGAATCCATGCTGCTGAACTATACGGAGGAACTGAAAGCCTATCGCCTAAAGCGTGAGGAGTATGTACGGGGGAACAACGTACAGGGCGGTGGTGGGAATCTGCCGGGGCATCCAACAGAGGCAGAGGCTCTGCGTGGTGTGAAGTTTGACGAGACCTATCCTGCCTATACATGGCTGCGTGCGGTGGAGTTCGTAGAGCGGGGACTATCCGAGCGCAAGCGGATATTTCTGGATGCGCGGCGCAAGGCATCACGCGACAAGACAGGCAGAGGACGTAAGGCGTGGCTCGTGCGCACGCAGATGATATACTGTGAGGTGATGCGGGAGCGATTCCTCAACTCGGAGTTCTTCGTTGGTGAGGCTGTGCTTAAGGATATGTGGCGATATATCATTGACCGTGTTGTCGAAGCATATCTAAAACTTGAGCAGAAAAAAATTAAATAGATACCTCCCATAAACGCTCTTTTCGGTGCTAAAATGCTATTGTGGTTAGTTTGGAGATGAATTCAAGCTACCGTACCTCCTACATCTCACGGAATAGCCGTCTCAATCGAGGCGGCTTTTCTCGTGGGGCGAGATGTAAAATTCGGCGATTTTTTATAGGTCGTTGGCGGGAGATATAAATTTTATAGGGTATAGAGCGCGGTACTGTGGGAAGCGCTCGGAGGGCACAGCTGCGGCGGTGTCCTTTTTGTATTGTGTTGATGCATACTGTGGAGGTGGAACGCGTGACACTCAAGGACTATCTGCGTTGTCACAGAGCATGGAGCAAGAAGAGGACACAGACACAGAAGCAGCGCGGACGCAGACAGAGGCAGAGCGATAAGGAGAAGAGACGGTAAGGCTCGTTCACAGCGTCGCATGCGTGGATTCTTTCAAGGGGACACCCCCCCGGCATTGCAGGTACTACAAGGGGCAAGCGGCTACGAGGGTCTGCGAGTCCCAGCTTTTGTGTGCGTGAAAACGAAAAAAATTATCCGTCAATTCGTCAAATGAGATTAAGATAAGAAGGAGGCGAAAACATGCAAAAAGAAAATGCGAATAAATTTATTTATAGCACGAAGGATGCGGCAGAATTTTTTGGTGTTCATCGCGACACTATGACGGATTGGGCAAAGCATGGAGCACCGAAAGCCGGGCGCGGGAAATGGAATCTCAAAGATGTCATGGAGTGGCGTTATAAGACGGACGCGCTTGCGGGAAAAGAATCCCCCGAAGTCCGCAAGCTGAAGGCAGAAGCGGACTTGAAAGAGATCAAAAAGCAGCAGGAGGCAATCCGCCTTGCTGTGCAGGAAGGGAAATACGTATCCGTTGAACAAATATCACATGACCTTACGCTAGCGTTGGTTTCACTCAAGAACAGTCTTCTTGCGATTGGACATCGGGTTGCTGCTGAGTTGGATAGTATGGATTTAGAAACCGCAACGGCAGCGAAAGGAATCGTTGACAGCTGTATACGGGAGGCGTTAGAACAGCTTTCGAAGAGTGGCATATATGGCAAAAAAAGGAAATAATGCGCTCCCCGCATATATTCAAGAAATCTTCACGATATTACGTCCCCCTGATAAACTCACCGTCTCCGAATGGGCGGACAAATACCGCATCCTGTCCGAATTGGACAGCGCCGCGCCGGGGCGGTGGCACACATCAAAAACACCATATCTCAAGGCGGTCATGGATGCGTTCAACGATGATTTCATTCACGAAATCACGTTCTGCGCAGGGACGCAGCTCGGAAAGACCGCCGCTGAGCAGAACATGATCGGCTATGCCATCGCACAAGACCCCGCGCCAATGCTCGTTGTCTACCCGTCGGAAAAGCTGGCAAAGTTCACGAGTGAAAAACGTCTGCAGCCGATGATAAAGCTATCACCTGCACTTGCGGAAAAGTTCGATGAGCACGGGAGCAAAGACCTCGAACTCTCGCTTGGCAATATGTATATCGCTCTCGTCGGCGCAAACAGCCCATCGGAACTCTCAAGCCGTCCCGTGCGCTATATCTTCTTCGATGAGATTGACAAGTTCCCGAAATGGACGGGCGCGGAGGCGGGGCCGTTGGAGCTTGCCGCCGAACGAACAAAGACGTTCTACAATCGCAAGATCGTCAAGGTCTCAACGCCGACGCTCAAGACGGGGAATATATGGCAGGGATGGGAGACGGCAGATATTCAATACCGCTATTTTGTCCCGTGCCCACATTGCGGGGAGATGCAGACGCTCGAATTTCCTCAGATCAAATGGGCGGAGGGCGCGGATGAGACTGAGGCGCGGATGGCGGCGTACTACGAATGCAGACATTGTCATGAGACCATCGACGACCGTCACAAGCCCGTTATGCTCCGCATGGGAGAATGGCGCGGCGAGGTAAAGGTCAAGGGGCGCGCGCACAAGGTCGCCTATCATCTGAACTCTCTCTATTCGCCGTGGCTGACCTTCGGGGACGTTGCGGCGAAATTCATATCCAGCAAGGATGAACCCGCGCTGCTCATGAACTTCATCAACTCGTGGCTTGCTGAGCCGTGGGAGGACAAGAGCAGCAAGATGAAATCCGATGTGGTCATGGAGAAGGCACTGCCATACGAGCGCGGGCAAATGCCCGAGGAGGCGCAGCTGCTCACCTGCGGGATCGACGTGCAGCTCGATCATTTCTACTTTGCCGTGCGTGCATGGGGCGCACATCTGACCTCGTGGCTTGTTGACTGGGGGCGCGTGGAGACGTGGGCTGACCTTGAGACGGTCATCAATCGGAACTATGCCGATGTGAACGGCGTTGTACGCAACGTCAACCTTGCGTGCATCGACTCCGGGTATAACACGGACGAGGTGTATAGCTTCTGTGCGCGTCATATGGATGTGCTTATTCCGACGAAAGGCGCAAGCGTGCCGTTGAAATCGCGGTATAACGTCACCATCCTCGATAAGCGCGCGGCGGGTTTTGGCTTGCGTCTCTACACGATGGACCCCAACCAGATGAAGAACTTCATCGCCTCGCGCATGACGATTGACGCAGGTGCGCATGGCAGCTGGAACGTCTACCGTGACATTGAGCGCGAATACGCCGATCAGATTTGCGCCGAGCAGAGAGTAGAGCAGCGCGACAAGAAGGGGCGCGTCTCCGTTGTCTGGGAAAAAATCAGCTCCCACGCGGCGAACCACCTGCTCGACTGCGAGACAAACAACACACTCGCCGCCGAGATCATCGGCGTGCGGTATCTTATGGAGCAGGAGCAGGAAACACGCGCACAGGAGCAGGAGAATGAAGAAAGCAACTGGATCGGCGCGGGGAAGAATTGGTTTTGACATGAAAGGAGGTGAGACCATTTGGAGACACTGGAAACACAACTTGCGCGGGTACAGGAGGCAATCAGAGCGATTGAGGAAGGGGCGCAGGAATACCAGATCGCGAACAGGCGGCTCACAAAGGCGAATCTAGCGACGCTCTACGCACGGGAAAGCACGCTGAAAGCTGAGATTGCGCGCCGTGATGGCGGGGATCTGTACTTTGCCCAAATGGGGCGGATATGATACCGCTGCTCGAAAAGGCAATTGCGGCGATTTCGCCTGAGTGGGCGTGCAGCCGAGCATTTTATGCAGAGAGTCTGCGCGCCTACGAGGCGGGGGAGGTGACGCGCTTTAACGATGGATGGGTGCCGATCAACGAGGACACGGAGAACGCCGACAAGCCGCAGCGCGACCTCATCAAGGCGCGGGCGCGGTATCTCGAGCGCAACAGTGACATCGCGGGCGCAGCTGTCGGCGGTATCGTGCGCAACGTCGTCGGCACGGGTATCAAGCCTCAGGCGCGCACGGGCAGCGAGGAGCTGAACAGGCGCATCGAGGCTCTATGGCGGGACTGGACGGCGGCGGAGAACTGCGACATCACAGGTCAGCAGAATTTCGCAGAGCTACAGGCGATGCTCCTCAGGCGCAAGATCGTCGACGGGGAAATCCTCATCAAGAAGGTGGTCACGCGCAAGGGGCGGCATCCGCTGAAATTGCAGGTCATCAAGTCCGATCTGCTGAGCAGTTTCCTCATGTACGCGCCGAAGACGAACAACATCATCCGCTCGGGCATCGAGCTGAACGCACATCTGCGTCCGCTCGCATATTGGATTGACCGCAAGAGCGCGGACGGCTATGTAGAGTACAACCCCGACCGCGTGCCCGCCGAGCAGATCATCCACCTCTGGACGCGCAGTCAACCCGACCAGATACGCGGCATCTCAGACCTTGCCCCCATCATCAAGCGACTCAAAGATACGCAGGATTATTTGGACGCTGAAACACTCACTGCGCGGATCGCGGCATGCTTTTCGGTCTTTATCACAACGGAGACAGGCGCACCGGGTACGGTAGGGCGCATGGGACTGAATACGAAAGACCCTGAGGGGAAGAAACTGAAAGCGATTCGTCCCGGTATGGTGCAGTATCTCGCACCTGGGGAGAGCATTAAGACGGCGAATCCGTCGCGCGGACTTGCCAATGCGCGGGATTATGTCGCCATACAGGAGCGGCTTGCGGGCGCGGGACTTGGACTTTCCTATGAGCTGATGAGCCGCGACTTCAATACGTCGAGCTTTTCAAGTGCGCGACAGGGGATGCTTGAGGATCGCAAGACCTTTGAGCCGATGCAGGAATTCATGGCGGCGCACCTGTGTGCACCGATTTACCGTGAGTGGATGGATCTCTGCGTGATGGCGGGCAGTCTTGATATCCCCGACTATTTCGAGCACAGGGCGACATATCAGACGGTCGAGTGGGTTACGCCCGGCTGGGCGTGGATTGACCCGCAAAAGGAAGTGCAGGCGGATATCGCCGCGATCCAGAATGGCGGCAAGACGCTCGCGCAGTGGTGCGCCGAACGCGGCTACGACTGGCGGGAGCAGCTTGAGCAGATGGCACTTGAGAAGGAGACCGCTGAGGCGATGGGGCTGAAACTCTCGGTGCATACGCCGATCACGGTGCAGGCGGCGCAGAGCAATCATGTCAATAACGCAGATGATGACAAGGAGGATGCAGATGGCGGTAAGGAACAAGAATGAGCCGCAGCGGCGCACAGCGTACGCGGGTGCGATTCTCTGTCGCACGGATGAGGCGGACGGGGACACACGACAAGTAGAACTCTCGCTTTCGAGTGAAGAGCCGTGCCGCCGATGGTTCGGCGATGAAATCCTCTCGCATGATGCAGGGGCGGTTGACCTCACGCGGCTGCAGGAGATTGGTGTGGTGCTCTTCAACCATGACCGTGACCGCGTGATTGGTCATGTCCTCTCTGTCCGATTGGATGAGGCCGCGCGTAAGCTGCGCGCGGTGATTCAGTTCGACGAGGACGAGGAGAGCGAGCGCGTCTATCAGAAGGTGCGCGCGGGAACGCTGAAGGGTGTCTCGGTCGGCTACGCGGTCGACGTGTGGGAGGAGGTCAAGGCGGGAGCGACAAGCACGAACGGACGATTTACGGGACCGTGTGAGGTTGCGACGCGGTGGACACCGTACGAGCTTTCGATTGTGTCCGTACCCGCTGATGCGACCGTAGGAGTTGGACGTAGTTATTCAGAGAATGGAGAGGCAGCGATGGACAAACAGAACAAGGATAATGGCATCAAGGCACAGGATCCCGTGACGGCAACGCCGGATACGGGCGTGCAGCCGGATACGGAGGCGGCGCGTCAGACGGCAATCGCCGAGGAGCGCGCCCGTGTGCGCGAGATCGGGACAATGTGCCGTCAGTTTGGCGTGGACGATGCGCCATACATCAATGACGGTATGAGCGTCGAGGCTGTCCGTGCGGCGATCCTCGACAACCTGGCACAGGAGCGCAAGGCTCAGACGGTGACGGTGCAGGTTGATGAGATGGACAAGTTCCGCGCAGCGGCGACGGACGGGCTTGCTATGCGTGCAGGACTTACGGTCGAGAACAAGGCGGCGGGAGCGGATGAGTATCGCGGGAAGCGCATGATTCGCCTTGCTGCTGAGTGCGTGGAGCGCGAACTGGGGAAGAATACGCGCACGATGGACGATGAAACGATTGTCCGCGAGGCTCTGACAGGCACGGGTGCATTCTCCGGCATCCTCTCGAATGTCGCGCATAAGAGCATGGCACAGGCTTATCAGACCGCACCGACGACGTATCAGCTCTGGACGGCGCATGGAAGCAATTCGGACTTCAAGGATGCGCCGCGCTATCGCCTGAGCGAGGCGGATACGCTCGAAAAGCTGAATGAGAGCGGCGAGTTCAAGGCGAGCGGCGTATCCGAGAGCATGACGAAGACGAGCATCGCGACCTACGGGCGCATGTTCTCCATCACGCGTCAGGCGATCATCAACGACGATATGGGCGCACTGCAGCAGATCCCCGCAATCTACGGAGCGTCGGTACGGCGCATGATCAACAAGATGGTCTACAAGCTGCTCAAGGCGAATCCGACGATTGAGGGGGATCCGCTCTTCAGCAACAACCACAACACACTCCATGCAGTGGACATCTCCATCGATGGGCTTGCCAAGATGAAGGCGGCGATGGCAAGGCAGAAGAACATCGCAGGGCTTGAGTACCTCAACATCCAGCCCGCATTTCTCATCTGTCCCGTCGAACTCGAGGTACAGGCGGCGCAGCTCATCAGCTCGGTGGTTGACCCGACGAAGGCGAACGCAACACCGAACCCGTTCGCGAACAAGATGACGGTCATCTCGGAGCCGGAGCTTGAGGATGCAAAGGCTTTCTATCTCGCGGCAGCGGCGGGCGTTGCGCCGTCGATTGAGGTCACAAGCCTCAACGGCAACCTCACGCCGACGATGGAGCGCGCGGAACAGTTCGACACGCTCGGCATCAAGTGGCGTATCTACATGGATGTGGGCGTGAATCTGCTCGACTATCGCGGCATTGCAAAGAGCACAGGCAAGTAAGGAGGAATTAAGTCATGGCAGAAGCAGTAAAAGCAACGTATGTGCAGCGAGGGGATAACATCGACTACACGCCGACAAAGAAACTGGCCTATATGGAGGTCGTCCCGCTTGCGGCGCGGATCGGCGTCGCACTCTCGGAGATCCCGAAAGGCGAGACGGGGAGCGTGACGCTCGTAGGCGCGTTCCGTCTCCCTGCGATGACGGGCAAGATCGAGGTCGGTGCAGAGGTCTACTGGGACAAGAGTGACAACGCCATTGTCGCTGCTGCGAGTACGGACACGGTGCGCGCGGGCTATGCGATTGCGCCGAAAGAGCAGGCGGACACGGTGGCACTTGTCCGCATCGGATGATGGGATTCAAAGATCAAGTCGCCGCCGACCTCACGCGCGTGTTCCTGAATCCCGCAGAGTTCGCAGAGGAACACGATCTAAATGGGTCGGTTTGCCTGTGCGTTGTAGAAAAATCGCGCACCGAGGAGAAATACCTGCGCGGCGCGACGTATGACGTATACGAGGGAATCCACGGTGCAAGTGTGACCGTACACGTTGAGGCACGTCTGCTTCCGGAGATCCCCGTTGAGGGAATGCAGTTCGATCTTGACGGGAAAATCATGCTCGTGGATTCGTGCACGAATGAGGCGGGGCTGCTCTCTATTGTGCTTCATGGACACTGCAGCTGAGAGGGAGCGGACAAATGGTAAAGATTGATGTATCCAAAGATGGGACAGAAAAAATCAAACGTGCATTATCTGCACTCTCTGGCAGGGAGCTTTATCGGGCCGTCGGAGCGGCGGGAAAACGCGCAGCAAATCATGCAGCTGTCGTTGGTGGAAAGAAACTTCGCGAAGTCTACACGATCAAGGCGAGTGTTGCAAAAGCACACATGATCGTCAAGGCTGAGCGTCCACTTGAAACAATCATTCGCATTAAAGGCGGCGTAGAGCCAGTGCAGAACTTTCGCGGGACGGCAGTGCGCAAAACGGGAATTTTCGCTTCCATCAAGAAGGGGAGCGGCAGTATCATTCCACGATCATTTACGCAGGATGGGTCGTTCCTTATGCGCGAGGGGGCGGAACGCTATCCGCTCAAGGGCATCTATGGTCCGTCCGTCCCGCAAATGTTTTGGGAGAACAGCGTGCTTGAGGCGTCGATGGAGGCTGGTGCGGAGATGTATGAAAAACGCATCATCCACGAAGTAGAACACAGAATAGGGGGCGAAATATGACGCCGTGGCGATGCGCGGAGGAGATCGCGGATTTTCTGGGTGAGGAAATCAAAAGATATGACGAAAAGTCAGGCACAGGAGAAGCCCATGCGGGCTTTTTGCCGATTGCCGATGTGAGGACGATGAAAAAGGAGCAATGCCCACACATTGTCATTCGCCCTCATAAGGTGAAGGACGAGAAGAAAGAACGCCTTGCAAATATGGTGGTCTATGTCGCTGTATGTCCCGAGACGGAGAAGTGCGGCGCAGAAAGCCTCTATCACGTTTTGGAGTTTCTGCGCTTCTCGCTGCTCTCTAAAAACCCGATCAAGAACCGTTGGCAGATTGCGGACGGGGAACTCGAAACAAGCATTCCAGACGAACAGCCCTATCCGAAATACTGGGGGCGCATTGATTTTGACGTAATCCTGCCTGTTGTCAAAAACACGCGGAACGACATTCTCGGCAGGATGTGAGAGGAGAAACCATGGAAGAGACAGAGACGGCGGAGCAGAAAACTCCACCCAAAAAGAAGGAGAAAGAAATTCCTGTCGAAGTAGCCGCACAGCCGATGATCTACATCGGCCCGAGCAATCGAAGCAGAGATCTTTCAACGTATAAGGTATTTGCGGACGGGATTCCGGAGGCGTTCAAAGACGATCCGATCCATGCTCCGCTTTTTGTTTCCCCGGAAAACCTCGATGCGGCACGCGCAGAAGTCGGGGAGACGGGATCACTCCTCAATGTCCTGTATCAGAAGGCTGTGCAGGAGCATGAGGAAGAAAGGCGGTAAGGAATATGGCATTTTTTCACGGCGTACGGGTGAAGGAGGTACCGACTTCCATTCTTTCCCCCGTAAACACCACGGCGGGACTGCCCGTCGTATTCGGGACGGCACCCGTCCATCTGACGGCTGACCCCGCGAAGAACGTCAATCGACCTGTTATTTGCTACAGCTGGAATGAGGCGGTGGCGGCGCTTGGATATTCGGAGAACTGGGACGAATACACGCTTTCCGAAGTCATGTATGCGCAGTTCAAACTCTATGGAGTCAAGCCGATTATCTTTGTCAACGTCCTTGACCCTGCAAAACACAAAGCAGAGATCAAAGACACTGACGGGCGTACGGTCACAGAAGGGCGCATCGTGCTCGATGAGCCCGTTCTCATTGACTCGCTCAAGGTTAAGACCGCCCCTGCAGCAGAACCCGCAAAGAACCTCACGGACTATACAGCGGCGTACAACGATGAAGGGCGGCTCGTTATCTCGGTTACGCCGACGGGCGCACTCAAGAATGCTGACAAACTCTATCTTGAGTGCACGAAGATCGATCCGTCCAAAGTGAAGGATGCGGACATCATCGGCGGCGCAAGCAAGACAGGGACGGCGGGGCTTGAGTGGCTCGACTCCATCTATACGCTCTTTTCGCTTGTTCCGGGGATTGTCGCTGCGCCGGGGTGGTCGGACCATCCGAGCGTTGCCGCCGTCATGAAGGCGAAGGCGATGAACATCTCCGGGCTGTTCCGCTGCATCTGCCTGACAGACGTGGACACGGGCGCAGTGAAGCACTACTCCGACGTGAACGAGTGGAAGAACAAGAACAGCTATACGGGCGTGAATCAGGTTGTATGCTGGCCGTGCGTTAGGAACGGAAACATGGTTTTCCGTATGTCCACGCATATCATCGGCATCATCGGTGTTATGGATGCGGAAAATGCGGATGTACCGTATCAGAGTCCGTCGAACCTCTCCATGCAGGCGACGGGCATCTGCCTCAAGGATGGCACGGAGGTCACAATCTCGCTCACACAGGCGAATCTCCTCAACAGTCAGGGCATCATGACCGCGCTCAACCACGTCGGCGGATGGAATAGCTGGGGCAACTACACAGGCGCATATCCGTCTGTCACGGATGTAAAGGACGCGTTCATCTGTGTGCGCCGCATGTTTGACTGGCAGCATCAGACCTTTATCCTGACGTACTGGCAGAAGGTGGATCAGCCGCTGACGCTGCGCCTGATCCGCACGATTGTTGACTCTGAGAAGATTCGCCTCAACGGGCTGGTGTCGCGTGGCTTCCTGCTTGGTGCGGATGTCATCTTCCGCGAGGAGGAAAATCCGTTGACTGATCTTTTACAGGGGATTATCCGCATCCACATATTCATGACACCGCCCGTAGCCGCACAGTCGATTGAGGGCATTCTTGAATACGATGTCAACAACTTCAAGGCACTGTTCGCGTAAGGAAGGAGTGAGAATATATGGCAATTCCGGAAGTAATTAACGATATGCGCTGCTACATCGACGGAAACGACGACTGCATCAGCGCGTCCAGTGTGGAGCTTGCCGATCTCTCGTCCATGACCACGGACGTGAAGGGCATCGGCATCGCGGGCACAATGTCCGCGCCGATTCACGGGCATTTTGAAAGCCTTGAAGTCAAGGTGAACTGGCAGGTGCCGACGAAAACGGCGATGCGCTATCACGGCGGGGAACCCATCTGCCTTGAAGCCTACTCCGACGTGCAGGGATTTGATTCCGGTGCGGAGGAATACACGCACGACCGCTATCGCGTGGTTGTGCGAGGACGCGTCAAGAGTTATTCGGGCGGCAGCCTGGAGGCGGGTAATACGTCGGGGAGCAGCACCACGATTGAGGCGCATTACTACAAGCTCGAATACGGCGGCGAAACGCTCGCGGAGATTGACAAGTACGGCTACAAGGCAGTGATCGGCGGGAAAGACCAGCTGACACAGGTTCGCAAGAATATTGGCATGAACTGAGGAGGACACGACAATGGCAGATGACAAAAAGAACGAGTTGGACGCTGCTCTGACAGCAGAGACGGGGGATGTGGAAGTATACGATGCCGAACCCGTGGACGAGGGCAATTTGATTCACCTCAAGAAGCCGCTGCGCAGCGGGACAAAGGAGATTCATCTGGACTTCGACCGCGTGACGGGATACGTCCTCCTCAAATGTGAGAAGGAGGCAAGAAAAGCCGACCCGATGATTAGCGTTATGGCACTCTCGCAAGCGTATCAGGCACGCGTCGCGGCGGCGGCGGCAAAGCTGAAATACGATGAGATTCTGGAACTCTCGGGAACGGACTTTACGGCGGTCTGTATCAAGGTGCAGAATTTTTTGATGGTATAGCACTGGGGGATAACCTTCGGCGCTCTGCTCTGCGCATGGCAAAATACAGCAATTCCCCTATCGGCGTATTTCTTGAAATGCCGACGGGGGAATTTGGCTGTTGGATGAAAATCGTGAATGCGGAGATCGAACTTGAGAATGAAGCGGCAAAGAAAGCCGCACATAAAAAATAGCCGCCTTGCGGGCGGCTCTATGGAATTATGGAAGATAACGGGCGGGCTTTTGCGTCGGGACGAGGGCTGCGTCGTCATTGCGGTGAACGAAATTGTAGACAGTTTCAAGAAGCGCAGAGATTGAATCCATCGTCCCCGCAACGGCATTCATAGCCAGCGTACAAAAGAGAACGCCGACAATCAGGACAAGCAAAACAAGAAGCATAACGGCTAAGAAATCCATGTTCGCTCCCTCCAATCCGTTCATACCCGAGTAGTTCTTATCTTCAGCATACAGGGGAGGTGATACTTTGTCAACAACAAAAACGTTCGCGCTTGCAATCGCACTCAAAGCGTCGATTGACGGCAGTATTGCGGCGGGCGTTGCAAAAGCGGCGCAGTCGATTCAGAGCGTCGCACAGACCGCACATGCGGTCAATGCCCAAATGGAGCAGGGGACGGCAGCCCTGCGTAAATATGAGGGCGAGCTTGCAAATATCGGCGCAAAGTCCGCGCAGTTTATGACACTCAAGCGTGCCGTACAGGATGCGTCAAGCAGTCTTACCGAGGCACGCGCCCGCGCGGCGACACTCGCAGGAGAGTTCAAGGCATCACAGCAGGAGACGGCGACGCTCAAAGCACGCGTCGATCAGGCAAAGGAAAGCCTCGACCGCATGAAGGGGACGCTCACACCTGCGACATTCAAAGCCGCAAAGGCAGAACTCAAGAGTATGACCGCCGCATACAAGGAGAGCGAGGAGCGGACAAAGGCACTCGGCAGGGATTTTGAGGAGGCGAAAAATAAAGCGGCGCGGCTGAAAGACACGCTGTCAAGTCAGCAAGTTGCCCTTCAAGGTGTTCGTACGTCGCTCGCCGAGGCGGGCATATCGACAAAGAATTTCGCCGAGAGCCAGCGCACCGCACAGGAAGCCTTACAGAAAACCATAGACAAGGAAAAAGCCGCGATAGCGCACCGTGAAAAAATGGCGGGTCTGCGTGAGAAAAAGCAGGGCGCAAGTGAAAAATTCAGCGCGGCAAAAGGGAACTTCATCGAAGCTACGCTTATGGCGGGTGCGATTGCTGCTCCGCTGATCGAGTCAACGCAGGAAGCAATCAAATTTGAGTCTGTTATGGCAGACGTGCGGAAGGTCGTTGACTTCGACACGCCGGAACAGTTTAAGGCAATGTCCAGGGACATCCTCAAGCTATCGACGGAGCTGCCGATGGCGGCGGAGGGCATCGCCAAGATCGTTGCGGCGGGCGGTCAGTCCGGCATTGCGCGTGAGGATCTGCTTGCATTTGCCGAATCGGCAACAAAGATGGGAATCGCATTTGACATCACCGCCGATCAGGCGGGTGACATGATGGCAAAGTGGCGCACGGCATTCAAGATGAATCAGGAGGAAGTCGTCGCGCTTGCGGATAAGATCAACTACCTCGGCAATACGACAGCGGCATCCGCGCCGCTCATCTCGGACGTTGTGACGCGCATCGGTCCGCTCGGTGAGGTCGGCGGCGTTGCATCTGGGGAGATCGCCGCGCTCGGCGCGTCGATGGTCGGCGTTGGTATTCCGTCAGAAGTCGCGGCAACGGGCATCAAGAACCTCATTCTTGGCATGGCAGCGGGTGAGGGGGCGACGAAGTCACAAGCCGCCGCATTTGCTGCGCTCGGCATGACAGCTGAGGACGTAGCGAGCCGGATGCAAGTGGACGCAAAAGGCGCAATCATCGACGTAATGAAAGCCTTGCAGGAGCTTGACGCAGACAAGAGGGCGGCAACACTGCAAGACCTATTCGGCAAAGAATCCATCGGAGCAATCGCACCGCTCCTCGGAAATCTTGAGAACCTGCAGGAGAACTTTGACAAAGTTGCGGATGCGGCGCAGTATGCGGGGTCGATGGAGCAGGAGTATGCGGCGCGTAGTCAGACGACGGAAAATCAGATTCAGCTTGCAAAGAACGCACTGGACGCTACACAAATATCCATCGGCAATGCACTCCTCCCGACCATCGGGAATTTGTTCGCGGCGGTTGCGCCCGTGCTCACGTCCTTTGGCGAGTGGGCATCGAAGAATCAGGAACTTGTTACAATCATCGCAGGAGTAGCGGCGGGGATTGCTGCGCTGATCGTGACAATCGCAGGAATGACATTGATTGTGCAAGGCGCAGTCCTCGCTTATACCTCTTTCCAACTTGCCGCCGAATTCGTCAAGGGGCTTCACATTGCGACGAAAATCGCAACGGCGGCACAGTGGGCATGGAATGCGGCGATGACGGCGAACCCCATCGGGCTGATTGTTCTTGCCATTGCGGCGGTTATCGGGGCGATTTACCTTCTCTACACCCATTTTGACGGTGTACGAGAGTATGCTGATAAAGCATGGGAGGGGATACAGGCGGCATGGTCGGCGGCAGGGGCGTTTTTCACGCAGTTAGGATCGGATATTGTAGACGCGATATCATCCGCGCTGACCACGGCAGGAGAGTTCTTCACAGAACTCGGAACAGCAATCGTCGCAGGGATACAATCGTTCATTTCGGCGGCGATTGATTTCATTATGAGGATTCCTGAGCGCGTCGCATTTGCGATTGGATTTATGGCGGGCATCATCGTGTCGTTGCCGAGGCTCTATCTAAATATTGTCACGGCGATTGCGGAACTCCTTATGCGACTGCCGGGATACTGTATCGCGGCAGGGACGGCGTTCCTAGCGGCGGCAGTCGCATGGTTGTCGGCGACGTATACGGCTTTTGTCGAGAGACTAACGCAGATAGTCAATGATACGTATACATTCCTTATGAATCTACCCGACTACTGTATGGAGGCGGGGACGGCATTCCTTTCAGCGGCTGCGGCGTGGCTCATTGCGGTATACACGACTGTTATCACATGGATAACGAACACCGTCAATGAGGTGTATACATATCTCATGAATCTGCCAGCACATTGCACGGAGGCGGGTGCGGCGTTCGTTGCGGCGGCTAGCGCGTGGGCAAGCGACGCGTATGATGCGATTGTCAACAAGATCAGTCAGATACCGGATGCGGTGTCGAATACCATCAGCGGCGCATGGGACAGGCTAACCTCCAGCTTTTCGGGTGGATTTACCGCAGGAATCAGTGTTGCGGCGAATGCACGCGGTGGCATCTATCAAAAGGGTGCATTCCTTACCACATTCGCGGAGGATTCGCCTGAGGCGGCAATCCCCATTGACGGCAGCGCACGGGCGGCGAGCCTATGGAAGCAGACGGGCGAGATGATGGGGCTATTGCCAAAAGAAACAGCGGAGATCATACCACAGGCAACGGCAATACAGGAGAATACGGCAAAGGCACAGCCGCCGATGCTGACACTTGTGCCGCCGCTGCCGCAAGTCGCACAGGAAGCCACGCAGAAGGCGACGGAGATGCAAGAGCATACGGCAAAGACACAGTCGCCGACGCTGACACTTGTGCCGCCGATCACCAGAACCATACAGAATGCCGCGCCTCAACTGGAGGCATCCGCACCAATATTGCAGATGCAAGCACCGCCTCCAATGCAGAGCCCGACCATTGCGGCAATGCCGCCGCCGAGTGGCGGCGTTACCATCAACTACAATCCGACCATCCATATCGACGGAACGGCGGATGCGGGCGTTGTGGAGCAGCTGCGCGCAGAGCTTGAGCGACAGAAGCAGGAACTTATCGCTATGTTCCCGACGCTCCTCAAGCGGCAGGACGCGCATGAGAGGAGGCTTTCCTATGCCTGATACCTACACAAGCATACAGGGTGATACATGGGACATGATCGCCTACAAGGTGTACGGCAAGGAATCCGCGATAGTGCAGCTGATTGAAGCAAACAGTGACCTTGCGAATATCGCCATATTCCCGTCGGGCGTGCAGGTAATTTGTCCGACTATAGCGCCAGAGGCATCACACATCCTGCCGCCGTGGAGGAGGTAGACGATGGCGGAGTATAAGAACCCAATGGACGATTGGCTGAAAGAGCTGCCGAGCGGATCGGAACTCTCACGCCGCGCATGGCTTGAAATCAAGTACACCCCGGCGGGCGAAACGGAGGGAAAGGACATTTCAGAGGATGTGAGCAAATACCTCATCTCCATGGACTACACGGACAATCTATCCGATGCGGCAGACGATGTGACGCTCACCCTTGAGGATCGGGCGCAGCTCTGGATGGAGGATTGGTTTCCCAAGGGTGAGGGCAATATGCTCGACATCACCATCCACACATACAACCGCATCACGCTCAAGGACGGCGAGACAATTTTTCACGCGGGCAAATTTGAGATCGACGAAGTGGAGATTGTCGGATTCCCTTCCACCGTACAGATCAAGGGTGTTTCCGTGGTTGGTGAATCATCACTGCGTGGTACACGGCGAAATCAGACATGGGAAAAAATATCCGTCTGGAAATGTGCCGCCGACATCTGCGAACGAAACAATCTTTCACTCATATGGGACTGTGCAGAAAATCCGAACCTTGACCATGTGGAGCAGGCGGATAAGTCCGATCTTGCTTTTTTGCTCGAAATCTGCAAGAACAACGGCATGAGCCTCAAGATCATGGTGGAGCATATCGTCATTTTCGATGATGAGAAATATGAGGCGCAGGAGCCGATCATCACCGTCTACAAGCCCGGCGTAAAAGCAGAACTCGACGACAAGACAATGCCGCTGCGTTGGCTCACATCCTATAATATGCGTGCCAAGACGCGCGACACCTACGGGAGCTGTCACGTCAAGTACCAAAAGGGGAAGAAAAAAGAGGTCATCGAAGGCGCGTTCACCATCCCCGGAAAGGAGAAGGGGCGTGTTCTTTTTGTGCGTGAACAGGTGGAGGACACTGCCGAAGCCGAGCGCCTCGCGAAGAAAAAACTGCGCGAGGCAAACAAGGAGGAAGTGACGGGGAGCTTTTCGACCATCGGAAATACGAATTTCGCGGCAGGGACGACGCTCCTGCTCAAGAATTTCGGGAAATTTGACGGGAAATACCTCGTGACGAAAGTGTCGCACAGTGTCACAACGTCCTACACAACGAGCGTTGATATAAGGAGGTGTCTGGATGGCTACTGATACGGGCGGCGTGGCACTATCAGAGTGCATTTTTATCGGTCAGGTGTCATCCTATGGCAGCACGCCGGGGGCGGTTATCGTACGCCGTCCCGACAAGGATGACCGAACGACAGCCGAACTCACCGTAATGAGCAGGTGCACGAAAGATACAAAGGACTATTGGATGCCTGCAATCGACGAGCAAGTCCTATGTGTTCTTTTGCCGAATACGTCAGGGAAAGGTCCCGGCGCGGGATTCGTTATCGGTGCATTTTATAGCGAGACTGATGCGCCCGTTGAGAGTGATCCGAATGTGCGCAGTATCCGTTACAAAGACGGCAGCTACATCGTAAATAAAAACGGGGAGATGGAGATTCACGCGTCAAAGTCGCTGAAGCTCACTGCTCCGCGCATTGATTTGAACTGAGGAGGAATAGAAATGCCAGCAGCAACAAGACAGGGAGACAACGACACAGGCCATGATGCGTGCCCGCCGCGCGGGCTCGCATCCCATAGCGGCGACGTATACATCAACGGGAAGGGAGCGGGGCGCGTTGGTGACAGCTATCCGGCGCACGGATGCTCTGTACATCCGCCGCACAGCGGCAACATCGCCGCCGGAAGTGGAACGGTATACATCAACGGACGTGCAGCGGGGCGCATCGGCGACCCTGTGTCATGCGGCGGGAGCGTCGCCATAGGGAGCGGAAACGTATTCATCGGCGGCTGAAACGGCGACAGCGAGAGGAGGTGACAGTTCGTGTATATCGGCTACATGGGCGATATTATCTTTGTTGTGTCGCCAAACTATATGCTCACGCCGATGGGTTATGAGCGGGAAAGCACGGGGCGCTGGACAGAGCATGACCTGCTCATGCGAAAGCCCGTCAGCCAATTTGGAGGCCCGGGGCTTGAAAAACTGACTTTTAGCATCATTCTTGATGCGGCGCATAACATCGACGTCGCCAAACAGCTCGAAAAACTGCGTAAGATGCGCGACACGGGCGCGGTGTTCCCGCTCATCATCGGAGGAAAGCCAGTGTCACAGTGCTATTGGCGGTTGGACAGTATCAAGGAGGCGGGGCATTACTGGACGGCGGACGGCCGTCTGCTCCAATGCACGCCGTCACTCACCCTAACGGAATATGATGACAGCAACTATGTCGAAGAGAAAAGCATCGTGAACAAATACGGAAAAGCGTACAACATTGCGAGTTACGTTTTCGGAGGACTGTGATATGACATACGAGATAAGCGGCGGGGAAACGCCGCCGTTCAATCTTGCCCCTGCGACGATCGCCGAGGAAGTCCTGCAAAACGTCCGCATGATTATCTCCACGATCAAATATTCCGTACCGATGGATCGTGAGTTTGGAATTGATGGTGCAGTCATCGACCGCCCCGTCAACGTCGCAAAGGCGCACCTCTCAAACGAGATATTCCGAGCGGTGCGCCGCTACGAGCCCCGCGCAGTTATCGAGTCCATCGACTTTGACGGCGATGAGAGCGGGCGGCTGACACCGAGGATAAAGGTACAGATCAACGAATAACGCAGGGAGGCGAAAAAGTGGGACTCAAGAATTTAGAGAATCTGAAGTTTGTGGATGTCAATCCAGAGGAGATGGAGATTCACATCTTGGAGATCGCGGAGGGACTGCTTGAGCGGAAACTTGCACGAGCCGATCCCCTGCGGCTATTCCTGCTCGGACTTGAAGCGGCAATGATCCAGCAGCGCCTTTTGTTTGACCAAGCGGCGAAGATGAACCTGCTCGCCCTTGCAAGGAGCGGATATCTCGACCACATCGGCGCACTTGTCGGAACGGAGCGGCTGCCCGCCGCTCCTGCCACGGCAACCATGAAACTCACGCTTTCGGCAGTACGAGAGCAGGCAGTCATCATCCCCAAAGGAGCGCGGATCACGGCGGGAGATAACATCTATTTCGCGCTCAACGAGAATGCCATCATTCCGGCAGGGGAATTATCCGTCACGGCATCGGCAACTTGCACCGAAAACGGGACGCGCGGAAATGGATATCTGCCGGGCGAAATCAGCAGAATTGTCGATCCTGTGCCATTTTGGGCGGCGGCGGAGAACACAACAAAGAGTGAAAGTGGCGCGGACGTGGAGGACGATGAATCCTATCGCGAGCGTATCCACGAAGCTCCGGAGAAGTTTTCTACGGCGGGGCCGACACTTGCCTATGAGTATCACGCAAAGGCGGCATCCGCACTCATCTCGGATGTGTATCCGGACAGTCCCGCGCCGGGAGAAGTCGTTGTATATCCGCTACTCAAGGGAGGTGTTATCCCGGGTGAGGAAGTTTTGACGCTTGTACGCGAGAAGCTAAATGACCGCAGAATCCGCCCTTTGACGGACAAGGTGAGCGTAAAAGCACCAGAGAGCGTCAAGTATGATGTGGATGCCGTCTACTACATCGACCGCAGTCATGCGACCGAAGCGGCAGCGATACAGTCACGTACAGAAAACGCCGTACAGGAATTTGTCGCATGGCAGAAAGAGAAGCTCGGACGGGACATCAACCCGACCGAGCTTTATTATCGACTGCGCGCAGCGGGCGTGAAAAGGGCAGAGATCAAATCCCCCGCATTCACAAAGACGGAAAAGAATCAGGTCGCCATCGCTGACCATGTCAAGGTGACCTTTGGAGGTCTGGAAGATGAGTAAAGACCTGCAAAGCGTTTCACTCCTTGACATCCTGCCGCCGAATCTCCTCGCCGACAAACAGATCTATGTGGCGGCGCGGGCACTCGATGATGAACTGCAAAAAATCACGGAAGCAACAAGGAACGCACTGCTCCTGCCGCGCCTTGACGAACTGTCAGAGGAAATCATCGACCTTCTCGCATGGCAATGGCACGTCGATTTCTATGAGCCGTCCATGAGCATCGACGTGAAACGTCAGCTTGTCCGCGAATCCATTGCGTGGCATCGCATAAAAGGCACGAAAGACGCTGTCGAAAAGATGGTGCAAACCGTGTTCAGTGGCGGCATTGTCACGGAATGGTTTGAGTATGGAGGCGAGCCGTATCATTTTCGCATCGATGTTTTGAACGCACCAAACATGACAGCGGAGAATATGGGGCGGTTGCTTGCGGTGGTTAATGCCTCAAAAAATACAAGGTCATGGCTAGACGAACTCAGATTCCGGCGCGAAGCATGGAATGATATGTATTACGCCTCCGCACCAACCATCCACACAACCTACGAGATACGCCCGGCTCAGATCACGGATGCACAGACATCTGCACGTCACTATATCGGCGCAGCAGCCTCCACTCACACGACGTACGAGGTCTATCCTGACGTTGCGAGGGACGCGAAGGCAAGTATCGTGTTCTATGCGGGCGGTGTCGGAATCACGCACAAAGTTCTTGAGGTCACACAGACCTAGAAAGGAGTAAGTATGGCAAACTGGACAGGCGGACAGCTCACGAGCGTTGGGCGCGACCTGCAAATCAAAGTCGAGGCGGGACAATGCAAACTTGAACTGACAAAGATCAAGCTCGGAGACGGTGCGGAGAATATTGCAAGCGTCGATCCCATGACCGACCTCGTCGGCCCGAAAGCCGTCTTCGGGATCAGCAGCATTACCGCGAAAGACGGTATGTGTACCGTGACAGGGGTCATTTCATCGTCCAACGTCACGGCGGCGTTCTACGCGCGTGAGTGGGGGCTTTTTGCCAAAGACCCACAGCGGGGTGAAATCCTTTATATGATCTCCCTTGACAGTGCTCCCGACTTCGTGCCGCCCGCATCGGCGGCACTTAGACAGAGTGCGACCTACGCAATGAACATCGCCGTTGCGAATGCAGCGAATATCGTTGTGAAGATCGACCCTGCGGGACTGGTCAACACAGAGATGCTTGCACGCGGGGCGCGGCTCATCAAACGCGGGACAGCGTATCAGTACGGAGACGTAGTGTATGACCCGACGATGCACACAAATCTCCTGCTCTTTTGCACGCAGGGAGGGACGACGCAGACCAACTACAAGGACTATCGGGGGGCTGTGCTTGGGCAGGCCTACACTGACGGTTCTGCCGGATTCCACGTCATCGAGGGCGTAGCGCGCGGCAGGGATTTGTTTGTGCGCAACGGAGAGGGCGACGTTACGATGTCCGCTGACCTCACAGAGCCGAAAGTCGGCGTGAAGTTTGCGATTATGGGCGAGGACATCACCCTCGCACCGGATACGTTTTACACGCAGCAGTTTAGGATGCTCCCCAATGGGGACTTTACACTTTCATAAACAGGAAAGGAAGATGAAACATGGCAGGAAATTTTGTACCGCCGACACCGAGTAGCACGCTCGGAACGTCGGGCAACAGATGGGCGGGCGGCTTTTTCGATAAGCTCGCCGTAAAAACGTTAGAGGTCATCGGCGGCGGCGGGGAAGACACGCAGCCCGCGACGGTCGGGTGGGTGAAACAGGGCTTTGCAAAACTGCTGAAATCAGCCTTCGAAGCTACAGGGGTAAGATACAGCATGGCAGAAAACGGTTACCTCTGTCTCGGTGCTCTCTTTGGAAATATCAAGATACAGTGGGGAACGATGTCGACAAATAAGGATGGGGTCAAAGATAAAACGGTTCTTGTGACGCTGCCGATTTCTATTTCTACCGAATATTTTTCGTGCGGGAATGTGAACATTGCAGGCGGAACGGCTTCTATTGGCTGGAACGAAGAAAAACCTATTGTGTCTACTATTTTTATCGACGGCAAGCTAAACGTATCGTCTAATTATTTTCGCCAGTCACAGCTCTATGCTATCCGCTGGATCTTGATTGGTGTTTGATGGGAGGCCATGACAATGCAAGAGATATTATCCAAATTTGACGCACAGGGGGTACGTGTCGCAACGGTACTGTCCGGCGTACACTACACGACCGACGAGGAGCGACAGGCGTACATCGATGTCGGCTACATCCCCATCTCCGATGAAGATTACCAGCACTACATCGGTAATCGTGGCGCAGGTGACAACGGCACGGGCTACATCCGCGACCCAAAGACGGGCTTGCCCGTCTCCGCCCCGCCCGCGCCGCCTGCAGAGGCAACAGAAGAGCCGACGGCAAACGTACCCGAAACAGAGCTTGCCGTCATGGAGGGCATGGTAGATATGCAGAGCCGCATCGCGGCGCTTGAAGCAGAACTTGCAAAACTCAAAGGAGGAAAATAAGAATGGCAGCAACAATCTACAGCTACATTGTCGTCGCTTATGGTGTCCTTGTGCAGGGCGGGAAATTTGCACTGTCCCCGGAGGACAACCCGAAGAACCTGCGCGTTGTACCGGAGGCATACCGCGAGAAGGTTGCAGAGTGGATCGTCGCACATAACGCAGGTTGATAATTGGCACAGAAAAGCCGTCATGATGCATGGCGGCTTTTTCTGTGCAGAGAAAGGAGTGATGCTCGTGCAGAGCATTTTGACGTGGTTCACAGATTGCGTGCCGACAGGGACGGAGGTGGAGGCAGGAAGCATGACGGCGGTAGTAGGCGGCGTGATCGCGTACCTTTGCGGATGGGATAAGGCGATGGAGGCACTTCTGGTACTCATGGGAATGGACTATGTGACGGGAATGCTGGCGGCGAAGGTCAATCCGAACCTCGGCGGATGGAACAGCAAGGTCGGCTTTCGGGGGATTTGCAAGAAAGTACTCATCCTCTCCATCGTCGCCCTCGCGCACTTTATTTCAGACCTTACGGGCGGCGAAGCGGCACGTGTGCTTGTGATCTGGTTCTTTATCGGGAATGAAGGGCTGAGTATTATTGAGAATGCAGCGAACTCCGGCGTACCCGTCCCAAAGAAGCTGCAGGACACGCTCGAACAGCTGAAAAATGAGAAGGATGAAAAGAAGGGAGAACAGAAATAATGGCACACGTATTACATCCGTCGCAGATGCGGCGCGTATCGCCCGCAGAACTGGAAAGCCTCGCCATGTACTACCGTGAGGCAATCGCTGACGCAGCAGCGGCGCAGGGGCGCGAGACAAAAGTCTATCTCCACTGGTCGGCGGGACATTATGGGCAGTTTTGGAGTGACTACCACGTCCAAATCGACCGTGACGGAGAAATCTACGTCATCGCGGACGGGGCTCTTGATGATGTGCTTGCGGCAACGTGGCAGCGTAACAGCGGCAGCGTGAGTATCTGCATCCTCGGTTGTCTGGGGGCAACGACGAACAACCTCGGCGCAGAGCCGCCGACCGACGCACAGATTGAGGGCATGGCAAAGGCAATCGCCGCACTCTGTAATGGACTCTGGCTGACGATCGACAAACAGCGCGTTCTGACACACGGCGAGGCGGCGGCAAACGAGGATGGAATCCGCTCACATCCTGCGTACGCGCTATGGCACGACGAAATCCACGACGGCGATACCCGATGGGATCTTGAGTATCTCGGCACGATGGAAAGTCCTAAATACTTCCCAGCGGCAACGGACGGGATGCGCGGCGGCGACGTGCTGCGCGGCAAGGCGAACTGGTATCGTAAAGCGTGGGCGGAGCGGGGAGAAACTCCCAATGATTGAGCGGGTCAAGCGGGCGGTCACAGAGCACAAAACAGCCCTGTTGGTGATCCTCCTCATTCTGCTCCTCTTGATTCTGGGCATTGCTCTTTCAAGAGAAGAGCAGACCGCAGCGGAAAAGCCCGCCGTCATGACGCAGGAGCAGACGCAGAACACGGCGGCACTGCGGGCGCAGCTGGATATTTCACGCGCCAATGCGAATGCCCTGCAACAGCGGCTTGCGGAGGTACAGGCGGGGCAGCGTGCGCCTACGGTGACATACCATGTTACCGCGCCTACTGTAGAGCGTGCGGCGCAGGTCGTTGAGCGACAGATACGGGAGGACGACCCGACACTACCGAGGGCGGCACGGGAGAAGTCTGACCGCACCGTTGTCACACCGATTACACAGGACAAAGATGGCAAGCAATTGCCAACTGAAAAGCAAAAAGTTGACGTGTATAAGATCAACCTCCGAAAAGACCACCGCATCAAGGCGGGCGCGTCCGTCATCGACGGCAAGGCACTCATGATCGTCGGCTATGAGCAGGGCCGCTTTGAGGCTCTTGCGCATTTTGACGGCGGACGGTACAAGGGTGCGACCGTTACATACAATATCATAGAGTGGTAATTCATCGCCCCGGAGCTTCGGCTTCGGGGCTAATTTTTATATCCCGTTGAGTTTATGTCTATCATCGAGTAATATAAGATTGGAGCAATAAAAGCAGTCTATGAGAGAAAGGCGGTACCGCACGATGATAGACATAATGGGGATCATCAAAAAAATAACCTCGACCTATGGGCGAGGAAAAACGATGTATGATGCTCTGCAAAAAGAGATGCAAGGAGAAACGGGCGCGCGTGTGTCTGCCCTTGTCCTGTCAGCTCCATATCTTTTGACAATACTCTCGGCAGAGGATGCCAACAATATAGCTATTTATGTCATGCAGGAGAACCAAAAAGGACGCAGGGCTGAATCTATTGAGAAAGACCTTGAGAAAATGCTTCCTGCCCATGTAAAAAATAAAGCTCTTTTGATTGCACGAACACAAGCGTCTATTGTGACAACAGCTTTAGAACAGGAACGTTCTGAGAAGCTAGGGCTCCATTGGTATGTGTGGCGTGCCTGTGGTGGCAGAAAAGGCGATGGAAAAACACGGGACAGCCATCGCAAAATGAGCGGAATTGTTGTGAATTGGAACGACCCACCCGCGCCAGAAACATTATTTCCGTCAACGAATGCGGAGGATTATGGTCACTATCATGCCGGATGTTGCCCTCTCTGTCGCTGCTATGCCGAAACTGTCGTGGATGAAGATTTGCTAAAGTACCCTGTGAATGTTCACATCGGCGGCAAAATCTATAAAATGACGAAAATGGAATTTTGTAAAATTATGAATAGACATACAAAATAAAATATAAATAACTCATTGACAAGCGGAAAATAATCGTGTAATATTGCCGTTGAAAGGAGGGAGAGATATGAATGTGCCTGCGAGTGAGCTTGAACGACAGATAGTTCAGCTCGAAGAAATTAAGGTCGTAATTCGTTGCCCGCGTAGTCAGCTATTTCCTGCATATAATTATCAGCGGAAAGCAGCCGGAAACACGAGTGTAACGGAGTGGCTTGAAGCGCGCATCAAACCACTTATAGGAACCGCCGAAGTGGACGTCATTAAAGGTGATGGGAATGCCCCGCATGGCAGGACGTTGCTTGATACCGTGCGCGAAAGTTATCGAGATTGATGAAAAAAGCAACCCCCAGTGTTTGGCGACAGTCGAGGGTTGCTTGTCCTACAACCCCCGAAGGGATTGATGCGTTCATTCTATCATCTTTTCGGGAAAAATGAAAGGATGAATTGTAATGACAAAGGAAGTGCAGATTTTCGAGAACGCCGAGTTTGGCAAGGTGCGAACGGTTGTGAAGGGCGGAGAACCGTATTTCGTCGGCAAAGATGTCGCGGAGATTCTGGGCTATAAGGATACCGTGAATGCGTTGAAAGCCCATGTTGACGAGGAAGATAAGACGGGGTGGCAAATTACCACCCCGTCGCGCGGAACACAAACGGCAACCATCATCAACGAATCGGGGCTTTACTCGCTCATCCTCTCCTCGAAGCTCCCTGCTGCGAAGAAGTTCAAACGCTGGGTCACGTCAGAAGTCCTGCCGTCCATCCGCAAGACGGGCGGCTACAACGTGAAGCATGACGATGCCCTTCAATCCAAGCGTGTGGAAATCATGGAGCGCAATGCTCGCACCCGTGCGGCGAACCTCCTCCTCAAGATTGCAGAGCGCACGAACATTCCCGAATACAAAGCTGTATGCAACGCAAAAGCCGCCGAGATGGTCGCGGGTGAGATAATTCTTCCCTTGCCCGCCGCAGAGCGTCGGACGTATTCCGCGACGGAAATCGGCGCAATGTTCGGCGTGTCGGCAAACAAGATCGGCAAGCTCGCGAACAAGCACAACCTCAAGACTGATGCATACGGCAAGCTGTTCTACAGCAAGTCCGAGCACAGCGTCAAAGAAGTCGAGACATGGCGGTACTACGAGAGCGTCATCCCCGTATTTGAAAAGATTTTCGGGCGGGAGGCGGCGTAGTCATGATTGAAAGCACGATGAACGTCGATGAAGTAAAGTCTCTTTTTCGGAGTGAAGCCGTTGCGTTTGAGTATCGCGCAGGAGTTCCGCTGACGCGTGCGACCTCCCTGTTTAACAGAGAAGCCGTTGAATACGCCATGACACGTATCACGGGCGAGTACGGTGTTACCTACGGCAAGTATGGAATCGGCGAGATTCAGATGCCGTACCTGACGGAATATGGCTTTCTCGTTGCCGCAACCTATCACAATGTCGAAATCCTTCATGGAAATAGCTGTCGGAAGTGACCGCGACCTCACAATACCCCGCTCACATGGGCGGGGTATTGATACTATCCAGAGAATTACACGAGCATGGACGCGCAGATCGTAAAGAAACGTGAGAAGGAGAATGAACATGGCAAGAAACGAAGATAAGATACGTGGCGCACTTTACGGTGTCGCGATTGGAGATGCCCTCGGCGGGCCTCTTGAATTTATGAATGCCGAGCAGATTAAACAGAAGTACGGCGGACGTGTCACAGAGATGGTCGGCGGCGGATGGCTGAGCCTCACGCCGGGGGAGACAACGGATGACACCGCCATGACACTCGCCGTCTGCGAAGGCATCATGGATAACGCCTCTGCACCGATTGAGCCAATCGGGCGACGATTCATCGAATGGGTGAACACCGCACCGAAAGACATCGGAATGACCTGTGCACGATCCATTTCAACGGCACTCGCGAACCTAGCGGCAGGAATGGATGCAGAGGCAGCCTGGGACGCGGCAGGGAAAAGGACAGCAGAGGAGAATGGCGACCGCAGCGGGGGAAACGGGGCACTCATGCGCACCATCGGCACAGCCCTCGCGTACGAGGGCGCAGAGGAGCGGGCAGAACGCACCACGCAGATCGCCGAGATGACACACTACGACGCATTGTCCTCTGACATTTGTCGCTATTACGCCGATGCCGTTCATCGTTTCATCAAGGATGAGCAGGACGCAGGATTAATCCCCCTTAACACGATGGCAGGGGTTTCTGAATACGGATTCAGCAACTGCGTCAATCCCTCTGGATGGGCACCAGAGAGCATGGAGTGTGCCTACTTCGCCTTTATCACAGAAGGTGACTTCGAGAACGCTCTCATCACCGCAGTCAACCTCGGCGGCGATGCCGACACCATTGGTGCGATCACTGGAGGACTGGCAGGAGCGTACTACGGATACGATGCCATTCCGCAGCGATGGATAGAGGCGATCCCCGCAGACATCCGAGCAAGACTAGACGCTTTCGTGGAATGGGTGGTTAGATGAACTATTTCTGGGGACAAACCACTCACGTAGAATGTATCTCAACTTTGGTCAGGCGGGGCTCCTATCTATGCACTGCTAGTCATCACGGGGCTGCATCACAGAACAAATGTGATTGACCTGCAGTTCATCGCGGGCGATCGCGGCACAATGCTGTGGTCGATGATCGCGCTCTCGAACATCGCGCAGGGGGCGACGGGTTCGAGGTGCTTGTGTGGAATTTGCCGTGTTGTCATAAAGGAGTGTATACAATGAATATACAAAATAAGGTTGTCTACCAGATTTACCCGAAGTCCTTCTACGACACGAACGGCGACGGACTCGGCGATCTGCCCGGCATCACCGCAAAGCTCGACTACCTGAAGGAGCTCGGCGTTGACCTCCTCTGGCTCACGCCGTTCTTTGTTTCACCGCAGAACGACAATGGTTACGATGTCGCGGACTACTGTGCCGTCGACCCGCGTTTCGGCACGATGGAGGACGTGGACACACTCATTCGCACAGCAAAGACGCACGGCATCGGGCTGATGTTTGACATGGTATTCAACCACACATCGACCGAGCACGCGTGGTTCAAACGCGCCCTTGCGGGTGATCCCGACTACATGGACTACTATATATGGAGGGACGGCACGCCGGATGCTCCGCCGACGAACTGGGAATCGAAGTTCGGCGGAAACGCGTGGGAGTACGTCCCCGCACTTGGAAAATACTATCTGCACCTCTTCGATGTGACGCAGGCAGACCTCAACTGGAAGAATCCGCGTGTGCGTGAGGAGCTGAAAAACGTCATCCGCTTCTGGAAGGCTAAGGGCGTAGAGGGGTTCCGCTTTGACGTGGTCAACCTCATCTCAAAGCCCGAGTTTTTTGAGGACGATCACGAGGGCGACGGCCGTCGCTTCTACACCGATGGACGCCACGTCCACGAATTCCTGAAGGAACTCACGCGTGACACGGGCATCGACACGATGATGACCGTCGGCGAGATGTCCTCCACATCCTTGGAGAACTGCATTCGCTACTCCAACCCCGCCGAGAAAGAACTGTCCATGGCGTTCAGTTTCCACCACCTGAAGATTGATTACAAGGGAGGCGTGAAGTGGGCACTGCAGAAGCCGGACATCATGGCGCTCAAGAAACTCTTTGCCGTATGGCAGGAGGGGATGGCGGCGGGCGGCGGTTGGAACGCCGTGTTCTGGTGCAACCACGATCAGCCGCGCGTTGTCAGCCGTTTCGGGGACGACGAACGCTATCCGAAGGAGTCCGCGAAAATGCTCGGCGCGTGTATTCACCTCATGCGCGGCACGCCGTACATCTATCAGGGCGAAGAACTCGGCATGACGAACGCACAGTACACAGACATCGCGCAGTACAAGGACGTTGAAAGCCTGAACTACTACAAAATTTTGCTCAATGAGGGCAAGAGCAAAGAGGAGGCACTGCATATTCTCTCCGTGCGCTCACGCGACAACAGCCGCACCCCGATGCAGTGGAGTGCGGCTGCGAATGCAGGCTTTACAAGCGGTACGCCGTGGCTCACGCCGCCTGCGAATTTCAACACGATCAACACCGAGGCGGAGCTTGTGGATGCAGACTCCGTGTTCCGTTTCTATCAAAAATTGATTCGTCTGCGCAAGGAGCAGCCCATCATCCAGAAGGGAGACATCTTTTTCCTTGAGCGCGAGAATGCGAGCGTCGTCGCCTACGAGCGTGCGTATGCGGGGCGGAAGCTCCGCGTCTACTGCAACTTCCGCGCGGCGAACGTCCCGCTGATGGAGGACAGCCTCGCGGCACTCACGGATGAGGGGTGGTCGAAGCTCATCGGCAACTACGATGGACTTGCGGTGGATCTGCGCCCGTATGAGGTCGTCGCACTCGAAAAGTAATTCGTACAGATAAATACGGACTTTCAACAACCGCTCATGGATCTCAATGGGCGGTTTTCTGTACGTAAATTTTCAATCAAAATACGAAGATTGAGGGGGATTTGATGTAATAGGCGGAAGGAATGGAAAATCCGGTTGGATATTGCATTTCTCTGAAACACATCACTTTCGTGTATGATCTCATCACTTTTTGCAATTTTATTGTTAAGAACCAATAAAATTGTTATTATGAAGAGAAAAATTTACGATGGGAATGCAAACGTTACGCAGAAGCGCACGAAGGGAACGTTATACGCTTGGTGATTTTGCCAATGGCGAGGTGGGACACCGAACGCGATACCGTCAAAGGCGCGTATACGGACAAAACGCGGGTACAATGCAGTGACGTTCTGTCCCTGCCGTTTACGCGGCATCTACCGCTTTGCCATGGTATGCGGCTTCAGCATCGAAGGACAACACCATGAACAAGCGATTGCTTTCCAACGTAAATGACAACGAACAAGGGATGTCGCACCTTTGTTATTTTCTGTTTGTGCCGCCGGCGACAGCGGCGGAATGGAGTTTATTATGGATGTACTGCAAAGAGCTCTTCATTGGAAGCATACACAGAAAATTATCACCGCCGTTATTATTCTGAATGCAGCAGTATTAGGGATATTGACGGATCGGACGCTGTCTGCCGAACAAGTTTTTTTTCTGGAAGCGGTAGATAAGGCCTGTTTGGTGATTTTTACCATAGAATTGATTGCCAAGTTACTAGTTTATCGGCGTAACTTTTGGTCAGAAAACTGGAATATTTTTGATTTTGTCATTGTCCTCAGTTCCATCATCTTTATTTCCTCCAATATTTCGGTCATTCGAGCCTTTCGTATATTTCGGCTGCTCAAGGCGTTGGCTGAATTTCCGGAGCTGCAGATACTGGTATCATCCATGTTAAAAGCAATTCCAAGTATGTCTTGGGCGTTGCTTCTGCTCTTTATTATATTTTATATTTTTGGTGTTTTCGGCAGTACATTGTATGGAGAGACGTTCCCGGAACTGTTCGGGAATATCGGAGGATCTATTTTCACCCTGTTCCAGGTGATGACCTTTGAGTCATGGGCGACAGCTGTGGCGAGACCGATCATGGAAATGCATCCGTATTCATGGGTATACTTTTTGGTGTTTATCCTTCTTACGTCCATTACGCTGCTGAATGTCATGGTGGGTATCGTGGTAGAAGCGGTTGGCACCATTTCAGAAGCAGTCAAACGAGAACAGAACGCTGCTGAGGAGGAAAACACATCTTCCGATGTATGCGCAGCCGACGAAGTGGAGAAGGAAATCCGCAAGCATCTTGAACAGATTGAAGAGCTGCTGAAGAAAAGAACGCTGTTCGAGCGTGTTATGGTTAAGGAATCGCCGATCAAATGAAGTTCGTCAAATTGTTATAGATTTTTGTCCTGTCAAAGGGCTGTTGTACGAAGACTGTTTTGTCCTCGTGCAACAGCCCTTTGATTTATTTTTGCAAAAATTGAATCATGTCCACGAGTATGGTATAATGGATTTCAAAATGTGCGGCGTGATGAAGCCGCGATAGGGAGGTATCATCTTGAACGTTGCAAAACCGATCTATGTCATTGGGCATCGCAATCCGGATACAGACTCCATCTGCTCAGCAGTCGGATATGCGCATCTGAAACAGGCGATGGGGGTCAATGCGGTTGCGGCACGCGCCGGAAAGGTGAATAAGGAAACGAAGTTTGCCTTGGAGTATTTCCATGTGGAACAGCCGCTCCTCATTCCCGATCTCTATCCGCGCGTCAAGGACATCGCGATGGACTGCAAAATTGTCGTCCGTCAGCATGACACGCTGCGCAACTTGGGCGAGGTGCTGCGTGAAAATGATTTGCGGTCGATTCCCGTGACGGACAGCAAGGGGATCCTTGTCGGGATTGTTTCGGTCAGTGATCTGGCAAAGCGCTATTTCCAGGAGCTTGGCATGACGAATCTCTCGGATATGCGCGTACGCTATCGTGACATTATTCGCGCAACGGACAGCAATGTCCTCGTCGCAGGGGAAGAGAGCGAAACGATCAAGGGGCAGATCCGTATTGCCGCCGGCAGCGTGGAGACGATTCACAAGCTCATCAAGGAAAATGACATTGTCCTTGTTGGTGACCGTCGTACGGAGACAATCCTTGCCTGTATTCATCAGGGGATTGCCTGTCTGATTGTGACAGGCGACGGCCGCGTCCCCGCCGAGGCGTTGGAGGCAGCGGAAACGCGCGGTATTTTTGTCCTCTCAACGCCCTATGATACCTATACGGTGGCGCGCCTCATCAATCAGTGTGTGCCAGTTCGGCGGATTATGCACGACAATCCTGTCTGCTTCAAGCCGCTCGATCTCCTCTCAGACATTAAAGGCACGATGGAGGAGACCAATTTCCGCAACTACCCTGTCCTTGAAAACGGGCGCATCGTCGGTCTCGTAAGCCGTGACCGACTCGTCGTATCGGAGCCGGCGCAGGTCATTCTCGTGGATCACAACGAGCGCAATCAAGCGGTCGAGGGCATCGAAGAAGCGAAGATCATCGAGATCATCGATCACCATCGCTTCGGTGGCATCAGCACGAGCGAGCCGATTTACACCCACGCTGAGCCGGTCGGGTGCACCGCGACCATTGTTTCCAATATGCATTGGCAGAACGACATCGACATTCCTCCGTCGATTGCGGGGCTTCTGCTCTCTGCGATCATCTCGGATACCGTGCTCTTCAAGTCACCGACCTGTACGCCGAAGGATAAGAAGGCGGCCGAACGCCTTGCGGATATTGCAAATGTCGATCTCAATGCCTATGGTCTTGAGATGCTCAAGGCAGGCTCAAGCATCGGCAATATGTCGCCGATGGAGATTGTCCGCAACGATCTCAAGGAGTTTACGATCGGTGCATATCGCGTTATCGTGAGTCAAACCTCTGTCATGGATACGAAGGAGATCATGGCGAAGGAGGACGAGCTGCTTGCCGCGATGAAGACCATTTGTGACACCGAAGGATTTGATCTGAGCCTTGTCATGATTACGGACATCCTTGAAGAGGCGACCTATCTGCTCTTCACGGGTTCGCCACGTACACTCATTGGCGAGGCGTTCCGCAAGGATACGAGCGGGACGCATCTCTATCTGCCCGGTGTCATGTCACGTAAAAAGCAGATCATCCCGCCGCTCTCGGAGGCGGTCAAACGCATCAAGACGTAAGGTGCATCCGATATAATAACGGCAGGGGCGGAGTTTGCCATAGCGGCGGCCCCGCCTTTCTTCATTGGAAGGAGTTTTCATGGATTTGTTTCAGGGGCTGAACGAGCCGCAGCAGAGAGCCGTAGCCTGCCTTGAGGGACCTCTCCTCATCGTGGCGGGTGCGGGCTCCGGCAAGACACGCGTACTGACCTTCCGCATTGCAAACCTCTTGGAGCATGGTGTTCCACCGTACCGCATTCTTGCTATAACATTTACCAATAAAGCCGCACGCGAAATGCGCGATCGTGTCGATACCCTGATCGGTGAATCCGCACACGATGTATGGCTCAGTACGTTTCACTCCTTCTGTGCCCGTTTTCTCCGCATGGAAATCGAGCATTTGGGAACGTATGCGAAGAATTTTGTGATTTATGATGCTTCGGACAGCAAAAATCTGATCCGTGAGTGTCTGAAGGAACTGAATATCGACGAGAAACATACGGCGCCGGGAGCGGTACAGTCGCATATTTCGGACGCAAAAAATCGTCTCCTTGATGTTCAGGCATTTGCGGCACAGGCGACAGACTTCTTTGCGGAGCAGGTGGCAAAGATCTATGAGCTCTACCAGTCGAAACTGCGTGCAAATAATGCCTTGGATTTTGATGATCTCCTCATGCTGACCGTGGAATTGTTGAAAAAGAACGAGGAAATCTGCGAGAAATACCAAAAGAAATTTCAATACATCCTCGTTGATGAGTATCAGGATACGAACGGCGCACAGTATGAGATCACAAAGCTGCTTGCAGCGGGGCATCGCAACCTCTGTGTCGTTGGCGATGCGGATCAGTCGATCTACGGGTGGCGCGGTGCGGATATGCGGAATATCCTGAACTTTGAGCGCGACTATCCGGAGGCAACGGTAATCCTGCTCGAACAGAACTACCGCTCGACAAAGAATATTCTCGCGGCGGCAAATGCGGTCATTGAAAATAATCTGACACGCAAGAAGAAGGATCTTTGGACGGATAACCCCACGGGCGACCCGATCACCGTCTACGAGGCCGGTACGGAGAAGAACGAGGCCGCATTCATTGTGCGTGAGGTGGAACGCCTACACACAATGTTCAACGCGAAGTATGGCGATATTGCCGTACTCTATCGGACGAATGCACAGTCCCGCAACATCGAGGAAGCCTTTTATGCGACAGGCATTCCTTACACCATGGTTGGATCGGTACGTTTTTATGACCGCCGTGAGATCAAGGATATTATTGCCTATCTGCGTGTCATTTATAATCCGCGTGATACACTGAGCCTCCTGCGCATCATCAATGTGCCAAAGCGTGGCCTTGGACAGACAACACTGGGGCGTATGATGGAGAAGGCGGCGGAATACCGCATCTCGCTCTTCGAGCTGATTACGGATGAGCAGCTGCTCAGTACCATACCGAAGCTGTCTGCAAAGGTGAAATTCGAGATGGAGGATTTCTCTGCACTCGTATTTACCTATATGGGGCAGCTCGGTACACGTCCGCTTCATGAGATTGTCGAGGACATCATTGAGGAGTCCGGTTATGCGGCCGCCCTTGAGGACGATCCAAAGGAGGACAATCGCGATCGGCTTGAGAATCTGCGTGAGTTTATCAGTGTGGCAAAGAACTTTGAGGACGGTGCAGAGGAGGGGGAGAACGGTCTGGAGGATTTTCTCGCTCAAATCTCGCTCATCTCCGATGTGGATGAGACGGAGCAGTCGGACGGCAATGTGACGCTTATGACCTTCCATGCAGCAAAGGGGCTGGAGTTTCCGACTGTATTCATGGCGGGCATGGAGGAGGGGCTGTTTCCCCATTCCCGAACGCTGCTCGACGATACGGAGATCGAGGAGGAACGGCGCACCTGCTACGTCGGTATTACACGTGCCGAGCGACGGCTCTATCTCACCTATGCGCGTCAGCGAACCATCTACGGACGGACGGAACTGTCGCGTCCCTCACGATTCCTCGCGGAGATACCGGAGGAGCTTCTGGAACATAAGACAGCGGATTCCTTTGCCGAGATAGGTGTGCGCGGCCGCTCCGATGTCTGGGGCCGTGGTGCGGCAGGCGGACGCCGCGGCTATCTGCCGCCGCCGCCTCAGCATACAGCTGAGGACGGGAGCGTGATCCGCCCCAATGTTGCCGCCAAGTTTACGGCGGGTGATGCCGTGCGCCACAGCAAGTGGGGCGACGGGCGTATCGTCGCCATCAGCGGCGAAGGGGAGGATGCAGAGCTTACGATTGCATTCCCGGGTGAGGGGATCAAGAAATTCGTGCAGAAATATGCGCCGATTTTGAAGCTGTGAGGGATGTATGAGCGACATCAAGGAGATCAAGAGCGAGCTTGCGGAACTGCGGAAGAAGATCCGCAAGTATTCCAAGCAATACTATGATGATAACGCATCCGATATATCGGACTATGATTTTGACCTGCTGATGCAGCGGTTAAAGAAAATAGAGGCGGCATATCCGGAGCTCATTACAAAAAATTCGCCGACTCAGAAGGTGGGGGGAACGGCACAGCGCGAAGTCGGTGTACTCGTGCCGCATGATGTCCCGATGCTCTCTCTTCAGGATGTGTTCAGTGAGGAAGAGATCCGCAGCTTCGTCACAGGGATTCTCGCACAGTTTCCAAGGGCGGAGTTCGTTGTGGAGGAAAAGATCGACGGGCTTTCACTCGCTCTGCGCTATGAAAATGGGACACTTGTGCGTGCCATTACGCGCGGCGACGGGATTGTGCAGGGGGAGGATGTTACACTGAACGCACGCGCGATCAGCGATGTTGTGGAGCGTTTGCATGATCCTGTCCCATATTTCGAGGTGCGCGGCGAGGTCTATATGGAGCGCGCCGCTTTCGCCGAGGTCAACGAGCGGCAGGAACTGCTTGGGCTGAAGCCGTTTGCAAATCCGCGCAACTGTGCCGCAGGTACATTGCGTCAGCTGGATGCGCGCGTGACAAAGGAGCGAAGGCTCTCGATGTTCGTATTCAACTTGCAGCGTGCGGAGGGACATTCCTTCGCCTTCCATACAGAGGCGTATGACTTTATGCGTGCGCAGGGAATCAAGATCATTGCGAATTACCGTGTCTGCCGTACGGCGGATGAAGTCTGGAACGCAATCGCGGCAATCGGAGCGCGGCGCGGGGAGCTTCCCTATGACATCGACGGTGCTGTTGTCAAGGTCAACGACTTCGCACAGCGCACGGAACTCGGCGCGACGGCAAAGGTGCCGCGTTGGGCAATCGCCTATAAGTATCCGCCCGAGGAAAAGGAAACCGTGCTCCGTACGATCGAGCTCTCCGTCGGACGGACGGGACGCATCACCCCCACGGCGGTATTTGATCCCGTGCAGCTCTGCGGCACGCGTGTTGAGCGGGCGACCCTCCACAATCAGGACTATATCGACAGTCTGGACGTACGCATCGGGGATACGATTCGCGTCTACAAATCGGGAGAGATCATTCCGCGTGTCAAGGCAGTGGTGACTGACAAACGTCCACAGGATGCACGACCCTATGTGATTTCCGATGTATGCCCTGTCTGCGGTTCTCGTGCCGTGCGTGAGGCGGATACGGCGGACATAAAGTGTCAGAATCCAGCATGTCCCGCACAGGTGGAGAACCACATCTTGAACTTTGTCGGCCGTAATGCAATGGACATCAAGGGATTTGGAGAGTCTGCAATCATTGCACTGACACATGCGGGCTATCTGCATGATGTTGCGGATATATATTCGCTGCACACATATCGGGATGAACTCATCTCATCGGGGATGATCGGGCGGGAAAAGAGCGTTGACAGCCGTCTTGCCGCCATTGAGAAAAGCAAAGAAAATCCCCCCGATCGCCTCCTCGCAGGGCTTGGCATCTCTGGCATCGGGCGTGCGGCGGCAATCTCGCTTATGCAGGCATTCCCATCCATTGATGCCTTGCAGGAGGCTGCGTGTACAGATCCCGAAAAAATCCGTGCTGTCCCCGATATGGGGCAGATCAGCGTGCAGAAACTCACGGAGTTCTTTTCCTCGGAAACGGGGAGGGCCTTGCTCGATAAATTCCGTGCAGCGGGGGTGAACTTTGCGAGTGCTCCTGTTGAGCGTGCAGGTGCGGCATTGGACGGCAAATCTTTTGTCATTACGGGTACGCTTCCGACGCTGTCCCGCGAGGAATGTGCCGCTCTGATTACGTCGCATGGCGGTACGGTAAAAGGTTCTGTATCAAAGAAAACCGACTATCTCGTCGCAGGCGAAGCAGCAGGGAGCAAGCTGCAAAAAGCGAAAGATCTCGGCATCCCCATCTTGGACGAGGCATTACTCAGAGATATGATTTCTGCGAAATGAAAGGATCAACGATGAAACTCAGCAGATATATCGATTCATCTCCGCTGAATCCTGCGATGACCTCCGATGAGGTTCGTGCGGCGATTACGGAGGCGGTACGACAGGAGTGCTGCTCGGTCTGTGTCCAGCCGGCGGATATCCCGCTTGCCGTTCAGCTTTGCCAGGGTACCGATACGCGCGTGTGTACGGTGCTCGACTTTCCGCACGGGAAAGCCCCCGCCGCAGTCAAGGAGCTGGAGGCACGCTATTATATGGAGTATGGTGCAGAGGAGCTTGACATGGTAATGAACTATGGGCTTGCCCGCTCCGGGAAATGGGACGAGGTCGAGGCGGAAATATGCGCCGTCGTCAACGCTGCCCATGCACGTAACGTGCTTGTCAAGGTCATTTTCGAGGCAAGCCAGCTGACATCGGAGGAGATTGCACGGGCGACGGAGGTCAGTATTGCAGCGGGAGCAGACTTCGTCAAGACGGCGACGGGATTCCTCGGCACGGGAGCAACGGAGGAGCAGTTGCGCATCATGTTGGATACGTCGCACGGGCGATGCAAGGTCAAGGCATCCGGCGGCATTCGGGACTATGCTACCGCAAAGAGATTTTTGGATATGGGTGTGCATCGTCTGGGCATCGGCAGCTCATCCGTCGCAAAAATTCTGACTGAAGCAGATTCATGAGATGAGGGGATGTCATGCGGTTCATCCATACGGCAGACTGGCATTTGGGAAAACTCTTCGGACAGCGGCATATGACAGAGGATCAGGCGTATGTATTGGAGGAATTGCTTGCACTGTGCAAGGAGGTGCGTCCCGATGCACTCGTCATCGCGGGTGATGTCTATGACCGCGCCATCCCGCCCCCGGAGGCGGTCGAACTCTTCAACGAAATATTGACACGGCTGTCGGAGCGGGGAATTCGCGTGCTCTTCA
Source organism: Selenomonas dianae (assembly GCF_030644225.1). Lineage (NCBI taxonomy): Bacteria > Bacillati > Bacillota > Negativicutes > Selenomonadales > Selenomonadaceae > Centipeda > Centipeda dianae. The sequence goes on along the minus strand of NZ_CP128650.1, from coordinate 1,216,391 downwards.
TTGCCGGAAATCATGACAGTGCTGTGCGCCTCGGTTTTGGTGCACAGCTTCTTCGTGCGTCCGGCATCTATCCGGCGGGTGTTGTGCGTGCCGATGAATCGCCTGTCATCCTTTCAGATGCGTTTGGGGAGGTCTATTTTTCGCTCATTCCCTATGGGGATCCCCCGCATGTACGTGAGGCATTTTCACTCGATGAAAACATCTCCTTTGATGGAGCACTTGCCGCCCAAATTACAGCGGCACGCGCACAAATTCCATCGTTGGTGCGCAGCGTGGCAGTCGCGCACGCCTTCGTCATCGGTGGGCAGACCTCGGAGTCCGAACACGCGCTCTCCGTCGGCGGCAGCGATCAGGTCAGCGCGGAGCATTTCGCTGCATATTCCTATACGGCACTTGGACACCTCCATGCGCCCCAGCGGGCGGGTGCGGAGAATGTACGTTACTCCGGCTCATTGCTGAAATACTCCTTTGATGAAGCGCACCAGAAAAAGGGCATCGAGCTTGTCGAACTGGATGCGAAAGGGATGGCAGCCCACACATTCTATCCGCTGACACCGCGTCATGATGTCCGCATTGTGCGCGGGACAATGAACGATGTTGTGAGTGACGGATTCGACATGCTCCCACATGACGACTACATCTGTGTGGAGCTGCTCGATACGGATGCCGTACTCGCTGCACATGAGAAACTGCGGCGGATCTATCCGAATCTCTTTACCATCACACGCCCGAACATCAACGTCAATCGCCTTTCCTCCGCAGAGCGCACTTATGAACGCGGGAAATCCGATCTGCATCTCTTTTCCGATTTCTTTGCAGAGGTGACAGCCACTGAGATGACAGAGGCGGAGCGGGACGCACTTATCCGTATCATTGATTCGATGCAGCAGGGGGAGCGTGCAGAATGAGACCTCTGAAACTTCGCTTACAGGCATTCGGTTCGTATGTCGAGGAGCAGATACTGGACTTTGAGATAGCTCTGGCAAATGCGCCGTTCGTTCTCATTCATGGGGCGACGGGCACGGGGAAAACAACAATACTGGATGCCATTGTATTTGCACTATATGGTGAATCCAGTGGAAATGTGCGTGAAGGTTCAACCCTTCGCTCCTCCGATGCTCCGCCGGAGCGTATCACGGAGGTGGAGTATGTCTTTGCTCTCGGGCGTCGCCGCTATCGCGTTCTGCGCTCTCCTGCATACGAACGTATGTCGCGCGGCAAGATGACAAGGCGTGCGGCAACGGGACAACTCTATCGGCTGCCCGATGAGGGAGAAGATGGGGAGGAGACACTGCTCGATTCCAATGTGACCGAAGTATCGAAGCGCATTGGTCAGCTCATCGGCTTTGATGCAGACCAATTTCGTCAGGTTGTTCTATTGCCGCAAGGACAGTTTCAGCGGTTTCTGCTTGCCGAGGTCAAGGATCGCAGTGCCATCATGCAGCGCATCTTTCGCACGGAGCGGTATCAGCGTCTTGAGGAGGCGTTGCTGCAGGAATCCATACGTCTGGAAAATGCAGCGAAAGAGGAACGGGCTCAGATCGACCAGATGCTTCATTCGGAAAATCTGAACACGAGTGATGACCTACGCACGCGCATTGGCGAACTGAAAGAAGCGATCGACCGCCATGCCGAAGAACGCAAGGGATTTGAGGCGCGTCAAAAGGAAGCGCGTCGTGCGCGTGAGATTGGTGCGGCGGCAGAACAAAAATTGCAGGATCTTGCGACGGCACAGAAGCATCTTGCGGAAAAACAGGCGCAGGAAGATGATGTACGGGATTTTCGTACACGGCTGGAACGCGCACAGCGCGCACATCCGGTTCTTCACAAGGAACGTGAAGCCATACAGGCGGAAGAACTGAAAAAACGTCGGACGAATGAACTCAATGCGGCAGATGCCCGTTTTATCGCTGCAAAAGCAGCATATCAAACAGCGCAGGAAGCACGGAAGGCGGCAGAAGCGCTGGAGGCGGAGCACACAAAGAAAATAGAGCGGGTGCAGCAGCTTACGGAATACGCTGAGTGCGCAGCACAACTCCAAGACTGTCGAAAAATTATAGAGGAGCTTCGTGCCTCCAATGCACGCGCCGAAGAAACGGCAAAAAGCAACGCGCACACAATCGAGAATCTGCGTGCGGAACAAGCCGAGAATGCGGAGCGCATTGCATCACTTGAAAAAATATTGGTGACACGCGAAGCGTTTCAGCACGAGCAGGAACGTCTGAAACGCTGTCAGAGTGCCGTTGCCCGTATTTCCGAATGGAACATACAAGCGCGTACGTTGGGCAAGAAGGAAGAAACGGCACAGCGGACGTGGCAGCGTGCCGCCGAAACATTGACCGCTGCGAAGTCGAAGCTGCGGCAGATGCAGGCGCTCTATGATCTTGGCAGTGCCGCACGCCTCGCCGCGACACTTTCGGACGGTGCTCCCTGCCCTGTCTGCGGTGCGCTCTCGCATCCGAGCCCCGCCATCCACACGGAGGATATTCCATCCGAACAACTGGTGGAACAATGTGCAAAGATGGCGGATGCTGCGGAAGAGTCTGTTCAGGAAGCAGCCCGCAGACTTGAGGAAATCAAAGGAGAGCATATACGTGCGCAGCAAAGTCATGCCCACGAACAGGAACTTTTGCGTGAATCCCTCGGTTCTGATACCTTGGAAGGGCTCTTGCAGCGCGTTGCGCAGCGTAACGAAGAACTGAAAAACGCCGCGCGGGAACATCAGGAGCGTACTGTGCAGTGTGCCGGGCAAAAGGAACGACTGGAAAAACTGCTGACCGACCAACAGAGGCAGGAAGCGGAGGCTCAGAAAAAGCGTGATCTCCTGCGAATGCGCGAGGGCGAGCAGTCTGCGCTTGAGGCGCGGCTTCCCGAAGAATACCGTGACCGTGCGCTCCTTGACGCGCAAATTTCCCGCTTGAACGCCGAAGTGGAGCAGGAAAAAAAGACGTATGCAGACGCGCTTAAACAGGCAAATGAGACAGCTGCCGAACAAGCGCGAGCGGAAAGCGCAAGGACTGCCGCACAGAATGCCGCAGAGGAAGCATCACAGATCGCACAGATCGCACAGACAGCGTATGCAGACGTGCGTACATCTGCCGGATTTTCTTCCGAGGAGGAATACCATGCGGCTGTCGAAGGCAGATGGTCAGAGGACAAATTTCTGGAAAAGGTACATACGCAGCTGAATAAATACGCCGTTGAGCGTAAAGCTGCCGAGGAGGTTTTCCAAAAGGCAAAAGCCGCCGCCGACGGATGTGTTGCCCCCGACATGGATGCACTGAAAGCCGCAGAGGCGGCTGCCGATCAGGCGGTGCAGGATGCGGCGCAGGAGCAGGGCAAGCGCACGGAGCGTTGGAATACGCTGAAACGCATGATGCAGAGTATTGACATACTCGAAAAATCCGGTGCAGCGCGTGCAGAGCGTTACCGCATCATCGGCAAACTCGCCTCTGTTGCGGCGGCAAAAGCCCCCTATCAGGTGCATTTCCAGACCTATGTCCTGCGCTCGATCCTAAGCGATGTCATCGAGGCGGCGAATGCGCGTCTTAGCATGATGAGCCGTGGACGCTATCGTCTCATACACGGCGCGGGCGGACACAGGAACAAGTGGTGGGGACTCGAAATTGACGTATTCGATGAGTATACGGGACTTCCGCGCGTCTCACGCACACTGTCCGGCGGCGAAACCTTCCTCGCGTCCCTTGCACTGGCACTCGGACTGTCCGATGTGGTGCAGCACTATGCGGGCGGGATGCACCTTGACATGATTTTCATTGATGAGGGGTTCGGTTCACTCGACAGTGAAACACTCGACATTGCGATCCGCGCCCTCCTTGAGGTGCAGCAGGAGGGGGGGCGCCTTGTCGGCATTATCTCCCATGTGGAGGAACTGCGTTCGCGCATCCCCGTTCATCTTGAGGTATCGCGTTCGGCAACGGGAAGCAGGGCTCGCTTCACACAGGGCGGCTTGGAGGCATTATGACGGCAAAACTTGAGTTCATCATCGGACGCGCAGGAACGGGGAAAACGCACACCTGCCTTGCGTCGATGACGAAGGCGTTGGAGCATGAACCTCTCGGCAGACAGCGCATCCTCCTCGTCCCCGAGCACATGACCTACGCCGCAGAGCGTATGCTTGCCGAGTCACTGACACACAGTGCAGGTTTTTTGCAGGCCTATGTGTTCGGTTTTCGCCGTCTTGCGCGACAGGTACTCATCGAGACCGGCGGTGCACATCTGCCGCGCATCAGTGATATTGGCAGACGCATTCTCCTAAAAGACATCTTGCTCAAACACGAGAAAGAACTCTCGGTCTTTGTGCGCTCCATCGGCAAGCACGGCTTTACGGAGACATTGGGGCGTACCATTGCCGAGCTCAAACGCTACCGTCTGACCACCGATGTTCTCCGTGCTGCCGCCGATGACACACATACACAGGGGCGGCTTTCTCAAAAACTCAAGGAGCTCGCCCTCATCATGGATGATCTCTCCGCGCGTATGGAGGGACGGCTGACCGATCAGACGGATCGCATGGAACGCCTTGCCGCCCAGTTGAAGGAAGCGCCGTTTTTGCGTGGGGCTGAGATCTGGGTCGACGGATTCGATTTTTTTAATCCGCAGGAAATGGCAGTGTTCCATGAACTCTTTCGTACAGCGGATACCGTTCACATAAGCCTGACGATGGATGGCCGTCGGTCGGGCAATCGTGTACAGGTCAACCTCCCCGAAAACATAAGGGATACGGGGCTGTTCGCACGCTCGTATCAGACGATGCAGGCACTTACGCAGCTTCTTGCGGAGATCGACCCGACGGCTGCGCCCGAAATACGTCTTATGGAGGAGCAGCAGCGTGCACAAAAACCCTCGCTTGCAGCGATGGAACGACATCTGTTCGGACACGAGCGACTCGTCCCGATCACGGATCATGCGCTCAAGCTTGTCGAGGCGGCAAATCCGCGCCTTGAGGCGGAGGCGGTCGCTTCTGATGTGCTGCGCCTTGCACGCGACGAGGGCTATCGCTATCGTGAGATTGCCGTCCTCGTACGCGATATGGATACCTATGCGGATCTTCTTCTCCCGGCATTTTCTGACTGCGGCATCCCATGTCATCTGGACGCAAAACGGCCGAGCACCCATCATCCGCTTGCCGAGCTTCTGCGTGCCGCCGCACAGACGGCATGGCGCGGCTGGGGGTACGACACTGTATTCCGTGCCCTGCGTACGGGCTTTTTTCCTGTGGTGACAAAAGGGGCAGAGCAGGACGGATTTTCCTGCGGCGATTGGGAGGAGGCGGTCGATCGACTGGAAAACTACTGTCTGGCGTTCGGCATTCGCAGTGAAAATCAATGGACGGCAACGGAGGACTGGGATTTCGTTCGCCGTACGATCCCGGAGGATGCGCGAGCGACAGAGCAAAACGCTGCCCGCATTGCCGAGGAGACCACTCTTGACGCCATTCGTCGGCGCATTGCGACACCGCTTTCGCTGCTGACGCAGCATCTTCGTCGGGAGGAAAGTACGGCGCAGGAACGAACCCTTGCACTTTACAAATTCCTTACGAAACTGGACGTTCCACAGACCCTTGAGGTATGGAGAGCGGCGGCGGATGCCGAGGGGCGTCTTGCGGATGCGGCGGCGCACCGACAGATCTGGGCTTCGTGTATGACCCTCTTGGAGCAGCTGGTCGAGGTCAGCGGAGACGAAGATCTCTCTGCCCGTGACTTTGAGGAGCTGCTGGAGGACGGTCTGGATGCACTCGAAATTGCATTGATCCCGCCGGGGCTTGACCATGTCACGATAGCCTCCTTCGACCAGAACAGTCTTGCGGGTATCCGTGCCGCCTACATCGTCGGCGCAAATGCGGGCATGATGCCGCGCGCGGGTACATCGCAGGGCGTTCTGTCGGATGCGGATCGGCTCTCCATTCGTGAATCCCTCGAACATACGAAGCATACGATCTCTGGCGGCAGTCATGAGCAGAGCTTTCTGGAGCGCTATCAACTCTATCGCGGATTCACCGAGGCACGGGAGTATCTGTGGATCTCCTATGCGCTCTCCTCTGCGGACGGCGCGGCACTCGCACCGTCGCCTCTGATCGCGCGTCTGCGCACGATTTGCCCGACAGTGCTCTCCATTCCGCTCGCCATGGTAGAGCGGGAGGACGATCTCGTGCTCTCTGCGCCGCATCCCGTACTCTCATCGCTGGCAGGGGCTCTGCTCGCGCGGAAGGAGCGTGGGCGTATGCGCCCCATTTGGGGTGATGTCTACAACTGGATGCGCAGCAGCGCCGTAATGGAGCCTCTGCTCCGCCTGATGGTGCGCGGTCTGGTTTCATCGCCGCGCGAGGAGGATCAGATCTCTTCGACGACGGCAAAGCATCTCTTTGCGCGTGACGGAAGGATCAGCGGCAGCACGACACGCCTTGAGACTTTCTGTCAGTGTCCGTTTCGCCACTTTGCGATGTATGGTCTCGGTCTCAGGGAGCGTGATGTCTATGAGTTTCAGAGCAATGACTTTGGCACGCTCCTGCATGAGATCCTGCATGGATACGGTGAATGGGTGCGTACGCAACACGCAAACGACTGGTGCGCGGCAGAGCCGGACAGCGCGGCAAAGATCGATGAGTTGATGCACGAGGCCATTCCGCGCATTCGAAGTTCCGTTCTCATGAGCCGTGCCAGCTACCGCCATCGGATCGAACGCATTCGATGCACCGCGCAGCAGGTCATCCGTCATTTGACTTCGTGGGCAAAGGCATCGTCATTTCATCCGCTTGGATTTGAGGTCAGTTTTGGACGCCGCACAGATGATGTCAAACTGCAGGAGTTTCAGCTTGCGGGCGGGGCAACACTTTCCCTGCGCGGGCAGATCGATCGATTTGATGTGACGAAGGCGCGCGACTACTATCTCGTCCTCGACTACAAGACGGGTGGGACATCCCTGCTCCTGCCGGAGATTCGTCACGGGTTGAAGATGCAGCTGCTGCTCTATCTCTTTGTCGTGCGCAGCCTCCTCCATGATACAGACAGCTTTCCGGCGGGGATGCTCTATGCGCCTGTCGTGAATCCCATCATCAAGAGTGATGTGCGTCTGGGTGACAGGGATCTTCAAAGGCTGGTTGCAAAGGACATGGTACTCACGGGGATGCTGATCGACGATCCGGAGATCACACAGAGCATCGACGCGATGGGGGAGCATCTCTGCATCACCTTCAACAAGGACAAAAGCATCTCCAAGGCATCGGCAAGGCACATCCGTTCACGCGAGGAGTTCGAGCAGCTGCTCGCCTATCTGCCGCAGCTGATCCGCACGACTGCCGAGGAGATCCTGCGGGGCAATATACAGGCTGCGCCCTATCGCTTTCGGGATCGCAATGCCTGTACCTTCTGTACCTATCGCTCCATCTGCTCGTTCGATCCGGAGCTTGGGCAGGGGGATCGTTATCGGGAGATTGCGGACAATGCACAGGCAGCAATGGAGGAGATTGCACAAATGGTGTGCGGGGAGGTGACGTCCGATGGCTGAACGGATGCAGTTTACCGCCGATCAACAAAAAGCAATTGAGACGCGTGGACAGAACATCCTCGTCGCGGCGGCGGCAGGGTCGGGAAAGACGCGCGTACTGGTCGAGCGCATCATCTCGCAGGTGCGTGCGGGGACACTGTCGCTCGACCGCGTTCTCGTCCTCACCTTTACCAAGGCGGCGGCATCGGAGATGCGCGAACGCATTGAGGCGGCACTCAACACCGAGATCGATGCCATTGTCGAAACAGGCGGTGCACTCGAAGAGGTTGCCGCGCTTGAGCGTCAGCGCGTTCTCCTAACGGGGGCGGACATCTCGACATTTCACTCGTTTTGCCAGCGTCTGATCCAGTCGCACATTGATGCAACGGAGATCCCGCCGACGTTCCGCATTGCGAGTGAGCAGGAGATTCGGCTGCTGAAAAATGACGTGTTTGAACAGATGATCGAGAGTGAATACGAGAAAGCGGCAGAGGGCGATCCCGATGGCTTTCTGATTTTTTCTGATGCCTATGGAGGCGTGAAGGGGGACGACGAAAAGCTGCAGGGGGAAATCCTCGCACTGCACGCCTTTTCGCTCAGTCAGCCCTCGCCTGAGACATGGCTTGCAGCACAGGGAAACGAGCGCAGCGATACGCCGTATTGGGCGCGCAACGGGTTTCAGACCCTTGCGGATGAGTTAGAGCACAGTCTTTCACAGGTCTGCGCAAACTATACTGCGGCAATCAACCTTTTAAGCAGCGGGGGAGAGGCTCTGCGTACGGCGGCTGCAAAATGCCTCGAAGCACTTGTGCATAACAGGGGTGTCTACGAGGATTTGCAAGGCGCACTTCATGGATTTGTGAATGCGAAACAGGACAGTGCATGGGAAGCCTTGCTCACGGAAGCGGCTGCAGCAAAAAAGGCGAAAAAAAATATACCGCGCAAAGCGGTCGAGGACTTTGATCCTGAGATTGGAGCACAGCTCAAGAAGCTGACAGAGAAGATCTATGCCTCATGGGACAAGTGCATCGGCCGTTTGCCCGCAACTGCGCAGGAACTATGTAATACCGAAAACGCCGCAAATGCTGCCATTCGTCAGTACGCACGCCTCACAACGGCATTTCACAATGCATTTCAGAAGAAAAAGTTCGAGCGCGGCATCCTCGATTTCAGCGACCTTGAACATACGGCTCTCGCGTTGCTGTGTGACGATCCGACGCAGCTGCAAAAGAATCCGACTGTTGCTGCGCCAACCGAGATTGCCGATGAACTGCGCGCCCATTACGATGCGATTATGGTTGACGAATATCAGGATACGAACGGACTGCAGGAAGGGATTCTGCGGCAGATCGCACGTGAGCACAATCGCTTCATTGTCGGTGACGTGAAGCAGAGCATCTATCGTTTTCGCCTTGCCGATCCGTCGCTTTTTCAGCATACCTATGAGGCATACCGTGGCGACAGTGCCGAGGGCGAACTGGTAACGATGTCTGAGAACTTCCGCAGCCGTGCCGAGGTACTTGAGCCCATCAACGAGATTTTCTCGCAGATTATGAGCAAAGAAGCGGTCGACATTGCCTATGATGTTCATGCCCGCCTCAATCCGGGGCGCGTATTCCCGGAGCCGACAAAGGGGCGGTCACTGGCAGAACCTCTTGAGATCAACCTCCTGCGCGCAGACTATTCCGCCGGCACAGAAGCGGAGGAGGAGGAACGAAAAGCGTTTGAAATCGAGGCGCATTTTATTGCGCGACGCATTCAGGAACTCAAATCCGGGGGATATGTTCTGCACAATGGAGATGCAATCCAAAACAAGGATATTGTCATTCTCCTGCGCGGGGCGAAAGAGCGTGCGGGGATTCTGCTGGATGCACTGCGCAAAGAGAATATCCCCGCATATGCGGACGATACCGCCGGTTATTTTGAGGCGAGTGAAATTCGCATGATGCTCTCCCTGCTTGCCGTACTCGATAATGCCCGGCAGGATACGCCGCTCACCGCCGTACTTGTATCACCTATGATCGGCATCACGATGGAGGACATGGCTGCCCTGCGCATACATACACCGTATGGCGGTATCTATGACATCCTGACAGGTGCGACAGGAGAAGGTCTGTCAGACGAACTCCAAGCAAAGGCGGCAAATGCGCTGGAACGCATTCGACGTTGGCGGCACTTCGCCCTCGTGCACAGCGTTCCCGAACTGCTCCATATGCTCTGCCGTGAGACGGGATACTACGACTACGTCGGTGTACTTCCCGGCGGCATCCTGCGACAGGCAAATCTGCGTATGCTCATCGACCGCGCCGCCGATTTTGAGCGGACGAACGAGCGTGGACTGTTTCGCTTCCTGCGTTACATCGACGCGCTGAAGCGGCGCAGCACCGACCTCTCGGTTGCGCGCACGCTTGGCGAGAGCGAGGATGTTGTGCGCATCATGACGATCCACCGCAGCAAGGGCTTGGAGTTTCCCATCGTCTTTCTTGCCAACATCTCAGGTGCATTCAATACGCAGGATACGAGGGGCGATTTGCTCTATCATGCGCATGAGGGCATCGGTCTGCGTGTCTACGAAAACACAGCAGCCGGGCGACAAAAATACGACACTATGTCGCGAAGGAAGATCAAAGCCATCATTCAGCGTGAGACAATGGCGGAGGAGATGCGCATCCTCTATGTCGCCATGACACGTGCACAGGAAAAACTCATCCTAACGGGAACGCTGAACATCACGCACGCGGGCAAGGACGCATTGGAACAGCTGCGTGAGAACTGTCTCAAATACGCACAGACAGAAGATACGGTATTTCCAAAGGAGGCTGTTCTCGGTGCAAAATGCTATCTCGACTGGATTGCACTTGCCCTGATGCGCCATCCCGACGGAGCCGAACTCTTCGAAAATGCGGACGATATTGTCTATCGTCCGCAAACAAACGAAAAGGCGCGCTTTGATATTCGTTTCCCACATGAGGATGTGCATGTTTCTCAGGATCGGTCGGAGGAACGTGCGGACGCCGTTCTTGCTGCTGTTCGTGCCGACGAACCGCTGCCTGCGGGAAAGGATGCTGATCGTGTCGCGGAGGTGCTGGGCTGGAGCTATGATTTGCGCGGAACAGCACAGATTCATGCAAAGACCAGTGTCACGGAGCTCAAGAGGCAGCAGACAGCCGAGGAGGAGGCAATCGCTTCATTTCTGCCGGCTGTTCCTGAATCGGCAGATACATCGCAGGAATGGGAAGTTCCGCGCTTCCTGCGCTCATCGGAACAAGAGCATCTGACACCGATGGAGCGCGGCACGGCAATGCACACCGTCATGCAGCAGCTCGACCTGTCGGATATTGTAAACATCTCCGCCATCGAGCGTCAGATCGACCGACTCGCCGAAAAGGGAATTCTCACGGAGGCGGAGCGCAGTGTCATCGATGTCGGGAACATATGGACATTCGTTTCCTCAAAATTAGGGCGACGTATGCGTGCGGCAAAGGCAGTCTACCGTGAGCTACCCTTTGGGCGCCTCCTTCCCGCACAGAACTACTATGCGGAGGCAACGGATGAACATGATCGGATTTTCCTGCAAGGAATCATCGATGTTCTCTTCGAGGAGGAAAACGGCGACTACATTCTGCTTGACTACAAGACCGATCGCGGCATATCCGCCGATACTGCACGTGCGCGCTATCAGTTTCAGATTGACCTCTACTGTGATGCTGTGGAGACTATCCTCGGCAAGGAAGTCAAAGAACGCTATCTGTTCCTGCTCAATACGGGCAGAGAGGTAAGAATGTAGAACTTACCCATTCCAGCAGGAATAATTTTCTTTTTCGCGAAATATTCCAATACACTATATAATGAAAGGACGCAAATCAAATGGCAGATTGTATTTTTTGCAAGATTGCTCATGGGGAGATTCCATCGACGAAGGTATACGAGGATGACACCGTGCTCGCATTTCGTGATCTCGACCCGCAGGCGCCGGAGCACGTTCTCGTCATTCCGAAGAAGCATCTTTCGAGTGTATTGGACTTCGGCGCAGAGGATCGGGAACTTGCGGCGCATATTCTGACCGATGTGGTTCCTGCACTTGCGCGTATGTTGGGGATTGATGCGGGCGGTTTTCGCCTCGTGACGAATACGGGGGCGGATGGCGGGCAAACCGTCGGACATCTGCATTTCCATCTGCTTGGCGGACGTTCGCTCACATGGCCGCCGGGCTGACAAAAACAGATCCAAATGAACTATGAAGGAAGTATGATTCCATAAATATTCATTGGTGAAGATTCACCACAACATGAAGTTGCCGAAGGGTTGACAGCAACTCACTTATATGCTATTATCCTCTAACGTAGGCGTATAGCCTGTTTGGGCGTGAGCCCATCCCCAACCGCACGACGAGGTCATGTAATCGGTCTGACCGAACCGTAGTCGGCGAGTAACCATATAGGGAGGTGTTTTCATGTATGCAATCGTAAAGACGGGCGGCAAGCAGTACAAGGTCGCTGAGGGCGATACCATTTTTGTGGAGAAGCTTGAGGCGGGCGAGGGCGAGGCTGTCGTTTTCGATCAGGTTCTTACTGTTGTAAGCGATGGCAGCGTCAAGGTCGGACGTCCGATGGTGGACGGCGCGAAGGTGACTGCGAAGGTCGTGGCGCATGGCAAGGGCAAGAAGATCCTGGTCTTCAAGTACAAGGCGAAGTCCAACTACCGCAAGCGTCAGGGGCATCGTCAGCCGTTCACGAAGGTCGTTATCGAGAAGATCGAGGCGTAATGCGTGATTTCGGTTGAAATCCTCATGAATGAAAATGGATTGATCATGGGGTATTGTGTCACAGGACACAGTGGCACGGCAAAACACGGGCAGGATATTGTCTGCGCCGGCGTGTCTGCTCTGACCCAGTCTGCGCTTCTCGGCATCATGGAGCATCTGCATCGTACCGTCAACTATGACATAGCGAGCGGAAATCTCACCGTACGGCTTACAGAGCCACCAAATGATTGTACCGAGGCAATTCTGCGAACCATGTACATGGGGCTTGCAGAGATTGAAAAGATCAGTCCAAAGGGTATTCAAATTCAGGAAGTAAAGGGGTGAACAGATTGTTCTCGTTTGATTTGCAGCTTTTTGCACATAAAAAGGGTGTCAGCTCTACTCGCAATGGTCGCGACAGCCACTCCAAGCGTCTTGGCGTGAAGGAGCAGGCAGGTACGCATGTGACGGCAGGCAGCATCATTGTTCGTCAGCGCGGCACGCATTTCCATCCGGGGCACAATGTCGGTATCGGCAAAGATGATACGATCTTCGCGAAGATTGACGGCAAGGTTGCCTTTGAGCGCAAAGGGCGTCATCAGCGCCAGATCAGTGTGTATCCGTTTGCGGAGGCCGCTGTTTAATTTTGTTCTATGCGGATGCCTGTACCTTGGTGGTGCAGGCTCTTTTCTATAGGGGGACGTATGCAGTTCATTGACCGCGCACAGATCGCGGTGAAGGCGGGAGACGGCGGACATGGAAAATCCGCATTCCGCCATGAAAAATTTATGCCGAAGGGTGGTCCGTCCGGTGGAGACGGCGGACGCGGTGGAGATGTCGTCTTTCGCGCCGACCGCAATCTGAATACGCTCCTCTCGTTTCGTTTCCATCGTAAATTTACTGCGAAAAATGGAGAAAACGGAGAGTATAAGAACCAGTATGGCAGGAATGCCCCACATCTCTATGTCGATGTCCCGCCGGGGACGATTGTGACAGATGAGGTGACGGGAGAGGTGCTTGCCGATCTCACAGAGATTGGAATGGAGGCAGTCATTGCACATGGCGGGCGTGGAGGGCGCGGAAACGCAAAGTTTGCAAATGCGGCAAACCGTGCGCCGTCCTTTGCCGAGTTTGGTGAACCGGGAGAGAGCCGCAAGCTGCGCTTGGAGCTGAAACTCCTCGCAGATGTCGGCCTCGTTGGTTACCCGAGTGTCGGGAAGTCGAGCCTTGTAGCCTCGTGCTCTGCGGCACGACCCGAGATTGCGGACTACCATTTTACCACATTGACACCTGTGCTTGGCGTCGTGCAGACGGATTATGAAAAGAGTTTCGTCATGGCGGATATCCCCGGTCTCATCGAGGGCGCTGCCGACGGTGTCGGACTGGGACACGATTTCCTGCGCCATGTAGAACGCACACGCTTGATTCTGCATATTGTCGACGCTTCCGGCATTGAGGGGCGTGATCCTGTCGAAGATTATTATAAGATCAACAAGGAGCTTGCGCGTTACAGTGAGAAGATCGCGAAGCGCACACAGATTCTCGTAGCAAATAAGATTGATCTGCCGTCTGCTGAGGAGCATCTGCCGCGTCTTAGGGCACTCGCCCAAAAGGAGGGCATGGAGTTCTTTGCCATCTCTGCGGCAACACGCACAGGAGTGCAGGAACTGATCGACCACGTCGGCGCATGGCTCGATGCATATGTTCCGGAACCGGAGGCGGCAGAAGAGGACGTTGCTGTTTTCGATCAGAATGCAGAGGATGATGAGAAGGTCACGATTTCACGCAACGATGCGGGGGATTTTGTCGTATCCGGTAAGGCACTTGAAAAACTTGTTGCAATGACAAATTTCAACAATGACGAGGCAGTACGCCGCTTTCAGTACATCTGGCGATTAAAAGGGTTGGATGAAAAGCTGCGTGAACGCGGCATCAAAGAAGGAATGACGGTTCATATCGGAGATATGGAATTCGACTATCAAGATTAATGGGGGAAGAACTTTGCTGCGAAACTCTCTGACCGGTAAGCAGATTCGGAAACTGCGTTCACTCGGCATGACAGAGGAGGCCATCGTCATGATCGGCAAGGAAGGTGTAACGCCGACCGTTGTTGCCTCAGCTCGTGAGGCGATCAAAAAACGTGAGCTCATCAAGGTGCGCGTTCTGCAAAACGCACCCGATGACCCTGCGGATGCCATTACAGTTCTTGCGGAGCGGGCAGACGCGAACCTCGTGCAGGTCATCGGCAGAAATGGTATTCTCTTCCGACGCAACTTTGATAAGCCAAGGATCGAACTATGAATGCAAGAGCGCGTCTGTGTGAGGCAAAACGCATTGTCGTCAAGGTGGGGACGAGTACCCTCACACATCCGTCGGGCGGGATGAATCTTCATCGCATGGATCATCTCGTACGCGAACTCATTGATGAGGCAAATCAAGGGAAGGACATCCTGCTGGTTTCCTCCGGCGCGATTGCCGCAGGGATGAACACGCTCGGGCTCAAGGAGCGTCCCGCAAACATTCCTGCGCGGCAGGCACTTGCCGCAATTGGGCAGGGCGCACTTCTGCACATCTATGAAAAGTTCTTTCACGAATACGGGCGGACAATGGCACAGGTCCTCCTCACAAAGGAGAATGCTGCACGTCACCACCAGTATATGAACTCGCGTAATGCACTTCTTGCACTTCTCGGGATGAACGTCATTCCTGTCATCAACGAAAACGATGCCGTTGCCGTCGACGAGATCAAGATCGGGGACAATGATAATCTGTCGGCTGTCGTCGCCGCGCTTGTTGATGCGGATGCGCTCATCATCCTTTCGGATATTGACGGCGTCTATACGGCGAACCCGCGCACAGATGGGGCAGCACGGCTCATCTCAGAGATTTCAGAGATCACGCCGGAAATCGAGAGGATTGCCGGTGGTGCCGGCTCTGCGCAGGGAACAGGCGGTATGCAGACCAAGATCGAAGCTGCCAAGATTGCCCAGAACGCCGGGGTGACAATGGTGATTGCGCGTGGGGATGAGGACGGTATCATCCGTTCCATCCTGCGCGGGGAAGAGATCGGAACACTCTTTCCCGCGCGTGAAGCACATCTGAGAACACGCAAGAGCTGGCTTGCATTCGGTAAGCGGCTTGCAGGAGAGATCTCTGTTGATGCCGGATGTATCGCCGCCATGCAATGTGGAGCAAGTCTGTTAGCGGTTGGTGTGACTTCCGTCTACGGCGATTTTGCAGCAGGGGAGACCGTACGTGTCCTCAGCCCGACAGGGCAGGAAATTGCCCGTGGAATTGCGGCATATGACGCATCGAATGTCACCCGGCTCATGGGACACCGGACAACGGAGTTCCATGATCTCGTAGCAGATGTGGCACATGAGGAAATCATCCATCGGGATAATATGGTTCTGATGATATAAGGCGGTGGAGTATGTTCGAGCAAGAGATTCGTACGCAGGCAGAGGCAGCAAAGTCTGCCTCCTATCGACTTTCGACACTTCGGACGGATGCACGGAACGAAGCCCTCTGCGTGATGGCGGATGCCTTGATGGCGCACAGAGGCAGAATCCTCCATGAAAATGCAGCGGATGTCGAGGAAGCAACCGCTGCGGGAATGCGTACCTCCTATCTGGATCGTTTGCGCCTTAATGAGGAGCGCATTTCCTCCATGGCAGAAGGGCTTCGTCTGATTGCTGCTCTCCCTGACCCACTGGGGAGAGAGGACTATTCGGTGCGCCGTCCGAACGGGCTTGAGATCCGTCGTATGCGCGTACCACTCGGTGTGGTCGGTATCATCTACGAAGCACGTCCGAATGTGACAGCGGATGCGATCGGACTCTGTCTGAAATCCGGGAACGCAGTCCTCCTGCGCGGAGGTTCGGATGCCCTTCGATCGAATCTTGCCATCGCAAAGGTGCTTTCGCGTGCTGCCTATACGGCAGGGATTCCGCAGGGAGCAATCCAACTGCTTGCGATGAAGGAGCGTGCTGCCGTCGATGTCATGACGCATCTGACAGGACTGCTCGATGTCATCATCCCGCGCGGCGGAGCGGGACTGATTCGCCGCATTGTCGAAAACAGTACCGTCCCTGTCATAGAGACAGGGGCAGGTATATGTCATATCTATGTGGATTGTGCAGCAGACATTTCGATGGCACTCCGCATTGTGGAAAATGCAAAGGTTTCGCGCCCCTCTGTCTGCAATGCGGCAGAGACACTTCTGGTACACGAGGGGATTGCGGAGGAATTTCTTCCGCAGATGGCGCAGATCCTCCATGCGGATGGTGTAGAACTGCGCGGCTGTCCGAAAACGTGTGCAATTCTCTCGGACATTGTAGCGGCAAGTGAGGAGGATTGGTCTACGGAATACGGCGACCTCATCCTGTCAGTTCGCATTGTCACAGATATGGAGGCGGCAATCGCACATATCAATCAATACAATACGGGACATTCCGAAACAATCATTACCAACGATATTCGCGCGGCACATACTTTCCAGCAACGTGTCGATGCCTCGACCGTCTATGTGAATGCCTCGACACGCTTTACCGACGGCTTTGAGTTTGGCTTTGGCGCCGAGATTGGCATCAGCACGCAGAAGCTCCATGTGCGTGGTCCGATGGGGCTCGATGCTCTGACGAGTACGAAATACCTTGTCTACGGAGAAGGACAGATACGCGAAAATACGCCTTCCCCGCAGAGAAAAGAAACAAACGAATGCGATGTCTGATCGGCTATCTTCGTACACTGCGCCAATATGCAGTAACTTCAAAAGGTCGGCACGATATTTTCGATTACCTGTTGGCGGGTGGCATGTTTTTTCTCATCGTCGCCCTCGTATTTGCGGTTCTCAACCTTGTGAGGTGAGATGACATGAAGAGACGAATCGGCATCATGGGAGGAACGTTCGATCCCATTCATATGGGACATCTTATTACCGCAGAAATGGTGCGCTCGACCGTTC
Organism: Selenomonas dianae; assembly: GCF_030644225.1. NCBI lineage: Bacteria > Bacillati > Bacillota > Negativicutes > Selenomonadales > Selenomonadaceae > Centipeda > Centipeda dianae. The sequence goes on along the minus strand of NZ_CP128650.1, from coordinate 1,199,175 downwards.
CTTTGGACGAGATTCTCTTTATTCCGTCCGCACGCCCGCCGCATAAGGATGGAACTCATGCAGCATCTCCCGAGGATCGGCTTGCCATGACTGATTGTGCCATACGGGAAAATCCGTACTTTTCCGTATCGGATATCGAGCTGCGCCGTGAAGGCCCTTCTTATACCGTGGATACCATTGCAGAGCTTCAAAAACGATTGAACGGAGTGGAACTTTTCTTTATCACCGGAGCGGATGCGATGAACGATCTCTATCGTTGGCACGAACCCAAACGGCTGTTGTCCTCCTGTCAATTCATCGTGGCGACGCGGCAGGGGGTTCCGCTGGATGAACTCCTGCTCGCAGAAAAATTTACGGCAGAAGAACGTGCTCACATTCAAGTCTTGCCAACGCCGCATTTGGAGATCTCCTCAAGTGCGATCCGTGCACGCATCCGTGCCGGGCTTTCCATTCGGCATCTTGTGCCACTTGAGGTAGAAGAGTATATTGAGGATAGGGGGCTCTATCGTGAGCATGACAAAGAGCTATGAGGAAATGCGTGCTATTCTTGAGCAGCAGCTCACTCCAAGCCGTTACCGGCATTCGCTCGGTGTTGCCGAAACAGCAGTCGCGATCGCGCGCCGTTTCGGCATGAATGAGGAACGTGCCCGTGTGGCGGGGCTTCTGCATGACTGTGGACGCGTCTATAAGACGGATGACCTTCTGAAGGAAGCGCGTCAGCGTGGGATCCCCATCGGGAAAATCGAGTCTGCCATGCCGCTTTTGCTCCACGCCTATATTGGAGCTTATTTGATCTACGAAGTTTACGGTATCAACGATGCTGTGATTGCACAGGCGGTTTGGCGGCATACGGTCGGCGGTGCGAATATGACGGCACTCGACAAGATCATCTACTATGCGGATATGATCGAACCGTCGAGAGACTATCCCGAAGTGGAGCGTCTGCGTGAACTCTCCCGTACGGCGTCGCTTGATGAGATGATGCTGGTCGGGCTTACGGAGTCCATTCTCTTTGTTGCACAGAAGGGCGGGCTCATTCATCCCGATACCATTACGGCACGCAATGAACTTCTGCTTGAACAGCGTTAAACGGCGTGGTATGTTATAAAGGAAACACTGATAAATTCAGGACTTCCATCTTGACCCATCTTTTTTGCCCGCACTTCGGTGGAAAATCCTTCACATAGCCCTTGCTATGCGTCCGGTTTTCCACCTTATTCGGACGAAAAATCTACGCCAATCGGAAGATCTTCATTTTATCAGTGCTTCCTAAAATGTTGAGAGGAGGGGATGATGTCGGAATATGACGCAGAGGAACTTGCTGCGAAATTACAGAGTGAAAACTCGCGTGAAAATATCAAGAAACGCCGCAGAGAGCGCACGCGCAAACACCGTATTGCGGTTCTGAAGGGCATCATCCGCTTGATCTTCGCCGTTTTTCTTATGGCGGTTATCTGCACAGCCGGCTACTATGTGATTGGCTGGGGGATGCAGGCATACCGCGATGTGCGAGATATGTACGAAGCATATCTGATCCGACAGGAGGAAAATCGTGGCGCGGTCGATGTCCGCTTCGACGGCTATACAAACGTACTTGTGCTGGGGTTGGATGAGTCTGTAAACATGGACAATGCCGATGAAAAGCGTGCCGATGCCATCCTCTTAATCAGCATGGAGAACGCGACCGGGAAGGTACGTATTCTCAATATTCCACGTGACACATGGGTCGCCATGGCACAGGATAAGGGCGAAACCAGACTTGCAAACGTCTATGCCGTCGGTGGAGCTCCCCTGATGGTGCGGACCATCAATCAGATGTTTGACATCTCCATCCATCAGTATGTTATCATCGATCTTGTGACATTTGCTCAGATTGTGGATGCCGTCGGCGGCATTGACCTCTATGTAGAGCAGAACATGGACTATGACGATCCGGAGGCACAGCTCTTCATCCATATGCGGCAGGGCTATCGCCATCTGGACGGAAAGGGGGCAGAACACTACCTGCGCTATCGGAGCGACGATCTCGGCGATCTTGGACGGACGCAGCGACAGCAGAAATTTGTTAAGGCATTCTATGCAAAACTGCTGCGCGTTGACACACTTCCCAAAGTTCCGATGATTGCGGATATCCTGAAGCAAAACGTCACAACGAGCGCGGAACTCTTTGACTCCGTACACATCGGCAATGTCATTCGGAAGCTGAGCATTGAGCCGCCGCGCACGATCATGTTGCCGGGGGATTTCTCGCGGAATGATGATACCGTTTGGATTATGGATCGTGCGGCAACGGATGAAATTATTCATGAACTTTTCCCGCCGGAGGCGGGTTCTGAGTAACAGGAGGAAACAGCTTGACAGAGCAGGAAAAATGCCGTGTCATTTGCGCGGCGGCAGATGAAAAAAAAGCACGAGATATTGTGCAAATGGATATGATCGATCTCATGTCGACCAATGATTACTTTGTCATCTGTTCGGCAAATACTGCAACACAGGTGCGTGCGATTGCGGATAACATCGAGGAAAAAATGGAGGATGCAGGGATTTCTTTCCTGCACAAAGAAGGTTATCGTGAGGGCGAGTGGATTCTGCTCGACTACGGTGATACCGTTGCACATATCTTCCAACAGGATGCGCGTGAGTACTACGCATTGGAGCGCCTGTGGGGCGATGCAAAGCTGACGCCGTACGAGGAATAGAAACAATGCAGGAAAGAACACGCGGAGCCGAACATAACCGACGCCCGTGCAAATATGGTCCGAGTCAGGTCGCAGAGCTTACAGCCGTGCGGGAGAGCGAACTTGGCGTATTCTTGGATGCGGAAACCGGAAACACCAATGATGATATTCTGCTGCATCGTGTTCAGCAGACAGCCCCCGTCAAGATCGGTGACCGTGTTCGTGTCTTTCTCTATCTCGACCCAAAGCGACGCCTTACCGCAAGTATGCGTACGCCACGCATGAGAGAAGGGCAGGTTGCACGACTGCGTGTCATCAACGTCACGAAGGAAGGTGCGTTTCTCGATGTCGGAGCGGAACGTGGCATCTTCCTCCCGTACGCAGGAATGCGTGGGCGGCCGCAGATCGGGGAGACCGTTTGGGCAAAGCTATACACGGACAAATCCGGCCGCCTTGCGGTAACGATGGAAGTCGAGGATGAGCTGCGCCGCGCATCGCGCCCCGCCGAAAATGTACGCGTAGGAGACCGCCTAAAGGGAACCGTCTATAACATCACCGAACGTGGTGTATTCCTCTTTACCGAGGAACGTTATATCGCCTTCATTGATCACCACGAAATCCCCAAACGTCCACGCGTGGGCGAGACTGTCGAAATGCGTGTGACGTATCTGCGGGAGGACGGGCGGCTGAATGCCTCTCTGCGCCCCCCAAAAGAAGTGGCGCGCTTGGAAGATGCCGATCACATCCTCACGCTTCTGAAAAATCATGACGGAAAGATGCCGTATTCGGATGCTACATCATCGGAGGTCATCCAGGATCGTTTTCATATCAGTAAGGCAGCGTTCAAACGTGCACTTGGTCGGCTGCTCAAGGAAGGGCTCATCGAGCAGCGCGATGGATGGACATATTTATCCGAGGAAAACAAAAAGTCTTAGTTTTTTATCAAAATAGGCAGGATTTTTTTCCTGGAGAGCGAATAGAGAGCATAGCAAACAATGTTTACGAGCATGGGGGAGAGAGATAAATGGCAGAGACGGTTACAGAAGAGAAAAAAGGTATCCTGCTTGAGACAGGAACGAACGAATTTGAGATCGTCGAGTTCAGCATTGGAAAGGTGAACTACGGCATCAATGTTGCAAAGGTGCGCGAAGTCATTACACGCGCACCGGTCACGGCGATGCCCGAAGCGCACCCTTATGTCGATGGGCTCTTTACCTTGCGCGGCAAAGCAATTCCGTTGGTCAATATGGCGCGTTGCCTCAATCTCCAAACGCATGACGAGCTTCAGAACATCATTGTCACAGAGATCAACAACTACGATATCGGCTTCCTTGTCGGCAGCGTCTATCGTATTCACCGCATCTCGTGGAAGAATATGGAGCCTGCGCCGAACGTCGGTGAGGGCTCGCGTGTTGTCGGTATCATCAAGATGGAGGATCGCATCGTCCTCCTTCTTGACTTCGAGAACATCATCGCCGAGATCAATCCTGAGATCAACCAGAAGCTTACCACAGTCACAGAGGCGACACAGGATGCCAAGACACGGCGCGGCACGGCTCACATCGTGGTTGCGGAGGACTCCAAGATGCTGCGTGACCTCCTTGTGAACACGTTGCATGAAGCAGGTTACAAGTTTATCCGCGACTTTGGCAACGGGCAGGATGCATGGGATTACTTGCAGGATCTTGCACGCAAGAACGGTCCGATCGAGAATCATGTACGCATCATTATCTCCGATGTTGAGATGCCGAAGATGGACGGTCATCGTCTGCTGAAGCTCGTGCGTGAGGACAATCGTCTGGGCGAAGTTCCTCTCGTTCTCTTCTCATCTCTCATCAGCGAAGAAATGAGACGCAAAGGGGAGAGCCTCGGAGCGTCCGGACAGGTTTCAAAACCTGAGATCAACCAGCTCATCGACCTTCTGGATACGCTCACATTTGGTGAGCCGCTTCATGATACCGTGGAGGAAAATTAAACACATCAAAACAAAGGACTGCTGTACTTGTGTGCAGCAGTCCTTTGTTCGTTCTATTGACAGGATTCTAAAATCTCGTTATCATAGAAGCCAAGGAGATGGTAAAATGAAGGTAGCAGTCCTCATGGGAAGCGATTCCGACTGGCCAATCTTAAAGCCGGCGGTAGAGCTCCTGAAACAGTTTGGCATAGAGCCTGTAGTTAAGGTCGCCTCGGCGCACCGTACGCCTTCCATTGTACGGGATTTTGTCATGGAGGCCGACCATAACAAGGATTTCGCAGCATTCATTGTTGCTGCCGGTGCAGCCGCACATCTCGCCGGGGTCGTGGCAAGCTACACGATCAAGCCCGTCATCGGCATTCCGGTGAACGCGACGCCATTGAACGGCATGGATGCACTTCTCAGCACAGTCCAAATGCCTTCCGGTGTGCCCGTCGCATCTATGGCAATCAACGGTGCAAAGAACGCTGCCATTTTTGTTGCAGAAATTCTGGCTGTGTACGATTCCTCGATTGCGGAAGCACTGATGGACTATCGGGAAAAGATGGTACTCGATGTCGAGGCAAAAGCGGATCGCGTCGCTGCACAGCTGTAAGCAGAGACTCTCACAGGATAGGATTTCGGAGAGATGGAAAGGAAGACCTGACATGGAGCGGAAAGAAGCACTTTACGAAGGCAAGGCAAAGATCATCTATGCAACGGATCATGCGGATGAGTATCTCGTTTACTATAAGGATGACGCAACGGCAGGGAACGGTGCAAAGAAGGGGACAATCGCGGATAAGGGCATCATGAACAACAAGATGACGGCGTTTTTTTTCGACCTTCTTGCAAAGAACGGTATTCGACATCACTATATCTCCATGCCGAGCGATCGCGAAATGATTGTTAAGAAACTTACAATCATCCCGCTTGAGGTTATTATACGCAATGTTGCAGCAGGCTCACTCGCTCAACGTCTTGGTCTTGAGGAGGGGGTTCCCATGCCGTTCCCGATCATTGAATATTGCTATAAGAACGATGATCTCGGCGACCCCATGCTCAATCGCTACCATATTCGTGCGTTGAAAATTGCAACCGATGATGAACTCGATGAGATTGAGGCAATGTCACTCAAGATCAACGATATACTCACGAAGTTCCTCAAGACCAAGCGCGTTGATCTCATCGACTTCAAGTTGGAGTTTGGCAAGGATGCAGACGGCAACATCATCCTTGCGGATGAGATTTCGCCGGACAACTGTCGTTTCTGGGACAGCGATACAAAGGAAAAATTGGATAAGGATCGTTTCCGCCGCGACCTTGGAAATGTTGAGGACGCTTACAAAGAAATGCTCCATAGGCTGACGGGAGAAGCATAAGCACAATGTACGAAAAAGTGCCAAAGTGGAAGGAAGAATGCGGCATCTACGGTGTTTACTCCCATGCGGAGAATGTGTCCGAGATGACGTATCTCGGTCTTTTTGCGCTCCAACACCGCGGACAGGAGAGTGCGGGCATTGCACTCACGGATGGCTATTGGATTGATGTCAAGAAGGGAATGGGGCTGGTCAGCGAAGTATTTCGCGATCAACTTCCCCATCTTGACAATGCTAAAATAGCCATTGGACACGTCCGCTATGCGACGACGGGATTCAGCCTTGTTGCGAATGCTCAGCCTCTGCGCGTAAACTATGCAGGCGGCGCACTCGCTCTTGCACACAACGGCGATCTTACCAATGCGGCACTGATCCGCCGTGATCTTGAAAGCAAAGGGACGGTTTTTCAGACAACCATCGACTCCGAGGTGTTTGTTCATCTCATCGCGCGTTCACAAAAGACCTCCATCGAGGAACGCATTCTTGAGGCGGTCAGTGTCGTGCGCGGAGCTTTCTGTCTCAGCATCATGACAGAGGATAAGCTTATCGGCGTTCGTGACCCGCAGGGCTTCCGTCCGCTTTGCATTGGTCGGACAATAGATGGAGGATGGGTTCTGTCTTCGGAAACCTGTGCGCTGGATGTCAATGGTGCGGAATTTGTGCGTGATGTACAACCCGGCGAGATGGTTGTTATCGACAGTGACGGGCTCAAGTCCTATCGTTTTTCCAACGGCAAGGACGTTGCTTCCTGTATCTTTGAATACATCTATTTTGCGCGTCCGGATTCCATCATTGATGGGCAGTCCGTCCATGCGGTGCGTTTTGAGATGGGGCGTGTACTGGCACGGGAGTCCGGCCTTCGTGGAGATGTTGTCATCTCTGTGCCGGATTCAGGTACAACGGCGGCAACGGGATTTGCATATGAGGCAGGGATTCCGTTTGCCGAGGGACTGATTAAGAATCGCTATATTGGTCGTACCTTCATTCAGCCGACACAGAAGCAGCGCGATGCATCGGTCAAGCTCAAGCTGAGCCCCGTGCGCTCGGTTGTCGCAGGGAAGTCGGTCATTATGGTGGACGACTCCATTGTGCGCGGGACAACGAGCGGTAAGATTGTGCGTCTGTTGCGGAATGCAGGTGCACGGGAGATCCACGTCTGTATCAGCAGCCCGCCGATTACAGATCCCTGCTACTATGGCATTGATACATCCATTCGTAAAGAACTGATCTCCGCGACCAAAAGTGTGGAGGAGATCTGTGCCTTCATCGGGGCGGATTCACTTCATTTTATCTCCATCGAAGGGCTGCGGCAATGTGTTCCTGCACTCAATCCGGATCGTATGTGTTACGCCTGTTTCAACAACAACTATCCCGTTCCCGAAGAGGATGCCACCCTTGATGAGGATGATAAGATCATCCTTGAGCGGCGGCGGATTGCACAGCGTGAAAGGGGGCTATAAGAACTGATGGAGAAAATGACCTATCGTGATGCGGGGGTTGACATTGACGCAGGAAACAAATCTGTTTCAATGATAAAGGATGCTGTTCGTGCGACCTATCGTCCGGAGGTGATGGGGGATCTGGGCGGCTTTGGCGGACTGTTTGCCCTCAATACAAAGGACTATAAAGAGCCGATACTTGTCTCCGGGACGGATGGGGTCGGAACGAAACTGCGCCTCGCCTTTTTGCTTGGAAAGCATGACACCATCGGACAAGATGCCGTTGCGATGTGCGTCAACGACATCCTCGTGCAGGGCGCGGAACCTCTTTTCTTCCTCGACTACCTTGCCGTCGGAAAGCTTGAACCGACACAAGTCGCCGAGGTTGTTACAGGCGTTGCCCGTGCCTGCAAGGAGTCGGGATGCTCTCTCATTGGCGGTGAAACGGCAGAGATGGCAGGTTTTTATCCCGTGGGAGAATACGATATTGCGGGATTCTCCGTCGGCGTTGCAGAACGCTCCAAACTCATTACGCCCGCTCGTGTAAAACATGGCGATGTGCTGCTCGGTCTGCCGTCGTCGGGGGTGCACTCAAACGGATACTCTCTCGTACGAAAAATTGTCTTTGAACACAAGGGATTCAAGGGCGATGAGTACATGGAGGAGTTCGGACGAACCATTGGTGAGGAGTTACTGACTCCGACACGCCTCTATCCGCGCATCTGTCTGCCGCTCATTCGGATGTTCGATATTCACGGCATGGTGCATATCACAGGCGGCGGTTTCTACGAGAATATTCCGCGCGCACTGCCCGATGACATGGGGGCAGTGGTGGATGGAGCTGCATGGGCAATGCCGCCCGTATTCCGTCTGCTGCAGGAGTGGGGCAACGTCGACTGGTCGGAGATGTACCGCACGTTCAACATGGGCATCGGCATGGTGCTTATCGTTTCCGCGGACGAGGCGGAGTGTATCACTGCTCATTTGAAGGCGCAGAACGAAGCAGTATACCGCATCGGTCATGTAACAGAGGGGGCGCATGAAGTCGTCATCAAGGGTGGTGTCTTTGATGCGTGAAGAAAGGCTTGGGATTCTTTGCTCGGGACGTGGTTCCAATCTCGCGTCAATTATGGAGGCGGTTGAGCGCGGCGAGATTCCTGCCGAAATTGCCGTTGTCATTGCAGACAAGAGCGAGGCCTATGCTCTTGAGCGTGCGCGTGCAAAGGGAATTCCCGCCGTTGCTGTCATCTATCAGGATTATGCGCAGCGTGCAGACTTTGAGCGTGCCATGCTGGATGAGCTGCATGCCCATGGTGTAACTCTTGTCATTCTTGCAGGATTCATGCGCATCCTGTCCCCTGTCTTTGTCCATGCGTACACAGGGCGTATATTAAACATCCATCCCGCACTCCTACCGAGTTTTCCGGGTGCACATGCCCATCGTGATGCGCTTGCTTACGGGGTGAAGGTCAGCGGGTGTACCGTACACTTTGTGGATGAAGGAATGGACTCAGGTCCTGTTATCTTACAGGCTGTTGTTCCGGTGATGGAGGACGATACCGAGAATACACTTGCGGCTCGTGTACTTGAGCAGGAACATCGGATCTTTCCAGAGGCGATCAAGCTCTATGTCGAAGGAAGGCTGCGTACAGTAGGGCGAAAGGTACACATTTTGCCTGTCGTAGGGGGAGGATTATTATGAAGATCAAACGTGCTCTGATCAGTGTATCCGATAAAACCGGTGTAGTGGAGTTTGCACGCGTGCTGCATAAAGCCGGGATCGAAATCGTTTCCACGGGGGGAACGATGAGGACCCTCCGTGAAGCAGGTATCCCGGTCATCTACGTCAGCGATGTGACGGGCTTCCCCGAGATCATGGATGGGCGCGTCAAGACACTGCATCCCTTTGTGCATGGAGGTATTCTTGCTGTTCGCGGCAATCAGACGCATGAAAAGGCTTTGCGTGAGCTGAAGATCACACCGATTGACCTCGTCGCCGTCAATCTTTATCCGTTTAAGGAGACGGTTGCAAATCCGAATGTGACACTTGCCGAGGCAGTTGAGCAGATCGACATCGGAGGTCCCGCCATGATTCGTGCGGCGGCAAAGAATTTCAAATTTGTCACTGTAATTACAAATCCGGCACGTTATGCAGAAATTGCGGAGAAGATTGAAAAGGACGGCGCAGTCGATGGTATGACACGCATGAAGCTTGCCCATGAGGCTTTTGCCCATACCTCCGACTATGACAGTGCAATCAATGCATATCTTGCCGGGCAGTTGGAAAAATGAGGAAGATAACGTGAACATTCTCGTAATTGGATCGGGCGGGCGTGAACACGCACTCTATTGGAAACTCATGGAGAGCCCGCAGACGGACAATATCTATGCTATCCCGGGCAATCCGGGCATGGGGAAGCAGATCAACATCTCCGTGACAGACAACGACGCGATTCTGAAATTTGCCAAGGAGAAAGAAATCGGGCTTGTGGTTGTCGGTCCGGAAATTCCTCTCACAAACAGACTGGTCGACGATCTTGAGGAGGCTGGGATTTGTGCGTTTGGACCCCGCGCAAACGCAGCAGAGATTGAAGGCTCGAAGGCATTTGCGAAGGATCTCATGAAGAAGTATGGGATTCCAACGGCACGCTATGAAGTCTTTAACGAGGCAGAACCCGCGCGCGCGTATATTCGTAAAGAGGGCGCACCAATCGTTGTCAAGGCGGACGGACTTGCTGCGGGGAAGGGTGTCATCGTTGCCATGACGGAGCGTGAGGCTCTTGAGGCTGTAGATGCGATCATGGAGGGGAGTTCCTTCGGAGATGCTGGTGCACGCATCGTCATCGAGGAGTTTATGGAGGGGGAGGAAGCGTCGTTGCTTGCTTTCACCGACGGGAAGATCATTCGTCCCATGATCAGTGCGCAGGATCATAAGCGAGCTCTTGATGGAGATAGAGGCCCCAATACGGGCGGCATGGGTACCTATGCGCCCGCACCTGTTATGACGCACGAGATGATCGAACGCGCAACGGAGGAGATCCTAAAACCGACGATTGCCGCTATGGCAAACGAAGGCAGAGTCTACCGCGGCTGTCTTTATCTCGGTCTGATGATTACGAAGGACGGCCCAAAGGTAGTCGAATTCAATGCACGTTTTGGCGATCCTGAAACGCAGGTCGTCCTGCCGCTCCTCGATGGGGATCTCGTTCAGATCATGCGTGCCTGTTCTGAGGGTACACTGGCGGATGTCCCAATTCATTGGAAGAGCGGGGCGGCCGTCTGTGTGGTTCTCGCGGCAGGTGGATATCCCACATCCTATGAAAAAGGGGATGAAATTTTTGGGATCACAGATGCTGAGGCAATGGGCGCGCTCGTGTTCCATGCGGGTACGGCGGAGCAGGATGGTAAAATTGTCACGAATGGCGGTCGTGTACTCGGCGTAGTTGGCATGGGAGAGAGCATCGCATCTGCGGTAAAAAAATCCTACGCGGCAGTTGAAAAAATATCCTTCAGGAATGCGTATCATCGCAAGGACATTGCGCATCGTGCGCTTCATCGCTGATGATTTCAAAATCGGGGATGCCGTTATCTTTCGGTTCCCCGATTTTTTGTGTTTACCGCCGATTTGTCCAGTCATATTCACATATCATTGACAAGAATTATCATTCTGTGGTAGTTTGTTGAATTGGAATATGGGGATAAATAGGGAGATGATGTGATGCTGACATCCTACGATAAAAGTTACCTGCGGATCGGACTGCCTGCCGCACTTGAGGGTGTCCTCATGATTTTTCTGAGCAATGCAGACATTATCATGGTCGGAACATTGGGAACAGCTGCGATTGCTGCCGTCAGCATCTTTACGCAGCCGCGCATGATGCTCCTCACCGTTGCACGCTCTGTTGCCGCAGCGGTGACCATATTGATTGCGGAACGTTTCGGACGGGATCAACACAATACATACGGCGATATTCTCAAAAAGACAATGGTCTTGGTCATTGTTTTCTTGGGACTTGCACACATCGGCTTCTTTATCTGTCTCGATTCCATTCTTCTCTGGATGGGAGCGCAGCAGGACTATCTCGCCGATGCAATGACCTATGGACTTTGGACACTTCCTGCCGTCTTTCTTACGTCCGTCACCACACTCATGCAGGCGGTGATGTTTGGACGCGGAGAATCCATGCGTGTTCTGTCCATCAATATACAGGGCAACGTCGTTAACGTTGTGCTTAACGCACTTCTGATCTTTGGGCTTGGACCATTTCCGGCACTTGGGGTGCTTGGTGCAGCGCTCGGAACGGTGGGCGGAGCTGTATGGTCATTGATTTTGACCGTACAGATCTTGTACACGTGGGGAATATTCAGTCAGGGGAATTATCGTTTAACACGAGAATACCTCAGCGAATTTCTCGGCGTATTCGGCGGCATCTTCAGTGAGCAGGGCTTTGAGCGCATCGGTATGGTCGTCTATACGCGCATGGTTGCCGAACTCGGAACGATCCCATACGCTGTACACGCGATTGCGATGAATTTCTGCGATTTCTATTATAGTTTTTGCAATGGTATGGGAAAGGCAAGCACGGTTCTCGCAGGACACAATCGTGACATACATAAGCAGGATGAGTGGAGATGCTATCTCTGGAGGGGAATGCGTTGGAGCTTGATTTTTTCCGCTGCGGCATTTCTCATAACCTTTCTTCTGCGTGAGGAGATCTTTGGTATCTATGCTCACGATTCGGCCCTTATGCCTCTTGGCAGTTTGATTATCGCATACGTCGCCATTGTGAGTTTTCCGGAGGCATATCAGATGGTCTGCGCCGGAATTCTGCGCGCCAGTGGAAAAACAACACAGGTAGCAGCATATTCCTTTGTGAGTATTACGGTGCTTCGACCCATCATCACGTATATATTCCTTTACGAACTCAATATGGGACTTGAGGGAGCATGGATGTCGCTGGTTTTGGATCAGACCATGCGTGCTGCCTGTGCCGCCCTTCTTCTACGCAGAGTATATCAGACGAAGAATGACAATGGTTCATTGCACCTATGCTGAAAATGAATGAAAACAGCTTTGAAAGGACTTATTGACTAGCCCAACAAAATAATCTGAAATAAATGTCTTGACAAGTATATCTGATATGGATATACTACGTTAAGATGTATTAAAAACTGAATAAAATACGTTGCGAGTGTCAACAGGAAATCTCCTGTGTGAGACATCTGTTGTGCGATAAGAGGAAAATGGGTGCGATGCCCATGCTGTCCCGCAGCCGTAAATAGGGAGTGTTCTTCCACAGGCGCAGAGCCTGTGCCTGTAAAGTCACTGGGAGTAAGAAATCTCGGGAAGGCGGAAGAACACGCTGATCTATGAGCCGGAAAGCCTGCTCGCAATAAGATTCATTGATGGACTCACGAGAGATGGGGAGATGGATGCTAAAGTTTTTGTATGCATTTCACCGTCTTCCTCTTTTGAGGCAGACGTTTTTTATTTTCTGTAAAAGGAGTTGGGGAGTTGAGTGCAAAAGCAATCTTGATGCGTCTGGTGCAAATGGTCATCACATTATTGGGCGTCAGTTTTTTGACGTTCAGTCTGACCTTTATTGCCCCGGGCGATCCTGTGGATGCAATCCTCGAAACAGGAGATACCATTGTATCCCAGGAAACCATTGAGCAGACGAGGCACGAGTTGGGGTTGGATCGACCGTTTCACGAACAGTATTTTAGCTGGCTGAGCGGTGTTGTCCATGGAGATATGGGACGCTCCTACTCGGCAAAGATGCCCGTGCAGGAAAAACTCCTGCAGAATCTTCCGGGTACCCTCCTTCTGGCGGGGACAGCCGTTATCATGATGCTGCTGATCTCACTGCCTGCGGGGGTCATATCGGCAATCTACCGCAACCGGCTTCCGGATCAGATCATCCGATGCTTTACTTTTCTCGGGGTTTCCATGCCGAGCTTCTGGGTCGGGCTTATCCTGCTCTATGTGTTCGGGCTGAAATTGGGGTTGTTTCCGATTGCGGGCGGCGAGGTTTCCTTTGATCGTATGGTACTTCCCGCATTTACACTGGCTATCCTGCTCTCATCCAAGTACACTCGTCAGGTGCGTACGGCAGTGCTCGAAGAACTTGGACAGGACTATGTCACGGGACTCAAGGCGCGCGGTATGTCCATGTCACGGATTCTCCTGCGTCACGTTCTGCCAAATGCCTTCCTGCCACTCATCACCTTACTTGGTCTTGCGATTGGCTGGCTGCTCGGCGGCGTTGCCGTCATTGAGATCGTATTCTCGTGGCCCGGCATCGGACGTGTCGCCGTTCGTGCGATTGAGATGCGTGACTATCCACTCCTCCAGGGATTTGTCCTGTGGATTGCAACGCTCTACATGTTTGTCAATCTGATCGTTGATATATCCTACAACTATCTTGATCCAAGACTCAGAAAGGGGGCGAAGTCATGACGCGGGATCAACTGCTCTTTCGTCTATATACGGGAATTATCCTGTTGATCGTGCTCGTCGCCATCTGTGCTCCCTTGATTTCACCATACGATCCGTATACGTCGCAGATTCAGAACTCGCTTCTTCCGCCTTCTGCCGAACATTATTTCGGCACGGATAAGCTGGGACGTGACATCTTTACACGCATCCTCTATGGCGCACGTATCTCCATTACAATGGCTCTGATCGTTGTCGTTATTTCCGGTGGAATGGGTACATTGATCGGTGTTATCTCTGCATACATCGGCGGCAAGGTGGACAACGTTATCATGCGCCTTACCGATGTGTTTCTTGCCTTCCCGGGCATTGTCCTTGCGATTGCAATCGCAGGTGTGCTCGGCGGCAGTGCAGTCAACGCAGTCCTCGCCGTCGTCATCGTCGGATGGACGAAATATGCACGTCTTGCCCGCAGTCTGACACTCAAGGTCAAGCAGCAGGACTATCTGTCTGCAGCAATTACCAGCGGGACACGTCCGATTGATATGATTCGCCGACATATTCTGCCGAATATCATTCCGATCATCATCGTTACAGCGGCACTTGATATCGGCGCACTGATGATGGAGCTCGCGGGGCTCTCCTTCCTCGGGTTTGGGGCACAGCCGCCGACACCGGAATGGGGGCTCATGCTGAACGAGGGACGGCAGCTGATTCAGACAGCGCCGTGGCTTATGATTTTCCCGGGACTTGCGATTGCATCCGTAGTCGCAGTCTTTAATCTCTGGGGAGATAGTTTGCGGGACATCATGGATCCGCGCAAGGCAAATTAAAGGAGGAAAACAGATGGGTAAACTCAAACGATGGGTGGGCGTACTGCTGACCGGCTGTATGACCGCAGCACTTCTTACGGGATGCGGCGGCGGAAGTCAGTCCGCAGGGGACAAGACGACACTCAAGGTCGGTGTAACGAACTTTGCGGACACGCTTGAGCCGACCGAGAACTACTTCAGCTGGGTTGTTATGCGTTACGGCATGGGGGAGACGCTCGTCAAGTTCGACGAGAAGATGAACCCAACACCATGGCTTGCCGAGAGTTGGAAGATCGGCGATGACAAGCTGACATGGACGTTCAAGATTCGTGACAACGTCAAGTTCTCGAACGGTAAACCGCTGACGGCAGAGGCAGTCAAAGCCTCCCTTGAGCGTTCGTTCAAGAAGAACAATCGCGCAGAGACGTTCTTCAAGTACACAGAGATGAAGGCGGATGGTCAAACGTTGACCATTAAGACGGAAAAGCCGTCGCCGAGTATGCCGGGATTCCTTGCTGACCCGCTGTTCCTTATCGTCGATGTGTCGAGTGAAGGGGAGCGTGATTTCGCCAAGCAGGGGCCCATCTGCACAGGTCCCTATGTCTGTGAATCCTTCGTGAAGGAAAAAGCAGTCATGAAAAAGAACCCGAACTATTGGGATGGGGAAGTTCCGTATGAGACGGTCGAAATTCCGTCCATTGATGATCCGAATACGCGTGCGATGGCGCTCCAGTCGGGCGAAGTCGATATGGCTGTTAACATTGCGGCGGGCGATATTGGACTTTTCAATGACAATGCGAAATTCCACATCGACCGTATTTCATCTCTGCGTACCGTTCTCGCACGCATCAATACGAAGGGGGTTCTCGGCGACCCGAAGGTACGCGCAGCGTTTATCTCCATGACGGATCGTAAGGCATATAACGAGGTCATCCTGAAGGGAACCTTTATTCCGGGCAAGGCTCCGGTTCCGCCGTCCCTCGACTATGGTTTCGATCAGCTGACCGATCCGAATGCCTACAATGTGGATCGTGCAAATAAGCTCCTCGATGAGGCAGGGTGGAAGGATACCGACGGAGATGGCATCCGCGATAAGGACGGCAAGCCACTGTCTGTTGACTTTATCATCTACAACAGCCGTGCAGAGCTTCCGATCTACGCAGAGGCAGTGCAGGCAGATGCCAAGAAGGTCGGCATTGATGTCAAGATCAAGCCGGTGGACTACAACCTGCTTGACAAGATCGGTATCAGCGGCGATTATGACCTGCTGATTTCGAACATTACTACGGCAAACACGGGTGATCCTGAGATTTATCTCAACTGGTATTGGCGTACGAATGTAAACGGAGATAACCCGCAGAACGGCTCCGGCTACAGTAATCCTGCGTACGATGCGAAGTGCGCGGAACTTGCCGTCGAGTTTGATCCTGCAAAGCGCCGTCAGATCATGATCGATATGCAGCAGATCCTGCTCAACGATGCAGCAGGGCTGTTCCTTGGCTATCCGGAGACGAACATCGTCAGCTCGACAAAGATCACAGGTGCCATCATGCACCCGGCGGACTACTATTGGATCACGAACAAGATCAAGCCCGCGAACTGATAAGGAGGAGATGCCCGAATGTTGATTGAGGTGCGAGGACTTAAAATCGCATACGAAGGCACGGAAATGGTGCACGGTGTGGACTTCACTCTTAAAGATGGTGAGGTTCTGACCATTGTCGGCGAAAGCGGCAGCGGCAAGACCACCGTCATTCGGGCGATGCTTGGCTGTCTGCCTCATGTCGGCAGGGTCACGGCGGGGGAGATCCTCTATGACGGGAAAGACATGACGAAGTGCAGTGCCGAGGAATGGCGTCACGTCAGCGGAAAAACCGCTGCCATGATCTTTCAAGACAGTGGCAGCATGATGGATCCGATTCGTACGATTGGTGAACAGTTTGTCGAGTACATCCGGACGCATGATTCGATTGGAGCAAAGGAGGCTGCAGCACAGGCACAGGATATGCTTGCGCGTATGCACCTTTCGGACCCAAAGAATGTGATGAAGAGCTTTCCGTTCGAACTTTCCGGCGGTATGCGTCAGCGTGTCGGTGTCGCGATGGCGATGTTCTTCAAGCCTACACTTCTGCTTGCCGATGAACCGACCTCGGCATTGGATGTAACAACACAAGCACAGGTCGTCAACGAAATGATGGATATTTGCAAAAAGGACGGTACGTCCATTATTATGGTGACGCACAATCTCGGTGTAGCTGCCTATATGTCGGATCAGATCATGGTCATGCAGAACGGCAATGTGGTCGAACATGGTACTGCCGAGGAAATCATTGAGCACGCACAGAAGGACTATACCAAGAAACTTCTGCGTGCCGTACCGCAGATTGGAGGAGAACGTTATGAGTCAGTCGGCGCGTGAGGAGATCCTGCGCATCGAGCATATCACCAAACGCTTCCCCCTTGAGGACGGCAAGGTGCTTACGGCATGTAACGATGTGACATTTCCTGTATATCGCGGGGAGATTCTCGGCATTGTCGGAGAAAGTGGCTGTGGCAAGAGTACGCTGGTGCGTACGCTCATGCAGCTGCATAAGCCGTCGGAGGGACAGATTTTCTTCAAGGAGAAGGAAATCACATCTCTAACGGGGGAAGATTCCCGCAATATGCGACGCAACATTCAGATGGTGTTTCAGGATCCGACAACATCCTTTAACCCGAAGATGAAGATCAAGGACATCATCTGTGAGCCCCTTCGGAACTTCGGACTCCTCAAAGGGAGCGCACGGGACAAAGCAGCCGAGCTGCTGCGGCTCGTTGATCTGCCCGAGGAATTTGCCGAACGCTATCCTGCAAATATGAGCGGGGGACAGCGTCAGCGCGTCGGAATTGCACGCGCTCTGGCATTGGAGCCGGAGATTCTGGTCTGCGATGAGGCAACAAGTGCGTTGGATGTTTCTGTTCAGGAGACGATTGTTGAGTTGCTTGTCCGCATTCAACGGGAACGCAATTTGACCATCCTCTTTATTTGTCATGATTTGGCATTGGTTTCGCGTCTCTGTACGCGTGTCATTGTCATGTACTTTGGCAAGGTTGTGGAGCAGTTGGATGGACAGGATCTTGCCCATGCCAAGCATCCATACACACAGAAACTTCTGTCGTCTGTATTTACACTTCTGCCGAAGGGAAAGGCACCACGGATTGTTGTACCTGATGTGGAAATCCCTGCTTAGATGACATTTCAATAATCATACATATTGTAAAAGAGCAGCGTATGACCGCTGCTCTTTTACAATATTATCTTCCTGTTGAAAACGACGCATAAATATTGAATTGATATATATGGGCTTTTCAAATTTTATCTTGCTGTCAATCTGAAATAATGATATTATTGTGCTATAGGTTTTTGTGTATATCCCTCCAAATTGACATCTTCTTAGGGAGGAATCTGGATTTATGTTTAATTTCAAACAGAAAGATGACGAATTCTTTGACCTGTTTCTGGAAAGTGCGAAGTATTTTCAACGAGGAACAATGGTCTTAGATGACGTTATGAAGGATTATACTTCCGCTGCTGTAAAGGTGGAGGAAATCAACCGTATTGAGCATGAAGCAGATGCTGTCAATGACCGTATCATCGACAAGCTGAATCTTACGTTTATCACACCGATTGATCGCGAAGATATCTATGCTTTGGCAAACAACCTTGACGATGGTGTCGATCTGCTGCAGGGAATCCTGCAGCGATATGAGATGTACCGCATGGGGAAACCCATGACGGGGGCAGTTAATTTGACAAACCTCCTGATCTCTGCGACAGAGGAAGTTGTACGTGCGGTTTCCTATCTGGAAAACATACGGAAAAATCAAGTGCAGATCCTAGATGCATCGCATAAGATTGAACGCTATGAAAGTGAAGGGGATCTCATCTATCGGAGCGAAGTCGCCTATCTATTCGATAATGAAAAAGATCCAATCGAACTGATTCGTTGGAAAGATGTACTAGAACAGTTAGAGGATACGTTGGATCATTGTGAACTCATTGCGGATATGCTGCGGGGAGTGGTAATGAAATATGCCTGAATTTCAGCTTTTGATCTTCTTGGTCATACTCCTGGCACTTCTATTCGATTTTATCAATGGATTTCACGATACGGCAAATGCGATTGCCACCTCTGTTTCTACGCGAGCCATTCATCCGCAGCACGCAATCATCATGGCGGCTGTTCTCAATTTTTTTGGTGCAATGTATAGCACGGGGGTTGCAAAGACCATTGGATCGGATATTGTAAAATCCGCATCCCATGTGGATGAGCATATCCTGATTGCAGCGCTCTTCGGCTCTATTGTGTGGAACATTATTACATGGCGTTTTGGTCTGCCGTCCAGCAGTTCCCATGCCCTCATTGGTGGATTGATCGGAGCTGTACTGGTATCGGCTGCTGGCATGGACGGTCTGAACTTTTACGGCATTGGTAAAATTATTCTTTCCCTGATTCTCTCTCCGCTCGTTGGGATGGCATTGGGCTGCGTCATCATGACGCTTTTGTTCCGGTTCTTTGGTCGTTTTCGCCCCACAGCGATCAACGGTAAATTCAAGAAGATGCAGATTTTAACAGCGGCGACAATGGCATTTTCGCATGGATCGAATGATGCACAAAAATCCATGGGTATTATGACACTGGCACTTCTTGCCGGCGGATATATTGATGTATTTGAGGTTCCGACCTATGTCAAGGTACTCGCAGCAACCGCCATGGCTTGTGGAACAGCAGTAGGGGGGTGGCGGATCATCAAGACGATCGGTGGAAAGATATTCAAACTTCAGCCGATTTCCGGATTTGCGGCGGATTTGAATTCTTCCATCATTATATTTGGTGCAACCCTCTTACATCTGCCTGTAAGTACAACCCATGTTGTTTCCGGCTCCATTATGGGGGTGGGAGCAGCAAAGCGCATCAATGCCGTTCGTTGGGGTGTAGCCCAACAAATGCTTGTTGCATGGGTGATGACAATTCCATGTACTGCGGTCATGGGTGCTCTCACATATCAATTCGTAACACTGTTTATTTAATGGAAATGATATAAAAATCCTGCTCGCCTGTAGAGCAGGATTTTTATATAGAAATATGGAAAGGGGATCTCCATGGAAAGAAATCTGATAATGATGGCGAAGCAGGTACAAAATGCCTATTCCAGCCCGATTGTCGCAGCGAAAATTAACGGTGAAGTATGTGATATTCAAACCGTTCATGAGGATACAGATCAAATCGATTTCATCGAATTGGACTCACCATTGGGGTGGGTCATCTATCGACGTTCCGTATTGTTTCTTTTGATTGCAGCAGTAAATAAACTTGAGAAAAACAGCGATGTCATTGCAAAATTCACGGTAAATAAAGGACTGTATTGCGAAATAAAAATACCAAATTGTTCGATTGATCTATCGTTCATAAAAGAAATAGATCATCAGATGCGAGCGATGATTGCAGCCAATCTTCCCATTGTCAAGCACAGTATTCCGCGACAGGAGGCAATAGAAACATTTCAAATGCTTGGGCGAACAGGGCAAGTAAACTTGATTTCTGCACTCACAAAGCCTGTCATCAGTATATATACTTGTGAGGATTATACGGACTATCTATACGGCCCGATGCTTTCTGAGACAAAAGAACTTGGCAGATTTGAACTGGACTACGAGCCGGACGGTGTGCTGATTCGTACACCGGATGAAATGACTAACGGAAAAATCAGAGAACGTATCAATCAGCCAAAATTTGGATCAATTCTTGCTGAATCAAAGGCTTGGGCGGATATTTTGGAGTGTCGTTTTATCTCCGATCTGAACCGCATCAATAAGGAAAATACAATAGGAGAACTTATTCGCATTTCAGAGGCGCTGCAGGAAAAAAGAATCGCACAAATTGCAGATCATATCTCTGCGCACCGGGAAGATGTTCGTCTGATCTTGATTGCAGGTCCATCCTCTTCCGGAAAGACTTCATTTGCTCAAAGACTGCGCATACAGCTGCGGGTCACCGGGCTACGCCCCGTGATGATCTCTCTGGATGATTACTTCTTAAATCGTGAAGATACTCCCATCAATGAAAAGGGACAGTATGATTACGAATCCTTGGATGCACTGGATACAAAACTGTTCAATCAGAATATGATTGAACTTCTTGACGGGAAAGAAGTTCAGATTCCACGTTATAACTTCATAACGGGACGACGGGAGTGGAAAGATGACGCATTTCTTTCCATTCATAAGAATCAGCCGATTATTATTGAGGGGATTCATGGACTGAACGAATACTTGACAAAAGACATCCCACGTATCAACAAATATAAAATCTACATCAGTGCACTAACACAGCTCAATATTGATGCTCATAACAGAATCCCAACAACAGAAGTCCGTTTTTTACGCAGACTCGTACGTGACTACCAATTCCGTGGTGCAAAAGCGATGAAGAGCATTCGACAATGGCCGGATGTGAGGGCAGGAGAGGAGAAGTACATCTTTCCGTTTCAGGAGGAAGCAGATACCCTCTTCAATTCTGCTTTGATTTACGAAATAGGTGTCTTGAAAAAATATGCGGTACCACTCTTGGAAGAGATTCGATGTGGAGAAGAAGGGTATACAGAAGCTCGTCTGCTTCTGCGCTTTCTTCAATATGTCGATGGAATTTCTGCTGTTGATGAAATTCCCAATAACTCCATTCTCAGAGAATTTATTGGAAAATCTGTGTTCTTCTCATGAAAAAGAGGCTGCTGCACGAAACAAACATGCGGCAGCTTCTTTTTATCTGCGGGTCGGGATCAGCGATTCCTTGAAAAGAGGGACGGATGATAGATACAACTTCTTTACAGTTTGTGATATAATAAAAAAGTCTATGTCACGTAGCTGGGGGATCCCTATAAAATGGAGGAGAATGATTTGGCTGAACAAATTCGACCTGATCTGCTCTCTTTTCTTACGCCAAATGCTGCTCCGCTGCGTATTTTAGTGGTTGAGAGCCTGACGTATTTATCCGATCTGCGCAGAATGTTTCCACGGGCGGAACTTTATGCGGTTACCTCCGAGGCAGATGCGCCGGAGATGGCGTCGTCTGCAGGGACGCATTGGCTGATTCTCGACTATCTTGCCGTGCCACTCCCGTATACGCGTGGATATTTTGACTACATCATTTCAGATCTTGCCTTGGAGACTGTGGATAATCCGCAGGATATTGCTTCCGGATTTTCTACCTTTCTAAAGGAAACCGGTTCTTTATTGACGAGTTTTCGTAACGTACGGCATTGGTCGGTGCTTCAAAACTTGATGGATGGGCATTTCTACAATTTTGTATCTCGTCTCTATGCGCGTGCCGAGTTTGAAAACCTTCTCTACGCATCTTTTTATAAGAGTGTACGTATGCGTCATCAGCAGCGAGAGGCACCTGATGGCTTGTTGGATCGCCTGATCAGAGCCGGATTTGAAAATGAGCAGGATGATCTTGAAACAGAGTTCTATCTCGTATGCGCCGATCGATCCATGCCTGAGCTGGCACTTCTGAAGTCCATGTATACGCAAGAGGAACGCAGACAGATTGTGCGCATGATACATCGGGTCGAATACGATATAGAATGCGCGAAGTCAGCAGGAGCTCTGTGGGAAATAATACTTCGTGTCGGGATTTTTCCTGCGTATCTTGCGTCATTTGTTCGCGAGACCGTTATCCATACAGAAGCGTTTTATCACCATCTCTCGCATACATCGTACGAACACTTACATTTTATCTATGAGATGTTGGAGATGAGCATTGCGGAGAGTGGCGATCCGATGGAGCGGGAGATGTATCGTCGTTTGCAGAGAGAGATCGTGAGTGAAAAGAGATAGAAATATGATGGAGCCGGATCGTAACAAGATTGCATTTATCACTTGTATCAATGACGATGATATGTACAATGAGTGTCTTCTGTATTTGAAATCGCTGCATATCCCATCTGGAATTTCTGTAGAATATATACCCGTACGCGATGCTGTTTCTATGTGTGCAGGCTATAACGAGGGGGCACGCGCAACGGATGCAAAATACAAAGTATATCTGCATCAGGATGTGCTCGTCGTCAATAAGAATATCATATCAGATCTGCTGTCCATCTTTTCCGATCCTGCGATTGGACTTGTCGGTGTGATCGGTTGCCGCAGTCTGCCGCGTTCCGGAGTCTGGTGGGACGGACTGCGTACCTATGGGCGTGTCCTTCACCACTGTGAACCCGAGAGCGTGGTGGACTCGCACTGCATGGAGCCGGATGGGGCGTATATTGACGTGGAAGCGGTGGACGGTCTTTTTCTTGCGACACAGCATGATTTGCCATGGCGTGAGGATCTGTTCACGGGATGGCATCTCTATGATACGTCGATGTGCATGGAGATGCAGCGGCGTAATTTTCGTGTTGTCGTTCCCAATCAGGAAGATGATTTCTGGTGCATCCACTGTCCGCACGAGAAGCCGCTTGCGCCGGAGTACAAGCGCTATCAGAAGATATTTCTGCGTGAATACGGTACAGAACTGCATCCGGAGGTATGATAAAATTCATGAGGAAAGGAGGGGGTATCTATGAAAAAACAGCCGCCAAAGGCTGAACATGCTGCAGAGGAAAAGATTAATTGGCTGAAACTTGCGACGAAATTCTCAGCAGATGGGGATCTAAAGGGGATGCGTGCCTGCGCCAAAGAGGTGGATCGCCTCATGGCAGGCGATGTCGATGCGACGGCGGTCAATGCCGAAGTGGCGCTCTACAGTGGGCGCATTGATGAGGCGGAGGCTCTTGCAGAGAAGGTTTTGCGTGTTCAGCCGCGTCATCCGCGTGCCCGTATGGTACAGGCGGGACTTGCTGCATTGGAGTTTCGTTTGGATGATGAGATCCCGCTCCTTGCCGATTTGATCGAGGAACTTTCCTATAAGGCAAAAATTCTTGGAGAAGAGGATCCTTCCTATGCGATCTATCATCAGATGGTAAAGCGTGCACGCGGATGGCTTGCCGATGCGCTCTATCTTGCGGGAGAAGCGAGAGGCGCTGCGCATGAGCTCCTCATGTCAAGTCGTCTTTCGGATGAACCGGATGAGGCGGCAGAGCTTTATAGCAAGTATCTCTTTATGCGGAACTATCGTTATTTGGGGGCGAAGGACGGTCGGCTCAAAGCAGAAGTATATAATAGTATGTGGTCAGTGCAGCCATATGCACATGATGAAGGCGCTCGCGCCCCTCAAAAAAAGCTGCGTATCGGCTATATTTCACCGGATTTTCGAGAGCATTCTGTGTCCTATTTTTTAACACCTTTGCTCCGTCATTTCGACGGTGAACGGTTCATGGTATTCTGTTATGCGACAGGCAGAAGTGATGCGGTAACGGAACGGCTTCGCACACGCCGTGTGACATGGCGCGATCTGCGCGGACGGCCGCCACGGACGGCGGCGCGTCTCATTGCAGAGGATAAAATCGACATATTGGTTGATCTATCCGGTCACTCACAGGACAATGCTCTGCCGATCATGGCATATCGTCCGGCTCCTGTTCAGGTTTCCGGGATTGGATATACAAACACGACCGGACTTCACGTGATCGACTATTTTCTCTCGGATGAGATCTGTGTTCCCAAGGGGGATCTTCAGGCGGAGGATGGTTTTACGGAACGTGTCCTGCGTTTGCCGCACTCTCATCTATGTTATGCCCCCGAGGAAATTCGTGCGATGCCGGAGGCGGGATATGAACCTCCCGCGCGTCGGAACGGATATGTAACATTTGGCAGTTTCAATAATTTTGCGAAGGTTACGGATGAAATGCTGTTGCTTTGGCGTGGAATTTTGGAATCTGTTCGTGGGTCGAAGCTCGTGATCAAGGGCAAAATTGCCAGCATTGATTCCGGCATACATTTTGCTAAAAAACGTCTCTCTATGCTTAACTACGATTTGAGGCGTGTGGAATTTCGCCCGTACAGCCCGGACTATTTGGAACAGTATCGGGATATTGACATTGCACTTGATACCGCACCGTACAACGGCGGACTGACAACGTGCGAGGCTCTCTACATGGGGGTTCCTGTCATCTCTTTGCGTGGACGCACCCATGGTGCACGTTTTGGTGCATCCATACTGACGAATGCGGGTGTACGTGAACTCGTTGCGGAAAATGATATTAACTATGTACGGCGCGCCGTTCAGCTTGCGGGGGCGCCGAAGCTGCTTGAGGCGTATCACATGGGTCTGCGTGCAAATATGAAGCGTTCTCCGTTGATGGACGCACAAGGGTATATGTACGAATTGGAATCAGCTTATCGGGAGATTTGGGAAAAATTTTGTAAGACCATCCTTTCTGCGTGATGCAGGAGAGGAAATGAACAGAAGGGAGGAAAAGAATGGCCTTTGCCCATCTGCATGTGCATACGGAATACAGCCTGCTCGACGGAGCGAGCCGCATCAAGGAACTCATACGTCGAACGAAGGAGCTTGGGATGGATTCGGTTGCCATCACCGACCATGGCGTTATGTATGGTGCTGTCCGATTCTATAAGGAGGCAAAGGCGCAGGGGATTCATCCCGTCATTGGCTGTGAGGTCTATCTCGCCCCCGGGATGCGGCAGGAACGTACAGAGGTGGATGGCACACGCTATTATCATCTGATTCTCCTTGCCGAGAATGAACACGGCTACCACAATTTGGTTGAGTTAATATCCCTCGCCAATATCGAGGGATATTATTATAAACCGCGCATTGACAAAGAATTACTGCGTCAATATAGCGAAGGAATTATTGCACTCTCAGCCTGTGTGGCGGGTGAGATTCCACAGGCGATCCTGCGTGGGAACAATGAGCGTGCAGAGGCTCTGATCTCTGAGTATGTGGAGATTTTTGGACAGGAAAATTTTTTCCTTGAGATTCAGGATCACGGACTGCCCGAGGAAAAGACGGTCAATCGTGCACTGCGTGATCTTGCAAAAAAATACAATGTCGGACTTGTTGCGACGAACGATGTCCACTATGTCCATGCAGGCGACAGCGAGTTTCATGACATCCTGCTCTGTGTGCAGACCGGGAGAACAATCAATGATCCTGACCGTATGCGCTTCTCCGGTCCTGATTACTATCTGAAATCAGAGGAGGAAATGGCTGCGCTCTTTGCAGACTATCCGGGTGCCATCGAAAATACAGCGAGGATTGCCGCACGCTGTCAGGTGGATTTTACTTTCGGCGAACTGCAGCTGCCGTTTTATCCGATCCCCGAGGACTGTGAAAGCGACGATGCCTATCTGCGTACCCTTTGCGAGGAGCGGCTTTCCTCACGTTATGCGGATGTTACGGACGAGGTTCGTACGCGTCTGGACTATGAGTTGGGCATCATTCATGGCATGGGATACGCCAGCTACTTTCTCATCGTGTGGGATTTTATCAACTACGCACGCGGACATGGCGTTGAAGTAGGACCGGGACGTGGTTCGGCAGCAGGCAGTATTGTCGCCTATCTTCTTGGGATCACAAATATCGATCCGCTACAATATGCACTTCTATTCGAGCGTTTCCTCAACCCTGAACGCGTGTCCATGCCGGATATTGATATTGATTTTGACGATATGAATCGTGGGCGGGTCATTTCGTATGTCAAGGAGCGCTATGGGGAGGATCATGTCGCACAGATTGCCACGTTCGGCACGATGGGGGCAAAGGGGGCAATTCGCGATGTCGGGCGTGTGCTCGAAATGTCGTTCAGCGAAGTGTCTGCCATTACAAAGCTTGTTCCTGCTGAACTGAACATTACATTGGAGCGTGCGCTCAAAGAGTCGTCGGATTTTAGGCGTGTCTACGAGGAGGATGAGAATGCTCGCCGAGTGATTGATCTCGCGCGTAAAATCGAAGGCTTGCCGCGTAATACGTCGATCCATGCGGCGGGTGTTGTGATTGCGAAGAATCCGCTGTCCGGTCAAGTGCCCGTCTGGGTTTCTGAGGGGACGCTTGTCACGGAGTTCGATAAGGACGACGTAGAGGCTCTCGGGCTTCTCAAGATGGATTTTCTCGGGCTGCGTACGCTGACAATTATAGCGGACACGGTCAATCATGTGCGTGCGTCGCATGGCATTGAGTTGGATGTCGATGCCATACCGCTTGTGGATGAAAAAACATCACAAATGCTCTGCGATGGAGACACGGGAGCTGTGTTCCAGATGGAGTCGGCGGGTATGACAAATCTTGTCAAGGATCTGCAGCCGAAGGGGTTTGTCGATCTGATTCCGACCGTGGCACTCTATCGACCGGGACCCTTGGGCAGCGGAATGGTGACGGATTTCATTGACGGCCTGCACGGGAAAAAAGAGGTTGTCTATATGCACCCTCTGCTTGAGCCGATCCTAAAGGAAACGTTCGGTGTTGTGCTCTATCAAGAGCAGGTCATGCAGATTGTGCAGGTGCTCGCGGGATTTAGTCTCGGACAGGCGGATCTTCTGCGGCGTGCGATGGGCAAGAAGAAACACGATCTTCTAATGGCGCAGAAGGAGATCTTTTTGCAGGGCTGCGCGAAGAACGGGCTGGAAGCTGCGCTTGCAAATCATATTTTCGACCTCTTGACGCATTTTGCGGACTATGGATTCAACAAGTCCCACAGTGCCGCCTACGGTCTGCTCGCATGGCAGACGGCGTATCTCAAGGCGCATTACCCCGTAGAATTTATGGCGGGTGTTTTGACGAGTATTATGGATAAGACGGACAAAATCCCCGTCTACATTCAGCTCTGCCGTCAGATGGGGATCAAGATCCTGCCGCCCGACATCAATTCGAGTGCAGCGACGTTCGGCATCGAGGATGGTGCGATCCGCTTTGGGCTTGCCGCCGTTCGCAACGTCGGGGAGAATGCGATTATGAGCATGGAGCGCGTACGTGCCGCTAGCGGAAAATTCCGCTCGCTTGTGGATTTCTGTACGCGCGTCGATCTGCGTACGGTCAACAAGCGGGCAATTGAGAGCCTCATCAAATGCGGTGCGTTTGACAGCATCGGTACGGAGCGCAATCAACTGCTTGCCGCACTCGATCCCGCGATACAGGATGCGGCACGGCGGCAGCGTGATCTTTTGAGCGGGCAGGGAGGGCTCTTTGGTGAGGATATGATGGAGGAGGTTCAGCAGATTCGCGTTTCGACGGACATTCCACCGAGTACGGCGCGTGAGCGTCTGACGTGGGAGAAGGAAGCGACGGGCTTTTACATCACAGGGCATCCGCTCGATGACTACCGTGATACCCTGTCTGTACTGCTCTCCATCGGCGAGATTCCAACCGCCGTGCACAGAGATCGTCAGCTTGTTCGTATCGGTGGGATACTGACAAGTACGAAGCGTTTTACAACGAAGAAGGGCGATACAATGCTCTTTGCCGAGCTTGAGGACTTCAGCGGCAAGATTGAGGTGACTGTATTCCCGCGTGTGTTCTATGCACATGTGTCTGATCTGGAGCCGGATAGTATTATTGTTGTGCAGGGGCGCGTTGATACGACGGGCGAGGAGCCAAAACTGCTTGCCGACGAGATCTGGCGGATGAATGAGTACCGATCTTCCTTTTACCTGATTCCGTCTGCGGATGCAGATCGCCGTGTACTGTGGACAGCGATGCGGACGCTCTTTGCCGCGCACAGGGGAGAGCATCCCGTCTTTGTTCAGAGTGAGGGACGATGGCGAAAGCTTGAGGAACACTATTGGATCGACGGCTCACCTGAGGTACAGCAGAAACTCAGGGCGCTGATGGGGGAACGTGCCGTCAAAATGCGATAGGGGATAAAATGGAAGAACGATTGCAGAAGATCCTCAGCAGTGCGGGGGTGGCATCGCGTCGTGCAGCGGAGAAGATGATCCGCGCGGGACGGGTTATGGTGGATGGTGCTGTTGTGACGGAGCTCGGTGCGAAGTATGAGGCGGCGTGCCATGAGATTACCGTTGACGGCAATCGTATTCGGGCTGATGAGAAGCGGTACTACGTCCTGCTCAACAAGCCGCGTGGCTACCTCTCAACGGTGCGGGATGATCGGGGGCGCAAGACCGTGCTCGATCTCCTGCCAGATTTTTCCGCGCGTCTTTATCCTGTGGGGCGGCTCGACGCCGATACGGAGGGATTGCTCCTCATCACGAATGACGGTGGGCTGACGCAGGGGCTTCTGCATCCGCGTTATGAGATCGACAAGGTCTACCATGCGGAGGTTTTTGGCGAAGTCACGGAAGAAGGGATGGAACAGCTGCGCCGCGGCGTTCTCCTTGAGGACGGTGTAACCGCGCCCGCGCAGCTGCGCGTATTGCGTTCAGAACATGGGCGCACGGTGGTCGAGACCATCATCCATGAGGGGCGCAACCGACAGGTGCGGCGGATGTTTGCCGCGATCGGCTGCCGTGTTACGGGACTCAGGCGTGTACGCTTTGCACAGCTGACCTTACGCGGGCTTGCCTGCGGTGCATATCGGCATTTGACGTCGAAGGAGATTCGGGAGCTTCGTGAGATTGCAGGGGTGACAGAGCGTGAAGAAGATCATCGTGGTGGGCGCGGGACCTGCGGGCATGATGGCGGCAGCGGCAGCGGCGGAGTGCGGCGGACACGTTCTGCTCCTTGAGAAGATGCCGCGCGTCGGACGCAAGATGATGATTACAGGAAAGGGACGCTGCAACGTCACCAGCGCGGACGAGATTCCTGACATCATCAGGAACATTGTCGGAAACGGCAGATTCCTTCACTCCTCGATTCGCGCCTTCGACAACGCGGATGTGATAGCATTTTTCGAGGGGCAGGGCGTTCCGCTAAAGACCGAGCGTGGAAATCGTGTATTCCCCGTGAGTGACCGCGCCGCTCAAGTGGTCGACGCTATGCTGAAATACCTGTGTGATCAGAATGTGGAGATCCGTACGAATACAGCGGTGCATGAACTCATTATCGAGGATGGCATACTGCGCGGCGTCCGCCTTGCGGACGGTTTACAGATCGAGGCGGCTGCCGTGATTCTCGCCACAGGCGGTGCATCCTATCCCGCGACGGGCTCGGCGGGGGACGGCTATGCGCTCGCGCGTGCGGCGGGGCACACGGTCACACCGATCTTTCCCGCACTTGTTCCCCTCGTGACGCGGGAAACATGGGTTAAGGACGTGCAGGGGCTTTCCCTGCGCAATGTGCGTGCCACGCTGTATCATATGGGGAAGAAGGAGCAGGACTTCTTTGGTGAGATGCTCTTTACGCATTTTGGCGTGACGGGTCCGATCATCCTCCAACTGAGCCGCCGCGCATCGGAACTTCTAATGGATGGGCAACAGGAGATCGAACTGCGGCTGAACCTCAAGCCCGCGCTGACGCACGAAAAACTGCGGGAGCGTGTGGATCGGGACTTTACAGCATACGAGCAGAAGCAGATCCACAACGGCATGATTGACCTCCTGCCGAAGCGGCTGATCGACATTGTACTGCATACGGCAGAGATCCTGCCGGAGCGTGTCGTCGGTCAAGTTTCATCCAAGGAACGTGAACGTCTTGTGTACACGCTGCAGGCACTCCCGCTAACGATTACGGGGACGCGTCCCATCGCTGAGGCGATTGTGACGGCGGGCGGCGTTGCAACGCGTGAGCTCGACCCACGCACGATGGAATCCAAGCTCGTAAAGCATCTCTATTTCGTGGGTGAATTGGTCGATGTGGATGCCTATACGGGCGGTTACAACTTACAGGCGGCGTTTTCTATGGGGCATGCAGCGGGCTGCCATAGTGTATCGGATTTGGAAAGTGAGTAAGCACATGGCTGAGATGAAAACGATTGAACCTGCGCGGCGTGGCTGGCGTGGGAAAATCGATATACCAGGGGATAAATCCATCTCGCATCGCAGCGTCATGTTTGCAGGGCTGGGCGATACGCCCGTGCATATTCGGAACTTTCTCCATGCGGCGGACTGTCTCTCGACTGTCGGTGTGATGCGTGCGCTCGGTGTCAATGTTGAATTTCTGAATGAAAACGAACTGATTGTCACGGGCAGAGGATTTCATGGACTGACGGAGCCGTTGTCTGTGCTCGATGCCGGGAACTCCGGGACGACGCTGCGTCTCATGATGGGGTTGCTCGCACCGCAGTCGTTCCTCTCCGTGTTCAGTGGCGACGCCTCACTGACGCGCCGTCCGATGGGGCGCGTACTTCTGCCGCTCTCTGAGATGGGCGCGTGCATCTACGGGCGAAACAACAACAACAATCTTCCGCTTACGATCATACCGGCGGGGGAGATGCTGCACGGAATTCACTACAACAGCCCCGTTGCGAGTGCGCAGGTCAAGTCGGCCATTCTCCTCGCGGGGCTTTATGCGGATGCGCCGACGACGGTCACAGAGCCGTACACCTCGCGCGACCATACGGAACAGATGCTTGCGGGCTTCGGTGTTCACCTTGAGCGCACGGGGGCAAGCGTAACCGTATTCCCTGTGGCGGAGGGCGGCTATCGTGCACCTGCGGAGATTACCGTGCCGGGCGACATCAGTTCGGCGGCGTATTTCCTCGTTGCGGGCAGCATCATCGCGGACAGTCGCCTTCTGCTGCGGAATGTGGGCATCAATCCGACACGCACGGGGATTCTGGATGTGCTCATGGAGATGGGCGCACATATCATCGTGCAAAATGAACGCACGAGCGGCGGCGAGCGCGTTGCGGACATTACGGTTGAAACGGCGGCTCTGCGCGGTGTATCCTTTGGAGCGGAGATTATGCCGCGCCTCATCGACGAGATTCCGATTATCGCCGTCGCCGCGCTCTTTGCGGAGGGGGATACTGTTATCACGGGGGCGGGGGAACTGCGTGTAAAGGAAACGGATCGCCTGCACGCGATTGCGACGGAGTTTCAAAAGCTCGCCCCCGGCAGCATTGAGGAACGTGAGGATGGACTTGTCATTCACGGTCAGGCGAAGATGCAGAGGGCGCAGGTGAGCAGCTGCGGAGATCATCGTATGGCAATGTCGCTTGCTGTCCTTGGTGCGGCGGCGAAGGGGGTTATCATCGAGAAGCCGGACAGCGTCAATATTTCCTATCCGACATTCTTTTCCGAAATGGAACGGTTCTAAACAAGAAGGAGTTTTGTATGAAACGTGTGATAGCGATTGACGGACCTGCCGGTGCGGGAAAGAGCACTGTTGCAAAGATTGTGGCAGAGAAACTTGGCTATACCTACATTGACACGGGAGCGATGTATCGCGGCGTGGCATGGAAGACGCTCAAGCAGTCGCAGACGGCGACGGACGAGGATATACTTCGTGCTGTGCAGGAGATCGACGTGCGTCTTGCCTGTACGGAGAACGGTACGCGTGTTACCGTCGACGGCACGGATGTGACGCAGGAGATCCGTACGCCCGAGGTTACGCATATCGTTTCCCGTGTCGCGGCACTCGGCCCTGTACGTGAAAAGATGGTGGAGCTGCAGCGTGCAATGGCTGCGGATGGCGCGATCGTCATGGACGGGCGCGACATCGGGACGAATGTACTCCCAAATGCCGATGTGAAGATCTTCCTCACGGCATCTGTCGAAGAACGTGCACGCCGTCGCTACGACGAGATGAAGGAAAAGGGCTATGCGGTCAATTTCGACGATCTGAAACGTGAGATTGCTTTGCGCGACAAGCAGGACAGCGAGCGCGAAATCTCGCCGCTGCGTCAGGCGGAGGATGCCGTTCTGCTCGACACGACCTCGCTCTCGATTGATGAGGTTGTCACATATGTTTTGAAACTCTCAGAATAGGCGGTTACTATGCTGTATGGATTTCTGCAAATCGTCTTTCGGCTCTTTTTCTACATCATCTTTCGTACGCGTGTCTATGGACGCGAGAACATCCCCGCAGAGGGGGCTGTGATCCTTGCCGCGAATCATGCGAGCAATATCGACCCGCCGCTTATGGCGAGCCTCATCGAGCGTCCTGTCAGCTATATGGCGAAGATCGAACTGTTCGAGAATCCGATTTTTGGCGCGGCAATTCGTCGCTGCCATGCGTTCCCTGTAAAGCGCGGCGAATCCGATCGCGGCGCAATCAAGACGGCGGTTACGGTCTTGAAGGAAGGGCGTGTGCTCGGACTTTTCCCCGAGGGGACGCGCAGCAAGACGGGTGAGCTGCAAAAGGCGGAGGCGGGCGTCGCCCTCATCGCCGCCATGACGGGCGCACCGATTGTGCCCGTTGCCATCCTCAATACACATTGCATCTTCGCAAACGGCGGGCTGCTTCCGCAGCTGCGCATTATGTATGGCACGCCGATTTCCTTTCAGGGCGACCGCAAAAGTAAGGAAGCACTTGACGCGTTTTCTGCTGAGATCATGACCCATATTGCGCGGATGAAGGATGAACTCGCACAAAAAAATAAACGTTCGTGAAATATTTAGGAATCGCTGATAAAATGAAGTCCGTCAGATTGGCGCAGATTTTTTCGTCCGATTGAGGCAGCAAACCGGACGCATAGCCAAAGCTATGTGGAGGATTTGCTAACGAAAAGCGGGCAAAAAAGATGTGCTAAGATGGCGGTGCTGAATTTATCAGTGCTTCCTTTATTTTGCTCCCACATTACAGCAGTTGTTTGTGGGGGCTTTTTGCAAACTTAAGTGAGGACTTTGCGGCGTGGCATGAACTCATTCGTATTATGCTGCATGAAGGCAAGTGAATGGAGCAGGAAGTCATGCTGTTGGAATCATAATTTTTCCCATAGAAATTATGCAGACAATTTACAGACAAGTGGAATAATATGAGGGACAGAGAGGAGGATTGTTCGTTGCAAGTATCCATACTGGCGAGCGGAAGCAAGGGAAATTCGATCTATGTTGAGCTGGATGGTGTGCGGATCTTGGTGGATGCGGGCATCAGTGCGGCGCGGATCACGAAGGGGCTGCGCACGCGCGGCGTAGACCCCCAGAGCCTCAATGCCGTACTCGTCACACACGAGCATATCGATCATGTGCGCGGACTGAAAACGCTCGCGAAGCAATACCATCTGCCGATCCTTGCGACGTGCGGGACGCTTGCGGGCATTGACGGAGGCACGGCATTCGAGGACGATATGCGGAGCATTTCGGGGGCGTTTACGATTGGCGATGTCATGGTACAGCCCTTTGCGATCTCACACGATGCGGCGGATCCATGTGGCTTTCGCATCGAGGGCTCGCACTGCTGCACGGTTGCAACCGATCTCGGCGTTGTGACCGATACGGTGCAGGAGGCGATGGAGGGGGCAGATGTTCTTGTCTTTGAGGCAAATCACGATGCCGACCTCCTGCGTCGGGGCAGCTATCCGTGGCCGCTGAAGCGACGCATTCTCTCGAATCGCGGACATCTTGCAAATGGGGAGGCGGCATGGGCACTTACGCGCATGAAGAAACAGCCGCACAAGGTCTTCCTCGCACACCTCTCGGAGGAGAACAATCGTCCCGCACTCGCGTGTGATACAGTGACAGACATTCTCGCTTCACGCGGTATGATGCTTGATGTAGAGAGTTGTCTGCCGGAGGGCGGGGCAGAGATCGTACTATAAAGGAGATGTCGTTATGAACATCCGATTTCACAAGAAAAAAGGAGCAGCGCTCGCAGCTGCGGCAGTTTTCGCCTCCATTGTCATCTTTGGCGGCTGCTCGCTGGGAACGGCTGCCGATAACACGGTTGGCGGATCGAAGCCCGCGCAGACGGTCGATGTTTCGGGGCTCTCGGAGGCGCGCAACACACCTGTTGTCCGCGCGGCAAAGGCGGTAGGACCGGCTGTCGTCGGCATTACGAACAAGGCGGTCGCGCGTGACTGGTTCAATAATCCGGTTGAGACGCAGGGCGTTGGTTCCGGTGTGATATTTCGCAGCGACGGCTACATTGTGACAAACAATCACGTGATCGACGGGGCGAAGGAGATCATTGTTTCGCTCTCCGATGGGCGCAGTCTTAAGGGAAAACTCATCGGAAAGGATGAGTTCACCGACCTCGCCGTTGTGAAGGTGGATGAAAGCAACCTGCCGACGGCGGTATTCGGAAACTCGGATGGGGTCGTGGTCGGCGAGCCGGCGATTGCGATCGGCAATCCGCTCGGGCTTGAGTTTCAGGGCAGCGTAACCGTCGGGGTCATCAGTGCGTTGAACCGCACGCTCGATGTCAGCGACAAGCGTGTGAAGCTGCTGCAGACCGACGCAGCAATCAGCCCGGGGAACTCGGGCGGTGCACTCGTAAACGCCGACGGTGAGGTCATCGGTATCAACAGTGCGAAGGTGGCGGCTGCTGCCGTCGAGGGCATGGGGTTCTCCATCCCGATCAACACGGTGCAGACCATCGTGAGTGAACTGATCGAAAAAGGTTATGTGGCGCGTCCATATCTTGGGGTATCTGTCTTTGACCCGACGACGGCGGCACGCTACGGCTATCAGTTGAATATCGACAAGGGCGTCTACATCTTCCGTCTGTCGCTTGACGGTCCATGCGGCAAGGCGGGATTCCAGCGCGGCGACATCATCCTTGAGATCGACGGTGAGGAAGTCAACAGCGTTGCCGAACTGCGGAATAAGATTGCCTCATACAAGGTCGGAGACAAGGTGACGGTGACTTACGACCGCAACGATACGAAGCGCAAAACGGAGGTCACACTCGAAGAGATGCCGCAGGAGGATCGTTGAAAATCACGATTGTCTGTGCGGGTAAAATCAAGGAAAAGTATCTGCGCGACGGGATTGCAGAGTATGAGAAGCGTATGCGTCCCTATGCGGATGTGCGCACACACGAAATCCCAGAGGAGCGCATGAAGGAGAAGCCTTCGGCTGCGGAAAAGGCGGAGACCATCCGCCGCGAAGGCGAGCGTCTTTTGACGCAGGTGCCGCAGGGGGCATATCTCATTGTGCTCGATGTCGGCGGCGCAGAGCTCTCCTCGGAGGAGTTTGCGGCAAAGATTGACCGCCTTGCAGTCACAGGCGAGAGTCATATTGCCTTTCTCATCGGCGGTCCTTTCGGGCTGTCGGATGAACTGCGCCGCAGTGCCGATCTGCGGCTCTCCTTCTCGCGTTTCACATTTCCGCATCAGCTCATCCGCCTCTTTCTCGTGGAGCAGATTTACCGCGCGTTTAAGATCAGTCGGGGAGAGCCGTATCATCTGTAGGACGAGAGGTCTTTGCATTTTCGCAGAGGCCTCTTTTTTGTATTTCCACTGCATATTGTATTCATGCCTGTAATCCCTATACAAACCTTTGCGCCGTGTGCTATACTCAGTCACGTTCGATGAGGGTCACCGAGCAAGCAGAGGGAGGAATTACAATGTCTGATATGAAACAGTATGTAGATGATATTCTCGATCTGGTATCGAAGCGCGATCCCGATCAAACGCATTTTAAGAACACGGTCTCCGAGGTTCTGACATCGGTTGTTCCCCTGCTGGAGAAGCATCCGGAGTACAAGCAGCACAAAATCCTTGAACGTATGATCGAGCCGGATCGCATCATTACGTTCCGTGTGCCGTGGGTGGACGACAAGGGCGAGATTCAGATCAACCGTGGCTTCCGTGTGCAGATGTCCAGCACACTTGGCCCATACAAGGGCGGCTTGCGCTTCCATCCGAGCGTGACACTTGATATTCTAAAGTTCCTCGCGTTCGAGCAGGTGTTCAAAAACGCGTTGACGGGGCTTCCGATTGGCGGCGGCAAGGGTGGCTCGGATTTCGATCCGCATGGGCGCAGCGACAACGAGGTCATGAATTTCTGCCAGAGCTTTATGACGGAGCTCTATCGCCACATCGGTCCGAATGTAGATGTCCCTGCGGGCGACATCGGTGTCGGCGGGCGCGAGATCGGTTATCTTTTCGGTCAGTACAAACGCATCCGTGACTCCTATGATGCGGGCGTTTTGACGGGCAAGCGCACGGACTACTGGGGCAGTCTTGCACGTACGGAGGCGACGGGTTATGGTCTCCTGTACTTCGTGCAGGATATGCTTGCCGCGAAGGGCATCGACCTCGCGGGCAAGACGATTGTCGTTTCGGGTGCGGGCAACGTCGCGACGTATGCGATTGAGAAGGCACAGGAGCTCGGGGCGAGGGTTGTGACCTGCTCCGACTCGAACGGATACATCTACGATCCCGATGGCATCGACCTCGCAGCACTCAAGGAGATCAAGGAAGTTCGCCGCGCGCGCATCAAGGAGTATGCGGCGACACATCCGAATGCCGAGTACCACGAGGGCTGTTCGGGTGTCTGGTCGGTGAAGTGCGATATTGCTCTTCCGTGTGCGACGCAGGGAGAAATTGATCTGGCGTCTGCAAAACTGCTTGTTGCGAACGGCGTACAGGCGATCGGCGAGGGCGCAAATATGCCGTCGACACTCGATGCAATTGCATATTTCCAGAGCCACAAGGTGCTCTTTGCACCGGCAAAGGCGGCAAATGCGGGCGGTGTTGCGACCTCCGCACTGGAGATGTCGCAGAACTCCGAGCGCCGTCAGTGGACGTTCGAGAAGGTGGACAAGCGTCTCCGCAAGATTATGTCGCACATCTACCGCGACGCGAAGAAGAATGCGGAACTGTATGCCGACCCCGACGATCTTGTCGCGGGTGCAAACATCACAGCGTTCGCAAAGGTTGCGGATGTTATGCTCGCACATGGTCTCGTGTAAGCGTAGAATTGTATAGAGAAGGGCTGCTTCGGCAGCCTTTTTTCTTTGGGGTCTACGTCAAATTTTACGGACATGCATGCTCCACGCAAACACTTAGTTGCGCAAGCGTTCGTGTGCTTGTACGCTCAAATACCGCTGGACTTCTTAAACGCGCTGCGCTTGGACGAAAGAAGTCCAACGGGGCGTACCGCACACTTTTCCCGCTTGCTCCACTAGGGTTTGCTTAGGAGCATCGCTGACCTCATTTTCTCGTAACATTTATCATAGAAATCGTGCAGAAATGCGGGAACTGTGCTATAATAGGCGAGATTTCTAAGGAATCGCTGATGAAATAGACCCTCAGATTGGCGTAGATTTTTCGTCCGAACTAAGGAGGCAAACCGGAGGCATAGCAAAGGCCATGTGGAGGATTTGACGACAAAGTACGGGTAAAAAAGAGGCACTAAGTTGGTGTGGCTGAATTTATCAGTGCTTCCCTAGCAGAGGAGGAGTACATTTACAGTGGATATTTCATTGATGGAACTGGTGAAGGTTGTCATTCTGGGCATCGTGGAGGGATTGACGGAGTGGCTTCCCGTATCGAGCACGGGGCATATGATCCTCGTCGATGAGTTCATTCGGCTCGATGTGTCGACGGCATTCATGGATATGTTCCTCGTTGTGATTCAGCTCGGCGCGATTCTCGCCGTTGTTGTGCTGAATCTCGAAAAGCTCAACCCATTCCTAAAGAGTAAGTCAGAGGCAGAGCGTCGCGCGACGTTCGATCTCTGGGGCAAGGTCATCGTCGCCTGTCTGCCCGCCGCCGTGATCGGGCTTGCGTTCAATAAATACATGGAAGAACATTTCATGAATGCGCCCGTGGTCGCCGCGATGCTGATTCTCTACGGCGTGCTCTTCATTGTAGTGGAACGCTTCAACAAGCGGCGCACACCACGCGTGGACGATCTTGCCGCACTGGACTACCGTACGGCGTTCATCATCGGTATGTTTCAGGTGCTCTCGCTCGTTCCGGGGACGAGCCGCTCGGGTGCGACGATTCTCGGCGGCATCATCTTCGGTGCAAGCCGTTATGTTGCCACGGAGTTCACATTTTTTCTTGCGATTCCCGTCATGTTTGGTGCGTCCTTTCTGAAGCTCGTGAAGTTTGGTTGGAACTACACGGGGGCGGAGCTCGTGATCCTCGCCATTGGCATGGTGACGGCGTTCATCGTGTCGATTCTCTCGATCCGATTCCTCCTGCGCTACATCAAGCGCAACGATTTCACGGCGTTCGGCTGGTATCGCATCGCGCTCGGCATCGTCGTGCTTGCCTATCTCTTTCTGATTGGCGATCCGACGAAGGAGTGAGACATGAAAATTATTGCAGGATTGGGCAACCCCGGCACGGAGTACGCACAGACAAAGCACAATGTCGGCTTTATGCTGGTCGATGCACTCGCAGCGCATCTGAATGCGCCCGCATGGAAGGAAGATTTTTTCTCTGCCATCACCGAGGTACGCGTTGGCGGGGAGAAAGTCTTTCTCGTAAAGCCCTTAACCTATATGAACAACAGCGGCGAGGCGCTCGGGCCGATGCTTTCCTACTATAAGATGGATACGGACGATCTTATTGTTGTGCATGACGATATGGATATCCCTGCGGGGATGGTACGCATTCGCAGAAAGGGCAGTTCAGGTGGGCACAACGGCATCAAGTCCATCCTCGCCCACGTCGGCAGTGAGGACTTCGCGCGTGTCCGCATCGGCATCGGCCGCCCGCCCGCAGGATGGACGGTCATCAACCATGTGCTTGCGCCGTTTTCGTCGGAGGATGCACCGAAAATTCGTGCGGCGATTGACTACCTCCTGCCTGCGGTGGAATGCATTGTGACGGACGGTGTGGATTTTGCGATGAACAAGTACAATCCACACAAGAAGAAAGAGAAACAAGAGGGGAGTCATGAAGCCCAAGAAGCAGGCGGCACGTCCGCATAGACATAGCGGCGAGATCACGGCGGTCTACGCCGATAAAAACGGAAATATTTGCGAGGCGGCGGGGGTTCATGCGATGGGGCGCATCGGCGCACGGAATGTTTCGCTTCGTCCGGACGATCTCATTCCGCTGCCCGAGAGTGCCGACCTCATGTTTATGCCCGATCATACGGCTGTGGGACAGACGGCAGGCGGTGAGGAGAAACGGATTGCAGGGATGGCGGTCGCTGGCATCTTGCCGCAGGGCTATACGCGCACGCATCTGCCGGCATTCGTTCGCACCGATGATGCCGCACCTCTGCCACTCTATGGATATACCGCTGTTGTATCGTATGGAGGGGAACTGTATGTTGCCGCTGTCTATACGGATGAAAATGAGAAGTGGGATCCCGCCAACTACAATGGCAAGGAGCTCAAAAAACTTGTGCGCCGCACGATGAAGGAACTCCCGAACAATCGCATCGTGGAGCAAGTGGGGAACTGCTCGCTGGACTATCACTGTTTGACGGCACAAAATTTGTTTTACCGACGGTGGGAGTGCGGTGTGCCAACCTCACCCGTATGCAATGCGAACTGCCTCGGCTGTATCTCGCTGCAGAGCTCGGAGTGCTGCCCATCGCCGCAGGAGCGCATCACATTCTCTCCGACGGCGGAGGAGATCGCCGAGGTCGGCATCTACCATCTCTCAATCGCGCCCGATGGGATCATCAGCTTCGGGCAGGGATGTGAGGGCGAGCCATCGCTTGCGGCAGACAGAATCGCAGAGGGCATTCGGAGGATTCGCGCCGTCACCGCGCGTGGTCAGATCAATATGAACTCGAATGCGGGCTTTCCTGCAGGGATGCGGAAAATTGTGGATGCGGGGCTGGACTCGCTGCGCGTTTCCATCATCAGTGCACGTGACGAGAGTTATAACGCATATTACCGTGCGAGTTATTCGCTGGACAATGTAAAGGAATCCCTGCGCTATGCACTCGATCATGGTGTCTATGTGTCGCTGAATTTGCTCCACTTCCCGGGCTTTACCGACCGTGCGGAGGAGCTGACGGCGTGGCAGAAGTTCTTTCGTGCGCTGCCCGTGCAGATGATCCAGATGCGGAATCTGAACATCGATCCAACGCTCTTCCTCCATACTATGCCGGAGGCGGTCAGTGAGCCTGTCGGGACACGTACATTTATGGACGAACTTCATGCGGAGTTTCCACAGCTTGTGATAGGAAGCTTCAGTCATTACGTAACGAATTGACTTCTTGTGCAATATCGGATAGAATGACCCCATGCACTGTTGGTGCATGGGGATTTCTTTTATGGAAAAGAGATAGCTTCCTAGTATTTCTTAGCGCTGGCTCTGAAAATAGATTGTATTTCAGAGGACGAGGAGAAGGTTGTCGAGCCGTCAGCGGATGCCTTCCGGCACGCTCTGTCGAGAGTCTGCGGTCAAAGCGCAGGGGCGACCCTGCGGACAAAGCTGCAGATGGAGCGAAATCCTTGAGAGAAGAGTTTTCTGTCAGGAGGTATTTTTATGTGTGGAATTGTCGGTTATGTCGGAGATCGTCAGGCGGCGGAGTTTCTGCTCGACGGTCTGTCGAAGCTTGAGTATCGCGGCTATGACTCAGCGGGTATTGCTGTCTACGATGGTGAGAACATTCGCGTGGAGAAGAGCGTCGGACGTCTTGCTGCGCTGCGCGACAAGATCAAGGGAAATGTGCCCGTGGGTACCCTCGGCATTGGGCATACGCGATGGGCGACGCACGGTCGTCCGTCGGATGTGAACTCGCACCCGCACACGGACTGCCATGGCGACTTTGCTATCGTGCACAACGGCATCATCGAGAACTATCTTTCGCTGAAGGAAGAACTCATCGCAAAGGGGCACGTCTTTAAGTCCGAGACGGATACGGAGGTTGTTGTGCACCTCTTGGAAGAGGTCTACAGCGGGGACTTTGTCGCCGCCGTTCGTGCGGTTTTGGAGCGGATTGAAGGATCGTATGCGCTCACGTTCATGAGCCGTCGGCATCCCGATATGCTCATCTGCACGAAGCAGGATAACCCTCTCATCATTGGACTTGGTGAGGGCGAGAACTTTATTGCTTCGGACATCCCCGCCATTATTTCAAAGACACGACGCACCTATATACTGGCGGACGGTGAAGTTGCCATTGTCCGCAAGGACGCGGTCGAGGTGACAAACCATCTTGGCGCACCCGTGCCGAAGAAGGTGTTCGAGGTTACATGGAACGCTGAGGCAGCGGAAAAGGGCGGTTACGAGCATTTCATGCTCAAGGAGATCAATGAACAGCCGAAGGCGGTGCGCGACACGATGAGTCAACGCATCACGGCGGACAAAAAAGCCATCTCCTTTGAGGAACTCGCGTGGGATGCAGACTATCTGAACTCGTTCAACAAGATCTACATCGTTGCCTGCGGCACGGCATATCATGCGGGACTGGTCGGCAAGTACTACATCGAGAAGCTGGCGCGTGTGCTTGTTGAGGTGGATGTCGCCTCGGAATTCCGCTATCGCGATCCGATTGTCGACGAACACACGCTTCTGATTGTGGTATCACAGTCGGGTGAGACAAGTGACACGCTTGCCGCACTTAAGGAGTCAAAGCGGCGCGGGGCAAAGACCCTCGCCATCACGAATGTAGTCGGCTCGTC
Source organism: Selenomonas dianae (assembly GCF_030644225.1). Classification (NCBI taxonomy): domain Bacteria; kingdom Bacillati; phylum Bacillota; class Negativicutes; order Selenomonadales; family Selenomonadaceae; genus Centipeda; species Centipeda dianae. The sequence goes on along the minus strand of NZ_CP128650.1, from coordinate 1,157,211 downwards.
GGTTGCCCGTGAGGCGGATCAGGTTGTCTATACATGGGCAGGACCTGAGATTGCGGTCGCATCGACGAAAGCGTACACAACACAGCTTGTTCTCTTCTTTATGCTTGCACTTTACATGGCGGAGATCAAGCAGTCGATTACGGCGGAGCGCACGGCGCAGCTGGTCGCACAGCTGCACGAGATTCCGGCGCAGGTTTCGGAGATCTTGTCCGATGTGGATCCGATCAAGACCTTTGCGAAGCAGTACGGCTTCAACGAGGATGTTTTTTACATCGGGCGCGGTCTGGACTATGCCGTGTCACTTGAGGGTGCTCTGAAGCTGAAGGAGATTTCCTATATTCATGCTGAGGCGTATGCAGCGGGCGAGCTCAAACACGGCACACTTGCTCTTATTGTCGAGGGTGTTCCTGTCATCGCACTTGCGACGCAGCGCAATGTCTACGAGAAGACCCTTTCCAACATCAAGGAGGTCAAGGCGCGCGATGCAGTGGTCATCGGGATCGCGGCAGATGGGGATACGGAGCTCAAGAAGTATGTCGATCACGTCATGCACGTCCCGGCGACGGATGAGTTCATCATGCCGATCCTCTCGGTGATTCCGCTCCAGTTGCTCGCCTATTATGCGGCGATTACGCGCGGCTGCGATGTGGACAAGCCGCGCAATCTTGCGAAGTCGGTTACGGTAGAATAGCAGTAGAGATTATCACGGGAGCATAGTCTCGCAAGGGGGCTTTGCTCTTTTTGTATGAAAAGACGTGACAAGACCGCCATCTCATGCTATAACTATGTTCATTATGATAAATGAAACAGCACGAATCAACATCAATAATATCCTTGAACGCGCCATCGACATCGGTCAGCGTATGCTTGTGACGGGCGCGGAGGTCAGTCGCGTGGAGCGTACGATCAATTTTATCTGCCGTGCGTACGGGGTACGTCATGTGGATGTGATGGTCATTACATCCAGTATCATCGTGACGCTGCGTGGTGCTGATATCGGCGTGCTCACGCAGATGCGGCGCGTGCCGGGGCAGAACTTCGACTTTCAGCGGCTCAAGGCACTGAATCAGCTTTCGCGCGAGATCTGCGCTCATCCCATGACCTCGGACGAGATCAAGCAGCGCATTCGGGAGATCGACACGATGGAGGAGATCTCCCTCAAGGCATCGTTGTTCTATTGGGCACTGATTGCCGCGAGTTTCTCCGCATTCTTCGGCGGGCGGTTCGAGGATGCTGTATGTGCGGGCATTGTTGGGGTGCTCCTGCGCCTTTTGCAATACCTTCTCGGACAGACGAAACTGAATCCGTACTTTGCGCTTGTCCTGCTCAGCTTCGTCGGAGGGATACTTGCAAACTCTTTCATGTGGTTCGGTATGGACATCCATCCCGCCGCCATCAATATGGGTAATATCATGCCCGTCATTCCGGGGCTCGCACTCATGAACTCCATCCGCGATATGTTTAGTCAGGAGACGATTTCGGGGCTGCTCAAAAGTGCCGAGGCATTCATCCTGAGTCTTCTCATCGCGACAGGATTCGCATTCAGTGCGACGGGGACGCTCATCGCCTTTGAGACGGCGGGATGGGTCTATCTCCTGACTTCGTTTGTCGGCGGTTTCTGCTTTCATCTGCTCTGGCACGGACACTTCAAGGATGCTGTCATGGGGGCGGTGGTCTGTATGGGGGCTTGGGGCTTTACAATGCTCTTTGTCGCGATGGACTGGAATGAGTTTGCGGGTTACTTTGCGGGTGCGATCTTTGCAACGATTGCGGCGGAGATTTTGGCGCGTATCTACAAATGTCCCGCGACGATCTTCCTCATCATCGGCGTGATCGCGATGGTGCCGGGCGGCTCGCTCTATCGTACAATGTTCTATGCTGTCGCTGCCAATTGGGAGAAGTTCGGAACGCAGGGGATCAAGACGTTCCTCTATGCCGTATCGATAGCGGCAGGGATTGTCATAGCGACGGCGATTTGGGATACGGTACAGGCATGGCTGATGCGTCGCAGGAAAAAAGAAGGGACATCTTGCACGGAGGAATGCTGTGCCGTCGAAGAGAAATAGGGGGATGGCGATGAATACACGCACACGCCTCTGGCTGACAGTGTTTCTTGGTATGATGACGGCAATTGCACCGCTTTCAACGGATATGTATCTGCCTGCACTGCCCGAAGTGCAGACGGCTTTTGGTGTCTCGACGTCGCTCGTCCAGCTGACACTGACGATGACGACGCTCGGCATGGCACTCGGACAGATTCTCGCAGGGCCTCTGAGCGATCTCCATGGGCGGCGGATACCGCTCTTCATTGGGATGCTCGTATTCATCGGTGCGACACTCGGCTGTGTACTTTCCGAGGATATTTATCTCTTCCTTTTCTTCCGCTTCTGCGCGGGCTTTGCGGGGGCAAGCGGCATTGTTATTGCGCGTGCGATTGCGCGCGATGTCTGCGAGGGAGCGGAGCTGACGCGATTTTTTGCGATCCTCATGATGGTAAACGGCTTTGCGCCGATCATCGCGCCCGTTATCGGCGGGCAGATCCTACTGTTTGCCGACTGGCGCGCGACCTTCGTGCTCCTCACCATCATTGGTGTATTACTCGCGGGGGCGACGCTGCTCTATCAGGAAACGTTGCCGAAAGATGCGCGCAGTGCCAATATGACTGACTCACTGAAGAAGTTTCCGACGCTTCTGCATGACCGCTATTTCCTCGGTCACTGCCTTCTCCAATGTTTTGTATTCGGGGCGTTCTTTTCCTATCTTTCAGGATCGTCATTCGTCTTTCAAAATGTCTATGGAGTTTCGGCACAGGGGTACAGTCTCATATTTGCCGTGATCGGAGCCGGGTTGCTGCTTGCAGGGATTCTGCCCGCACGCCTTGCGGGGCGCGTTCCGGATATTATGATGCTGAAATATGCTGTACTGGTTCCGTTCTTCGGGAGTATTCTGCTCATGGCGGGCTTTGTCTTTGCCGTGCCACTTGCGGTGATTGTCATTCTGCTGTTTCTCACGGTTGTTCCGCTCTCGGTCATGGGGGCGGCGAGTTTTTCCCTTGCACTTTCGCGGCAGGGAAAGAATGCGGGCAGCGCATCCGCGCTGATTGGCTGTTTCTCCATGCTGCTCGGCGCGTGCATGATGCCGGTGGTTGGCATTGCAGGCGATCACACGGCAATCCCTATGGGGCTTGTTATGTTTTGTGGCTATGGACTTGGCGCACTTGTTTTCTATGGGATGATCGCAGGAGATCATCCCATGATGCGCTGATTTTCATTTATCTTTCACCTCGCTTTCGTATACTTTGCTAGGAAAAATGGAATACAATCAGCGGGGAGATGATATGATGCGTGTGCTTCTGGCGGAAGATGATCTGCGGCTCGGGAAGCTCATTCAATATATGCTCGAACAGAACGACATCTCGGTCGAGTGGGTGACGGACGGCAGTGACATCTACGAATATGCAACCTATGCGGAGTACGATATTCTGATTCTGGACTGGATGATGCCGGGGGAAACGGGCGTCGAGGCATGTGCACGTCTCAGGCGCAGCGGCTATGACCGTGCAATCCTTATGTTGACGGCGCGGGACTCGGTAGAGGATCGCGTGACGGGGCTTGATGCGGGGGCGGACGACTATCTTGTAAAGCCGTTCGAGTTCTCGGAACTGCTCGCGCGTCTGCGTGCACTCGGACGGCGTGCGACACAACGCATTCAGCATGAGGTCGACGAGATCGGTGGCTTTAAGCTGAACCGTACGGCAAATATTCTTGAAAAAAATGGCAGGATGATCCAACTCTCTCCACGTGAGTTCCAGCTTTTTGACCTTCTCGCGCAGAACATCGGCATCGTTGTGCCACGTGATATAATTCTCGACCGTATTTGGGGACTTGAGTCGGATGTCAGCTCGAACAACATTGACTCCTATATGAAGATGCTGCGAAAAAAACTGGATGCGGCAGGGGAGGGTGACGCGATCAAGACGATACGCGGGGTTGGCTACAAACTGGAGACACCACGTTGAATGAGCAGAATGTATTCGGGCGCAGCCGTTTGCGGCTCATGCTCCGCTATGCGCTTGTCATGGGAGGACTGGTTATCGTCCTCCTTTTTGCCATGCACAAGACGATGGAGTGGGCAATCACGTCCGAACAGGCGCGCGAACTCTTGGATACGGCGAACGGTGTGGCGGATGCACAGGCATACACAGTTCTTCATGCCGGGGTAGATGCGGATGAAACTCAAATCTATCGCGGTACGAATGATCGTCTTTTCTATTATGTATTTGATGGAGAAGGGCGACTGGTCAGTTTTTCACGTGCCTCCTTTCGCATTGAGTCGTTTGTATTGGACATTGTGACAGGGTGGGATGCACCCGAGCGTGAGGTGCGCGTCTTTACAAAGACGAATGAACGCGGTGCACCGACGAAGGTGATGATGACAGCTCAGACCGTGTTCAGTCCGCCGCTGCCGATGCAGACGGTCTACGTCGGCAAGGATGTCACTGCTATGTATAACGGCATGGAAAAGGCGACATGGGCGCTCGCGATTCTCGGCGGCTTTGCACTTGTCTTTGCCGCCGCCATTGGCTATGTGCTCTCGGGTGGTGCGATGAAGCCCGTGCGAGAGGCGTATGAAAAGCAGCGGCAATTTGCTGCGGATGCTTCCCACGAACTGCGAACCCCGCTTGCCGTCGTACTTGCCTCGGCAGATCTCCTGCGGAGCGATCCGTCGATCACATCCCCCTTTTTGAAGCAGGTCATCGAGGATGTGCGTGACGAGGTCAAGAAGATGACGAAACTCGTCAGCGACCTCCTCACTGTTGCGCGCAGTGACGCGAAGGCAAATCAGGTAAAACCTGTACGGATGGATCTCGTCGCCGCTGCACAGCAAACTGTGCGCATTATGCGTCCCTTTGCCGAAAAGAAGGATATTGCCATCGTGGAGGAACTGCCGAAACGTGCGGAGATCTATGCGGATGAACAGAAGATTCGTCAGCTGATCTTGATTTTGGTCGATAACGCGGTGAAGTACACGCCCGAACACGGACGTATTTCCGTCTGCGTACAGGAGGAGAAGGGGAGTGTGGCGCTTTCTGTTTCCGATACGGGCATCGGTATTGCACCGGAGCATACAGAGCGTATCTTTGATCGTTTCTACCGTGTGGATAAGGCTCGTTCACGCCGTATGGGCGGCAATGGTTTGGGGCTTGCCATTGCACGCGAGATTGTCGAAGCGCACGGGGGACATATAGGGGTTGAGAGCGAGGTTGGCAAGGGGACGACATTCCGCATCCAGTTGAAGGCACGCACGAAGAATTAGTGAGAGATGGAAATGACAGATATTTTTTTTGAACTCAATCATGTCACCCACGTCTACCGGAGCGGAGAGGGTGAGGGACACGAGGCACTGCGCGGTGTTACGCTTTCCATTGCGGCGGGCGAGTTCGTAGTGGTGCTCGGGGCGAACGGGTCGGGTAAGTCGACTCTTGCGCGGCATCTGAACGCCCTCCTCCTTCCGAGTGCGGGAACGTGTCTGGTGCGCGGATGGGATACGAAGGATGAGATGCGGCGATGGGACATTCGACAGGAGGTCAGCATGGTGTTCCAGAATCCCGACAACCAACTCATTGCTGCGGTAGTTGCGGATGATGTTGCATTCGGTCCTGAAAACCTTGGTGTTCCGCCTGCAGAGATCCGTGCACGCGTTCAGAATGCACTCGCGCTTGTCGGTATGGAATCATACGCTCAAGCAGCTCCACATCTGCTTTCGGGGGGGCAGAAGCAGCGCATCGCCATCGCAGGGGCGATTGCCATGCAGACACATTGTCTTGTCCTTGATGAGCCAACGGCGATGCTCGACCCACGAGGAAGAACGGAAGTTCTGAATGCTGTGCAAAAACTGCATAAAGAGCAGGGACTGACGATTGTTTATATTACGCATTTTATGGAAGAGGCGATTGCGGCAGATCGTATTGTCCTGATGGATGCAGGGCGCGTCGTCATGGATGGGACACCTCACGAAGTCTTCACACAGACGGAAAAGGTGCGTGCACTGGGGCTTGATATTCCGCTCGCGGCCGATCTCGCGGAACATTTGCGGCGCGGCGGGCGTGAGCTTCCGTCGGATATTATAACGGATGAGGAGTTGCTGCATTGTCTATCGAAATAGAATCTCTTTCGTACACCTACATGGAGAAGACACCTCTTTCACATACGGCTCTCCACGATGTTACACTGACAATCCGAGAGGACGCATTTACTGCAATCGCGGGCGAGACAGGCGCGGGAAAGTCAACCCTCATGCAGCTGATTGGCGGTTTGCTTGTACCGACAGCAGGACAGGTTCTTGTGGATGGTGTCAGTCTCCACGGCACAACGAAAAAGGAAAAGGAAACGGCGCGAACGGCACGCTTTCGCGTCGGCATGGTCTTTCAATATCCCGAGCATCAGCTCTTCGAGGAGTCTGTGTATGAGGACATCGCCTTCGGTCCGCGCAATCAAGGGCTGTCGGATGCCGAAGTCGAAAGACGTGTGCGGGAGTCAATGGAGCTTACCCGTCTGCCAGACAGCTATCGTGATCGCTCGCCGTTTGCACTTTCGGGCGGGGAGCGCAGACGCGTCGCCATTGCAGGTGTACTCGCACTCGCACCGCGTTATCTCGTGCTTGATGAGCCTGCTGCGGGACTCGATCCGCGGGGACGTGAGGCTCTGCTCACCATGCTTACGATGCTCCATCGCGAACGCGGTGTCAGTGTTATCCTAGTTTCACACAGCATGGAGGATATCCTGCGTGTTGCGAATCACATGGTCATCCTTGCGGGCGGACGCGTCATCGGTGAAGGGATACCGTGCGACCTTTTCCGACAGGAGGAACTCCTCACGCAAGCGGCGCTCGCTGCTCCACATATTTTGTGTCTTGGACGAAAGCTTGAGGCGGCCGGCTACCCCGTAGGGGACTGCATGACGGTCGCGGATATGGCTGCAAAGATTTTGGCAAAAAGCAGATAAGGTGCATAAGAAAAGCCGGACATTGTCCGGCTTTTCTTATGCGTATACGGGATCACCGATCCAACGAAGTCCGTCTAATCTGTAGATGGCTTGCCCCATACTCCTTTATTTTGCACTTATACGTGGCGGTGCAGATACGCCGGAGGATGTGATGCCCGCAGCCCTGTCCTTTTGACGCTCTTCTTCAAGGTAGTAGGAGGGATCCACACCAAGTTCGTGGATGAAGTGGTAGAGATCGTTCCCCGTTGGGACAACCTGTATGGAGGCGGCACCGTCGTGCTCTTCGGAAAGATCGATCACTGTACGATGATCCAGCAGTTTGCCGTTAACATCGGCGAAGAGAATAATGATTGGGGTCGTCGTGCGTCCGAACTTACTTTCCTTCACCACTGCAAAACCGTAGGTGGTTTTGAGTACAGCTCCCTCGGGGTAGAGGGCAACGTTATTGAAGAACATTTCAAGAAGTTTCTGGTCGAATTGCCCCTTGTTGATGTTGTGCATGATGTTGTAGGCAATGTTCGGCATGTATGCCTTTTTATACGGTCGCTCACTCGTCAGTGCATCATAGACATCGGCAATCGCAGCGATTTTGGCGTAACGATGCATTTCTTCCCCTTTGATTCCGCGCGGATAGCCGGTTCCGTCGACATGTTCGTGGTGCTGTCCCGCAATCGCCGCGAGAATGCTTACCTTTGGCAGATCACTCATTTTGAGGATGCGGCGTGCGCCATCGGCGGGGTGTTTTTTCATGATGTCGAACTCGCTCGTCGTCAAGCTGCGGTTCTTATTGAGAATATCTGTATGTACGTCGATTTTTCCAAGATCGTGCAAGAGTCCGCCAAGTGTGATGAGGGACAGTTCTTCCTTCGGCAGGTGACAGAGCATTCCCGTCATTGCCGAAAGAACGGCGACATTGACGCTGTGCGCAAATGTATAGGCATCGTGCGTGCGTATGTCCGTGAGCTGAACGAGGTTTTCATGGTTGTCAAAGAGATCAAAAACGATGGCATCCGTCACCTTTTGGAGGGCGGAAGCATCCAACGTTTTATTTTCCTCAATGGACTGAAATGTGTTGTAGACAGCACTGATCGCATTAACTCTGGTCTTTTCTGCGATGACATCCGGTGGCGGTGCAAGCTTATGATTCGGGTCCATCGAAGTCACAGTGACCGACTGAATGCCAAGCTGACGCAGTCTGCGAATGTAGTCGATGGTCACCGGTTGTCCCTTGACCAGATAACTTCCTCCGGCGGTATTGAACAGGCTCTGTCCAAGAACCATACCGTCCTTTAACTTCGAGACAGGAAGTCGTAGCATTTTTTCCCCCTTGTTACATCCATTATGTATCGTCGCATCCTGCCTGCGTTGGCAGGTTTCCCCTTTGCGAACAAATACAGATTTCCTATTTAATATTGCGTGTCTAGTTTACATGAAATACAATATTTTGTAAAGAGGATTAGAGTTATATGGTGTCATCTCATCCATCGTATTTCATAAAGAGGTCTTATATTGTTTTTATTTGCAGGCTTAAGTAAGCTATTGAAAAAAACCATCGAATGAGCTAAAATCTCTTTCATCCCCTTTAGGAATGTGGTTGATTTATGGATTTGTGTATTTTCCATAAATATTTTACAGATTAGGAGAGTTCTATGCGAAGTGATGTTGTAAAAAAAGGAGCGACACGGTGTGCACATCGTTCGCTATTTCATGCAAACGGATATGGCACTGAGGATCTTAAAAAGCCGCTGATTGGTGTTTGTAACTCGTTTAACGAGATCATCCCCGGGCATTTTCATTTGAATACGATTGCGGAAGCTGTGAAACTTGGCGTGGCAGCTGCAGGTGGAACGCCGATTGAATTTCCGTCGATCGGCGTTTGTGACGGTATTGCCATGGGGCATACGGGGATGAAATACTCCCTCGCGAGCCGTGAGCTGATTGCGGACTCCATCGAAGCTGTGGCTATGGCATCGGGATTTGACGGGCTTGTTCTCATTCCGAACTGCGATAAGGTTGTACCGGGGATGCTCATGGCGGCGGCACGTCTCAATATTCCTGCGATTCTTGTCAGCGGCGGCCCCATGCTCGCCGGGCGTCATCGCGGACGCGACATCAGTGTCAGTCAGGCATTTGAGGCAGCGGGGATGTTTGCTGCCGGTAAGATGGATGTCGGTGAAATGACTGCAATTGAAGAGCACGCCTGTCCAAGCTGCGGCTCTTGCTCCGGTCTGTTCACGGCAAACACGATGAACTCCCTCACCGAGGTGCTCGGTATGGGGCTTCCCGGCAATGGTACGATTCCCGCTCCCTATACGGGTGAGCGTCGCTTGTTGGCAAAGCATGCGGGTGCGGTCATCCTTGATCTCGTTGAAAAAAACATATGCCCGCGTGATATTATGACACGTGAGGCATTTGAGAATGCGATCACAGTTGATATGGGCATCGGCGGGTCATCGAATACGGTTCTGCACCTTACGGCGATTGCACACGAGGCGGGAATTGAACTCCCACCGCCGTTATTCGATGAGATCAGCAGACGCACGCCGTATATTACGAAGCTGAGCCCGGCGGGAACACATCATATGCAGGATTTGAATGAGGCAGGCGGCATCACGGCGGTGATGAAGGAACTGTCCAAGAAGAATCTGCTGCATTTGGATGCGCTGACTGTTACGGGAACGGTTCGTGACCGCATCGCACATGCTGAGGTTCTCGATCGTACGGTGATTCGCAGTGTTGAGAATCCCTATCGTCCGGAGGGCGGTCTTGCGATCCTGCGCGGAAACCTCGCCCCCGATTGTGCCGTTGTCAAGGCATCGGCGGTTGCGGATGATATGCTCACGTATCGCGGTACAGCGCGGTGCTTTAACTCTGAGGAAGACGGTGTCAACGCCATTATGGAGGGGAAGATTCACGATGGGGATGTTGTTGTCATCCGCTACGAGGGTCCGAAGGGCGGTCCCGGTATGCAGGAGATGCTCAATCCGACGGCGGTCATCACAGGCATGGGGCTGAAGGTCGGTCTCATAACAGATGGACGATTCAGCGGCGCAAGTCAGGGAGCCTGTGTGGGACATATATCGCCTGAGGCAATGTCAGGTGGGCCGATCGCGCTGATTGAGGACGGCGATATGATTACGATTGACATTCCGAATCGCAAGATCGAACTCGAAATCAGCGAGGAAGAGCTCAATAAACGCCGTGTGCACTGGGTTCAGCCGGAACCGAAAATCAAAACCGGTTACCTTGCGCGTTATGCAAAGCTGACGACATCTGCGAATGAAGGTGCCGTTCTGCGCTAAAAAGAACATCTTACAACCCATGGGCGTTTCCGCTCCTATGGGTTGTTTTTATGACAGTAATTCGCTATAATGACGTTGCATTGTTCCGGAAAAGGATGGAGGATCAATCATATGCACATTGTTTTGGTCGAACCGGAAATCCCGGGAAACACGGGAAATATTGCACGGCTGTGTGCCGGAACCGGTATGGAGCTCCATCTGGTTCGACCACTTGGATTCTCGACGGATGATAAGCATTTGAAACGAGCGGGACTAGACTATTGGCATCTTGTTAGAGTGCACTATCATGACAGTTTTGTTGAAGTTCAAAAGCAGTATGATGGGTGTCCTTTTTATTTCTGCACGACAAAAGCTGCACATATCTACTCGGATATGATCTATACGTCGGATACGTTTCTCGTATTTGGCAAGGAAACGGCAGGTCTGCCGGAATCTTTGCTGACTGCCAATGAACGTTATACCATTCGCATACCTATGCAGGATAACGCGCGGTCGTTGAACCTGTCCAACGCCGTTGCTGTTGTTGCATACGAGGCACTGCGTCAAAACGCTTTTGTTGACTTACGTCTTGCTGGGTCGGGCTGTGGGGGAGTGCATACCATATGAACAAGGAATTCGTTCGTATCTGTTACAAAGAATTTGGTTCATCATGTCTTTTTGTGGATGCTCCCTTACGCTTTCATACAACATTTCGGATTGGTGGACCTGCAGATCTGCTTTTTTACCCACAAAACACAGAAGAAGTACGGAAGATCATCTGTCTTGCAAGGGAATATGGTGAGCCGATTACGTTGCTCGGCAATGGCTCGAATATCCTGGTTCGTGACGGAGGTATCCGAGGGCTCGTGATACGATTCAGTCAAAAGATGGCAGAGGTATCGCGCGAAGACACGGATCTTATCGTTGGCGCGGGGGCTCTGCTTCGTGATATTGCGGTATATGCACAGAAAAATGGACTTTCGGGGCTTGAATTTGCCTGCGGGATTCCAGGGAGCATCGGCGGTGCAATTTTTATGAATGCGGGTGCTTACGATGACGATATGAAATCAGTCGTTATTTCTGTCAAAACGGTTTCTCCGGATGGTGAGATACGGACGTATTCTTCCGCAGATCTTGATTTTGGCTATCGTCACAGTGTATTTCATGGGCGCGATGAAGCGATTTGTGAAACACGACTGCATTTGAAAGAAGATGATTGTGCACTGATTCTGGCACGCATGGCGGATTTGAATCAGCGCCGTGAAAGTAAGCAGCCACTGTCATATCCGAGTGCAGGGAGTACGTTCAAGCGCCCTCCAGGCTATTTTGCCGGAACATTGATCGATCAGACGGGATTAAAGGGGCTTACGGTCGGTGGCGCACAAGTTTCGCAGAAACACGCAGGATTCATTATCAACATAGGAAAAGCGACGGCAAATGATGTTCAGTGCCTGATTGCAGAAATTCAAAAACGAGTCTATGCAAAACATTCTGTTGAACTTTTTCCTGAGTTACGCGTGATAGGAGTACCTTGACTCACGGAATACACATACGAGGAGAATAGTTCTTCCAAATGGAAAAATATAAAGAACTTGCTGATTTTTCATCAAAATATCCAAAAATCGTAATTGCACTCGGTATGTTTGATGGGATTCACATTGGGCATCAGAGAATCATACGGAAAGCCGTCGCAAAGGCGCGGGAAATCAACGGAACTGCACTTGTGTTTTCATTTGCGAATCACCCGCGTTCTGTTATTGTTCCAAGCACCGCTCCACGTCGAATCGGAAGCGACGCCATACGTTTTCATGTCCTGCGGAATCTCGGTGTGGATGCCCTGGTGGAAATTCCATTTACACCGGATTTTGCCGAAATAAGTGCAGCGGATTTTATTGAACTCTTACAATGTCATTTCTCGCCAAAATACATTGTCGTGGGGGAGAACTATACCTTTGGCCGAGGTGGTTTTGGAACGCCAAAACTTTTGCAGGACAACGCCGCATCATATCGTTTTTCTCTGATCGTGTGCCCTTCGGTTATGCGCGGCGGTGCGCCGGTAAGCAGCACACGAATTCGCACATGCATTGCAAATGGAGAGGTATCTAAAGTCAATGAATATCTCGGCTACCCGTTTACCATCAATGGCATTGTGATTCATGGACAGAAACGTGGACGCAGACTAGGATTTCCAACAGCCAATCTGGCATTACGCGAAGAATTTGAGCATCTGCCAAACGGAGTTTATGCTGCAACGGTATTTTATCAAGATCATCTTTATTATGCGGCATCAAATGTTGGGAACAATCCCACATTTGATGCCTGTGATCGGCGTCTGGAAGTTCATATCATGGGTTTTTCCGGGGATCTTTACGGGGCAGAAATCATGGTTTCTTTTTATAAAAAAATACGAAATGAGCGCCATTTCCCCTCTGCTGAAGCATTGATTCAGCAAATTGAGAAGGATAAGGAAAGCGTCGTATGTGTGCTCGCAGAAAATTTTCATTTACAAGAAAATATTTCTATGGTAATATGATGAACGCTGACAGATCCATGACTCAGATAGCGACTAATCCGACGTTTTCTTGGTCAGTGGTGAAAATTAATAAGGAGGATTCTATATGCTCACACAGGAAAAGAAACAGGAAATCATCAAAGCATATGCAGTGCATGAGGGAGATACCGGGTCGCCGGAGGTTCAGATTGCTGTCCTGACCGCACGCATTCAGTATCTGACGGAACATTTGAAGGAACATAAGAAGGATCATCACTCACGCCGGGGGCTTCTGAAGATGGTTGGACATCGCCGGCGTCTTTTGAGTTATCTCTATCAGACGGATATTGAGCGTTATCGTTCGATCATCACGAAGCTCAATCTGCGTAAGTAATATTTCAGAACAAAGAGAAAGAGCGGGGGATTCCCCGCTTTTTTGCTATCGGGACAAGGATTCTATGATATTTTGTCGAATGCTTTTGTCATATGGAACGAACAGAGAGATCTAGGAGGATATTATGCAATGTTTCGAAATTGAGCTGGGCGGACGAAAACTTACCATAGAGCAGGGAAAGATGGCAAAGCAGGCGAACGGTGCTGTCTTGGTTCGTTATGGAGATACCGTTGTCTTGGTGACAGCAACTGCTTCAAGTGCGCCGCGTGAAGGAGTCGATTTTTTTCCTCTGACCGTGGACTATGAGGAAAAGATGTATGCGGCAGGGAAGATTCCTGGCGGCTTTATCAAGCGTGAGGGGCGTCCGAGCAGCGATGCTGTGCTCTGTGCGCGTCTCATTGACCGTCCTATCCGACCTCTTTTCCCCGAAGGTTTTCGGAATGATGTCCAGATCGTTGCGACCGTATTGTGTGTTGAACAGGACAATCCTCCGGAAATTGCTGCGATGATCGGTGCTTCTTGTGCGCTCTCTGTATCAGATATTCCTTTTATGGGACCGATTGCCGGCGTGCGTGTTGGCTATGTTGATGGGGAATTTGTCATCAACCCGACGGAGCAGCAGCGTGCAGTATCGGAACTCAACCTTACCGTTGCCGGGTCATACGATGCTGTGATGATGGTGGAGGCGGGAGCAAATGAGCTTTCCGAAGAGGTTGTGTTGGACGCGATCTTATTTGGTCATGCTGAAATCCGCCGCCTTGTTGAGTTTCAGCAGATGATTCAGAGTTCATGCGGCAAGGAGAAACAGACCCCTGCCATCTTTACGGTGTCGGAGGAACTCGAATCCAAGGTGCGTGCGTATTCGGAGGAACGTCTTGATGCGGCAACGCGGAACAGTGACAAGCTCATGCGTGATGCTGATATTGCCGCGATTAAAGCGGAGACGATCGAGCATTTCGTCGAGGAATATCCGGAAGCTGCGAAGGAGATCTCACAGATCCTCTACAAGATTGAAAAGGGCATTGTCCGCCATATGATTACGCATGAAAAAATTCGCCCGGATGGACGTGCGTTGGATGAAGTGCGACCTGTCAGCTGCGAGATCGGTATTTTGCCGCGTGCGCATGGTTCAGGGCTCTTCACCAGAGGGCAGACACAGGTACTCACTGTCACAACGCTTGGTTCGATTGGAGACGAGCAGATTATTGACGGGCTTGGACCGGAAACAACGAAACACTATTTGCATCACTATAACTTCCCAGGTTACAGTGTCGGTGAGGCGCGTCCCATGCGCAGTCCCGGCAGACGCGAGATCGGGCATGGCGCACTCGCGGAACGAGCTCTTTTCCCGATGATTCCGTCGATTGAAGACTTTCCCTATACGATCCGTCTTGTTTCAGAGATTCTTGAGTCAAACGGATCGAGTTCGATGGGGAGTGTCTGCGGAAGTACGCTGTCGCTTATGTGTGCCGGTGTTCCAATCAAGCGTCCTGTGTCCGGTGTCGCAATGGGACTCGTACGCGATGGGGATGACTACTCCATCCTGACAGATATTCAGGGGATGGAGGATGCACTCGGTGATATGGATTTCAAAGTTGCCGGGACAGCGAAAGGCATTACGGCAATTCAGATGGACATCAAGATTGCCGGGATTACGCGAGATATTCTCGCCTCGGCACTGGCGCAAGCAAAGCAGGGACGCGCATTCATCCTTGAGAAGATGCTTGCGTGCATTGATAAACCCGCTGCAGAGCTCTCGCCATATGCCCCGCGTGTAGAGGTCATCACCATTGACGTTGATAAAATACGCGATGTCATTGGAACGGGCGGCAAGGTTGTCCGCAAGATCATTGATGAAACGGGGGTGGATGTTGATATTCATGAGGATGGAAACATCTTCATTACGTCTCCGAATATGGAGGCCATGGATCGTGCCCGCAAAATGATCGAGGACATCGTGCGTGAAGTTGAGGTCGGAGAGGTCTATACGGGACGTGTCACGCGCTTCCTGAAGTTTGGTGCATTTGTCGAACTTCTTCCCGGCAAAGAGGGACTTTGTCACATTTCACAGCTCGCAAAACATCGCGTGGAGAATGTCGAGGATGTGGTGAAGATCGGTGACCAGCTTGAGGTCAAGGTCGTTGAGATTGATGATAAGGGGCGCATCAACGTCAGTCATAAGGCACTTCTCTGATGATTCAGGTATATACCGGGAACGGCAAGGGAAAGACAACTGCCGCAATCGGTCTTGCAATACGCGCCCTTGGTGCGGGATACCGCGTGTTCATGATGCAGTTCATGAAAAGCTTTGCTTATAGTGAGCAACAGATTTTACGTAAGATGCCGAACATGACCATAGAAACCAGTGGAAAACCATTCTTTGTCGCAGAAGAGGGGATGATGGATGAAAAAGCACGGGAACTGCTGGGCGATGATGTTGTTATCTTTCCCAAGGGAAATCCTCCGGCAGATTATGTTTCCTTGCTAACATTCGGATTTGATCGAGTGATGGAGGTCATATCAAAAAAAGAAGCGGAGCTTGTCATTCTGGATGAGGTCAATATTGCGCTTTCGTTTGATCTCTTGCAGAGAGTGCAGATGGAGAAACTGATGGAAATCCTTCCCGTGCAAATGGAACTCGTCTGCACAGGCAGAAATGCACCTAAATGGCTTCTTGACCGTGCAGATCTTATCACAGAAATGAAGGAAGTACGTCACTACTACGAACAGGGGCTTCCTGCGCGTAAGGGAATTGAAAATTAAAGGAGTTTTACATGAAATCTATGATTCGGGATATTGCACTCGCACCATCCGGTCACGCAAAGATTGATTGGGTAAAGCGTTTTATGCCGGTGATGGCCGCAGCCGATAAGGAGTATTCAGTCACAAAGCCGTTTGCCGGCATCAAGATGGTCATTACCCTGCATCTTGAGGCGAAGACTGCCTACATGGCAACGATCTTCAAGCACGCCGGAGCAGAGGTTGCCGTTACAGGCAGCAATCCTCTGTCCACACAGGACGATGTTGCGGCAGCACTTGTTGAGGAGGGCATTCATGTCTTTGCGTGGCATGGCTGCACGGAGGAAGAATATTCTGTGTTCCTTAATAAGGCACTTGATATTCAGCCGGACATTGTCATTGATGACGGCGGCGACCTGGTTGATATGCTTCATACAACAAGGCGGGATCTTCTTCCCGGACTGATTGGAGGGTCAGAGGAGACAACGACGGGGGTGCACCGTCTAAAGGCTTTGGAGCGTCAAGGAAAACTTGAGTTTCCGATGATTGCAGCAAATGACGCATATTGTAAGTATCTCTTTGACAACCGCTATGGGACGGGTCAGTCCACATGGGACGGCATCATGCGTACAACAAACCTCGTTATTGCAGGAAAAACCGTTGTTATTGCGGGCTATGGCTGGTGCGGCAAGGGCGGTGCGATGCGTGCACGTGGTCTTGGTGCGAATGTCATCATCACGGAAGTCGATCCGATCAAGGCGATTGAGGCGGTCTTTGACGGCTTCTCTGTCATGCCGATGGACGAGGCGGCAAAGGTGGGCGACATCTTCCTGACGCTCACGGGAAATAAGGATATCCTTTGCAAGCGTCACTTTGATGTGATGAAAGACGGCGCGATGATGGCGAATTCCGGTCATTTCGATGTTGAGATCAACATTCCGGAGCTGACTGCGGGTTCTGTATCGAATGAGATTGTACGTAATAATATCCGTGAGTTCGTGCAGTCGGATGGACGCCATCTGTATCTCCTCGCGGAGGGGCGTCTGGTCAATCTTGCGGCAGGTGACGGGCATCCTGCGGAGATCATGGATCTCTCGTTTGGCGTGCAATTTTTCTCAGCACTTCATCTTGTCCGCCATGGAAAAGAGATGAAGAAGGGCGTACACCTCATGCCGGATGAGATCAATGTCGAGATTGCAAACATCAAGTTGAACTCCCTTGGCATTCGGATTGATGAGCTCAGTGCAGAGCAAAAAGAATACCTCGGACTGGCATAGGAGAGACTGCATTGAATACGCTGATCAAAAATGTCATTGCGCTTCTGCCGGATGGGACGACCCCCCTTGTAAACATTGCCATTGCCGATGATCGGATTGTGGCTGTGGGAGATGTTCCTGAGGATTTTCAGGCAGAAAAAATTATTGATGGTACACAGCATTTTGCAATTCCCGGATTCGTCAATGCGCATACCCATGCCTCCATGACACTCCTGCGCAGCTATGCAGATGATATGAAGCTGATGGATTGGTTGGAGCAGATGATCTGGCCGATTGAGGCAAAACTGCGTTCGGATGATATTTACTGGGGGGCTATGCTTGCGGCAGTTGAAATGATCCGCAGTGGTACGACGGCATTTGCCGATATGTACGGGCCGGATATGGAGCGCGTTGCCGAGGTCGTTGATGTCTCCGGTCTGCGCGGTGTACTTTCGCGCGGTCTGATCGGTGTTGCGCCTGACAGTGACAAGAAGTTGGAGGAGAATGCCGCACTCTATGAGAACTATCATGGAGCGGCACAGGGGCGCATCACCGTCATGTTTGGCCCCCATGCTCTCTATACCTGTCCGCCGGACTACTTGAAAAAAATTGCTGCCAAGGCACAGGCACTTGGTGCTGAGGTTCATATCCATATGTCGGAGACTGTGGGCGAGATCGAGAACTGCCTGAAGGAATATGGCAAGCGACCGTTTGCCCATGTCGCTTCGACGGGATTGTTTGAGAATGGAACACTTGCCGCCCACTGTGTGCATTTGGACGATGAGGACATTGATATTATCAAGAAATATCATATCCGTGTCGCACATAATCCCGGCAGCAATATGAAGCTTGCCAGCGGAACGGCTCCCGTACCTCGTTTGTTGGAAGATGGCGTTTGTGTTGCACTCGGCACGGACGGCGCATCCAGTAATAACAATCTGGATATGCTGGATGAGGTTCAGCTCGCAGCGCTAATGCACAAGGTGCATACGCTCGACCCGCTTGCTGTTCCGGCACTCACTGCAGTCAAGATGGGGACGGAGTATGGTGCACAGGCACTTTCCCTGCACGATGTCGGTCGACTTCGGGCAGGGGATAAGGCGGATATTGTCCTCTTTTCCATGCGTGGTGCAGCATGGACACCGTGCTACAATCCTGTGTCTCTCCTTGCGTACGCTGCGAAATCCTCATCCATTGACACGGTGATGGTGGACGGAAAAATTCTCATGGAGAACGGTGCACTCACAACCATGGATGAAGAGCGTATTCTGTTTGAAGCACAAAAAGTTGCAGATCGCCTTACAAAATAGTATACTGATGTACCATAGACAATGGTGATTTCATTTGCTATGCCTCCGCTCTCTCAGGGCGGGGGCATACTGTGATATGGAGGGATTGTTTTTGGGAAAGAAAAGTTCTGGCCGACGAACGTCGCGGTCTGTTTCCACCAAACGGAGGAGTACGGCGCCGAACGGATCAGGACGGAAGTATGAACTCATTGGTCTTATCCTTCTTACGTTTGCTCTGATTTCAGGGGTCGGAATTCTTGGACTGAATGTTGGCTTTGTAGGCTTCTTTTTCGCGGATTTCTTTCGCTATCTCTTTGGTTGGGGCGCACCTTTCTCGCTTTTGATTATCGCCCTCATAAGTCTGCAATACATCATACACCATCGTGGCCTTCTCTATACAAAAAAATTCTTTGGTGTCATCGGCTTGTTCGTTTCACTCCTTGCTGTATGGCATCATTTTGTCATTCCTGTTGACGAGGAAATACTACCGCAAAATCTCGCGGACGGTGGGGGATTGATCGGCGGCGGTCTTCTCTTCCTGCTGCGCAGCTGTTTTGGTGTGGATGGTGCGATCATTTTATTGAGCACCATCGTTGTTGGATCTGTTCTTTTGGCTACGACATGGTCGCTTGCCTCCGGCTATATGAAAACAAAAGAACAGGCAAAAAAGGGCGCAAATGCAGCAGGTGTTGTTCTCCAAACAACGCGCGAAAAGGTGAGCGCTGTGGCAGAGAAAATCGAAACGAAAACATCAGCGATTGCTCATGATACACTGTCTGCTGTGCCTTATAATCAGGTAAATGATCCCATGTTTGCAGAGGAACATAAAAAGACTGATACCGCACAGGTCGAGGAGATTGTGGAAACGACTTCTCCTGAACCGGACGCAGAACCCCTTCCCTGCGAAGAAAATGAGGTGCAGGAAGCAGAGCCTGTGCAGATGTATGATGTGCTTGCTTCGACAACAGAATCTCCTTCGATAGAGGAAGAGCCGGAAGCTCCCGCACCGATTCCATTTGACTATGAACAGGAAATTGAAGCACAGGATGATGAGCCTCTTATGCCTGTGGAGCAGTCTTCCATCATAATGGATGCGTGCATACCTGTGGAGGAAGAGGAGGACGATGCGGTCGAGGAACATGCGGATGTCCCCGACTGCCTTTCAGTGGAAGAACCTGCTGTTTCGCTCGTTTCTCCTCCTCCTGTGCCGCCAACTTCCACTGTCGCCGATGAAACAACAGGAGAGCGTCCCTATGAGCTTCCCAAAGTTACGCATATTCTTTCCAAGCACATCAAGAAAGAGAATGAGACTTTAGCCCAGGAGATCAAGGAAAACGCCCATGTCTTGCAGCAGACGCTTGAAAGTTTCCATGTGAATGCAAAGGTGGTCAGTTTCTGTCATGGACCTGCAGTAACGCGCTATGATCTGGAACCTGCGCCCGGGGTGAAGGTGAGCAAGATCACGAATCTTGCGGAAGACATCGCTCTGCAGCTTGCGACTTCCTCGGTGCGCATAGAGCCTGTTCCCGGCAAGGCGGCAATCGGTATTGAGATTCCAAATCGTACGTTGGAAAGTGTTCAGCTTCGCGAGGTGTTGGAGAACCCGCAGTTTCAAGAGGCGTCATCCAAACTCACGGTTGGCCTTGGAATGGACATCAGTGGACAGGCAATTTTTGCAGATATCGGGAAAATGCCTCATCTCCTGGTTGCAGGTGCAACGGGCTCCGGTAAATCTGTGTGTATCAATACCTTGATCTCAAGTATCCTGTTCAAAGCAACACCGGATGAAGTAAAACTCATCCTGATCGATCCGAAGATGGTGGAACTCTCAAACTACAACGGGATTCCGCATCTCATGGTTCCCGTTGTGACCGATCCGAAAAAAGCGTCTTCCGTGCTGAACTGGGCGGTGCAGGAGATGGAAAAACGCTATTCTATTTTTGCGAATCACGGTGTTCGCGATATCAAATCCTTCAACCGTCGATATCCGGAGGAAAAGATTCCGCTCATTGTCATCGTTATCGATGAGCTTGCAGATCTCATGATGGTATCGCCGAAAGATGTGGAGGATGCCATCTGCCGCATCCTCCAAAAGGCACGTGCCGCAGGCATTCACATGATCCTCGCAACACAGCGACCCTCGGTGAATGTCATCACGGGGATCATCAAGGCAAATCTGCCGTCCCGTATCTCTTTTGCTGTTTCGTCACAGGTGGATTCGCGTACGATCTTGGATCGCGGTGGGGCAGAGACCCTTCTCGGAAAAGGTGATATGCTTTTCTCTCCCCAGGGAGCTCCCAAGCCGATTCGTGTGCAGGGCGCATTCATCAGCGATGAAGAAGTTGAGATGCTGCTGGACTTTATCCGTGCACAGGAACAAGAGATCAGTGAGAATGAGGAACTCATTGACTATATGGAGAGTGAAGCCGCAGGCGAGGATAGCGCAGAGGACGATGGGGTGCAGATCAAGCAGGATCAACTTCTTCCCGATGCCATTGAACTTGTCATGTCCACAGGTCAGGCGTCCTCATCCAATATTCAACGCAGACTGGGCGTGGGGTACACCCGAGCGGCACGGCTGGTCGATACAATGGAGGAACTGCGTATCATCGGACCAAGTGTCGGCGGTAATAAACCGCGGGAAATCCTTATGACATCAGAACAGGCAAAAGAATTAGTAAAAAGTATCATGTAATGCTGAAATATGTGAGCGAATGTATACCGTTTTGAGATGACGGGATTTCTATATTTTTCTTTGATTTTATGCTATACTTACGCACACTCAACTTCTTTGCGAACATGGTTTTAGGAGGGCGATTACATTGAAGTATATGACCGGGAACGAACTGCGAGAAGCATATTTGCAGTTTTTCGCAGAAAAAAAGGGACACCTTCGTTTGCCGAGTTACTCCCTTGTGCCGGAAAACGATCCTACGCTTCTTTTGATTGGTGCCGGTATGGCACCTCTGAAGCCTTTTTTTACCGGTAAGGTGAAACCTCCACGTACTCGTATTACCACCTGTCAACGTTCTGTTCGTACAGGAGATATCGAGAATGTCGGACGTACGGCACGTCATCAGACCTTTTTTGAGATGCTTGGAAACTTCTCTTTCGGCGATTACTTCAAGAAGGAAGCGATTCCGTGGGCGTGGGAATTCCTGACAGAGGTTGTCGAACTTCCCAAAGATAAGCTCTGGGTTTCCATCTATCCGGAGGATGATGAAGCTCGTGCTATCTGGTTGGAACAGACCGATGTGCTTCCGGATCATATTGTTGCGTTGAAAGATAACTTCTGGGAGATCGGACCCGGTCCATGCGGTCCGGACTCCGAGATCTACATTGATCTCGGCGAAGAACGCGGCTGTGGTGAACCAACATGCGGCATTGGCTGCGATTGCGACCGCTTTCTTGAGATATGGAATCTTGTCTTTACCCAGTACGATCGTACGGAAGAGGGTGAGTACAATGTTCTTGCGCACAAGAACATTGATACGGGCTGCGGCTTGGAGCGACTTGCCTCTGTTGTACAAAACAAGAAAACAAACTTTGAAACAGATCTCCTCTATCCGATCATCGAATACACGTCTAAAATTTCGGGTGTAGCTTATGGCGAAGATCCGAAAAAAGATATTTCACTCAAGGTCGTTGCAGACCATGCGCGTTCTGTTGCTATCATGATTATGGATGGCATTCTTCCATCGAATGAGGGGCGCGGATACGTTTTGCGGCGCACACTCCGCCGTGCAATTCGACATGGACGTATGCTCGGGATCACAAAGCCTTTCCTTGATGATACGGTGGATGCCGTCGTTGAAATTTTCCGCGATGCGAAGGATTTCAGTGATCTCCTGACAAAACAGGACTATATCAAGCGTGTGATTCGTGTGGAAGAAGATCGCTTTGCGACGACGTTGGCACAGGGAATCGAGCTTCTGAATGATGAGGTTACACGTTTGAAATCTGCCAATGAAACCGTTCTCCACGGCGAAATCGGGTTCAAACTCTATGATACCTACGGCTTCCCGCGTGAGCTTACCGAAGAGATTCTCCACGAGAATGGAATCACCTTGGATGGCGAAGGCTTTCAGCAGGAGATGGAGAAGCAGCGTACCCGTGCAAGAAGTGCACGCGGAGAAAATCAGGCAGTTTCTGTTCCGGATCTTTCGGGGATCGATACCGGAAGGCTGATGGAGGATGCCGCGGCGACGAAAGCGACTGTTGTTGCAATCTGGCACGATGGGAAACTTGTTGATTCGCTGCGTGATGGAGAGAGTGCCGGAATTATTCTGAGTACAACCCCTTTTCATGCAGAAGGCGGCGGACAGGTTGGGGATGAGGGTGTCCTGCGCAGTGAACTTGGCTGTCTCGCCGTCACCAATACAAAGCGACTGCCCGATGGAACGGTCTATCACCTTGCTTATGTTGAGGAAGGACAGATCCAACGCGGGGACTCCGTAGAAATTTGCCTTGATACAGAAAAAAAACTCTCATCTGCGCGAAACCATACGGCGACCCATCTCTTGCAGGCGGCGCTTCGGCGTGTTGTCGGCGATCATGTTCAACAGGCAGGTTCGCTTGTTACACCGGAGCGACTTCGCTTTGACTTCACGAACTTTGAACCTGTGAGCGAGCAGCAGCTTCGTGATGTCGAGGAGCTTGTCAATGAGGAGATACTGCGTTCGATTGACCTCCATATCTCCATGATGCCGATTGATGAGGCGAAGGCCCTTGGCGCTATGGCACTCTTCGGTGAGAAATACGGTAATATGGTACGTGTTGTTTGCGTTCCGGACTTCAGTATTGAGCTCTGCGGTGGATCCCATGTGACCAATACCGGGCAAATTGGTCTGTTCAAGATTATCAGTGAATCGGGCGTTGCGGCGGGTGTGCGCCGCATCGAGGCGATTACCGGTCGTGCTGCATGTGCTTATGCGACAGAAATGGCACGGACTGTGCAGGAACTCTCGCATAAACTAAAGACGAGATCCGAGGAGCTTGTTGCACAGGTTGATAAGTTCATAAGCGAGAGAAAGTCTATGCAGGAACAGCTGCGGAGTTTTGCCGAATTCCGCGATAAGGCAGATGTGCAGAAGCTTCTTATGGGGGTTCAGGAGATTGGAAATTTCCATGTGGTTGTCGGAAAAGCCAATGTAGATTCCATGGATGAACTTCGCAATATTGCGGATCTTACCTGCGAGAAGCTGGATTCCGGAATTGTGATTCTCGGAGCTGTCATTGATGATAAGGTCAGTCTGGTGGTCAAGGCAGACAAGGCGGCAGTGAAGCTGGGGGCTCATGCAGGTAATATCATCAAGCAAGCTGCAAAAGCAGTCGGCGGCGGAGGCGGCGGTCGTCCTGATATGGCACAGGCCGGCGGTAAAAATGCGGAGCAACTTCCGCAGGCATTTGAAGAGGCAGTGGCTGTCATACGTCAGCAGGCTTCTGTCTAACAGAATGTATTATGGCTGTCACATTGCTGACAGCCATAATTTTTTAGAGGGATAACTTATGGAAATTGATGTCACAAAATCCCTGAGAAAGAAAATATATCGAGCTATTATTTTTTTTCTGGTCATTGTATTTTGCACTTCTTTTTTCTTGCTTCACAGTATCGATCGATCGGATGAGTTAACGGTATCCAATGCACATATCGTCTGCGAACAAAGTTCATTACAGGCGGCCAATCTACTGATTATCCGGGAACTGCATACAGAAGAAGGCGCATATATAGCGCAAGGAACACTTCTTGTCACGGTGCAGAATGTATTATCGGATGAGGAATACGCTCGTTTGCAAAAGAATGTGGAACTCGCACAAACGAATGTAGAACAAATTCGATATGGAGCAGCAGCGGTATCACAAAAGATACCGCTGCAAACGGAAAGTTTGGATGCTGCTCGCGTACGTATGGATCGCATGAATGAATTATATGAAATGGGAGCAGTCAGTGCAGCGAAAAGGAATGAAGCTGTTGCGGCATACGAGCAGGAAAAAAATGCTTTGACCGTAGGCAGCGAACAAAATACGGGAGCACCGAATCCGGCGGCAATACAGGCGGCAGAGGAGCAGCTGAAAAGAGCGGAGGAAGCGCTGGCAAAAGTGCGTGACAATACAAGTACCACAGATCTCTTTGCCACACGGGAGGGCACGGTATCACAGATTTTTGTAAAAGAAGGAGACCGTATCGAGAAGGGGGATGATATTCTCTCCGTGAACATTTTGGAGAACTGTTGGATTGAGGCAGCAATACCAAGTGATGGAAAAGATCGGGTTTATCTAGGACAAATTGTTCGATATGAACTCAATGGTATTCCTGTGCAGGGAACGGTAGAAGAGATCGTTGACGCAGATCCGGAGAATGGAAATGAGGAGATGGTTCGTATATCCGTTCCTTTGGATAAAACGGCAAGCGACGGAGAGAATATTGTATTGCATTTTTCTTCTTGATTGATGCGAGTATTGCTGTCCAACTTTTCGTACGGGTTATTCTGTGCTATACTGTGAACGAAGCAACAGCGTTCATGAGAGGGATCTGTAATGGTAAATGAGAAATTGAGAGATGATCTGACCGATCAGCTGTGCCGCGCAATCCTTTCATTGGATAACATGGAAGAATGTTACCAATTCTTTGAGGATGTTTGTACGATTGGGGAGCTCCGTGCGATGGCACAACGGCTTGACGTTGCCCGTATGCTGCACGAGGGGAATACCTACGACGATATTGTTGCACAAACCGGAGCCAGTACGGCAACCATCAGCCGTGTCAAACGATGCCTGAATTATGGTGCGGACGGATATACACTCGTGCTTGAAAAGGGGATTTCTGCGCCGCTGGTTGATGAGGAGAACCTCTGATGAAATCTGAAAAGCTGATTTTGGAAACACCATATGGAACACGAGATCTGCTCCCAAAAGATACAGCAGAAATGCGTCATATGGAAAATAAGCTGTCCGATTTGTTTCGGTCGTGGGGATATGATGAGGTCATTACTCCGACCATTGAGCATCTGGAAACATTGGCACCTCGCATATCGGAAGCGAACGCTCTCTTCCTGCTGTTGGGGAATCAGAATAAGCCACTTGCTCTGCGTAACGAAATGACAACACCGATTGCAAGACTGGTCAGCAGCCGCTTGAAGGATGCGCCTGTTCCTCTGAAACTATCCTATTTGGGCAATGTTTTTCGCGTGGAGCAAACGCAGATGGGGCGTCAATGTGAATTCCATCAGGCGGGAGTCGAGCTGATGGGGAGTAACACACCCGCCTCAGATGCTGAGATCATATCGCTGGCGATCGAATCCATCCTGACGTGTGGAATCAATGATTTTCAGATCCACATGGGACAGATTGCTTTCCTTGATGGAATGATGGCCTATTATGAAATTGGGGAGGATCAATGCCGAGAGATTAAGTCCGCGATCGAACGCCATGACATTGTATGCTTAAATCGGCTGATTGATACCTTGTCACTTCCAAGCAAGGACAAAGAAACATTAAAAAGTCTTCCACTTCTGAATGGAAGGGAAGATCTCCTGAAACACCTTTATGATCTGCCACTCAATCTGCAGAGCCGATCTGCTGTTGATAATCTGGCTGCGATTTATACGTTGATTCAATCATACGGTTATGCGGATTATGTTCGCTTTGATCTCGGTATCATTCGGGATTTTAATTACTATACCGGGATGGTCTTTGAGGGGTATTCAATCAAATTGGGATTTCCATTGTGCGGGGGCGGTCGCTACGATCACCTTTTGACCGAATATGGATACCCTATGCCGGCAACAGGTTTTGCGCTCGGGATTGAGAGAATTCTCCTGACGCTTGAACGGCAGGGAGTTCACCTACCGCCTCTATCCAAGGATATCTATATTGGATATACTGCATCATCCATCGGACGCGCGATTCAGCGGGCATCCGAGCTGCGTCATGCAGGTAAGACGGTGGAGCTTGGGCTGCGTACGCAAACCCCTGAGGAGGCAGAATCTTCGCGCGCAGAATTCGGATATGCACAGCTTGAGTATTTTGAATGAAACAGCGTCTAAGGCAGTTCCTACGAGCCTTGTTTGGTCGATTGGACGCAGAAGGGCATACGTTCATTCGATGCTATTTAAATGAGGCAGAGCAAAGACTGTTCTATGCAATGCACCAATCGGATCAGTATCATGCTTTTCGTGTTGCACTCACGGCAAAAGAAATCTATGCACGGCAAGGATGTTTGGACTTGGATACGTATATCTTGCTGATACGGTGTGCATTGCTCCACGATATTGGTCGCGTCAAAGGAACGGCAGACATCTGGGGAAAAGTTCTTGCTGTTCTTGCAGATCGTTTTTTTCCTTTTGCAACCTCTTATTTTCTTCGCCGAAAGGATTCCTGTAATGTATTTGGACGCATAGGAATGGCACTCTATGTCCATATTGCGCATCCCTATATCGGAGCGGTGGCACTGCGTAGGATCGGAGATATTCGTGAAGCGGAGATTGTTCGGCAACATCAAAAAAAAGCAGCACCGGAGGATTCTCCGGTGCTGTCCATATTAAAGCTGGCAGATGCGCAAAACTGACCTGCAGATCAATACCCGCGCTTTTTATCTACAACATTGAGCATCCCAATGCGCTGTGGAAAGATCTGCAAATTGTTGCGAAAGATTTTGAGCGATCGATCCAGATACATGGGGGATATCGCCGAGTAGTGCGGTGTGATGAACAAATTCGGCACATTCCACAATGGGGAATCTTCGGGAAGCGGCTCGGTTGTAAAGACATCAAGGGATGCACCTCGTATGCGCTGTGTCGTTAGAGCCTCCACCAAGTCGGCTTCCTCGATGACATCTCCTCTGGATACATTGATGAAGAATGCGTTTTCTTTCATCATATCAAATGTTTTGAGATTAAATAATTTTTTTGTTTGCGGTGTCAAGGGGAGCGTAACGATGACATAGTCCGCGCAGGACAGTACCTCCGGCAGATGATCTATAGTGAATAACTGATCTACAAACGGCTCGGTAGAAGTCTTTTGCTTTACAGCAACAATACGCATTCCCATATTTTTGAGATGTTTTGCAATTTCTCTGCCGATGCTGCCCAACCCGATGATAGCAGCTGTCTTTCCAAACAGTTCGTCCGGCTCCGTCAGTCGCTTCCATGTATGTGCCTTTTGATTCTCCCATGCCTCGATCAGACATCTGCTGGACGCAAGCATTGTTCCTAGAACGTGTTCTGCCATGGGGATGCCATGGATACCGCGTGAGTTGGTTAGCAGTATATCGGACTGCGAAAACATCGCGTTTGACAGCAGTTTTTCAACGCCGGCACTATACGTATGAATCCATTGGAGGCGCGACATTTTGGAAAGATACTTCTCCATGTCCATTTGTGCATCATAGCCCAACAGAATATCCACTTCGGAAAGGACGTCACCGGCTTCTGTGGGGCGTATACATCTGCACTGACAATGCGGATAGCTTTGATGAATGAGATCTATTTGTTTATCGCTTAATCTCGCAAATGATAATATTTGAAGTGTCATCTACGACTCCTTTTTGCTCGTACGGATTTTCAATAATAAAGACTATTCGCGATAAGAGTAAAAAATCCTTTTTGATTGGTTGACCTATTATCTCCGACGTGGTAGTATACGATCATATTAGTTCTTTAATTGGTTAAAGGATAAGAGGGGATTCCATGGAAAAATATGCTGCAGATTATTTAACAATTGCCTTACCGAAAGGCAAACTGTTCTCTCTGTCCGCGCATCTGTTTGAGAAAATTGGAATCGCAGCAGACCATCTCAGTGAGAAATCCCGTAAACTCGTGATTTCAAATGACGAACTCAAGGTCCAATTTATTATTACGAAAACTTCGGATGTGCCCACATATGTGGAATATGGTGCAGCGGATATTGGTATCATCGGGAAGGATATTCTGGTGGAATCCGGGCAGGATGTCTATGAACTGCTCGACCTTGGCTTTGGGAAATGCCGTCTGATGATGGCTGTTCCACGAGAAGAACGGCGCAGTCGCCTGTTGGACTATACACATACGCGTGTGGCGACTAAATATCCGCACATTGCAGAGCATTTTTTTGCACAGCAGGGAATGCAGATGGAGTATATCAAGTTGAATGGATCGATTGAATTGGGTCCGATTGTGGGACTTTCTGAGAGTATTGTCGATATTGTGGAAACAGGAACTACGCTTGTCGAGAACGACTTGGAAGAGATCGCGCACATTATGAATATCAGTGCCCGCCTCATTGCCAATCGCGTAAGCTTCAAACTGAAATTTGATCGTATTTATCGCATTGTAAATGATCTGAAACAAGTTTTGGAAGGTGGGGAAATAGGGTGAATATCGTATCTGTTGCAGATGTTGGCATGAAACAAGCGAGGCGACTGCTTCAGAAGAAGGCCTTTGATGAGGTTGTACTGAATGACCGTATTCGCGCACGCAATAAAGAACTTTTCGGCGCAGATCTTTCTGCGACAGAGCTGGTTCACCGTATCGTTCAGGAAGTACGTCATAAGGGCGATCAGGCACTCTTCCACTATACGAAATTACTGGATTGCGTTGATTTGGCATCGGATAATTTGATGGTGTCTGAGGAAGAATTTCAGGTGGCGGAACACAGTGCCGACCCGAAGGTTGTTGCATCGCTAAAAAAAGCGGCAGATAATATCTTTTCCTACCACGAGGAGCAAAAACCACGCTCGTGGATGACCTACCGCGCACATGGTTCAATTCTTGGGCAGGAGATTCTTCCGCTCTCACGCGTTGGCATCTATGTTCCTGGGGGGACAGCAGCATATCCTTCATCGGTACTTATGAATGCGATTCCCGCCCTTGTTGCAGGAGTAGGAGAGATCATTATGTCTGTCCCGACTAAGGACGGTGTGATCAATCCGTATGTTCTCGTTGCGGCACGTTTCCTTGGTATCCGTAAGATCTTCAAAATGGGGGGAGCACAGGCCATTTCAGCGATGGCATATGGAACAGAGAACGTTCCACGTGTCGATAAGATTACTGGTCCCGGCAATATCTTCGTGACACTTGCCAAAAAAAAAGTATATGGTCACGTCGATATTGATATGCTCGCGGGACCAAGTGAAATTCTGATTTTGGCAGATGACAGTGCGTCTCCTTCCTACATAGCCGCAGATCTGCTCAGTCAAGCAGAGCATGACCCACTTGCATCGAGTATTCTCATTACCGATGACCGAATATTGGCGGAGCGATCCATGAAGGAGGTGCTGTGTCAGCTGGAACGTCTGCCGCGCAAGGATATTGCGCGTGCCTCGATTGAGGACAATGGACGTATTATCGTGACGGAGAATATGGAACAGGCAGTCATTCTTGCGAATGTATCGGGACCGGAACATATGGAACTTCTTGTCAAAGATCCTTTCCATATGCTGCCTCAGATTCGATGTGCCGGTGCTATCTTTGTCGGAGCATATTCGCCGGAACCGCTCGGGGACTATTTTGCGGGGCCAAATCATGTGCTGCCAACGGGAGGGACGGCACGGTTCTATTCTGTTTTGAATGTAGAGACTTTTATGAAACGTACAAGCATCATATCCTACACACAGGAAGCACTCGAAAGTGTCAGCGATGACATCATTCGTCTTGCCGAAACAGAAGGTCTTGAGGCTCATGCGCGTGCAATTCGTATGAGGAGGAGAGAGAATGCTGAACTATCGTGATGGATTGGCATTGATGCCGCATTATGACACAAGCGAGCAGGATTGGCGCATCAAGGTGAATGCCAACGAATCGAATGTCGGACTTCCTCCATTGGTAGAGGAACGAGTTATGACACGCCTGTCACGCATAGCATTTTCACGCTATCCCAATGAGGAATACGATCTGCTTTGCGAGCAGATCGGAGAGGCATACGGCTATCGTCAAGAAAATGTAATCATTGGAAATGGTTCGAGTGAGATCATAGAGAAGGTGTTTTATGCCTTTGGCGGCGATGATACGCATAAAATTGTTTATCCAACGCCATCGTTTTCCATGTACGGAATCTATGCTGCTGTGGCAGATGCCGTTGGTGTATCTGTTCCGTTGGACGACAACTATACACTGGACGTAGAGAGATTCATTCATGCAGTCAATCAGAGCAACGCTTCTCTCGCGGTCATCTGCAACCCGAACAATCCGACAGGGCAGGTATTGACTATGGCAGAGCTTGAGCATATTGCAGAAAGTATATCATGTGCTTTTCTAATTGATGAGGCATACGTTGAGTTTTATGGAAATACATCCATTCCGCTTCTAAAAAAATATCCTCATATGATGATTGCACGTACTTTTTCGAAGGCGTATGCACTTGCCTCGTCCCGTGTTGGCTATATGTTGGCACACAAAAATATCATCAATATGGTTGCAAAGACCTATATGCCGTACCATATCAATGTTCCGTCACTTGTCACAGCGGATACAGTCTTTCAAATGCGCTCAGAATTTGAGCCGCAAATTCAGATGATCTGTGCGGAGCGTGAGCGTATGCAGGAAAAGTATAGTTTACTCGATTCTGTGACAGTCTATCCATCTCATGCGAATTTCATTCTGCTTCATTATCCTCATGCAGAGGCGCTTAATAAAGAGTTTATCAAATGCGGCATTGGGGTACGGAGTTTTGGAAAAGCTCCGCAGCTGGAGAATATGCTGCGCATTTCCATTGGTCGAGCGGATGAAAATGACGAGGTATATCGTGTTATGAAGTTTTTTGTGGAGGAGAATCCATGAGCATACGCAATGCGGAAATACATCGAAAGACAGGGGAAACGGACGTAACTGTTTCCGTCGGGATCGATGGCACAGGAGTCTCCGAGATTGATACGGGCATCGGCTTTTTCGATCATATGCTGACACTGTTTGCGTCTCATGGACGATTTGACTTGACTGTAAAATGTGATGGCGATATTGAAGTCGATGGGCACCACTCTGTTGAGGATATCGGCATTACGATGGGGCAGGCGTTCTATGCTGCACTTGGAGAAAAGCGCGGTATTACGAGGTATGGATCATTCTATCTGCCCATGGATGAGACACTCGTATTGGCGGCTTTGGATATCAGCGGGCGCCCCTTTCTCGTTTACGACCCCGGAGATACACCGATGACGCCGATGATCGGCGGTTATGATACGGAGCTTACAGAGGAGTTCCTGCGTGCATTTGCTTTTCATGCAGGGCTCACGCTTCATGTGAAGATCCTCTATGGAACGAACTCACATCACAAAGTGGAGGCGATATTTAAGGCAGTTGCACACGCGCTTCGAATCGCTGCAGAGAAGGATGCGCGACTGGAGGATATGATTCCGTCGACTAAGGGACTTCTGTGAGGCGTTCATTATGATTACAATAATAAATTATGGTGTTGGAAATTTATTCAGTGTTGAAAAAGCATTTATCGCATTGGGGGAAGAGGTTCGTGTCAGCTCCAGAAGCGAAGATATTCTCGCCTCGGATAAAATCGTATTGCCAGGCGTGGGTGCCTTTGGAGACTGCATGAAACAGCTCCAGGCATCCGGCTTGATTCCTGCAATGCGCGAATGCGTTGATCGTGAGATCCCCTTGCTTGGTATCTGCATAGGGCTTCAAATTCTTTTTTCGGGCAGCGAGGAATCCGCGGGGATAGATGGGCTTGGTTTTCTGGATGGTTGTGTACGAAAGATTTCGGCGCCAAATGAAAAAATCCCGCATATGGGCTGGAATGCACTTGATATTTTGGAAGCACATAGGGATCGGGGCTTATTTAAGGGAATACCACAGGCTTCCTATGTATATTTTGTGCACAGCTATCATGCAGTACCGGAGAATAAGGATATTGTTTCATCAACCTGCTTCTATGGAGAGAAAATTACGGCATCCATATCTGCCGGAAATATCATGGCAACGCAATTTCATCCCGAAAAATCGGGGGATATTGGACTAAACATCATTCAGAACTTTATTCGTCATGGACAGGAGGGAAGCAGATGATTATTTTCCCTGCCATTGATTTACGCGACGGAAAATGTGTCCGTCTCCTGAAAGGTGATTTTTCACAGGAAACAATCTACAGCAGCGCACCCGAAGATGTCGCCCTTCGTTGGACACAGGAAGGGGCGGAATACCTGCATGTCGTTGATCTTGACGGAGCACTTGCCGGAAAGCCGAAAAACACCGAGGTCATCAAGAAAATCCTCAGCAACGTTCAAATTCCCGTTGAGCTTGGCGGTGGTATTCGCACACTTGAAATGATAGAAAACACCTTAGCTCTGGGCGTGACACGCGTGATTCTTGGATCTGCTGCAGTACAGAACCGCGATCTTGTAAAAGAGGCTTGTCGGCTCTATGGCGATCGCATTGTGGTTGGCATTGATGCGAAGGATGGCATTGCCGCCGTGGATGGATGGGGCATATCGAGCGGTATTTCTGCTGTCGAACTGGCGAAAGAGCTTGCGTCTTATGGGTTGAAAACGATCATATACACCGATATAGCACGGGATGGAACACTCTCAGGCGTTAATATCGAGGCAACCGCGAACCTTGCGACATCGTCCGGTGTGGATATCGTCGCCTCCGGTGGGGTTAAGTCATTGGAAGATATTCACGCTTTGAAAGAGAGAGAGACAGACGGGGTTGTTGGCGTAATTGCCGGAAAATCGATTTACGAAGGAACGCTTTCCTTATCGGAGGCGATTGCTGCTGCCCGCTAAGATGAATTCAGCTTTTAAAAAAGGGGGATTCCGTCTTGAAAAAAACATTTGCAAAACGTATTATCCCATGCCTTGATGTCAAGGATGGACGCGTTGTGAAAGGGACGAATTTTGTCGGCTTAAGAGATGCAGGAAGCCCGACGGAATTAGCTGAGCGTTATGATAAAGAACGTGCGGACGAGCTTGTGTTTTTGGATATTACTGCGTCGCATGAAGAACGCAGCACGATGCTCGATGTCGTATCGGACTGCGCGTCAAAAGTTTTTATTCCACTTACGGTTGGCGGTGGAATCCGCACTTTAGAGGATATGCACCGTATGCTGAACGCAGGGGCTGATAAAATCACTGTCAATACAGCTGCAGTAAAACATCCGGAAGTGATACGCGATGGAGCAATGCATTTCGGGAGTCAATGCATTGTAGTTGCAATTGACGCACGCCGTAACGGCGTGGACACATGGGAGGTCTATGTCAATGGTGGAAGAACGCCAACGGGGATGGACTGCGTTTCTTGGGCAAAGGATGTTGTCACACTCGGGGCGGGAGAAATCCTGTTGACCAGTATGGATGCTGACGGCACAAAAAATGGTTATGATATTGCACTCACGCGTGCTGTGTCGGAAAATGTCAACGTGCCCGTTATTGCTTCCGGAGGCGCCGGCAGATTGGAGCATTTCTATGATGTGCTTGCCGAAGGAAAAGCGGATGCCGTATTGGCCGCCTCATTGTTCCATTATGGGGAACTTTCTATAAATGAAGTGAAGATGTACTTGAAGTCGCGTGGACTGGAGGTTCGATTCTGATGAGTGTTGATATTTCAATGGTGAATTTTGATGAACATGGGCTTGTTCCTGTCATTGTTCAGGAAGAAAATAATCAAGTCCTCATGCTCGCGTATATGAATCGTGAATCCATTGAAAAAACGATTGAAACCGGATTTGCGTGGTACTACAGCCGCAGCCGCAAGAAGCTGTGGAAAAAAGGGGAAACATCGGGGAACGTTCAGCGCGTTCATGATATTTCCTATGACTGCGACGGTGATACGATCCTGCTTCGCGTCAAACAGACGGGTGTAGCCTGTCATACGGGTACGTATTCGTGTTTTAACGGAAGAAAACTCTATTCTGTGGATACAAACAGCATAGTTCCAGTCGATGCAAAAGAGAAAATGCCGCTTGCAGAGATTTTGTCCGATCTCTATGAGGTCATTCAGAGCCGGCGGCTTCATCCTGTCGAAGGTTCTTACACAAACTATCTCTTCGACAAAGGTCAAGACAAGATTTTGAAAAAGCTTGGCGAAGAAACGGCAGAAACGATCATTGCGTCCAAAAACAACATTCGTGAAGATGTGCTCTATGAAATGGGAGATCTCTGGTATCACTGTTTGGTATTGCTCGCGTATCACAATATGACACCGGAGGATCTGCTCGAAGAGCTGAAGCGACGCCATCGTGGCGGCAGTTATCATAAATTTGCGGGAAAGACAGGAATGCGGCCGGATATGTAATTTAGACAGTGATTTCTCCCATCAACTATCCATAATGGTAATTATGGATAGTTAGAGGAGGTGTGAAAATCTGCTTGAAAAAGATGTATAAAAATATGTGAATTTTATAACTTGTCATTGACAATAACTCAATTTGAATCTATAATTTAGACGTTGGGTTATATAATTTTTGATTATAATATTTAATCAAGGAGAGTGTTCTTTTATGGCAAAGAATCCGGTCAAAATCACTGAGACTGTCCTCCGCGATGGTCACCAGTCACTGCTGGCAACCCGCATGAGAATTTCGGATATGCTTCCGCAGCTTGCGGCACTTGATGCCATTGGCTATAATTCTCTTGAAGCTTGGGGCGGTGCTACGTTTGATAGCTGTCTGCGCTTCCTTGATGAGGATCCGTGGGAGCGTTTGGATATTTTGAAGAAGAATCTCAAAACACCGATTCAGATGCTTCTCCGTGGTCAGAACCTGCTTGGTTATAACCATTACTCCAACGATGTTGTGGAGAAATTCGTTCAGAAGGCATCCGAGCACGGCATTGGTGTATTTCGTATTTTTGATGCACTCAACGATATTCGTAACCTCAAAGTCGCGATTGATGCGGCACTCAAGTGCCCTGAAAAACCACATGTTCAAGGCTGTCTGGTCTATACGATCAGCCCTGTTCACACGAATGAAAGCTTTGTTGAGCTTGCAGTCGAGCTTGAAAAAATGGGCTGCCATTCCGTCTGCATCAAAGATATGTCAGGACTTCTGAAGCCGTATGTCGCAGAGGATCTTGTCAAGAAACTCAAGGCTGCGGTGAAGATTCCCATTGACCTTCATACGCACTGTACCTCCGGATTCGGTCATGCAACCTACCTGAAGGCGGTCGAAGCCGGTGTTGATATCATTGATACCGCACTTGCCCCATTCTCCAGCGATACTTCGCAGCCGTGCACGGAGACGATGGTAGCAATGCTTGAGGGTGAGGATCGTGATACGGGGCTTGACCGTCAGGCGATGACTCCGATTTCTAAGTACTTCCTTGGGGTTAAGCAGGATCTCATTAAGACCTTTAACCTTAAGGGGTATTTCGATGTGAATCCGAATGTCCTGGACTTCCAGATTCCCGGTGGTATGCTCTCGAACCTTGCAAATCAGCTCAAGGAAGCGGGTATGGAGGACAAGTATCAGGATCTTCTGGATGAAATGCCGCGTGTTCGCAAGGATGTCGGCTATCCCCCGCTCGTTACGCCGTCCTCGCAGATTGTCGGTACGATGGCAACCTTCAACGTCATGACCGGTGAACGCTACAAGATGGTGCCGACTGAGTTCAAGGATCTTGCACGTGGTAAGTTCGGCAGGACACCGGTTGAAATTGATCGTAAGTTCCTGACGGATACGCTTGGTATTGCTCCCGAGGACATCATTGATGATTGCTCCATCGAGGATGCAAAGGCAACAACGTTTGCAGAGTTCAAAGAAGAGCTCAAGAATAAGGGCTATATCAATCCATCGGATGAGGATGTTCTCTCCTACGCTCTCTTCCCGCAGGTCGCGGAGGAGTTCTTCCAGAAACACTATAAGCCGATCACTGCCTATGTCAAAGAGTAAAATGTAGTTTATCCTGTAAAAAGGAGCTGTTGCATGTGGAGGTTTTCACATGCAACAGCTCCTTTTCATGTACGCTCATCATTTTCTAAAATATGTATCAAAATCTCAAAAATCTATTAAACTGGACAAATGTACACATGAATGTGTACGGCTTTTCCTATTCCCGCATTCGTGTGCCCTTAAGGTTTTATCTCATCAGTCCTAGCCTCTTCTTTTATGTGTCCGATTTCATTTTATAATGACCTAAAGTATGTTTTCCAACATAGCATACATAAGCGGAATATGCTATAATCGGATTAAAACTCAACTCCCCTCTGGGCTTTAATTCCCTTCTGAAACGGATGCTTAATAAGACGCATCTCCGTAACGAGATCCGCATGGTCAATAAGTTCATGGGAGGCATTCCGTCCCGTAAAGACCAGATGGGTGTTCTCCGATCGTGCAGAAAGCAGGCTGTCCAGATCCTTTGGAGCAATAAATCCAAAGGAGTAAGCATAGTTGAATTCATCAAGGATGACCATATCCCATGCATTGTTTCGGAGTTCGTCCACTGCCATCTGAAGAAGCTCCGCAGCGGCACGCCGATGCTCTTCTTCTGCTCCTCGATCTCTCTGCGAGAAACCGAGTCCGCCCTGTCGAATCTCAATATGATTGTGGACGGATGCGAGTGCCTTGATGGCTTCGAGCTCTCCATACTTCCAGCTCCCCTTGATGAACTGGAGAATGAGTACGCGCAGGTGATTCCCCCATGCACGCATCGCCATCCCGAGTGCCGCTGTTGTCTTTCCCTTTCCATCTCCGGTGTGGACGATGATAAGACCCTTTTTTTCCATAGGAATTCCTCCTCAACTTTCTAGTGTGATAATCAACGACATATTTTAGGTGAATACATGAAGCATTATTTTTTCTTTACGGGCATTATTTTTCTTACAGTTCTTGGATGTATTTTTAGCGTTGAGCGCATGGATCTTCTGAGTCTGAGACAGATCGACATAACTGCCACGGTTGAGGAATCGAACGGAAAATCGACACTTATGTGGGAACGTCTTCCCTATCCCTGCTATTATCGGATCGACACATACATCAAGACAACGGGAACAATCACTGAGGAGACAATCTATGAACATATAAAGACCGAGTTTTCCACTTCGCCCTCCTGCCAAATTTCATCCGCTTCGATTCCGTTTTATTATCGTATTACAGCCTATGGTATGTTTGGCGCTGTGACCGCACCTTCAACGCCGATCTCGACACCATATTTCACGACGAAAGCCCCAATTCCAATCTATCATTATACAGCGGATCATCCCGCAAGCCTTATGCCATTTCTCGTATGGCACAGCATACCCAATGCTGTACTCTACGAAGTCGAGATTCTGTCTGCACCGCCGTCAAAAGAAGGTGGTACGGAACATTCTCCAACGCATCACTTGATGAGCACGCAAAATATTTTCACGAATGGGTGGCAGGCAGATCTGCGTGCCTATCTAACCTATGAGAAGCTGTATTGGCGCGTGCGTGCTCTTGGTCTAAAACATGAACCGATTGGGGAATTTTCCGTTGCAGAACCGTTGTACCTGAATAAATCTATAGAGTTTCCCAACCGTCCGATTCCGAACACGTACGATCAAATACTGAATTTTCATCAGCCGCTTTACCCGGTCTATCAGTGGATTCCATTAAACGGGGTAACACATTATGAAGTCGAATTGCTCACAGAACCGCCCGCAGAACCCCATGGAACAACACCGGATTCAAAACGCATATGGGCAGAGAAAATAGCCGATACCAATTCCATCTATGATGAATACGCACGTCCTTATGCCGGCGTATATTACTGGCGTGTACGGGGGTTGGATGCGCAAGATAATACCATTGGTACATGGTCAGATTCAGCTTCATTCACGGTTGATTCCAAAAGCGAAAAACGTATCTATGCAGCTGCACTTGGAGACAGCATAACCCACGGAGGTGGTGCAATTTCAAGCTCTCCTGCCTTCCTTGAATACAGCTATACGACATATCTCCCGTTCGAATGCTTCAATCTTGGACGCAGTGGTGATACATCCCATACAACATTGGAACGCTTTGAACAGGATGTACTCCCTCTTCACCCCGTTAATCTTCTGATCTTGACCGGTTCAAACAGTCTGCGGGCAATTGGCGTGACAGCGCAGGATATTATCAACGATTTGGATGAGCTTGAAAACAAATGTCGTGCTCACGGCATCCGCCCGATCTTCCTGACGCTTTTGCCGCTTAATCCGGAACGCATTTCGCTTGCTTTCCACTCAGAAACAGATCTCTCATGGAAGTGGAAATTAACCGCCGTCAATATGTGGATTCGATCACAGGATTTCTACATCGACATCGAACCATATTTTTATGACATGCAGAAGAGCATTCTTGATCCACGCCTCTCCACGGACGGATTGCACCCCGATATTGACGGAAAGCGGATGATGGCGGAAATCATCAACGAGCACCGTGACGTTTTCCAGGAACTCCCGTAGATAAGAAACAACGCGATGATATATCGCGTTGTTTTTTCATCCTTTCGACTGAATCAACATGGCATCTCCAAAGGAAAAGAAGCGATACTCTTCTTTTACCGCTATACGATACGCTTCAAGGGTAAAATCACGCCCTGCAAAGGCACTGATGAGCATAATCAATGTGGATTTCGGCAGATGAAAGTTTGTAATCACAGTATCCACAACGTTGAATTGGTATCCTGGATAGATAAAAATGTCCGTCCACCCCGCTCCCGCCTCAACATTTCCTGTCTGTGCAGCCGATGCCTCCAGAGTGCGAATGGATGTTGTACCGACAGCAATAACACGTCTGCCTTCTTTCTTTGCCGCTTGAATCAGCGCTGCCGTTTCCGGTGGAACAGAGTAGAATTCGCGGTGCATCACATGATCTTCGATCGCGTCCACGTGAACCGGTCGGAAGGTACCAAGTCCAACATGAAGCGTAACAAAACCAAATTGAACGCCCATATTCCGCAGATTCTGCATGAGTGATTCTGTAAAGTGAAGCCCCGCCGTCGGAGCGGCAGCCGATCCATTCACACGGCTGTATATGGTCTGGTAACGCTCTCGATCTTCGAGTTTTTCATGAATGTATGGCGGAAGAGGCATCGTCCCCAGACGATCCAGAATTTCCTCAAACACACCATTATAGAGAAAACGTACAATGCGCCCACCAAAATCCGTATGGGCTAGGATCTCGCAGGAGAGTTCGTCACCGAACCGAATAACAGAGCCTATACGTACCTTCTTTCCTGGTCGCACCAATGCTTCCCACTGATCTTTATCGATCTGACGCAGAAGAAGAACCTCGACCTTCCTGCCTGTTTGACTGCGTGCGCCGATGAGACGCGCAGGAATGACACGCGTATCATTAAAGATCAGCACATCTCCCTGTTGCAGGTATGCTCCAAGTTCAAAAAAATGTCGATGCTCAATCGTACCGTCTTTTGGATTCAAAACCATAAGACGAGCCGTATCCCGCGGCTCGATCGGAGTCTGCGCAATGCGCTCTTCTGGAAGATCATAGTCAAAATCAGAAATATTCATGTCGTAGTACACCTAGTCTAGTATAGCTTCTCAATGGTAACACCTGTATAGTAGTGAAAGAGAATGTCCTTATAGCTCTTCCCCTTGTCCGCAAGTTCCTTTGCGCCCCACTGGGAGAGCCCTAACCCATGACCGGAACCATATCCGCTGAATATGACATCAGCTCTGCCGGAACGCACATCGAACAACGTACTTGGCAGAGAAAACATGGAGCGCAGGTCGTTGCCCGAAAGCGTAACTCTCCCCTTTGTACCGATGAACTCTGCCGAACGAACGCGCCCGGAGGGGCTGCGATCATATCCCCCCTTTCCTACCGTCAATGGCGATAGACGAATTTCTTTCAGTGATCCGAACGCCCTGCCGTTCTTTTCCAGTTTTTCTTCAAATTCGCTCATAGAAACAGTACGGTTCCATGGATGCGTCTGCGTTTGAAGTTCCGTCACAGACCGTAGATATGGAACGGAGCTTCCCCATACGTTTTCGCTGGCCTCCGTCATACCACCCGAATCCGTATGAAAGAGTGCATCAATAATTGCGCCCTTATGGAAAAGGACTTCCCCGCGCGTTCTGTTGACCGCCTCCGTTGTCGTCAGCATCTCTGCAGACATCCCCTCATAGACCTGACAATGCGAGGTGTTGCAAAGATCGAACCCCTCTGCGCTATGACGCTTGCGATTTTTCAAGGCAAAGGTACGCGCCGCAACGCTCTGCGCCTGTAAAGCCTCCGTATTCCAACTCGGCGGCATCTCTTTTGGAACGACACCGTAAAGATAGTCCTCGACAAGGACATGATTGACAACAGTAAGTCCCGTTCGTTTTAAGAGGGCGATATAGCCACGATACGGAGTATTATTCACCTTGATAAATCCGGAAGTCTCCGGCTGAATTACCAAGTGATCTCCCCTGATCTCCCGTCCATTCACAAAAAGCTGCCCCCGCATCATGCGAACGTCAAGTGTTCCTCCCTGCGGTACTTCAAGAATCGGCTTTTGTTCCGGATTCTCATAGACAGACATCTTTCCGTTTGTTGTCGAAAGGCGAACCTCAGATACGCCCTGACTAATCCCTACAGAGATTTCCGGCTGCCACGAAGCAGATGTCTGTGATGGCATTACGACAAATACAGCACACAGAAAGAATATACACAGGCGAAGATAAGGTTTCATCATAAGCTCCCCTCCTGCTCATCATGCCATCAGACGAAGACGTTTCTTTTCTTTGTTTTCCTTGCGTTGAAGTTTCCGAAGCACACGACTGTATCGTTCTTCTTCGCTGAATACGCAGCCACAGTAGGCCTGACGGTAGAGTTCCAGATCTTTGCTGAGATCAATCCCCTCCTGCCAGCCGATACGGAAATCCTCATAGTAAAATGAAATCCCGTATTCTTTGGCAAAATGCTCTGCAACAGAACGCATCAGATCATGCTGCTGGTAGATGCTATAAAAAAGGGTCGATGTAAAACTGTCAAATCCGTGTTCTGCCGCATACCGTGCCGATTCTTTCAGACGCCATGTATAGCACATACGGCAACGCCCCTTCTTTGTCCCCTCCGCCGGGAGTGCCTTTTTGAGAAATTCACGCATGGCATACGTTTCATCCGCAATGAACTCCATCTGCATCAAATTTGCAAACTTCCTTGCATTTTGCAGTCTCTCCTCCCACTCCTTATAGGGGTGAATATTCGGATTGAAAAAATAACCAGTCGGCTCAATGCCATCGGAACGCAATTTTTTTAGTGGATAGCAGGAACATGGTCCACAGCACATATGCATGAGCAAATTCATCTCAGAGCAGTTCTCCTTGTCTGTTATCATTTTGTGGAAACGGAATACCTATATGCTCATATCCGCTGCGTGTCACAATCCGACCGCGCGCCGTACGTGCAATAAATCCTAACTGAATTAGATATGGTTCATAGACATCCTCGATGGTTTCCACCATCTCACTGAGTGCTGCCGCCAAGGTTTTCAAGCCGACAGGACCGCCGGAAAACTTTTGAATCATGACTTCCAGCATATAGCGATCCTTGTTCTCAAGTCCCTTGTCATCAACCTCAAGGGCTTCGAGTGCCTCAATGGTGACAGTCTTCGATATCGTAGTCTCACCTGCCACCTGGGCAATATCACGAACACGCTTCAGGATGCGGTTTGCAACACGCGGCGTTCCCCGCGAACGGCGTGCAATCTCAAGAGCTCCCTCACGTTCGATCTGCACAGAGAGAATATCAGCCGTGCGTTCAATGATGAGCAGAAGGGCTTGGGGCGTATAGTATTCCAATCGGGACTGAATACCGAAACGATCACGCAATGGAGCCGAGAGAGCCCCCGTCTTTGTCGTCGCACCCACGAGAGTAAACGGCGCAAGATCCAGGCGCAGAGAGCGTGCACTGGGCCCCTTTCCGATGATGATGTCAATCGCATGATCCTCCATCGC
This sequence comes from Selenomonas dianae, assembly GCF_030644225.1. NCBI lineage: Bacteria > Bacillati > Bacillota > Negativicutes > Selenomonadales > Selenomonadaceae > Centipeda > Centipeda dianae. Next base: position 1,114,935 of record NZ_CP128650.1, on the reverse strand, counting down.
GGAATAGAGAATCTCTTCGACATGATGCGAAAGGCGATGAATCTCGTCAATAAAAAGGACATCATGCTCCTGTAGATTGGTGAGGAGGGAGGCAAGATCGCCCTGTCGCTCAATGGCTGGTGCTGAGGTCTGGCGGAAATTCGCCCCCATCTCATTGGCAATGATTGCCGCGAGTGTCGTTTTTCCAAGTCCTGGCGGTCCATAGAGAAGGACGTGATCCAGTGCTTCGTTGCGCGAAAGTGCTGCCTGTATGAATTTGGACAGATTCGACTTTACCTTATCCTGCCCGATGTACTCATTCAAACGACGTGGGCGCAGACTGTACTGCCAACCATCCGTCGTCTGTTCCTCAAAGGAAACAAGTTCCTCATCCTCATACATATCCAATATCGTCCCCCTCCTTTCTCAAAATCGCTGGAGCTCTGTCAGTGCATAACGAATAATCTCTTCCGTACTTTCCCAATCCTTCTTTTTCTTAAGCACAGACTGGATTTCACTCTGTCCAAAGCCCAGACTCAGAAGAGCTTCCGTTGCCTCAGAGATTTGATCCCCAATGCCGTCTGTAAAGTCAGCTGTCTGATCTGCGAAAGAAGTATCATCAAATGTGGTGGACGTAAGTTTATCCTTCAGTTCCAGAATAATCCGCTCCGCAGTTTTTTTCCCGATTCCCGGAAGTTTCGTGATCGCCTTGACATCCTTCTGATGGATCAATCGATAAAACTCATTTGCCGTAATTGCCGAAAGAATCCCCTGCGCAACTTTCGGGCCGATCCCCGAAATGCCGATCAAATGCTGAAAGAGATCATACTCCTCTTGCGAAAAGAACCCATAGAGAAGCATGGCATCTTCTCGTATATGCGTATGAATATAGAGCGTGACTTCTTCGCCCACATTGATGTGATTGCGCGTCTGATGGGAGACAAACACACGATAGCCAACATCATGGACATCAAGAAAGCAATAGTCCGGAAATGTATATGCAACTTTTCCACGTAAAAACCCAATCATTTGTTCTGTGTTCCCTCATCTACATTCGATTACGCCATGCTATGCTGTCCACACAATGCGCGGCACTGATGGCAATCGCAAGCGCATCAGCGGTATCATCCGGGTGAGGCGGCGATGAAAGGTTCAGGAGTTTTGTCACCATGTATATGACCTGCTCCTTCGTCGCCTTCCCATAGCCCGTCACAGACTGTTTCACCTGCAGCGGTGTCCGCTCTACAACCATGATGTTATTCTGTGCGGCGGTAAGAAGTACGACGCCGCGTGCCTGCCCGACCGGAATCGCCGTTGTCACATTCCGATTGAAAAAAAGCTGTTCGACCCCCATCGCATCAGGCGCATACTTTCGAATCAGCATTTCGAGTTCTGTATGGATTTTCAACAGACGCTTCTCCACCGCCATTTTCGACGGCGTTGTAATTGCGCCATAGGCATGAGGACGCAGCCGTGAGCCGATTAGTTCCACAAAGCCATAGCCGCATATCGCAGTTCCGGGGTCGATACCGAGTACTAACATCTTCTTATTCTTAAAAGAGTGCAGACATCTCGTCTGCACTCCGATAAGCAATCCTCCGCTTATTCATCCATCTCATAGTTGCTGTAGACGTTCTGGACATCATCGTTGTCCTCCAGTGCATCAATCAACGTCTGCATCTTCTCAGCATCCTTATCGGCAAGATGAACTGTCGTATCCGGAACCATTGTCACCTCGGCAGATGCTGTCTCGATTCCCTTTTCTCCGAGAGCGGTCTCAATCGACTCAAAGGCTTCCGGCTCGGCAACAATCTCAAAGACATCGTCCTCCGAACGCATATCCTCTGCGCCGGCTTCGAGAACAATCTCAAGGAGGGCATCCTCATCGTCAAACGCCTCACGCTCCACAATAAAGACCGCCTTCTTCTTGAACATCCATGAAACGCACCCGTCCTGACCGAGATTGCCGCCATACTTTGAGAAGAGATGACGGACATCGGCCGCCGTGCGGTTTCGGTTGTCCGTCAAAATGTCGAGCATGACAGCCGTGCCGCCGGGACCATACCCCTCGTAAAAGAGTTCTTCATAGTTGCTTCCCTCGGTTGCACCAAGTCCCTTCTGGATGGCACGGTTGATATTGTCCTTCGGGATATTGTTTGCCTTCGCCTTGGAAAGCGCAAGTTTCAGACGCATATTGCCCGTCGGGTCGCCGCCGCCCATGCGGACGGCAATCGTGATCTCGCGTCCAATTTTCGTTGTAATTTTTCCGCGAATCGCGTCGTTCGCGCCCTTCTTGCGTTTGATATTGGCCCATTTGGAATGTCCTGACATCGTTCCGATCTCCTTCTCAATAAACAAGCTGATAGTGCTTCTTTTTTCCTTTTTTGATCAACGCAGTACCATCGGAAAAATCTGCTTCGCTGAGTACATAATGCTCGTCCGCAACACGCACATCGTTGAGTGTGAGTCCCCCCTGCTGAATCAGGCGACGTGCTTCGCCCTTCGAAGGGAACACCTTTCCACGCGTGAGGGCATCTACTAACTTTTCACCAATCTCTACGCGAATCTGTGGAAGATCTGTCGATACGCCGCCGCCAAAGAGTGCCTTTGCTGTTTCCTGCGCCTTCTGTGCCTCCTGCTCCCCATGGACGATCTTGGTCGCCTCATATGCGAGAATCTCCTTGGATCGATTGATTTCATGCCCCTCGACTGCGGCAAGGCGGCGAACCTCATCCATCGGAAGATACGTGAGCAGCGAGAGACAGGTCTCGACATCGGCATCATCAATATTGCGCCAATACTGGTAGAAGTCATAGGGCGACGTTTTTTCGGCATCCAACCAGAGTGCCCCACCCGCTGTCTTTCCCATCTTTGTTCCGTCACTCTTTGTGAGGAGTTTATTGGTGAGTCCAAAGACCGTAATATTCTTCTTGCGACGGCAAAGCTCTACACCCGCGATGATATTGGACCACTGATCGTCTCCGCCCATCTCAAGCTTACAGCCGTAGCGGTCATTGAGCTCCATGAAGTCATACGCCTGCATAATCATATAGTTGAACTCAAGGAAGGTCAGCCCCTTCTCCCAGCGCTGCTTACAGCTCTCGGCAGCAAGCATTCGGTTGACGGTAAAGTGTGCGCCAATATCGCGAAGCAAGTCGATATAGTTGAGTTTACGCAGCCAGTCCCCGTTATCCACCATGATCGCCCGATCGTCCGTGAAGTCAATGAAACGGGCAATCTGTCTGCGGAAACAATCGCAATTATGACGGATGGTTTCATCGGTCATCACCTTGCGCATATCCGAACGCCCCGAAGGATCGCCAATCGTCCCCGTTCCGCCACCGACAAGGCAAATGGGACGATGTCCGGCTCTTTGCAAATGCGACATCGCCATAAGCGCGATCAGATGTCCTGCATGAAGGCTGTCCGCTGTTGGGTCAAAGCCGGTATAGAACGAAACCTGCTCCTGTCCGAAGAGGTTGCGCAGACCTTCCTCATCCGTACACTGCGCGAGAAAACCGCGTTCCTTCAGTATATCAATGGCATTCAATCTATTACCTCTTTCTTAGTTCTTCCCTTTTTCTACGCCCATACCAGGCTCAGGAGCTTCTGCTGCAGACGATGGAGTGTGCGTTGAGGATGCAGTATTTGCGGCAGCAGTGCTGTTCTTTTCTGTATCAGCAACACCCTTCGTCCCATTTTCTTTCCCATGGATATCCGATTTCTTTTTTGGATCTTGTTCTTTTTCATGATCTTCAACGGGAGGATCATCCGATGAGGGGGCAAAGGAGGGCGCCCCCTCAAAATGACGTATGGGCAATCCTGCGTGGGCTTTCAGCATAAAGGTCTGCCATATAACGGCGGGAGTCGTTCCTCCCGCCATTCCATGCAAATCACCATCGCTGTCATTTCCAATCCAAACTCCTGCGACCAGATCCGGGGTATATCCGACAAACCATGCATCATGATAGTCGCTTGTTGTTCCTGTTTTTCCTGCGGCAGGACGACCGATGTTGGCACGTGTTCCTGTACCGCGTTGAATAACGTCTTCCATCATCGCGGTCATGGTAGCGGCATTTGCTGAAGAAATGACACTTTTCTCCTTTCGCTGCACTTCCTCAAGCACCTTGCCCGTGCGCGAGACAACGCGGATGACGGCTACCGGCTCGACATGGATGCCGCGGTTCGCAAATGTACCGTATGCGCTTGTGAGTTCGAGCGGCGTGACACCACGCGTCATACCGCCAAGTGCGACCGCGAGATTGCGGTCGTTCGTTGCACCGTCAAGGACAAAGGTTGATATCCCCATCTCCTGAGCATAGTAAATCGCCTTATCAATGCCAATATCCTGTGCAATTCGAACCGTTGGCACATTTAATGACCAACGTACGACATCGCGCAAACGCACCTTTCCGGAGAAATTGCGACTATAATTCTGGGGTTCCCACCCACCGATCTTTAGAGGTTTATCGTCAATGATGGAATCTGCCGTATATTTATTCTCAAGTGCCGCAACGAACACGAATGGTTTAAATGCCGAGCCCGGCTGCCGTACTGCCTGTGTGGCACGATTGAACTGGTCTGTTCCACGACCGCCAACCATGGCTTTGATATATCCCGTATGGGGGTCGATGGCAACCAGTGCCCCCTGCGGCTGTACAATACCGTTTGCATCGGTAAAATATGTAGGGAGATTCTGCATAGCATTCTCTGCCGCTGCCTGTAAGTTCATATCGATGGTTGTGTAGATCTTCAAACCATCCTTATAAATGGCATCATCTCCGTATTTTTCTGCAAGTTGCTGCAGCACATAGTCAACGAAATAGGACGGACCTTTGACCCCATCACCGGTATTCTTTATAATAGTGAGTGGTTCTTTTTTCGCAGCATTCGCCTCACCAGGACTAATATAGCCGTATTTTGCCATCTGGTCGAGGACAACAGCTTTTCGCTCGGTCGCTGCTTCCATGTCATTGAGTGGAGAATAGTAATTCGGACTCTTTGGAATACCCGCCAACATGGCACATTCGTTCAGTGACAGATCCTTGACATCCTTACCAAAATAGGTGCGTGCCGCAGCTTGAACGCCATATGCCCCCTGTCCGAAATAGATCTGATTCATGTAGAGTTCGAGGATTTCCTGCTTCGTATACTGGCGTTCGAGTTGTAGTGCAAGAAACACCTCCTGAACCTTGCGCTTGAACGTCCGATCCTGTGTCAGATATGCATTCTTTGCGAGCTGCTGCGTGATGGTGGATCCACCCTCTGTGAGTTCACGCCCCTGGATGTTCGCCCAAATGGCACGCATGATTCCGCGCGGGTCAATGCCTATATGCTCATAGAAGCGGTTGTCCTCGACTGCGACAAAAGCGTTCTGAAGATTTTTCGGAATCTCATGGATGCTGACAGGCCTTCGATTTTCGGCGGCGTGAATATTGGCGATCTCATTTCCGTTGATGTCATAAATCTGCGACGACGCAGGTGGTACAATATCCTCTGCCAGATTCGGCCTGGTATTCAAACTTGCCGTGAGAAAGCCGCAGCCGACACCGATAATCATGACAAACAGTATCAGCCCTATGGCTAGAATTGCTTTTCCGAGAACGGAGCCTCTTTTTGACTTCTTTGTCGCTTTCTTTTCGCTTTTCTGCATAGATACCTTCCTGTCCAGATTTCCTCCACAGTGCTTAGCTACATCCAATTTCTTTATTTTATCACAAACTGAGAATTTTGTAAGGATATTTTATGAAAAAGGCTATTTTGTCTGTGTAGGAATCACGGATAAAATATGATTCGTCAGCTTGACGCAGAATTTTTGTCCGAATGCAGTGGAAAATCAGACACAGAGCAGTGTTCCAGGGAGGATTTTCCGACGATGTATGGGCAAAAAGGTGCACAGATATGATGGTGCTGAATGAATTAGTGATACCTTTACTTCAATTCCACAACAGTTGCACCTGTTCCTCCCTCGGAAATATCTGCAAACGAAAAGGTCAGAACAGACCGATGCTGCTTTAGGTAGTCCTGCAGCCCCTTTCGCAGAGCTCCCGTCCCCTTTCCATGGATCACGAGGATCTTTGACAGACCTGTATACACAGCATCGTCGATGAATTTCTCAAGAGCAGCCTCCGCTTCAAATACGGTCATGCCGCGCACGTCGATTTCCGGTCGAATCTCTGACGCTTTCTGCGCAATTGACGTTCCGACATGCACCTTAGTATTCTTCTTTGGTTTTTTTCGCGTGACAAATGTGCACGCACTCATCTTGACAATGCTGCGCAGTCCGCCTACCTGGACGGTGAGTTCTTGTCCTTGCACAGAAAGTACGATCCCTTCCTGTGCAAGACTTTTAATATAAACAATATCACCGTTCTGAACATCGCCGGGACGGATTGTTTTTCCATGAGGCACATCCCTTTGCATATGCCCGGGGACATACGCCTCGTCCAGTCGGTTTCTTGCCTCCTGTATCGCCTTACGGCGTTCTTTCACTCCATGATCATCAAACTGCTCTTTGAGGGATTTGATCGTTTCTTCCGCGTTGCGCCGTGCCTCACGAACGATGTTGTTCGCCTCTTCGCGTGCCTTGTGCAGGAGTTCCTGTCGCGTATTGGAAAGTATTTCGCGTTCAGCGTGCAGACGAGCCTCCACGGATTTTATCTCTGCCTCTTTGTTGCGCAGTTCGCGATTTTTTATCTCGTAGTTTTTCTTTTCCTGTTCAAGTTCATTGACAACATTCTCGAACTGTGTATGCTCCTCGCTGATATAGAGTTCTGCACGCGCGACAATATCCTGCGGCAAACCGAGCTGACGGCTGATGGAAAAAGCGTTGCTCGCCCCGGGAATCCCGATCAGAAGCCGATAGGTCGGGCGCAGTGTCTTGAGATCGAACTCGACAGAAGCATTTTCAATCCCCGTCTCTGCATAGGCATAGGTTTTTAATACGGCATAATGGGTTGTGGCAACCACAGCAATGCCCTGCTGCAAAAAATGTGCAATGATGCTGCGCGCCAGAGCAGCCCCCTCATCCGGATCCGTTCCCGCCCCGACCTCGTCCAGCAGGACGAGGTCGCCCTGCTCCGCCTTGTCGATGATACGGACGATGTTCCTCGTATGCGCCGAAAATGTGGAAAGACTTTGCTCGATGCTCTGCTCGTCTCCAATGTCCGCATATATATTGCGATAAACGGGAATCTCCGAATCGGGTGCAGTCGGCAGGAAGCAGCCGGACTGCGTGAGCAGAGAGAGAAGTCCCAGTGTTTTCATGCTCACAGTTTTACCGCCCGTATTCGGTCCTGTAATCAGCAGAATGGAAAAGTTCTGCCCAAGCTCAATGTCAATCGGTACAACCTTGTCCTTCGGGAGCAGCGGATGTCGTGCCCTCTTCAGATGAACAACACCGCTTTGATTCAATGTGGGCGGATACGCCTGCATTTCACGCGCAAGCCCCGCACGGGCAAAGATAAGATCCATCTCCGAGAGAATCGTGCCGTTTTCCAAAAGGATGTCTGCATTCTGTGCAATCTCAGTCGAAAGCCTCTGCAAAATCCGCTGGATTTCCTGCTCTCGTGCAAGCCCCATCTGCCGCACGGTATTGTTCAGCTCCACGGTCGCAAGCGGCTCCACAAAGAGTGTCGCTCCGCTGGCAGACTGATCGTGGATCACGCCCGGAAAATAATTGCGGTATTCCTGCTTGACCGGAATGACATAGCGCTCATCGCGTACGGTAACAATGGCTTCCTGAAAGTATTTTTGATTTGTCGCGTCATGGAGAATTGCGGACAGACGATCCTTTACACGCGACTGCGCCGTATGCAGTTCGCGCGTAATCCTGCGCAGTTCGGGGCTCGCATCATCACGAAAATTTCCATGCTCGTCGATGGTGTCCTTCAGATGGCGCTCTACCATCCCGAGAATTTCAATCGGCTTTGCTTGTTCTTTGAGGATTGGCACATCCAGTGTGAGATCGCGAAAGAAATACTTTACATTTCGCATTCCCCCCATGGTGCTCATGACCGTGCGCAGTTCATCGATTTCAAGGATAGACCCCATCGACGCTTTTTTTAAAAGCGTACGCAGATCGTAGATTCCGCCGAACGGTGGCGACTGGAGCTGTTGAACCTGCACCGCTTCCGCTGTCTCCTGATGGAGATGCACAACCTCGTCATAATCCCCACTTGGTATGACGCTGCGACAAAGTTCCTTGCCGCACATGGTGAAGGCAAACGAAGCAAGCCAATTTGTGATTTTCCCGTATTCCAAAACCTTAAATGACTCAGTATCCATGTGTACCTCTTATAAAATCCCACGGAAATAATGCCCGCGCGTAATGTCTTTGCCCTCCTGCATACGCAGATATTCCTCATCTTCCTCGCTGCGCGGGGCTTTGCGCCCGAGTGCATCCCGATACAGTCGCACACTGTTTTGCAATTCGCCTCTGGAAAGACCGCGTCCCTCGATCCGCAGGGTTGCGACCCCCATGCGCCGAATCTGATGCACATAGGGCAGCAGGGACAGCTTTTTGCTGTTGAGTATATGCATACGACAGAACTGATCTGTCATCACAGGAAAATCCACATTCTTGCGGTCACGGAGGAAAAATTCCTGTCTGCGGCATGGCATGGAGCATTTTCCCGTATCAAGCCCCCCGAGGAAGCTGCCCAAGACACAGTACTCCGAAATCATGAGCGGGAGACGCCCGCTCACAACCACGGTGAGCGGAATGGGACTATCCTTGACAAGACGTTCCATCTGTCTGCCGTTGAGTTCCGGTGACAGCGTTGCCTCGCCGAATTCATGCGCATACAGAAACCGAAGTGCAGACGGATTATAGGAGATCATCGAATAATCCGCATGGAGTGTCACGGGCACACGATCCCGCGCAAGATATGCCGTTCCAATATGATGGACGTGCAGGGCTGCGGGCAAGTTCTCTCCAAAGCTCTCAAACAGGCGGATCAGAGCCGCCTGTTCGTCCCCTCGTACAATGCGCGGTGTGTTGTAGTCGATGCGGATTCCGCACTCCTTCGCATAATCCCAAGCCGCCGCATAATCCCTCGGTTGGAGTGTCATTCCACGAAACGAATCGCCGCCGTAGAGAATACCGTCTGCACCGGCAGCAACAGCAGTCTTCATCGTCTCCATATCATCAACGGCAACCATCAATGCTGCCGGCTGTGGCGCGGCAACATTCAAGGAACGTACAGGTGTATCCTTTGCGTTCTCTTGTGCAAAATGCACGGTTGCGATTCGTTTTTTTTCAAAGTGTTGTGTACGCAGTTTTTCCAAGGTGGATATGGCAGAGCGGCGCAGATTATTCAGCGCACTGACCGGCACCATCACGGCGTCATCCATATCACAGGAAAGATCTGCAAGAGAAAATAATGTCGTACCAAGACGCTCCATCTGCTTTTTAGCGGTCTCAAGCGTGAGCGGCCGATTGTTCGCCGAAACAACGATGTAGTCGCTTTCTGCCGTCGCTGTGTTCCCCTCATCGTCCGTAAGGGAGAGACGCAATTTTTCTCCAAGTCGCGCACGGAGAACGGCACGAAGCGGGATACGATCACAGGAGTCGGCATCATAGGAGTGTCTTGCCGCATTCATGAGTTTTGCATCATAGACCTTGAATACGCGATCATGGACATGAACTTTGCCGCGCAAGGCAAAGGAGACCGTATCCCCTGCAAACGCCTCCGCACATTCTTTTCCACGACGATCATACAGGCGCTCGATCTCGGCACTGACACGCCCACCAACCTTGACCCAGAAATCTACCTGATCGTGTACGGCGAGTGGTCTGGTAAGCTTCACGGAAACCATCTGCGCAGCGTGGTCATATGCCGTGACGCGTCCAATCAGAAGTCCGCGATTGTTCGGACGGCGGTCACTCATCATATACCGACCCTGTCGCTTTTCCATATATGCCGTTGTAAAATCACGATTGAACACCTGCGCCAGATGATCGCGATCCGTATCATCGACAGCATCCCTTTTAGGGTTGAGGTGGTGGTCGATCGCCTTGCGATAGGTATGCACAATCGTCGCAACATATTCCGGACGCTTCATGCGCCCTTCGATTTTGAGGGAATCAACGCCCGCATCAAGCAGCTGCGGAATGAGTTCGACTGCATTCAGATCGCGCGGGGAGAGAAGGAAGTTGCCGGCGGATTCACCGAGCACGTCACTTCCCTTTGCATCAACCAACGTATAGGGCAGACGGCAGGGCTGTGCACAGCGCCCACGATTTCCGCTGCGGCCGCCGATCATGCTGCTCATCAGGCACTGTCCGGAGTAACACACGCAGAGAGCACCGTGCACAAAGGTCTCAATCTCGATGCGGCTTTTTTTGCAAATATCCCGAATCTCCGCAATGGAGAGTTCACGAGCCAGTACAACACGTGAGAATCCAAGTTCTTCCAACGCCTGAACTCCGGCAATATTATGTACCGTCATTTGCGTGCTTGCATGAAGCGGCATTTGCGGCACGATCTCCTTTGCCAGACGGACAGCACCGAGATCCTGCAAAAGAATTGCATCTGCTCCTGCATCGTAGAGAAAGGAAAGGTATTCTTTTAATTGCGGAAGTTCTTCGCTGTCAACAATCGTATTGACCGCAACATGAACCTGCACATTTTTCAGATGCGCATGACGAATGACCTCCGCCATCGCATCTTCATCGAAGTTGGAGGCGTAGGCTCGTGCACCGAACATTTTTCCCGCCAGATAGACGGCGTTCGCACCGTTTTCGACAGCAGCGAGAAACGCTTCCGTTGTTCCCGCAGGAGCGAGTAATTCAACCAATCAATTCAATCCTTTGCAGTATGTACATATACAGAGTTCTGCTGATCTCACACTTCGACATCGTTATGCGCCTCATTATGATCTATCGTGTCTGTCGCGGCATGCATCTCCTCGAAAAGACGCAGTTGATCATCGTCCAGTGTATCCTTCACATCATCCAAATTTGGCAGCGCAGGAAGATCCGACAGCTGCTCCAATCCAAATGCGCGTAGAAACAGATCCGTTGTCCCATAGAGAATTGGTCGACCGACCACCTGCTTGCGCCCCATTTCACAGATCAGCTCAAGTTCAAGCAGGCGTCCGATCGAGCGTTCCGCACGAACGCCACGAATGTGCTCCACTTCCTGTTTTGTAATCGGCTGCTTGTAGGCAATAATGGAAAGCGTCTCCATCGCCGAGGAGGACAGCGTCGGCTGCACGGTTTCCGATAGTTTTTTCACCCACGGAAACGCATTCGGATGCGTTACAAGCTGATAGCCCCCTGCGGATCTGCGCAAAAATATACCGCTTTCCCTCTTCGACAGAATTTGTTCCAGCTGTGTCAGCGTTTCCTGCACTTCCCATTCGGGAATCTCGATAATCTCAGAAATCTTGGGTACGGAGAGAGGTGTACCGGCAGCAAACAGCACCGCTTCCAAAATACCTGCCCGACTAAGAGGCTGCACGGTTTCCCTCCTTTTCCGAAATCACAATTTCATAGTAAAGATGTTCCTGCGACAGATAGACCAACTGCATCTTGGCAAGCTCCAAAATTGCCAAGAATGCAGACAACAGTTCTTCACGCGCCCCCGTAGGAAAGGCATCACTCAACTTGATCCTGCCGTTCCTGCTGCGCAGCAATGCGAGAATATCCGTCATCTTGTCCTGCACACGGTATTCTTCAGCGGACACGACGATTGCCGGGATCAAAGGATTCTCATGAATGCGCTGTACATCCAAAAAAATCCGCATAAGAGCCTCAGCTGAAAGCCCCGCCATGGGTAGGCGATGTGTCGGAAGCGGCATCGGGGCACGCTCCACATAGGGGCTCTGCGCATCGTTCAGCGAGAAGAGAATGGTTGACACCTCTTTGAAACGTCTGTATTCAAGCAGTCGCTCCACAAGCTCCATGCGCGGATCTTCGTCCGTCTCCTCTTCCGCATGGATCTTTGGCAGAAGCATACGCGACTTGATCCGCAAGAGTGTCGCCGCCATTACCAAAAACTCGCTCGCATATTCGATATCGAATTTGTACAGCGTATCGATGTAGTCGAGATACTGCCGTGTCAGATTGGCAATTGGAATATCATAAAGATCAATTTTATTCTTTTCGATCAGATGCATGAGAAGATCCATCGGTCCCTCAAACGCATCCAATTTTACAAGATAGTCTGTCGCCATAGTGTGTCCTAAAACAGGAGGATGCTGCCAAGAACCTTGTAGACATTGTACACCAACTGAAAGAGCGGCATAAGGACAACGCTCAATAACGGTGTTGCAATAAATACAATCATAATGAGCAAACTGTAACGCTCAATGGACTGGTAGCGATAGGCAAGATCGGGTGGAAGAAGATTTCTAAGAATGTGCGATCCATCAAGTGGTGGGATGGGAAGTATGTTGAAGATCGCAAAATTGACATTGTAGACAAAGATCATCTGAATAATCCCATAGGTAATGGGAGAAACATCAACATTGTGCGAACGAATCAACAATATCATGTAGAATGCAATGAACCCAAGGAGGAGATTCATCGCAGGTCCGGCAATGGACACGAGGATGTCATCTCGTTTGGGTTGGCGAAAATTACGTGGATTGACAATCACAGGTTTCGCCCATCCAAATCGTACAAGAAAGAGCATAACGAGACCAATCGGGTCAAGGTGTGCGCGGGGGTCAAGCGTCAGCCGCCCCATGAGGCGCGGTGTAAAATCCCCGAGCGCTACGGCAGCACGTGCGTGTGCATACTCGTGAAAGGTCATGGCAATGATAAGCCCGGGGATTCCGAGCAGCATCTCCTCAAAGTCAAATCCGAACATACATTTCTCCCAATTGTCAGCCACGTAGGCGTTCTTCCGCCATCATGAGTGAGATGATGGTCTTCGAGTCGATGATCTCTCCCGTCTTTATCATCGCTAGCGCATCGGAAAACGGCATTTGCACAACGTTGACAAACTCATCCTCATCGGTATGCTGCATACCGACCGAGAGATCCCGTGCGAGATACAGATGAATGTATTCGTTGGAAAATCCGACCGTCGTCGCAATCATCGTCAGTTTATCATAGGTCTGTGCCGTATAGCCGGTCTCCTCGGACAACTCACGACGTGCACAGTCCAGAGGATCTTCTCCCTCCAAGTCGAGTTTTCCTGCCGGAACTTCAAGAGTTACCTTTCCAATAGGATAGCGAAACTGGCGCACCAAGATCACATTTCCATTGGGCAGAACAGGCAGTACAGCAGCTGCCCCCGGATGGTGAATCCACTCGCGCACAGATTCCTTCCCGTTCGGCAGACGCACCATATCTCTGCGTACATGAAGCAGCGTCCCGTCAAAGATATTCTCACTGCTGCATTTCACTTCTACAAGATCCTCATACATGGCGGATCCCCTTTCATCAAACATATACAAGTCATTATTCCTGTGTTTCGTCGACACGTTTTACAAACAGAGCGCGCACAAAGTCCTCCGCTTGGAAAGGACGAAGATCATCCATCCCCTCCCCTACCCCAATCCATTTGATTGGAATGGAGAGCTGGGACTTGATGCCAATGGTTACGCCGCCCTTTGCCGTTCCGTCCAATTTTGTAAGAACAACACCGGAAACAGAAGCCGCCTGTGTAAAGAGTTCTGCCTGGCTAATCGCGTTCTGCCCCGTCCCTGCATCGAGAACAAGCAGCGTTTCATGAGGTGCCCCCGGTATCTCCCGCCCGATTACGCGGTAGATCTTTTCGAGTTCCTGCATGAGATTGGACTTTGTCTGAAGCCGTCCCGCCGTATCGACAATGACAATGTCAATATTTCGTGCCTGAGCCGCCTGCAGCGCGTCAAAGACAACCGCAGCAGGATCCGATCCTTCGTCATGCTTGATGACCTGCGCACCGGCACGCTTGCCCCAGATCTCAAGTTGATCGATGGCAGCCGCACGGAAGGTGTCTGCTGCTGCGAGGAGCACAGATTTCCCCTGTTTGTGATAGTAAGCACTCAATTTGCCGATGGTCGTTGTCTTGCCGACACCGTTCGTACCGACTACGAGCAGTACCGTAGGTCCATGTTCCGCCATGTGGAAGGTGTTTTCACCCGCCTCAAGGATACGTACAATTTCCTTTTCCAAAAACGGAATCAGATCCTCAGGTGTGCGGATTTCCTTCTGCCTGATCCCCTTACGAACCGCCGCAATGAGCGTCTCCGTGGTCTTTACGCCAACATCCGCCATCAGCAGTGTTTCCTCAAGATCATCAATGAGATCATCGTCGATGTCAGCATATCCGATGATCAGTCGCTCGATATTATGTGTGAAGTTCTCTCGTGTTTTTGTCAGGCTCTTTTTGAGCCGATCAAAGAATCCCACAATAACTCCTTTCTGCGTTATGCGGTCTGCTCCGCTTCATAATCCTTCAACCGTATGGAGAGAACCTTGGAAACGCCCGCATCCTCAACCGTAACACCATACATCGTATCCGCTGCACGCATCGTCCCCTTGCGGTGTGTCACCACGATAAACTGGGTATGTTTTGCAAACTCCTGCAAAAACGCACCGAAACGGGAAACGTTCGCCTCATCCAGAGGTGCGTCGATCTCGTCCAAAATAGAAAATGGTGAGGGACGATAACGTAGGAACGAAAAGAGCAAGGCGATGACGGTAAGCGCACGCTCGCCGCCCGAAAGAGCAGACAGGTTCTGCCGTTTCTTATCAGGCAGTGTCACAAGAATCTCAACGCCACTGCTCAGTATATCGTCTTTATCGGTCAGACGCAATTCCGCAATGCCGCCACCAAAGAGCCGTACGAAAATTTCATTGAAATACTCCTGGATTCGGCGGAATGCCTCGCGAAACGTGCGTGTCATGTCCTGATCAATCTTTTGGATGATCTGTTCGATGTCCTGTTTTGCAGCGATCAGATCCGCGACCTGCTTTTCTTCCTCTTCATACCGCGCCTTCTTCTCCGCATACTCCTCAACAGCGTTGGGATTCACAGAACCGAGCGCACGAATGGCGGCATCCAGCGAATGCAGACGTTCTTTCAAAACATCCGGTTCCACATCCTGCACAATCTGTGAGACCGCAGTCTCAGGTGTCAGTCCAAAATCCGAAAGGAGTGAGCCACGGCAATCCTCAAGACGTATGCGAATGCCCTCCAGACTGTTGTCACACCGATGCTGCTTGGCACGGATATCCTCAATCCGTGCAACAGCACTCTTGATGGCACTGTCCAACATCCGGCTCTCAGCCTCATGCGCCAATCTCTGATCCTTCAGCTCTTTGCCGCGTCTTTCACGTTTTTGGAACACCGCATCATGACGCTCAATCTCGCTCGTCAGTTCAGCAAGGCGCACCTTGTCCTTTTGCAGTTCATCGGCAAGGCGCGCGTCCTGCGCGCTAATGTCCTTCAACGTTTTTTCCGCCTCTATATGGTCAAATGTGCGGGATTCACGGTTGCGCATGTGTGTTTCGATCTCAGCCGAAAGAGCGGCGATAGAAATATCCAATGCGTGTTCCTGCTTCTCATATCTCCGCTGTTCGTTTTGGAGCTCTGTGCACCTTTTACTACACTGTTCAGCTGCCTGTGCAAAACGTTCCTCATGTTCTTCACACATGGAAATGTAGCGTTCCATACGCGTCTGTATCTGCATGAGCTTCGCACCGTTTGTAAGACGTTCCTCTTCCGCATGTTCCATCTCCTGAACGGCATTCGTCTGATCTGCAATGCGCTCCTTTAATATGTCACATTTTCCGTGCAGTTCTATGAGTTCCTGCCGCAGACGATCTGTCGCAGATCTCTTGATCACAGATTCCTTGCTCTTTTCCTTGAGCAGCTGCCGTTGCCTCTCCAAGGAGAAGTTCAGCTTCTGACATGCGTCCGTCTGCTCCTGCAGACGGACGCGCAGTGTCTCGATCTCTGTACGTCGATTCAGCAGTGCAGATCGCTCTTTCTTGCGTCCGCCGCCGGAGAGAGAACCGCCGGGGTTCAGAAGTTCGCCTGTAAGGGTAACGATACGGAGGCGATACCCCTCCTCTTTCGCTGCAATCAGAGCCTCATCCAAAGTTTCCATCACAAGCGTCTGGGAAAGCAAATGATCCGCGACCTTCTGAAATTTTCTTTCTGTCTGAACGAGCGTATTTGCCCATCCAATGACACCACGATAGCGTCCGAGGTTGACCGCACGCGAAGGACGCACGGTAATCGTCGTCAGCGGAAGGAAGGTGACACGTCCACCGTTCTTTTTCTTCAAATATGATATGGCAGACTTTGCCGTATCTGTATCCTCTGTGACGATGTTGCGCACGCTGCCGCCAAGCGCCACGTCGATTGCCGTAAGATAGCGCTCCGGGATGTGGATGAGATCGGCGACCGCTCCCGCGACCCTGCTCCGCCACTCCTCCGTCGCCTGTAGGACGGTCTGCACATCACGTCCGAAGCCTTCATAGCTGTCCTGTAATCGTTGTTGAAAGTCGAGATTTTGTCGAATCCGAAGGAGATCCGCATCCAACTTTCGGCTCTGCACCTCATCACGTTCAATCGTGCGACGCAGTTCCTCCATATTTGAATGAAGGCGATCCTGTTCCTGCAATAAATCCTTCAAATTCTTCTCGGAGAGTGCGATCGCATCTTTTTTGCTTGCACATTCCGTCTGTACTGCTGCAAGAAGTGCGCGGCGGTGCTCAATGTCCGCCTGCCGATGCGTTTCGCTCTCCGCTCCCTGATCCACAGCGTTCCGCGCAACGGCAAGTCGTTCCCGGAGACGCGTTATTACACGCTGTACGGCAATGCGCGATGACACGTGCTGCGCCATCGTTTTCTCCTCATCAGAGAGGTTCGATTTCACACGGATGATTTTCTTCCGTATGTTTGTCTGATCCGCCTGTTTCTCCTGTATCTCATTCCTCTGCTGTGACAATAGCGCGTCAATCTGTGCAATCTCCTGCTCCGTTGCCTGCTTCTTTGCGTAGGCAGAGCAACGCATCCCCTCGAAGTCTGTTTTGCGCTTGCAGCCTTGATCCTGCCGCCCTCGGATGAGGGATTCTTCCTGCCGGAACGCATCCAGTTTCTCCTGCTGTCTGTGGAGCTTTCGCTCATTCTTCTGCATACACCCGTCAATCAGCGCAATATCTGCCTCCAGCACATCTTTCTTCGCTTCGGCTTCCCTGCGCGCACACATTTCTCGTGCCTCTTCGTCACGATGGATATTCAGCGTCTGTGTGATCTTGTCCTGCTCCTGCACAAGTTTTTCATGCTGTTGTATAAGTGTAGTGAGCTGATATTTCTGCCGTTCTTCATCGAGCCGGCGAAACTGCATCGTTTTTTCCGACTGCACGGCAAGCGGCTTGAGTTCTGCTTCCTGTGCATACATAATATCCTTCAGACGCACAAGATCGCCATCGTTTTCGCGCAGTTTCCGCAGTGCCTCCTGCTTGCGCACACGGTACTTCGTGATGCCCGCCGTCTCCTCAAAGAACACCCGACGATCTTCAGGACGACTGTCCAGAATGTCATTCAACCGGTTCTGCCCGATGATGCTCATACCGTCATGACCGATTCCTGTATCCGCAAAGAGCTGGTAGATGTCCTTGATACGGCAGCGTGAATCATTTAAATAGACCTCGCTGTCACCATTCCGATAAAGGCGGCGCTTTACGACAACCTCCTCATAGTCAATCGGCAATTTTTTATCCGAATTGTCAAAGACCAGTACGACCTCCGCAACGCTGAGCGCACGACGTGCAGCAGAACCGGAAAAAATAATATCCTCAGAGCGCAGGCCGCGCAGCATACGGATGTTCTGTTCGCCGAGAACCCAGCGCACGGCATCCGTGATATTGCTCTTGCCGCTCCCGTTCGGTCCCACGACGGCGGTAATTCCCTGATCGAATTGAACAACGATCCGCTCGGCGAATGACTTGAATCCGTACGCTTCCAAGCGCTTTAACTGCACGTAACGCACCTGCCTTTACAAATTAGTTCACTTATTATAACAGAACCCATGGGAAATTTCAAAAAACGGTATCTTCCGTAAATAAACTATGGTATAATGAAATCATTCGTGAGATAGTTTTAATTTAATAGGGGGTAATCATATGCCACTTGTCGGAACAAAGGAAATGTTTAAGAAGGCCTATGAGGGCGGCTACGCCATCGGTGCTTTCAACGTCAACAACATGGAGATCGTTCAGGGCATCACCGATGCTGCAGGAGAGCTCCAGTCCCCTCTGATCCTGCAGGTCTCTGCGGGCGCACGTAAGTATGCTCGTCATGAGTACCTCGTCCATCTCGTCAAGGCAGCTCTTGAAATCAACGATATTCCCATCGCGCTGCATCTCGATCACGGCGCAGACTTTGATATCTGCAAGTCCTGCATCGACGGCGGCTTCACATCCGTCATGATCGACGGCTCCCACCTGCCGTACGCTGAAAACGTTGCACTGGCAAAGCGCGTTGCCGAGTATGCACACGCACACGGCGTTGTCGTCGAGGCAGAGCTCGGACAGCTCGCAGGCATTGAGGACGATGTCAATGTCTCGGCAGAGGATGCGTCCTACACGAAACCCGAGGAAGTACAGGACTTCGTCGAGAAGACGGGTGTCGACTCCCTCGCAATCGCTATCGGCACCTCGCACGGCGCGTTCAAGTTCACACCGGAGCAGTGTACACGCAATGCAGATGGCGTTCTCGTACCGCCCCCGCTCCGTTTCGACATCCTGGAGGAGATCGAGAAGCGCATCCCTGGCTTCCCCATTGTTCTCCACGGAGCGTCCTCCGTCATTCCGAAGTATGTGAAGATCATCAACGAGAACGGCGGACATATGCCGGATGCCGTCGGCATCCCCGAGGATCAGTTGCGCCGCGCAGCAAAGTCCTCCGTCTGCAAGATCAACATCGACTCCGACCTCCGTCTTGCAATGACGGCGGGCATCCGTGAGCACTTCAAAAAAGAGCCCGCACACTTCGACCCGCGCCAGTATCTGACCGACGGCCGCAGCTACATCAAGGAGCTCGTTTCCCACAAGATCAAAGAGGTGCTTGGCTCCGACGGGAAGGCTGCCGAAGTTCAGGCGCTCATTGACCAGAACAAGTAATTTCTCGTTGCCTTAACGAAATCTTTAGGAATCGCTGATAAAATGAAGTCCGTCAGATTGGCGTAGATTTTTTCGTCCGAACAAGGAGGCAAACCGGACGCATAGCCAAAGCTATGTGGAGGATTTGCCGACACAGTGCGGGCAAAAAAGATGCGTCAAGATGGCGCGGCTGAGTTTATCAGTGCTTCCTTTATATGACCTTACTTTGTGCGCTGTATGGAGTAAGGTCATATTTTTATTACTCTCCACTGCCCATCAATACGCTCCTTACTGGACAGTGATTCATTTTTACGCTATAATGCGTTAAGCATTCACCGTTATGGGAATCATATCAATCCATAGGGGGACATTATATGGCACTAATTGTAAAGAAATTTGGCGGAAGTTCGGTGGCTACGCCTGAAAAAATTAAAAATGTGGCGAAACGAATCTTGAGTGAGAAAGCCCCCGATGATCGCATTGTCATGGTTGTTTCGGCCATGGGCGACACGACGGATGATCTCATCGCGCTTGCTGGCGAGGTGGTGGAGAGCCCCTACCAGTATGCGCGCGAGATGGATATGCTCATGACGACGGGCGAACAGGTCTCCATCGCACTCCTTGCGATGGCATTTCGTTCGATGGGACAGCCCGCCGTTTCTCTCACGGGAGCGATGGCTGGAATGCGTACGGACAGCGCACATACGAAGGGGCGTATTCTTGGGCTTGCGCCGAAACGTGTGCACGAGGAGCTGGACAAGGGCAATATCGTTGTCATTGCGGGATTTCAAGGAACGGATGCGGAGGGAAATCCCGTGACCCTCGGACGCGGCGGCTCAGACACTTCCGCTGTCGCGATAGCGGGTGCAATCGGTGCGGATACTTGTGAGATCTTCACGGATGTCGACGGGATCTATTCCGCAGATCCACGCATTGCAAAGGGTGCACGCCGTATGCGTGAAATCACCTACAACGAAATGCTTGAGATGGCGCGTCTCGGTGCGGGTGTCATGCAGCCGCGCTCTGTGGAGATGGGACAGCTTTACGGCATCCCCATTCATGTGCGCTCGACCTTTACGTCGGAACCGGGAACCATCATTAGGGAGGAATACACAGTGGAAGAAAAATCCTTTATCATTCGCGGCGTCACGCATGACGAGCAGGTTTCAAAGATCACCGTGCTCGGTGTTTCCAATGTTCCCGGTGTCGCACACAAGATTTTCTCTGCGCTTGCAGATGCCAACATCGACGTGGATATGATTGTGCAGAGCATTCGCAGTGCCGAATCCAATATGACGGATATGGTCTTTACCGTCGCCACCATCGATGCGGAGGAAGCAAAACAGGTCGTCGAGGGCATCTCTGCAGAAATCAAAGCATCTGCCGTCGCCATCGACAACGATGTGGCAAAGATCTCCATTGTCGGCGCAGGAATGCTCGGCAGTCCCGGGATCGCCTCACGGATGTTTGGTGCACTCTCAAGTGCGGACATCAATATCGAGATCATCAGTACCTCCGAAATCAGCATCTCCTGCCTCATCAAGGGCGGCAGCGTCAAGGACGCTGTCAACCGCATCCACAATGAGTTCTTCCCCGGTGAAGCATAAGAATACTTGTATACACCCGTTTATACAGTGGACATAAACAGCACAACGCGCTATCATCATAGTGCATTTTAGGGAAAGCACGGATTATGGAAGCCTTGCCGCTCCGTCGGAGGGTTTCACGCGATCCGTGCTTTCCAAACGAAAAGGAGAGCGTATACACATGGCTATTCAGATGGCGGCATCGCATGCGGCATCAAGGAGACTGAAGGACGCAATTTTCGGTGCTGCTGCGGCGTGCCGCGCCGCTATCACCGAATACGGCGAGGAACGCGTTGTGAACGCAACCATAGGAGCCGTGATGGATGATACCGGAAAACTCGCTCATCTCCCAACGGTTGAGCGCGTCTTCCGCTCCCTGCCGATCGAAGATTATATTGCCTATGCACCGATCTCGGGACTTCCCGAGTATCTTGAGGCGACAATCGACATTACATTTGCCGGAAACCGTCCCGCAGGATACCTCGCCGCGATTGCGACCGCAGGCGGTACAGGAGCTCTGCGTACCGCTGTCGATAATTACGTTGAAAAGGGCAATCAAGTGCTCACCTCAGATTGGTTCTGGGGAACGTACAATGTCATCTGTCAGGAACTTGGCTCCTCCGTGACAAACTTCCAACTCTTTGATGAGTCGAACAACTTCAACCATACGGCATTTGCTGCATCGGTCGATGCACTCCTCAAGGTGCAGGAGAGCCTGCTCATCATCCTCAATACGCCGGCGCACAATCCAACAGGATACAGTCTCTCCTCCGAGGACTGGGATCATGTGTTGGACTGCGTGAAGAAACACGCCGCCGCAGGAAAGAAAATTTATCTGCTCGTGGACATCGCCTACATCGACTTTGCGGGAGAAAAACACGAAGCACGCGCCTTTATGCAGAAGTTTTCTAATCTGCCGGAAAACATCCTGACACTCTTTGCCTTCTCCATGTCCAAGGCATACACGTTCTACGGACAGCGCTGCGGTGCGCTGATCGCACTCTCGTCGAGCAAGGCAGTCATTGATGAATTCGGTGAAATCAGCAAGTATGCGGCACGCGCGACGTGGTCGAACATCAACCGTGGTGCGATGACCCTCCTGACGCGTATCCAGCAGGACAAGACTGCATATGCCTCGTACGAGGCGGAACGTGATGCACTCTATCACCTTGTGCAGGAGCGCGGCGATATCTTTATGCAGGAAGCGGCACAGTGCGAACTTCCCGCCCTCCCCTATAAGGGCGGTTTCTTCCTCGCCATTCCGGCAGCAGATCCACAAGCGGTCTGTAACCGGCTCCACGAGGATCTCATTTTCGCTGTACCTTTGAAAATGGGCGTACGTATTGCGGCTTGTTCTGTACCAAAGGAAAAAATGTGCGGCATCGCAGAAAAAGTAAAGCACGCAATGGACAAAATGCCTTGACATTCCGGTCAAAATTTTTTAGAATAGCGACGTGTGATATTTTTCATGTGTCCATTAGCCCCGGAGGCATGAGTGGATATTGCATCAACTCTACATATTGAATGCTCTTACTCTCATAGGGGGGGAATTACGTGAAAACCACGGTTATGGCAAAAGCCGCCGATATTGAACGCAAGTGGTATGTTGTAGACGCCGAGAATCAGACGGTCGGTCGTCTTGCGGCAGAGATCGCAAAGGTTCTGCGCGGCAAGAACAAGCCCATCTACACACCGCACGTTGATACCGGCGATTATGTCATCGTTATCAATGCTGAGAAAGTCAAGTTCACGGGAAAGAAGCTGACGGACAAAACCTACTTCCGTCACTCTGGCTATCAAGGCGGCACGACCTTTACGACTGCCGGTCAGATGCTCGATCGTTTTCCAACCCGCGTCATCGAACACGCTGTCAAGGGTATGCTGCCGAAGAACAGCCTCGGCGCGCAGATCTTCCGTAAGCTGAATGTTTACGTCGGTCCCGAGCATCCCCACGCAGCACAGAAGCCCGAACCGCTGGCGTTTGATATTCGCTGAGTTTCGTAAAAGGAGGAATCTGTTCGATGGCACAAGTCACTTACTACGGCACGGGTCGCCGCAAGACCTCAGTTGCACGCGTTCGCCTCGTTCCGGGCGACGGCAAGGTTACGATCAATGGTCGTGAGATGGCAGAATACTTTGGCCTCAAGACTCTCGAACTGATCGTTCGTCAGCCGCTCAACCTGACGGAGACGGTCGATAAATACGATGTCATTGCCAACGTATCCGGCGGCGGTGCATCCGGTCAGGCGGGTGCAATCCGTCATGGCATTACGCGCGCCCTCATCGAGATGGATGCAGAGTTGCGCCCTGCCCTCAAGAAGGCGGGATTCGTCACACGTGACCCGCGTGAGAAGGAACGCCGCAAGTACGGTCTCAAGAAGGCACGCAAGGCATCCCAGTTCTCGAAGCGTTAATACATACGATCTGCAATACAAAAATCCCTTTTCTTACGTGAAAGGGATTTTTTGTTTGACATTTTTTTGTTTTTTACATATCATATTGATAATATAACTATGTTTTACGAAAGAGGATGAGTCAATGAAGATCTCAGCAAAGGGGCGCTATGGCATTGCCGCAATGGTCTATCTCGCACGCAGTTATGATGCCTTCTCCCCCATTACGATCATCAGCATATCGGAACACCTTGGCATCTCAAAGATCTATCTTGAGCAGGTTTTCTCCCTGCTCAAGCGCAGCAAACTGGTAAACTCCATCAAAGGATCTCAGGGTGGCTATCAGCTTGCCCGTCATCCACACGAAATTAGTGCCTATGACATTCTTTCCTCCATTGAGATTTCCCTTATCGAAAAAACGGGACCGGTTTCTGAAAAAATGGTTCAGCTCAATCATATTCTTTCCCGTGAGGTCTTTGAAGCACTTGACAAGAGTATTTATGAGGTTCTGAATGCCATTACACTGGAAGATCTTCTCACGGCGCTGAACCATGAGGAGAGCAGTGAAAATTTGATGTACTTTATTTGATTAGGAAAGCAGTTTCATTGAGATAAAGAGCAGAAAACCGATACACCCACCAACAAGTGAACCATTCACGCGAATCCACAGCAGATCCTCCTCCACCTTGTCATAGATGAGACGGTTGAGTTCTTCGTCGGTAAGGCGTGAGAGGACGTTTCCGACAATAACTCCAACAAGTGTTTGAGCATGAAGAGCCGAGCGCGCCAAAAGGTCATAGAGCACCTTGGTAATAATCTTCTGCAGCTCAGGACGTTCCTCAACCAATCGCAGCATGTGTCGATACTCAACATGAAGGATTGTCTGCAAGTGCGTGTAAAAGGCAGGCATGTGTTCTTCGATTGGATCAACAGCACGTTTGAGATCCATTTGAAAGTGTGTTCGTACTCCTTGAAAGAGACGTGCAAGAGTTTCATCAATGGGCAGTTCATACGCCAACCGTTCCTGTAGTTCACGTGCAAGGCGTAGGATTTCCTCATCTTGACGCAGATCCAACAGACATCCATGTAAAAGTGTGATCGCATTTTCCTGCAAGGGAGAATGCTCTCTTCCAAGTTCATTCAAAACATGGCAGGTATGTCGCTGGATCAGTTCTGCTCCCTCATCCAGATTGACGGTATTGGTCACCTCAAGAAGGCGTGACAGGAATCCGTCGCCGATCTTTTCGCGTTCGAGCTCCGCAAGTGCTTCACGAATGGACTGCCGTGTTTCTTCCGCAGCGACTTCCTGAGCAAGAAGATTGGATATACGCATGAGCGCTTTCTGATCCCATCCACTTGCGCTTAACAGTCCCTCAAGACGATGCATAAGCTCGGAAGGATCTTCACGCAATAGTAAATTTTTGAGACGCGCCGACAGATAGTCAATTGCCTTCCTATTTTTTTTTCGCAGGAATGTCGCACGAATAAAGTGAAGAACCGTTCCCGTCATTTGAGTTTCTGTGTATTCTTTATGCAAAAATTCCTGAAGCATCGGGATCAAATGGATCTTCTCGATATGACGAAAGATTTTCCGCCGCGAAAAAAATTCTTTCTGGACCATGACCGTGATCGCGTGTATAAAGCTGTCTCGTCGGCGCGGCAAAATCGCCGTGTGATAGGGGAAGCCAAGGGGCTTTCGAAAGAGTGCCGTAACGGCGAACCAGTCCGCTACACCACCGACCAGAGCAGCCTCACTGACCATGAGCATACCGTCCGTCCAGAGCATGGATGGAAAATGTAAATGCAAAACCAGTGAAAATGTAAAAAAAAGACCTGATGCAAAAAGTGCTGCGTCCGCTTTGTCCCATGCTCGGATCATAGCCCCCACATCCTTTCTGCAAATGTCACGAAAAGGAACAGTGCCATGCCGACAAAAGCACCAACAATCGCTCCATTCACACGAATCATCTGCAAATCGGTCTGTACCTTTCCCTCTACAAAAGCAATGAGTTCATCATCTGTCTTTTGGTTCAGATAATCCCGCACAAAGTCCGCTATCAGCCCGTGATGTTTGTCCACTTCCGCAGCGGCAAGTTCCTTTAACCAGCGATCCGCTCGATTCTTCCATGCGTCCGAATGCACAAATACATCGATCTTTTCATTCAGAAGTTCCTTGACATAGGGAATCCAAAATGGGTGACTGCCCTTTATTCGATACTCAATAAAGTCCACAAGAATATTTTCTGTCCCGATGTGCTCGATCACATGGTTTTTATAGCGATGGAGTGCCTCGTACAAATTGGGGTCAGAACGCAGTGTCATTACAAAGGAAACAAGTGCGCGGACACCGTCTTGATGTCGCCTGTCATCATGTGACATTGCCGCTTGCAGAATATCCTCCAAACGCCCGGTCAGCCATTCCGCAATCATCTCATCATCAAAGAAAGACAGGACAAATGATCGAATGACTCCATCGCCCTCATATTCCGTGCGTATGGATGCGATGTTTTCACGCAGCAGCTGTTGAAACACCTGCGTGCGGATCAGTTGAAGTCCCATGCGGATCAACATATTAAAAATACGATCCGCATGGGGTTCTTCGGTCAATACGTTCAAAAGTTCGGCAAAACTGTCCTCCAACGGAAGTGTATGCAGTGCCTGAATAATATAAGGGGTCAGCTCCTTGGAAATACTCCGGCTGTCCACATCTGAAGCCACATGACGGAGAATATCCACAGATGCCTCAATCAGACGCTCACGACCGCCGCGATATTCCAAATACTCTACAATAAGAGCACCGATCTTCTCCCGCTCGATGACATCCATGATGTTCTTTTTGCTGAGTAAATCATCTGCGGAAAATCGGACAAGAGACTCCATGATACGCGCACGATTGCGACGAAGAATATCCGTCCGATGCGATATGCCGAGCGGACGTCCAAAGATCGCCTTCACCGCAAACCAGTCTGCAAGTCCACCGATGGTTGCAGCCAAAAAACCATGATGAACCATGTCCAAAATGAGAGAAGATCCCAGTCCTGCAGTCCCGATGCTGCCACATACACTGACAACCAGCGCCAGATTTGCCTGATTTTCTTTTCGCAAACCAATCGCCTCACAATGTTTTTACAAGGGTTCTTAAATATTTTTGGAACGCTGCTCCGAGATCACTGCGGCGAAGTGCAAATTCAACGGTTGCTTTCAAAAACCCAAGCTTATCGCCCAAATCATATCGTTTGCCCTCAAAGTTATAGGCATAGACGTTCTCACGCTGTGCCAAAACCTTGAGTGCATCGGTGAGTTGAATCTCCCCTCCCTTGCCAGGTTTTGTGTCAGACAAAATGGCAAAGATCTCCGGGCTGATAATATAGCGTCCGAGTACAGCCATGCGGCTTGGTGCCTCCTCAAGAGACGGTTTCTCCACCATATCAAAAACACGCATCAGACGCATGTTTTCCGTCGCATCGCCTGCAACAATACCATACGATAAAACTTGTTCATCCGACACTACCTGACAGCCGAGGATAGAGCCCCCCCTCTCTTCGTAGATATCGATCAGCTGACGCAGTGCAGATTTCTCAGGATGATAGACGACATCATCCCCCAACAGTACAGCAAACGGCTCATTGCCGACAAAACTACGTGCACAGAGGATCGCGTCCCCCAAGCCGCGCATATATTTTTGACGGACATAGTGGACATTGACATCCGTAGTCTTACGCAGGACATCGAGGAGATCCTTTTTCCCTTTTCGCTCAAGTTCGTGTTCGAGCGCAGGTGCCGAGTCAAAATGGTCTTCGATGGCACGCTTGCCATGACCACTGATGATAAGGATGTCCTCAATACCGCTTGCAAGAGCCTCTTCCACAATGTACTGAATGGTTGGTTTGTCCACAATCGGAAGCATTTCCTTCGGGGTTGCCTTGGTTGCAGGGAGAAAACGCGTTCCATATCCTGCTGCAGGAATGACCGCCTTTCGTATATGCCGAAATTCATTCATCTTAGATACTCCGTCCATGATGTAAATAGAGCGCAAGGCTGAGCCTCGCGCTTTTCTATTGCTTGTTTGTGGAAGCACTGATAAATTCAGCGTTCCAAAATCTCAAGAATTGCATCTCCAATTTCCGATGTCCCGGCACGTCCGCCGAGATCCGGAGTCAATGTCCTGCGCTCCACAAGCAGGGTTTCAATTGCAGAGAGAATGCGATCCGCCCATTCATGCTCACCTAAAAAGTCGAGCATCTGACTAATCGACCAGATCGAGGCAAGCGGATTGGCAATCCCCTGCCCCGCAATATCCGGAGCACTCCCATGAATCGGCTCGAACATCGACGGAAATTTCCGTTCAGGATTGAGGTTCGCACCTGCAGCAAGCCCCATACCACCCGCAATCGCCGCACCGAGGTCGGTCAGTATATCGCCGAACAGATTGCTCGTCACAACGATCTCGAAACGTTTCGGATCTTTGACAAAGAACATACTTGCCGCATCAACGAGGAGACTGTGCGTCTCCACGTCTGGGTACTCCTTCCCAATCTCCGCGAAAATCTCATCCCAAAACACCATGGAGTAACGCAGAGCATTTCCTTTGGAGATCGATGTGAGTGAGCGTTTCTCCCTCCGCGCAAGCTCATAAGCATAGCGAATGACACGTTCACAACCATGCCGCGAAAAAACACCTGTCTGCAGAGCCAGCTCACGCTCCGTCCCCGCATAGAGATGCGCACCGACATTCGCGTATTCGCCCTCGCTGTTCTCACGCACGACAATCATATTTATATCGTCCGTTGATACATCTGCGAGGGGGCATGGAGCCCCCTTTAGGAGACGCACGGGACGCAGATTGATGTACTCATCGAACCCTCGGCGAATTTGCAGCAGAAGGCCGCCAAGGGAAACATGATCGGGAACGCCGGGATATCCAACTGCACCGAGATAAACGGCATCGAAATTCTTCAGCGTATCCAGCCCATCAGCCGGCATCATCTCGCCCGTTTTCAAGTAGTATTCGCATCCCCATGGGAAATCTTCAAATGAAATGGAGAATCCCCCGTCTATCTTGGCAATTCCGCTAAACACCTTTTTCCCCTCGGCAATAACCTCGGGTCCAATGCCGTCCCCTGCAATCACAGCAATATTGAAATGCTTCATAGTTCTCCCCCGTATCCTATGCGCAGTGGTTAGAACGCCTCCGCAATTGTCTTGATAAGAAGTGCCTGCTGCTGGCGTGGAAGCCCGCTCTGATGAAGGGCACGACCAAAGCCGATGAGAAAATCGATCTTTTTCATTCGTGTCAATGTTGTATTCTCACGCAGCACCTTCGCAATGGCACGCATTCCCGCAACACTTGGATCACGCTGCAGCTGCACCTCCATGGCAAGCTGACCCGCAAGAATATGCCGCCGCACCTCGTCCGAAAGACCCATAACATCTTCTTCGGTGCTCTGTGGTCTCGGGCGAGATGTTATATCCGGAACACCGTTGGGTCGCACAGAATGCTCTGCCGCCGGAATCCGATCCGACACAGGTTCAGCAATCTGGTGCGATGTCACTGCACTATCAAGTGCAGCAAAATGCTCCGGCGGCTTCGGTGCTGCTCCATTTTCAGCTGGATGTGTCAATGAAAACGTCGCAGGGGGCAACTGTGGAATACGTGGACGTGATGGACGTTTCTCCAAATACTCCGATGATGTATTCGGCTGAACCACATGCGCAGGTACAGACGGCATTGATACAGGCTGTGGACGCTCCACCGCAGAAGGAATTGTATTCATACCATCAGACACAGCGGATTCCCGGACGAAAACCTGTTGTTCCGGTGCTGCAGAAGGTGTATTCGTATCATCCGCTGTTGCGGAAGCATATGCCTCTGATGCCGGCTTCTTCTGCGGCGCTGGTGGTTGGGGACGATTCATATTCACATCTCCGACCAGTTCCTGTACAGGACGCCCCTCCTTTGCCGCCAACTTTTCCTCGCGTTTGACATCCTCTGCCGTAATTATAACGGGTTTTGCCTTTTGTACAGAGAGGCTGAATGACGGGTCGGCATTGCGTGCAGCAAGACGTGCATCAACACTCTCCCAACGAAGGCGTGCCGGTCTTGTTTTCTTTGCAGGAACGGGAGCCGGTGCAGTTTGAACCGTTGCGGGAGATTTCTTCCTTGCCGATATGGAGGCTTCATAGCGATCCTCAACAGCATTTTCTTCCATCGCAGGCTTATGCGGAGGGTTTGTGACCAATCGGTTTGCATGAAAGAGCTCCTGTGAATCCACCGTTCCCTGTGTCGCAGCAAGTCCTGTACTCGAAGAAAGCGTAACAAGCACTGCAGCAGTGAGGACTGTTTTCTTTGATGATACCTTCATTGATCTATCTCCTTCAATGTTTCACGTAATGAAAACAACTGCTCACAGCGATGATTGCATAGTCCGTGCACCCTCCAAAAGAGCAGACACAGACGCAGCACGCAGATCCGGATTATCGATAAGCTCCAGTCCATAGCGTTCACCATTTTTCCCACGGAAAAACAGAACCGCCATCTGTGTATCTGCCGTTGCCGTGGCGTCCGTTACGCCGTCACCATCCTCATCAATTTCGACTTCCTTTGCCGTTGTAGCAAAGATCGCCTTGTTATCCTCTGAAAGATTTATGAGCATGATGCCCTCATATCCGTTACTGCCCATAATTTTTTTTAAAAGTTCTGCCGCCTCATCAGGGTCAATGGCATTGAGATCCGGAAGTGCCTCCTCGGGAAAAGCATGGACAAGGACAACCCAAGCATATTTAATATGGTATCCTTCGTTTTCAAAAATCAGAACCTCACCCTCGCGATTTTCAAAAAGTGCACTGGCAGGGATGACACCAACGGGCGTTCTAGGGCACATAATCTGATAGCCATACGTCGCACTCTTATAATTATAGGAAAGTTCAGCAGAAGCAATATTGTCTACGGCGGTCTCCTGCCCCGTATCTGCAAACACCTCCGCATTTGTGTACGACACACCGGACAAAAGTACCGCCGCGCTGATGGCGGCAACGAGCTTTCGAGATTTCTTCATCGTGAGGAACTCCTTATCACATCTCGTATCATAGCAAGCGCTTTTTCAACTGCAGCGCATTTATTCTCAATTCGTGTCCCGAAAAAAATATTTTTTTTGACAAGCGTTTGCACTGAATTTGCCGCCGCAATATAGACCAATCCGACAGGTTTCTCCGCTGAGCCGCCATCCGGTCCCGCAATTCCGGTGATGCTGATGCCAATATCCGTACCCATGAGTCTGCGCACACCTTCTGCCATTTCACGTGCAGTTTCCTCCGAAACCGCGCCATATGCGGCAAGGGTCTCCTCTGACACATGCAGAACACGCATTTTTACATCGTTGGAATAGGAAACGACACTACCGATAACATAGGAAGAACTTCCGGGGACATCCGTCAGCGTACTCGTTAGAAGTCCCCCCGTACAGGATTCTGCACAGGAAATCGTAAGGTTTGCTGCATAGAGTTCCTTCCCCGTCTCCATCGCACTAGATTCATATGCATTATCCATCATTTTACCCTTTCACCAACGATGTCATAGGTAAATCCTTGGAGAAGGCGGACACGAACGATCTCACCGACATAACTCTCTGTATCGCCTTCGAGATAGATCTGCCCATCGACTTCCGGTGCCTCACGATAAGAACGCCCAACAGCAATCGATTGCTGCTCTGTATCACGACCCTCGATCAGCACGTCTGTTTCATGCCCTTCCAATCCGATATTGATCTCCTCGGAGATCTTGCTCTGGAGGCTCATTAAATCGTGATAGCGCTCCTGCATGACCTCCTCGGAAACCTTCTTCGGCATCGCTGCTGCAGGCGTATCCTCCTCCTCGGAATAGGTAAAAATTCCAACTTTATCAAAACGTTGTTTTTCCACAAAGGCGCGAAGTGTCTGGTAATGTGTATCCGTTTCACCGGGAAACCCAACAATAAATGTTGATCGAATCGCTACTCCCGGGATACGTTCACGCAGCTTTTGAATCAGCTTCTCTACAGACTCGCGCGTATCAGGGCGGTTCATCGAACGCAGAACCGCATTGTGTGCGTGCTGAAGCGGAAGATCAACGTATTTAACGACCTTTGGCTCGGTCGCAAACACGTCAATAAGCTCATCCGTAAAGTATTTCGGATAACTGTAGAGAACACGAATCCATGCGAGCTTTTCGATCTTCGCCAACTCCCGAAGAAGTGCAGGAAGCATCGGCTTCTTGTAGCGATCCAGCCCATAGTTTGCACTGTCCTGGGCAATCAGGACGATCTCACGTACACCGCTCTCTGCCAGATCCCGCGCCTCGGTCACAATGTCCTCAATCGCACGGCTGCGGAAGCTGCCGCGAATCAGCGGAATCGCGCAGAACGCACAGCGATGATCACATCCTTCAGCAATTTTGACATAGGCGGTATAGTTTGGGGTCGTACGCAGACGCGGGGTCTTGGCATCATAGATGGTCTCATCCTTGCCCGCAATCAAGAGGCGCCGCCCTTTCAGCGTCTCTTGAATGACCTCCATGATACGGCTCCATGCCCCTGTACCGATAATGGCATTTGCCTCAGGAATTTCGTCAAGAAGCTGCTGCCCATAGCGCTGACCAAGGCAGCCTGCCACAATAAGACTGCGGCAGCGTCCCGTTTCCTTATAGTCCGCCATACCAAGAACCGTAGTAATGGACTCTTCCTTTGCAGACTGGATGAATGCGCAGGTGTTGACAATCAGAATATCCGCCTCTGCCGGCTCATTGGTGATCTCAATGCCATGCTCCTGCATAATTCCGAGCATAACCTCTGTATCCACGAGATTCTTCGCACAACCGAGACTGATAAAACCTGCTTTCACTGATAAACTCTCCTCCGGCTTTCGTTCTTCTCACTCTTCGTAGAACCGCACTTCTTTGATCCAACGATCCATGAGGATCTCCTTTTCCTCCTTGCTGAAGTACGGTCTGCTCTTAAAAATGCTGATGTTCTTCCCCGCAAACATCTGATAGGACAATGTCGTCGGATTCGTTGTCAGCAAATAGAAGCGATGTTGTGCAAGAGCCAACTGTGCCTCATCTGTGAGCAGCCAGTCGGTAAAATCCTCGGCTGTATGTACATCACGTTCCGGCGCATAAAAAACGATCCCCGATCCATAGATAACCGCAGATGTCCCATCCATGGGATAAAGAATACGGATTGGGTACTCATCATGGACATAACGCAATGTTTCACTAAGTACAGCGACTGAGAGATCCACTTCCCCCATACCTGCTTGTCGTACAGGCGTATGCAGATATTTGGAATACTGTATGATTTTCGGCTGAATCCTGCGCCAAATTTCAAATGCACGCTGATCTCCATACTCGGCGATCATGCTGTAGAGCAAATTCGATGAGGCATCCGCTGCCATGAAATCTGTCGTTCCGATACGAATGTCACGCTGCTGAGCAAGCATCTGCCATGAGTTCGGCAGATCGATATGCGTACGCAAATAGTCCTGATTGACGGCAAAGACAACAGGATCGTACCATACACCCGTCCAATAGCGATGGGGGTGACGAAACGAATCCACGATCTGGTCGTTTTTTTCCGAAATGTAGGGAACGAGATACCCCGCAGCAGCAGCGCGATCCAATGTTTCACGATCCGCCAGAATAAGAGCTGCCTTTCCAGCAGTTTCCTCATGCACATCTTCATCGAGACGCTTTAGAATCTGCTCAGGGGACAGTTGGATAAAATTGACACGGATATGATACTCTTTTTCATACTCCTCGGAGAGTACTGCCGCAATCTCCGCAGGAAAGGTTGTGTATGCTGTAATTTCGTGCATAGGATGGCGCTGTATCGTACGAGTGCCTGATGAGAGATAGGCAGACCCTGCAGCGATTATAATTACAAGAAGAGCTGTCATCATGGTGAACAGCGTATACCGCTTCATGAAAATCCTCTTTCACCAATTTATTCTATATCTTCTCCATTATAAACAATTCGCGAAAAATCCACAAGCCATTTTATCCATCCCTCCCAAGCGTACGTTCCTATGGAAAAGACGCTCCTACGCATGTAGAAGCGTCTCCCTCGTCCATTACTTCCCAACAATTGCTTTCGTCTTTTCAACAATATGCTCTGCCGTCAAACCAAACTGTTTGAGCAGCGCCGCCGCAGGACCAGAGTGTCCAAACTCATCGCGGACACCAATACGGTGGACGGGAACGGGTGCGTATTCAGCGACAACGCCGGCGACTGCCTCGCCAAGTCCTCCGAGAATATTGTGCTCCTCGACGGTCACAATTCTGCCGCACTCCTTTGCCGCACGAATAACAAGTTCCTCATCGAGCGGTTTAATCGTCGCCATATTGATGATACGCGCCTTGATCCCCTCAGCAGCAAGGCAGTTCCCCGCCTCGATTGCCTCCGGGACGAGAATCCCCGTAGCAATGATGGCAACATCCGTCCCATCCTGCAGGATTTCGCCCTTGCCGATCTCGAACGTGAATGCCTCATCGTGATACACAGGCGTTGCAGCACGCCCAAAACGGATATATACGGGGCCTTCCATCTCGTATGCGGCGTGCACCATCTTGCGCGCCTCAACATCATCCGAGGGACACATGACCGTCATGCCCGGGATCGTACGCATGAGACCGAAGTCCTCGCAGCACTGATGCGATGCACCGTCTTCACCGACGGAGATGCCGCCGTGGGTCGCACAGATCTTGACGTTGAGATGCGGATACCCGATCGTGTTACGCACCTGCTCATAGGCACGTCCCGCTGCAAACATAGCAAAAGTAGAGACAAACGGAACAAGCCCCATTGTCGAGAGCCCGGCACCGACACCAACCATATTGCACTCGGCAATGCCGCAGTTAAAATGGCGGTCGGGGAACGCCTTCTTGAACGTCCCGCTCTTCGTGGCACCTGCAAGATCGGCATCGAGCACAACGACGTTCTTGTGCGTTTTCCCCAGTTCTACCAGTGCGTTTCCGTAGCTGTCGCGCGTTGCAATTTTCTTTACGTCTGCCATGCTCATGCCTCCTCAATCGTCTTACGAATCGCAGCAAGTTCCGAAAGCCCCTGCGCGAGTTCGTCATCATTGGGTGCCTTGCCATGCCAGCCCGCGTTGTTTTCCATAAAGGAGATATTCTTGCCCTTGACCGTCTTCATCAGAATCACGGTCGGCTTTCCCGTGCCCTTGTTCGCATGGAATGTCTTGAACGCGCCTTCGAGTGCCGCGAAGTCATGTCCGTCAATCGAGATGACAGCACAGCCAAATGCCTCGAATTTCTTATCAATCGGCGCTGTGTTCATGACATCTGCCGTAGCGCCGTCGATCTGAAGTCCGTTTACGTCCACCGTAATGCAGAGATTGTCGAGTTTATAATGTGCGGCAAACATCGTTGCCTCCCACACCTGCCCCTCGGCAAGCTCACCATCACCGAGGAGAGTATAGACGTTGATGTCCTTCCCGAGATACTTTGCCCCCTTTGCCATCCCTGCCGCCGTCGAAATCCCCTGCCCGAGCGAGCCCGTGGACATATCGACACCCGGCGTGAGGTTCATATTCGGGTGCCCCTGGAGGCGAGAGCCAATATGACGCAGTGTCAGGAGTTCATCCACAGGGAAAAATCCACGATTCGCAAGCGTAGCATAGAGACCGGGTGCCACGTGCCCCTTCGAGAGAACGAAACGATCACGGTTCGGATCTTGTGGATTCTTTGGATCAACCCGGATCTCCTTATTGTAGAGATAGGTAAAGTACTCCGTCGATGAAAGTGAGCCGCCCGGATGACCGCTCTTTGCGGCATGTGTGCCGCGCAAAATCCCCTCACGCACCTTTACCGCGAAAAGGCGGAGCTCTTTCTGTTCAGCTGCTGTCATAAAATTCCTCCTCGCCCCAATCAATACATCATTATACTCAACACATTCTACCTCTTTTTCTGATTGCCTGCAAGATACACAAGGTCACATTTTTTTCGAACTGTTTACAAATAGAAAAGTCGCCCGCGAAGGGGCGACTGTGAAGGCATTGCGCTGCGTTCAGACTTCCATAATAATGGGCAGGATCATCGGGCGGCGACGCGTCTTGTCAAAGAGATAGCGGCTGAGTGCGTCGCGCACATTCGACTTGATCGCCGACCATTCGCGCACGTTCTCCTCCTCGCAGCGGTCAAGTGCCTGCTGGACGCGTGCCCGTGCCTCGTCCATGAGAGCCTCGGACTCACGCACATAGACAAAGCCGCGTGAAACAATGTCGGGTCCGGAGACCACACGATTGTTCTGCCGATCCATCGTCACGACAATGATAAGGATACCGTCTTGCGAAAGCTGTCGACGATCACGCAGGACGATGTTGCCCACATCGCCGACACCAAGACCATCGACCATGACCATCCCGGACTGCACACGTCCGACGACCTGCCCCTTCTCCTTCGTAAACTCAAGGATCTGTCCGTTCTCGCTAATGAAAATATTTTCCTTCGGCATACCGAGCTCGCGTGCAAGGCTTGCGTGCTGCACGAGATGATGGTACTCGCCGTGAACAGGCATAAAGAACTTCGGTCGCACGAGGTTATGCATGAGTTTGAGTTCCTCGCGGCTGCCGTGCCCCGAAACATGAATGCCCTTGTCGCGCCCATAGATAACGTTTGCACCGAGTTTCATGAGATTGTCCACGGTCTTTGAGACCAGCTTCTCATTACCCGGAATCGGTGTTGCCGAGATAATGACCGTATCGCCGGGCACAATCGTGATCTTGCGATGATCCGATGCCGCCATGCGTGAGAGCGCAGACATGGGCTCGCCCTGACTTCCCGTTGTTACGATAACAATCTGTTCAGGACGAAAGTTATTGACCTCATCAATACCGATGATCGTTCCTTCGGGCGCACTCAGATAGCCGAGATCCAACGAGATTCCAACCACATTTTCCATACTGCGCCCGAGAACGGCGACACGCCGCTTGTACTTCACAGCCGTATCAATAACCTGCTGTATACGGTGCACATTCGAGGAAAACGTTGCAACAATGATACGCCCACGTACGTTGTGGAACGACTTGTCAAATGCCGCCCCAACCGTGCGCTCACTCGCCGTATGCCCTTCGCGCTCCGCATTCGTGCTGTCCGCGAGGAGAAGCAGAACGCCCTTGTTGCCAAGCTCCGAGAAGCGGCGAAAATCCGTCATCTGCCCATCGACCGGCGTATAGTCGAGCTTGAAATCGCCTGTATGGACGATCATGCCCACCGGTGTTTTGATCGAAAGTCCGACCGCATCGGGGATTGAGTGATTCACGCGGATAAAGCCGACACTGAAGCAGCCGATATTGATGATGTCCCCTGCCATCACAGAGTGCAGATTGCTCGAATCCACACCGTTCTCCTTGAGCCGCCCTTCAAGAATCCCGAGCGTCAATCGCGTCCCATAGACAGGTACAGGGATCTGCTTCATGACGTATGGCAGTGCTCCGATATGATCCTCGTGTCCGTGCGTGAGAACGATTGCTTTGACCTTGTCCTTGTTTTCGATCAAATAAGTAATATCCGGGATAACAAGATCGATGCCGAGCATATCCTCCTCCGGGAACATAAGCCCGGAGTCCACAACGAGAATCTCATCATCCACACGGATGGCAGTCATGTTCTTTCCGATCTCGCCCAAACCGCCAAGCGGTATGACCTGTACTTTCTGCACATTTTTCCCATGATTGCCATTACGATTTAACGACAAAAAACACACCTCCATAGCATATGGGACATCTTCATCGTGTCCCTTTGCTCAATCATTGCTCATCCATTCGATCATGAAATCAGAATTCATCCACACGAAAATACAGCGACCAGAGGACGATCTCCTCCATTGTCGCCATACGGGAAAACGCCGTTTTCGTCCGCGTTGCTGTGAAAAACACGACCGCACAGCACATACGAAAACTGCAAGAAAAATGATCCGATCCATTCACTTAGGGGTTATTTTACCATTCTGACACAAACAATGCAAATAAAATTTATCAGGACATATAAAAAGGCACTCTCCATATCACACGGAGAGTGCCTGATACAGCCAAATCAGAAATGCATCGTCAAACCGACACCGATGCCGTTTTCACGACTTCCGTGATCCGGCTTGAAGTTGTGGTAATTCACATTGAGATCCAAATTTGCGATCAGGGATTTGTTCAGCCCTACTTGGGACTCGTTGAAGTCCTTGCCCGCAATGTAGGATGCGTACGCATTAAACCCGAGCACCGTCGGTGTACTGAGTCCAAGACCCGCAAAGACGTTGTTCTCGCTTGCCTGCTTCATATTCCAACGATAGCCGCCGAGCAGACGGATGTTCTGGTCAAAGACGTTGTACTGCATATAGACATCCTTTGGATTGCCGTACTCGTCACGATCATTGCGCGTCACGCCGACCGTGATCTCATCCGCCGCCTTATGCTCGATGTACGCTTCCTTCGTGCCGACACCAACCGCCGTATCATGCGTACCGAGATGATTGAGCGGAGCCGCCATCGCCGCCGAGGAAACAGACAGAGCAATCGCCGCAGCCAGAGCCGCATATTTCTTCATCGCAATTCCTCCTTTCAGATATAGTTGTATTATCCACTGAAAATATGGGAAATATATTATTTCCTATTTAGGATACAATGAAATTTTAACTGCTGGTGACAAGTTCTCAGAGAATTTCCTGTTTCTGCTCCCATGCAGAAACAATGTGTTCCTCCTCCGCCATCAGATCACGCGCCGCCGCAAGCTGCATTTCCACCTGTTCGTACGAAGTACCGCCGTAAGAGTTCCGATATGCAACGCAAGTCTCGGGACGGATTGCCTCATAAATATCCTCCGCAAAGAGCGCGGAGAGTTTTTGATAATCCGCGAGCGGCATGTCTGCAAGCCAGATCTTACGCTCAATGCAGAGTGCGACCGCCTGTCCCGCGACGCTGTGTGCCTGACGGAACGGCATCCCTTTACGCACAAGATAGTCCGCGAGGTCGGTCGCATTCGAGAAGTCCGCTTCGACGGCATGACGCATGACATCCGCACGAACCTTCATCCCGCGAATGAGCTGTGTGTAGACGGCAAGGCTGAACTTCACCGTGTCGATGGTATCGAACAGCCCCTCCTTGTCCTCCTGCAAGTCCTTGTTGTAGGCAAGCGGAAGCCCCTTCACCGCCGTGAGCATCGCCATGAGATGACCGACGACGCGCCCCGTTTTTCCGCGCACAAGTTCGGAGACATCCGGGTTCTTCTTCTGCGGCATCATGGAGGAGCCCGTGCAGTGTGCGTCATCCAGTTCCACAAATGAGAATTCACGCGAGCACCAGAGGATGATCTCCTCCGAGAGACGTGAGAGATGAACCATGAGGATGGATGCCGCAGAGAGGAATTCGAGAATGTAGTCACGGTCGCTGACTGCATCCAAACTATTCGTGTAGATGCACTCGAAGTTCAGCTTTTTCGCGACAAATGAACGATCAATCGGCAGGGTTGTCCCCGCAAGCGCACCTGCGCCGAGCGGCATTATGTCCGTCCGTGCATAGACCCCTTGAAACCGTTCAAAATCACGCACGAGCATACCAAAGTATGCCATAAGATGATGGGCAAAGAGAATGGGCTGGGCACGCTGCAGATGCGTATACCCCGGCATGATGACATCCTTGTTCGCCGTCGCTGATACGACAAGTGCGTGTTGGAGTTCCCTGATACGCTCCAGCACATCCACAACTGCGTGCCGCACATACATATGTGTATCAAGCGCGACCTGATCGTTGCGGCTGCGTGCCGTATGAAGACGGCTGCCCGCCTCCCCAATCGCATCCGTGAGACGCTTTTCGATATTCATGTGAATATCCTCAAGCTCCACACTGAAGTCAAACTCCCCACATTCGATCTGTGCCAGAATGTCGCGCAGTCCCTTCTCAATCGCCGCGCGATCCTCCTCCGAGAGGATTCCAACCTTCGCCAGCATTTCGGCGTGCGCAAGCGAGCCCGCAATATCCTCACGGTACATTCGACGGTCAAAACCGATGGATGCTTGAAACTCGTTGATCATCTCATCGGTTGTCTTTGAAAAGCGGCCGCCCCAGAGCTTTTCGCTCATTACTTCTTCCCCTCCTGCATGAGTGCACGTACCTTAAGCGGCAGCCCAAAGAGGTTGATGAAGCCCGTCGCATCCGCCTGATTGTAGACATCGTCATGCTCGAACGTAACGAACTCCTGACTGTAGAGGGAATACGGCGACGTTGCGCCCGCCGAGATGATGTTGCCCTTGTAGAGTTTGAGGCGAACCTCCCCCGTCACGGTCTCCTGCGTACTGTCCACGAACGCAGCAAGCGCCTCGCGCAGCTGGCAGAACCACATACCATCGTAGACGAGTTCGCCGTAGCGGATGGCAAGCCCTTCTTTGTAGTGATAGGTTGCGCGGTCAAGGCAGAGATACTCAAGCTCGCGATGTGCATAGTAGAGGATCGAACCGCCCGGGTTCTCATACACACCACGCGACTTCATGCCGACGAGACGGTTCTCGCAGATATCGACGATGCCGACACCGTTGCGCGCGCCGACCTCGTTCAGCTTTGTCAAGAGTTCGACTGCACCGAGTTTCTCGCCGTTGACAGCAACGGGAATGCCCTTCTCGAACGAAATGGAAACGTATTCCGGCGCATCCGGCGCATCCTCGGGTGCGCACGAGATGAGAAACATGGAGTTCTTCGGCTCGTTCGCGGGATCCTCAAGATCAGACCCCTCGTGAGAGAGGTGCCAGATGTTGCGATCCATGCTGTACGTCTTGTTCTCCATCGCAACGGGGATGCCGTGCTTCTTTGCATACGCAATCTCAGCCGTGCGGGAATCGAGATCCCACTCGCGCCACGGGGCGATGATCTGGAGGTTTGGCGCGAGTGCCTTCACCGTCAGTTCAAAGCGTACCTGATCGTTGCCCTTGCCCGTCGCGCCATGAGCAATGGCATCCGCGCCCTCACGCTTGGCAATATCGACAAGGGCCTTTGCAATCACGGGACGCGCAAACGATGTGCCAAGCAGATACTTGCCCTCGTAGACGGCTCCCGCCTTGAGTGTCGGCCAGACATACTCCTCAAGGAACTCCTGCGTCAAATCGACAATATACACCTTCGATGCGCCCGAGGCGAGTGCCTTGTCATGTACGGGCTCAAGCTCCTCCCCCTGCCCAACATCGGCACAGGCGGCGATAACCTCGCAGTTGTCATAGTGCTCCTTCAGCCAAGGGATGATGACCGACGTATCAAGACCGCCGGAATATGCCAGAACTACTTTTTTGATCTGCTTTGCCATGTTTGAAACATCTCCTTAGAAATATAAATCAGTCACCCATAACGAGTGCCATGATTGCCTTTTGGACGTGGAGGCGGTTCTCCGCCTCGTCAAAGATCACATCGGAAAACTCCTCAAAGACATCCTCCGTGATCTCCTCTCCCCGATAGGCAGGCAGACAGTGCATAACGATGCAGCGCGCATCGCCTGACTCGGCAACGAGTTCCCAATTCACCTGATAGGGATGGAAGACCGCCGTGCGTGTGTCGTGCTCCGCCTCCTGCCCCATGCTCGCCCACGTGTCCGTGATGATGACATCTGCGCCCGCAACCGCTTCCATCGGATTGTGCGTGATTGTGATCGTTGCTCCCGTTGCCGCTGCATCCGCCTTTGCGTTTGCAACAACCTCGGCATTTGGCTCGTAGCCCTCGGGAGTTGCCGCCGCGAAATTCATGCCGACCTTTGCTGCTGCATACATGAGCGAGTGCGTCATATTGTTGCCATCGCCGACGTATGCCATCTTGAGCCCCGCGAGATTCTTGCCCTTGTACTCACGAATCGTAAGCAGGTCGGTAAGTGCCTGACACGGATGCAGGAGGTCGCTGAGCGCGTTGATGACAGGAATATCCGCATAGCGAGCCAGCTCCTCAATGCGTTCATACCCATAGGTACGGATCATGATGCCGTCGAGATAGCGCGAGAGCACGCGTGCCGTGTCCTTGATCGGTTCGCCGCGCCCAAGCTGCAGGTCACGGCTGCTGAGAAAGAGTGCCTGTCCGCCGAGCTGGTACATCCCGACCTCGAACGACACGCGCGTCCGCGTCGAGGATTTCTCAAAGATCATGCCGAGCGTCTTTCCCGCAAGCAGTTTATGCGAAATGCCCGCCTTCTGCTTTGCCTTGAGATCAGCGGCGAGCGTCAGAATCTCCTCCACATCGGCCGCACTCAGCTCATGAATGGAGAGTAAGTCCATGCCCTTGTTCATCATAATCCCCCTCGGTCACATATGTCAAGGATACAGTGATCCAGTACACGGATGAGTTCATCCACTTCATTCTTCGTAAAGATCAGCGGCGGGATAAAGCGCAGGACATTCCCTGCCGTGCAGTTGATGATAACCCCCTGCTCCAACATCCGTCGGGCGATTGCCGCCGCATCCGCATTCCTCTGCATCTCCATACCGAGGATCAACCCTGTGCCACGCACCTCCACGATGTGTGCGGGATATTTACGCTGCAAGTCCGTGAGTGCCTGTTTGAAATGTGTGCCCACGTCCCGTACACCTGCGAGAAAATGATCATTTGCAACCGCATCAAGGACGACATTTGCCGCCGCGCACGCCAGCGGATTCCCACCGAACGTCGACCCGTGGTCGCCCGCGTGAAATGCCGCCGCAACCTTCTCCGTGACGACAAACGCGCCGATCGGAACGCCGCCTGCAAGCCCCTTGGCAAGCGTTACGATGTCTGGTATGACACCGCAGTTCTCATAGGCGTAGAAACTGCCCGTGCGCCCCATGCCCGTCTGGATCTCGTCGAAGATCAGGAGCGCGTCATACTTGTCACAGAGTTCCCGTACCTGCTGCAAATACCCGTCCGCAGGGGTACGCACGCCGCCCTCCCCCTGAATCGGTTCGAGCATGACCGCCGCCGTATTCTCGCTCATCTGTGCTTCGAGTGCCGCAATGTCGTTGAACGGCACATAGTCAAACCCCTGCGGCAGCGGCGCGAAGCCCTTGTGAAACTTCTCCTGCCCCGTCGCCGTCAGCGTCGCAAGCGTGCGCCCGTGAAAGCTGCCCAGAGCCGTGATGATCTGCGACTTCTCGGGATGAATCGTATGCCCGTATTTGCGTGCAGCCTTGATTGCCCCTTCGTTCGCCTCCGCGCCCGAGTTCCCGAAGAACACCTTGCCGTCCGCCGTAAGTCTCGACAACTTTGCCGCCGCATCTGCCTGCGGCTCGGTATAGTAGAGGTTCGACACATGGATGAGACGCTTTGCCTGTTCGGCAATCGCATCCACGAGCGGCGCATAGTTATGCCCGAGCACGTTGACGGCGATGCCGCCGAGCGCATCGAGATACTTGCGCCCGTTCACATCCCATACATACGAACCTTCCCCATGGTCGAGGACAATCGGATAACGGGAAAATACCGGCAGATAGCTCGCCGTATCCCGTGCCATAATTTCATGTTCGTTCTTCATGATCGCTCCTGCCTACCGAAGTACCATTGTTCCAATGCCGCGCGAGGTGAAGATCTCCAAGATGATGGTGTGTGCCAAGCGACCGTCAATGATATGCGCCTTATGTGCCCCCGCCTCAAGCGCACGGAGGCACGCCTCCACCTTCGGGATCATGCCGCCCTCAATGATCCCACTGCGGATGTATTCCCTTGCCTCATCCATACGAAGCTGCGAGAGAAAGCTGCTCTTATCCGCAAAGTTCTTGTAGACCCCTTCCACATCTGTAAGGAGCAACAGTTTCTCCGCGTGCAGTGCACCCGCAATCTCCGCCGCAACATAGTCTGCATTGATGTTGTAGCTTTCCCCATGCGCGCCCATGCCGATGGGGGCAATGACGGGAACATAGCCTTGATCGAGAAGATCGGCGATAATGCCCGTGTTGATCTCTGTGACCTCGCCGACATAGCCGATATCGACCTGATGTGCCGTATCGTTTTCATACACCGTGGCGAGCTTCTTCTGCGCCTTGATAAGCCCTGCATCCTTGCCGCTCAGGCCGACCGCACGCACACCGCGCAGGTTGAGCAGCCCCACAATCTCCGAGTTCAGCTTGCCGTCGAGCACCATCTCGGCGATCTCCACCGTCTCCTCATCCGTCACGCGAAGCCCCGAGACAAACGTGGATTCCTTTCCTACCTTCTTGAGGAATCCCGTGATCTCGGGTCCCCCTCCATGCACGAGAATCGGGCGGATGCCGACAAATTTCATCAGTGCCACGTCGCGCATGACATTTTCCTTGAGCGCATCATTGATCATAGCGTTCCCGCCATATTTGATAACGACGGTTGTCCCGTAAAATTCCTGGATGTACGGGAGCGCATCTACGAGAATCTCCGCCTTGTCCTGATCGGAATACATCGAATCCCTCCCTCAGGTGTGATATTCACCGTTGATCTTCACATATTCATAGGAGAAGTCACAGGTCCAGACCTTTGCCTCCTCCGTGCCATCCTTGAGGTCAATCTCGACGACAATATCATGCGCCGTCATCACCATACGCAGCGCATCCGCATCGTAGGATACGCCCATGCCATCTGCATAGACGGGGATCCCGCCAAACTTCACCGTTGTATGATTGGGATTCATCGGCACACCCGCATAGCCGACCGCGCAGATCACGCGCCCCCAGTTCGGATCTTCGCCGAAGAACGCTGTCTTGACGAGGGGGCTGTTCGCGACACTCATACCGACCGTCTTTGCATCGGCAAACGATTTTGCCCCCTTCACATGAACCGTGATGAACTTGGTTGCCCCCTCACCATCTGCCGCAATCTTTTCCGAGATCCCCTGGCAGAGTGCAAGCAGGGTCTCCTTGAACGCCTCGTAGTCCGCATTCTTTTCCGTGATCTTTGGATTCCCCGCAGCACCGTTGGCGAGGACGATTGCCATATCGTTTGTACTCATATCACCGTCGATTGAGATCATATTGAGACTGTGCTCAATGACCTCCGACAAAGCATCCTGCAGGAGCACACCGTCGATATCCGCGTCCGTTGTAATAAAGCAGAGCACCGTCGCCATATCGGGGCGAATCATGCCCGAGCCCTTTGCAATAATACCAAAACGGACTTCCTTGCCGCCGATCATGACGGAGGTTGCCCCCGCCTTGGAGTAGGTATCCGTCGTGATAATGGCATTGCCCGCATCCGCGCTGCCGTCCACAGAGAGTGCCTTGACAGCCGCATGAATCCCCTGCTCCACCTTGTCCATCGGGAGAAGCTGACCGATGATGCCCGTCGACCCGACAATAACATCTGCTGACGTGCAGCCGAGCGCATCTGCTGCGATCTTCTGCATGGCAGCGGCATCTGCCTCGCCCTGTGCGCCCGTACACGCATTCGCACAGCCCGCGTTTGCGACAATGGCGTGCGCCGTATGCGTTGCGACAACCGCCTTCGAGACGTGTACGGGTGCAGCTGCAACCGCATTCTTCGTAAACGTGCCCGCAACAGCAGCTTTCTTTTCGGTATAAATGACAGCAACGTCAAGATTGCCGCTCTTCTTGATGCCGGCTTTGACCCCTGCTGCCT
Organism: Selenomonas dianae; assembly: GCF_030644225.1. Lineage (NCBI taxonomy): Bacteria > Bacillati > Bacillota > Negativicutes > Selenomonadales > Selenomonadaceae > Centipeda > Centipeda dianae. Next base: position 1,070,344 of record NZ_CP128650.1, on the reverse strand, counting down.
GAAATCCCTTCGGATAGGTAACGCCCATCCTTGCACTTGCTTCGCTAAACATATATATTCCTCCGTTCACTTACGAAACCACTCTACGGATACATGGGCACAAGATCCAGGCCCGCACGCTCATCCAGTCCAAATGCGATATTCATATTCTGAATCGCCTGTCCTGCCGCTCCTTTGACCAGATTGTCGATGGCTGAGAATACGATCACACGATGTGTGCGCGGGTCGATGTGCCACGCAATATCACAGTAGTTCGTACCACGCACATACTTTGTTGCGGGATATGCGCCGTGTCCAAGCAGTCGGATAAAGAATTCATCCGCGTACATTTTTTCATAGGCGGCATCAACTTCCTCTGCTGTAACACCCTCGCACAGCGTTGCGTAACAGGTCGCCAGAATGCCGCGCGAGATCGGTGCAAGATGTGGCGTGAAGTTGATTGTAACAGGTTCTCCTCCCACATCGGCAAGCGCCTGCTCGATCTCTGGTGTATGGCGATGCGATACTGCTCCATATGCCGTAAAGCTGTCATAGAACTCCGGATAGTGTGTACTTTCCTTCGGGGAACGCCCCGCCCCCGACACGCCGGATACCGCATCAACAAGGATCGAATCGAGTTGTACCAGATGTGCCTTCACAAGCGGAGCAATCGCCAAAATACTCGCCGTTGTATAGCATCCGGCATTCCCGATGATCCGCGCCGTTCGCACCTGCTCACGGTAGAGCTCCGCCAGACCATAGGCACGATCCGCATTCGAATCTGTATGTGCCACATGATACCACTGCTCATAGATGGCAGTATCTGCAAAACGATAGTCCGCTCCGAGATCAATGATGCGTACGGAACACGCAGAAACCTCCTGCACAATTTTCATTGCGTGTCCATGCGGGAGTGCAATGAAGAGCACATCACTATCCTCAGCAATGCGCCTTACATCTTTCATTGATACGAGCTCATTTTCATAAATATTCTTCAAGTGTGGATAAAGTTTCGATATGCGTTCCCCTGTGTGCCGCTCCGATGTCAGATGTGCAACCTCGACAAACGGATGAGCATGCAGCAGGCGAATCAGCTCTTCGCCCGCATATCCAGATGCTCCGACAACACTTGCCTTCATTTCATCCCCTCCGTTTCAGTCCCGAAAAGTTTTTATAATTATACATCCTTTATGTATAATTTTTCAAGTATTATTTCAAAAAAATTTGCCGGTCTTACAGTCATTCAAAAAATGATCTGTAAAACCGGCAAAAATCATCGTTTTGCATTCATATCTCTGCGGTGCAGAACGCGTGCGCCCTTCGTATCAAGTCGCAGGTGTAGGGGACGCGCCTCAATTTCATGGGTACGGAAGGCCTCCTGCATGGCCGCTGCAACCGCCTCCGTACACTTGCGGTGTTCAGGAACAAAAGCAATTAGGCATGGACCTGCACCACTGAGCGCTGCACCATAAGCCCCCGCTTTTTTTGCTGCGGCAAAGACATCAAACATCCCCGGGATCAGCGAAGCGCGATAGTTCTGGTGAAGCGCATCGGTAAACGCATTTTTGAGATGCTTCTCCGAGCCGCGTGCGAGAGCCGCAACCATCATCGCCGCATGGCTGATATTGAACACGGCATCTCTCATCGACACTTCGGTGGGCAGCACCTCCCGCGCGGATTTCGTCGAGAGATAGAAGTCCGGAACCATAACGACAAAGCGCATGAAAATACGCGGCAAAAACGAAAAGCACTCCACATGACCGTTTGTCACCGTATTGACGGTAAATCCACCGTAGATGGCAGGCGCAACATTGTCGGGATGCCCCTCAATATCCGTCGCAAGCTGCAGCAGATCGTCACGGTGAAACGGGGTGCCCACAAGCGCATTTGCCGCCGTAAGCCCCGCAACGATTGCTGTCGCACTGCTGCCAAGCCCCCGTGAAAGAGGGATACGGTTACTCATCCGAATCCGTGCGCCCCGAAACTCATCCAAACGACCCGCACGCTGCAGAAGATACTGTATCGACTTCCAGACAATATTGCGCTCATCCGAGGGGATATATGCCGCACCTTCACCGCGTGCGGAAATGTGCAGCCCGGGCTTGTGCGTGAGCGTCAGCGTCATCTCGTTGTAGAGCGTGCAGGCAATCCCGAGCGCATCAAAACCGGGACCGAGGTTCGCACTCGTTGCGGGAACACGAACGCGCACAGACGGCTCACTCATAACCGATCCTCCTGTCCATCCGCGACACGGATCAGGCTTCTCACCTCGTGCACAACGGGAAGTGCCTTGAGTGCCTCGACAGCTGAAGAAGCTGCTGCATGTGTTACAACGTGGGTCACGGCAACGATCTCCGCATTGCCCTCCTCCGTCCAACGCGCCTGGATCACCGACTTAAGACTGACCCCCGCTCGTCCGAACGTCGTCGCGATCTCTCCAAGAACTCCCGATTCATCGGCGACAACAAGACGCAGGTAGTAAGAGGATTTCGTTTTTTCCACAGGGCAGAGTTTCTTCCGCTCCCCGACCTTGTACTTCATCCGCCCCGTCGTACCGGAGACAATATCACGCGCAATCTCGATAATGTCCGCAACAACCGCCGACGCGGTCGGCAGAGAACCTGCACCACGCCCGTAGAACATCGCGTCGCCGAGCACGTTGCCGCGTACAAAGATCGCATTGAACACGCCATTCACCGAGGCGAGCGGATGCGTCTTCGGCAGAAATACGGGATGTACGCGGACATCAATCCCCTCCTCCGTATTGCGCCCGACCGCAAGGAGTTTGATGACATAGCCGAGATTCAGCCCGTATTCAATGTCGTCCTCAGTAATATGTGAGATTCCTTCCACGGAAACATCCTCAAATCCAATGACTGTATCAAAGGCGAGCGAGGCGAGGATTGCCGCCTTGCGTGCCGCATCGAGCCCATCCACATCCGCCGATGGATTTGCCTCGGCATAGCCCTTTTCCTGCGCACGACGCAGAACGGCATCATAGCTGATATGCTTTTCCGTCATCTTCGTCAGCATATAGTTCGTCGTCCCGTTGACAACGCCCATGATCTCCGTGATGCTGTTCGCCGTTAGGCATTCCTTGAGCGGTTTTATGATCGGGATACCGCCGCCGACACTCGCCTCATAGAGGAAATCCACACCGCTTGCATCTGCTGCTGCATAGAGTTCGGAGAGATGCTCGGCGATAACATCCTTGTTTGCCGTAACGACGTGCTTGCCCGCTGCCATTGCACGCATCATATAGTCCTTCGCAGGAGTAAGCCCCCCCATGACCTCGACGACAACAGAGATCTCCGCATCATTCAGAATTTCGTCAAAGTTGTCTGTCAGCGGAATCCCCTCGGCTTCCGGACGATGTTTTTTCGCATCGCGCACGAGAATCTTCTTGATCTCAATGCGTGCACCACAGCGCTCCGTAATCGTATCCGCATTCATCGAGAGTGTATGTACTACCCCCGAGCCGACCGTTCCTGCGCCTAGGAGTGCAATTTTGATTGTATTCACTCATATCCTCCTGTCAAGCCTGCCCGACCACTTCGAGCCGTTCCACGCCATCGACCACATCCACCTTTTCCAGAAGTGTCTGCAATCCATCGCGCAGCTTTGTCGTTTCAAGGGAGATATTAACTGTCGCTGCGCCGCGTGCGGGAAGCCCTTGATTGATCGTCATGACGTTCCCGCCCTCCTCGGCAATGACCTGAAGAACAGACTGCAGCGTGCCGCTCCGATGACGGAGCAGAATGGAAAGTGTGACAATCTTATCACGCGTCGCCTCAAAGAACGAATATACATAATCCTTGTACTTGTAATAGGCGCTGCGGCTGAGATTTGCCTTGACAACAGCCTCGTTTACCGTACGCACTTCTCCACTGTGAAGGAGTTCCTTTGCTAGGATCGTCTTTTTGATCGCCTTTGGCAGAATCTCCTCACGAACGAGATAGACACCCGTCATATCAATTTTCATAAATGATTCCTCCGATGGATGGAAAGACTTTTATAACAGTCTGAGTATACCATACCCAAGCAAAATCAACAAATAAAATACGTACTAAACCTTATTCTCTGTCCCATTCATCAGTCGCTTGATGTTCTCACGGTGGCGAACAATGACGAGGAAAGCCGCAATCACCGTAAACACAATGTACTCCATTGGATAGGAAAAGAACGCAGCAAGAACGGGGGTAAGAAACCCCGCCACTACCGAGCCGAGCGAGACATAGCGCGTTATATAGACAATCGTAAACCAGAGGACAAAGACTACTATGGTCACATTCCCCATCAGCATCGTCAGAACACCGAGCGAAGTGGCAACGCCTTTTCCCCCATGAAAACGCAGGAAAATCGAGAAGCTGTGCCCAATGATCGCAAGCAGCCCCCCAACGACCGCAGCAAGCGGTGTGCCGACGAGAGAAAGCCCCAGTAAAACACCTGCCTGTCCCTTGAGGCTGTCCGCAACAAAAACGATAATTCCGGGAACTTTCCCGAGCGTCCGCCACGCATTCGTCGCACCGATGTTATGGCTTCCGTGCTCCCGCAGATCCGTATGCCAGAAGAGTTTTCCAAGAATCAGTCCGCTCGGAACGGATCCGACCAGATAAGCAAGAACACATGTCAGAAGATAGTCTGCCATCACTCTTCCTCCTTGCGGGCACGCACGACAAGGCGGAGCGGTGTCCCCTCAAAGCCAAAGCTCTCGCGCAGGCGGTTCTCAATGAAGCGAAGATAGGAAAAGTGCATAAGTTCGGGATCGTTCACAAATATGATGAACGTCGGCGGGGTGATTCCCACCTGCGTGACAAAGAGAATCTTGAGCTGCTTCCCTTTCTTTGTCGGCGGCGGATTGACCGAGACCGCATCACGAATCAGCTCGTTAAGCACGCTCGTCTTGATGCGCATGGACTGCTGCTCCGCAACGTATTTGACAAGCTCTGTCACGCGCTCGACACGCTGCCCTGTGAGCGCCGATGTGTAGAGCACAGGCGCATATTGAAGAAAGCCCAATTTTTTGCGCAGATCATCCGTGAAACGCAGCGTCGATTTATCGTTCTTCGCGGGGAAGATATCCCACTTGTTCACAACAATGATAACGCCCTTGCCGGATTCGTGGACATAGCCCGCGATCTTTGTATCCTGCTCCAGAATGCCCTCGGCAGCGTTGATGACCATGAGAACGACGCCTGCGCGGTCAATGGCACGCAGGGAGCGCATCACGCTGTACCGCTCCACGGGCAGGCTGATCTTCCCCTTGCGGCGCATCCCCGCTGTATCGATGAGAAGATACTTTGCTCCATCCCGCATAAAGTGTGTATCAATTGCGTCACGGGTCGTCCCGGGTACATCGCTGACAATGACGCGCTCCTCGCCGAGCAGACGATTCACGAGTGAGGATTTACCGACGTTCGGCCGTCCGACCACGGCGATCGCAATCTCATCGGGCTCTATATTCTCCTCTGCCTCTTTGGGAAATACTGCAACAACAGCATCCAGAAGGTCGCCAAGATTCATCGCATTGGATGCTGAAATGGGAATCGGATCACCAAGACCGAGCGAATAGAAATCGTAGATCAACGCCTCGCGCTCGAAGCTGTCAATTTTGTTAACAGCAAGAATCACTGGTTTTTTCGTACGCCGCAGAATACGCCCGACCTCTTCATCGGAGGCGGTCAGCCCCGCACGTCCATCGACGAGGAAGAGAATGACATCCGCCTCCTCCATCGCGAGTTCCGCCTGACTGCGCATCGAGCGGAGGATATGGTCGCTCTCGTCGAACTCGATGCCGCCTGTATCAATAATCGTAAATTCATGATTTAGCCATTCCGCGTCCATATAGATGCGGTCACGTGTCACGCCGGGCATATCATCGACAATCGACACGCGTTTCTTTCCAATCTGATTGAACAGGGTCGATTTACCGACATTCGGTCGCCCGACCACTGCCACAATTGGTTTACTCATCGTTTTTCACTCCTCTCATGAATCCTTCAACGTACAGCGGCAGGTTTTGTATACCCCGCATTGCTCTGCCACGTATAACCTCCGGTTGGGCGTTCACGATGATAGCCGCTCCATGCAGCAAGTGCCTCACGATAATCGCGCCCTGTCGCCACCGGCTCAATGCGGAATTTAGGGAACTCCCGACGCATGGTATCAAGAGAAATATCATCCAAAAAGACATCCTCCCCCTCGCGCAGGGAGGATGCAGGAATCAGAACGCCATCCACACAATGAGGAAGGTTACGAAGTGCTGTCGCTATATCGCCTCCCGTGAGAAGCCCGGATACATTGACTGTTGCTCCAAAATGTTCATTGATGACGGGCAGGACATGAATACGCTGCTCATCGGGATCAAGCTCACGCGCCAACCGTTCCATTACAGGCGCAACTGCCGTACCGCTAATGACTGCAAGTCTGGAATCGCAGTCTACCGTGTTTGTGAATTCACCTGCAGCCGTCCATTCTTCAATGAAATTACGTGTCAGTCCGATCCCGTTGTCGAGCTGGGGAAAGCCATCGTACATTTCGGCGGGCGGAACCTCACGTCCTGCAAGGAAGTAGAACTCATCGCCAAGATAGATGAACGTGCGCCCCTCTTCCGCACGCATCCGATCCTGCCACTGCTCTACCTGCTCGATCACACGCGCAGCTCCGACTCGGTCGAATTGAATAAGGGGAAAGGGGTCTGTGCGGTATTTTGTCAGCCCCACCGGCACGATTGCAAGTGAGAGCGCATGAGGACGACGTGCCGTAATATCGCGGATCGTACGTTCCAGTTCTTCCCCATCGTTCAACCCATAACAGAGCACCACCTGCGTATGATAATCCGCTCCTGCCCTCTCCAGCTTCGCCAACTGTCCGAGGATATCCGCTGCCCCCCTGCAGCGCAGGATCTCAGCACGCAGTACGGGATTTGTACACTGCACGGACACGTAGAGCGGCGAGAGATGATAACGTTCGATCCGTGAAAAATCCGTCGCCCCCATATTTGTAAGCGTTACAAAATTTCCATAGAGGAAGGAAAGGCGATAGTCGTCATCCTTGACCGATAGACTGTGGCGCATATCCGGCGCAATCATATCGACAAAACAAAAATAACAGTGATTCGCACAGGAACGTATCCCATCAAAAACGGCTCGCTCAAACTCCACGCCGAAGTCCTCGTCGTAGTACTTATCAAAGGCGATGAGTTCCTGCTCTCCATCCTCATGTTCAACAAGCAGCTCAATTTCCTCGTCTGCCATCGCAAAACTGAAGTCGATAATATCACGCAATGGCATATTGTTGACCGCGAGAATCTTATCCCCCGGTACAAGCTCCAATTCCTCGGCAATACTCCCTGGAAGGACACGCAAAATAATTCCAGGATATGTTTTCGCCATTATCCCCCTCCTTTCTTCATGAAAAAGGAGTGATATACATCACTCCTTTTTTTCATATAGAATTATTTGTATCCGCACTTACTTCAGCCAGTCCGGATGCGCCTCGACCTAACCTTCGGGATGTTCACTCGCCTCAGCCTGTTCCGACTGATGTTCGTCCACATATTTCTTGACCTCAGCCGCATCCGCATCGCGCTTCGCCTTGGTGATCGAAAGCGAAATACGCTTGCGCTTCGTGTCGATGCGAAGCACCTTGACACGTACGACATCCCCCGTATGAACTGCCTCATCCGCACGCTCAATACGCTTTTCGGCAAGCTCACCCATCGGGATAAGACCATCAAACCCCGGCTCGATCTCCATGAACGCACCGAAGTCCGTCAACTTGATGATCTTGCCCTCGATGAGGTCTCCCTCAGCATACTGTTCTGCTTTCTCGATCCAAGGATCCGGAAGGGTATCCTTGACCGAAAGAGAAATACGCTTTGCATCGCGGTCAACATTCTTGACAAAAACATCAAGTTCCTGACCGACCTCAAGCACCTCCGACGGATGCTTCACACGATGCCATGCGAGATCGGAGATATGTGCCAGACCATCCACGCCGCCAATATCAATGAATGCACCATAATCGACCAGACGCTTGACTGTGCCGCGCACAATCTGCTCCGGCTCAATCGCCGAGAACACAGCTTCTTCCTTCTCCGCACGATCACGCTCAAGGAGCTTGCGGCGTGAGAGCACAAGGCGACGCTTCTGGACATCGATCTCAATGATCTCCGCCTCTACCGTCTTATCCACATAGACCGCGAGATCCTTCACAAAGTGAAGTTCCATCTGGGAGGCCGGGATAAATCCGCGCAGCCCCATGACGTAAGCAACGAGACCACCCTTGACCTCTTTTGCAATCTTCGCCTCGACGGTTTCACCCTTCTCGCGGATCTCCTCGATAACCTTCCATGCCGCCATCTTGTCTGCCTCAACCTTGGACAAGCTGCCGCCATTATCACCGCCAAGCGACTTGATGTAGACCTCGATCTCATCGCCGACCTTCACAACATCGCGTGCATCGTCCGGCGCAGGAACGGCAAGATCCCTCTTAGAAACAGGAATTTCCTGCTTGTAGCCAATATCAACATACGCTTCATCACGGGATACCTGAACGACAACCCCTGTGACAACCGTACGCTCCTGGATATCAGGCATATCTTCCTGTTCCAAAAGTTCCTTCATGCTCTGTTCTGACACTGTTTATAAACCTCCTTGATAATCCAGTCCGGCGTAGAAGCCCCGGCTGTAATACCAATTTTATTAACACCCTTCATCCAGTCGTCCTGCAGCTCCGCTACAGTCTCGATGTGGTATGTTTTACACTTAGTGGCACAGATCTGTGCAAGACGCGATGTATTTGCACTGTTCTTTCCGCCTATGACGAGCATCATATCCACCTTTTCGGCAAGCTCCAATGCTGCTGTCTGGCGCAAATCCGTCGCCGTACATATGGTACGCAGAATCTTGATCTCACGCGACTTTTCCAAAAGGCGGGACACAATGCGCTGAAATCGTTCGGCTGAGAACGTCGTCTGCGAAACAATTCCAAGTTTTCCGATGCGCGGAAGTTTCTCCGCCTCCGCCTCCGTTTCGATAATATAAGCACCACGCGCCGTCCATTCGAAGATACTCTTGACCTCCGGATGGTTTTTTTCACCGATAATGACGACCGTATAACCTTCCTCGGATAACAGTTTTGCCGAAAGCTGTGCCTTCTTGACGTGCGGACAAGTCGCATCCACGAGTTCTAAACCGCGTGATTCTGCATCCTCATACACCTTGGGTCCCACCCCATGCGAGCGGATGATGACAAGACCATCCTTCATCTCATCGAGTGACCCGACAGTGCCAACGCCCTCATTCTTCAAGCGCTCCACCATCTGCGGATTATGAATGATCGGTCCGAGCGTACTGGACGTACCATTCGGCGAGGCATTTTCTCTGGCGATTTCGATGGCGCGTTTCACACCATAACAGAACCCCAGATGTTCAGCTAAAATAACCTCCATAGACCTCACCACGTTGTGTAATGATTCTCAATGAATCTGCACATACATAATCCATCCACACAATCTGAGTAACAGTATAACACGCGAATCCTTCACACGCAAATAAAATTTTTCTCTTTCTCACATATATCAACCGCTGACAATGTGTTTTGCTGCAAACAGCGTAAAAAGACCGAGTACAATGCTCAAAACGATGTAGAGAACTGCGACCGTGTACCGCCCCTCCTCAAGAAGGGTAAACGTCTCAAGTGAGAATGTGGAGAATGTTGTAAATCCGCCACATACGCCCGTCTGTAAAAAGAGCACAAGACGCGGGTCAAGGTTTCCATGCTTTCCAATGATGCCGACAATCAAACCGATGGAAAAGCAGCCGATGATGTTGACCACAAAGGTGCCAAGCGGGAATCCACTGACAAATTTTGGGACTGCCTGCCCGAGGAGATAGCGGCAGACCGCACCAAACGCACCGCCCAACCCGACAGCAAGCAGATTCACAGCACATTCTCCGCGCACAGATGAGATGTATCATTCATCAATGTCACAACGGCAAAGCCGTCATCCTCGAAGCGGATCTTATTGACCGCTGTATTGAGCTGGGATATATGCCATATCGAACGAATCGGCATGACAAGAATATCGGCAAGCAGGATTCGGATGGATGCTCCATGTGAGACAATGACAACACGTTTTCCTCGCTGCTGTTCTGCAATTGCACGTACGCGCCCTGCCACACGTTTTTGAAAATCCGGAAATGGTTCGCTGTCCGGAATTTCAACGCGTTCGGGATCGTTGTAAAAGCGTTTCATTGCATTGGGACTCTCTGCATTAACATCACTGAATGTCCGCCCCTCCCATGCGCCAAAATGAAGCTCACGCAACAACGGGTCGGGCGTTATGGACAATCCGAACCGCGCAGCAAGCGGCGCTGCAGTATCCATTGCACGTATGAGATCACTCGCATAGATCGCATCCACATGATCGAGCATGAGATTCCGCCCAAGAGCCTCTGCCTGTGCACGTCCCATCTCCGAAAGCGGCACATCCGAATGTCCCTGAAAGCGTCCCGTTTGATTCCACTCCGTCTCCCCGTGACGAATAATAACAATTTCTGTCATAGTCCCCTTCCCTTTCCTTGCTTTATGGTTTGATCTCGCAAATAACACCGCCTGAAATTAGGCGTACCGTCTGCATATAATGATAGGTTGCCCCAAATTCCGCTGCGAGGTTCGAAGTCTGCCGTGCCACATCATCCGCACTGAGATCCGATGCCCAAAGCGCACCGACCACAGTTCCACTGTGTGCCACAAGTGTTCCAAGAGCTCCCTGCCTCTGTGCAGCAGTAACAAATTCCTCCAACTTCGGTTTTTCCAAATGTACCTGATTGAGACGTGCACTTTCCGTCGCCGCCTGACCGAGCAGGATTTCCCTCCGATCCCCGTCCGTTCGGAAGGCATGATCTACGGTATTCAGCAGCTGCCGGTACACCGCATCCTGATTGTCGCTGTTTCCCTTACTTTGATAGTATGCAATCGTATCAACGGTTCCGCCCACGTCGAAAATGGAGACGGCAAGAAGCGGCACATTGAAATACTGTCCAAAGAGTTCCCCCGTCGTATGGCTGACATGCGAAAGCCCCGCAAATGCAATGCCATCGCTCGGCTCAATGGCAATGGCAATATCCATGAGTTCACGCCCTGTGAGTTCCCGTCCAAAGGCACGCGCCGTAGCATAGGAAACGGCTGCAATGTCGGCACTGGAAGACGCCATGCCCTTCCCCTGCGGAATCTGAGAATCCAGACGAATGCCGAATGGCAGTGTTTCCTTCCCGATATGGGAGAGTGTTCGCTTCACAGCCTCTTCCGCCTTCGCTCCCAGCTCGTGCATCCCCGTAAACGCATCCGAAACCGTCGCCACGGCATACATACTGATCGGTGCGGTCACAAGAAACGGTGTCCCGTCGAGGACACCTTCCACGAGCTCGCCGCAGGACGCCGGTGCTTTTGCAATTATCTCCATAAAATCCCCCAGAAAAGTCCCCACACATTCGGATGTGTGGATGCAAGTGAAAATACTGCGAGCACAAGCGTCTCCGTAAGCACGGTCACAGCACCGTATACATCCCCTGTCACGCCGCCGAGTGTCTTTGTCATTGTACGACAGAAAAGGAATGCAAAGAGAACGCCGAGCACAAGTGCGACCGATGCAAGCAGCCCGCACGGCAATACAAGTACGGCTGTTGTAACGGCGGCAATCGCAACGGTCTTACGATCCGCCATATCTGCAAACGTCTTCCCCATCCCATCCGCACGCGCATAGGGAAAACGTGCGACCGCGAGCACCATCGCAAACCTTCCAATGATCGGCATGACGAAGAGCGCGGGCAGGAGGAGAAATGGGTGCATATCGAGAAGCAGTGCGAACTGGAGAAACATCAAGAGGACAAAGGAGACAACGCCGAACGAGCCAACGCGGCTGTCCTTCATGATCTCAAGCTTGCGCTCGCGTTCACGTCCCGAGAACACGCCGTCCGCCGTATCCATAAAACCATCTGCATGAAGCCCGCCCGTCAATAAGATGGGTAGGATCAGCAACAGCACCGCATTCAGTGTCCGCATTCCAAAGGCAGTACCGACAATGTAGGTAAGAACACACGCAGCAAGCGCGTAGCAGCTCCCAAGGACAAGCCCGACCAACGGAAAAAAACGCGTACTGCGTCCGAAATCCTCCGCCGTCCACGCCGTCTGCCGCACAATATGAATCCGTGTGAGAAATTGAAGCCCGACCAGAAAAGAGTTCATGAAACGCCTCTATAATAGAGAGAAAACAGATAGTAAAAGAGCAGAAAAAGTACCGTCACCGTATACATCAGACGAATCGCTCCAAGGATGTGTTTCGCCGAAATTTCCATATGGGCATCGCCCATATAGGCACGGAAATGCCGCTCCCCAAAATAATAGTTCACACCGCCAAGGCGGATGTGCAGAGCGCCTGCAACGGGAGCCTCTGCATAACCTCCGTTCGGGCTCGGATGCCCCGCCGCATCGCGCACGAGGATGTTCAGAGCATTGCGCCCGTCGTAGCCGAGAAGAAACGCTGCCATCACAAAGAGCATCCCAGTGATGCGTGCAGGAACGAAGTTCAGCACATCGTCCACACGTGCCGCCATGCGCCCAAAGTAGAGGTAGCGTTCATTCTTGTAGCCGAGCATGGAGTCCATCGTATTCGCCGCACGGTAGAGTACAGCGAGCGGTGCACCGCCGAATGCAAAGAAGAAAAGGGGAGCAATCACACCGTCCACCGTATTCTCCGCCACCGTTTCAATCGCCGCACGCGCTGCGTCCGCCTCATTGAGTTGCGCCGTATCGCGCCCGACAATGTAGCCGACGTGCTCCCGCGCCGCCGCAAGATCTCCCTTTACCAGCAGCGCATGGATGTCCTGCCCCGCCTTTGCGAGCATACGCGGCGAAATACAGAAGTAGAGCAGGATCACGCTGACAAGATCCGCCCCCCACGCTACAGGTAGTTCGCGAGCCGCAAGCAGCAAGCCCTCTGCAAATGCGTAAGCGATGCAAAGAACAAGAAGTGTGAGAAATGCTCCCATCGCAAATTTCCGCTGATTACTTCCTGTTGTGGGATAAAGCAGTCGATCCAACCATCCGATCAGCCGACCAAGCACCGCAACCGGATGCCAACGCGACTGTGGATCGCCGAGCACGGTATCGAGAAAGAACGCCGCCATGGCGATGAGCGAGGCAGGGATCATCGAGTGCCCTCCACAATCGCCCGCAGCTTCTCCATGTCAAGGCTTGCACGCACCGTTTCCGCAAGGCGGTTGTAGGCACGTTCCTTCTCCTCACGATAGCGGTACTGCACAGGCATTTCCGACCAGCCGCGCCGCACGCGCAATCGGTTCAGCAGACTGCGCCGAAAATCGTCGTCGTCGAAGATGCCGTGAATGTATGTGCCAATGACAAGCCCGTCTGCCGAAACCGCACCGTCGGACACAACTCCATCCGCTTGAATGATATGAAACGGACGAAGAGTCTTCTCCAAGAAATCCGTCTGCCCCATATGAATCTCATAGCCAAGCAGATTTTTCCCGGAAATACGAGCCCCAAGAAAATTAAACTCAGCGGATGCTGTGACCTGACGCAGACGCTTCTGCGCCGCAAACGTCGTCTCGCTCGGCAGGTAGCCAAATCCCACCGTTTCGTCGTGCTCCGACTCCGTATGCAGCGGGTCACGCACCACCCTGCCGAGCATCTGATAGCCGCCGCAGATACCAAAGAGCGGCGTCCCTGCCGTCACACGCGCCCGAATCGCCGTTTCAAGCCCCGTTTCGCGGATGTAGAGCAGATCCTCCGTTGTATTCTTCGAACCGGGCAGAAGGATAAGATCGGGCGAGCCAAGTTCATCCGGGTTTGTGACATAGTAAAGAGCAACATCCGGCTCACCTGCAAGCGCATCAAAATCCGTAAAATTCGAGAGCTTCGGCGTGCGGATCACGGCAATTTTCAGTTGATCGCCATGCGCGGAAGCATCCCCGTAACGCTTCTCATCCAGAGATACGGAATCCTCCTCGTCGATGCCGAGCTGCTCAATATGCGGTACAACACCGAGCACCGGCTTTCCCGTCTTTTCCTCAAGGAAGTCAAGTGCAGGTGTCAGCAGTGTCACGTCTCCACGGAATTTATTGATGACAAGCCCCTTGATGAGAGCGCGTTCCTCCTCATCGAGCAGTTCGAGTGTTCCCACGAGAGAGGCAAGTGCTCCCCCACGGTCAATGTCCGCGATGAGGAGGACGGGTGCCTGCAGATGCTTTGCCACGCGCATATTCACAATGTCATTTGCCTTGAGGTTGATCTCGGCGGGGCTGCCCGCCCCCTCGATCACGAGCAGGTCATACTCCTCTTGAAGGCGGTCAAGAGCCTCCTCAACCGCCCCCCACGCCTTGAGTGAGTAGCCCTTATGGTATTCACGTGCACTCATGTTTCCGACCGGTTCGCCCATAATGACGACCTGTGACTGGGAGTTTCCCGTCGGTTTCAGAAGCACAGGGTTCATATCGACCATGGGGGCAAGCCCTGCGGCCTCCGCCTGTGCGACCTGCGCGCGCCCCATTTCACGTCCGTCAAGCGTGACGTAGGAGTTCAGTGCCATATTCTGTGCTTTGAACGGAACAACACGCCGCCCCTCCTGTCGAAAGATGCGGCAAAGTGCCGTCGTGAGTATGCTCTTTCCCACATGGGAGCTCGTCCCCATCAGCATGATGCTCTTTGCCATCAGATCACCTCCGCAAGTTTCTTGATATTCACGGGAATCCCGCAGGTGACGAGATAGACCTCTGCCGCACTCCGCGCAATCTGTTGATTTGCAAGCCCTGCCATATCTCGATAGAGCCGCCCGAGGCGATGCTCCGGCACGATGCCCGCCCCCACCTCATTGGTCACGAAGATCGTGGTTGCATCGACCTCCTCAGCCGCCTGAACGAGCGCATGAATCCGCTCCTCCACATGGAGTGCAAAAGAATCTCGTTCCTGCTCCTCCTCGGAATATTGGAGCATATCGTTGCTCAGGAACATTGTAATACAGTCGAAGAGAATCACGCCATGCTCCGCTCCTGCGGCACGAATGGCATTCTCTGTATCAAACGGAGCCTCATAGGTCGCCCAGCCCGAAGGACGGCGTGCCTGATGAAGATCGACGCGTTGGCGCATCTCCTCATCGTAGACTTGAGCGGTCGCAATGTAGGCAACCTGCGCCCCATGCGTTGCGGCACAATGTGTGGCGTATTGCTCGGCAAATGCAGATTTGCCCGAGCGCACACCGCCCGTGACCAAAACTATCTGTCCCATCCGCGACACGCCTCCACAAAGTGCTTCGCAGCCGTCTGCGCACCCGCGAAATGCAGATGCAGATAGCTGCCAAGTGCGTTCTTATAGATACAGCCCGCTGCATACTGCGCCCCATTGCGCAGCTTCGTGAAGCGAAATGGACGCACGATCTCAGCTGTCACATCCGTCTCCTCGACGGAGAAGTGGAACTCATGCCCATGCAGAAGAAGCCCTGCAGTGCCGAGCACGGTATCTGCTTTCTGCGCAGCCTCTACATAGCCGACCATCTGCAGTTTCTCCGTCATGCGTGCACGTACGGGAAAGATCCCCGCCATCTCATGTTCGGCACCCGTAAAATCAGCAAGGAACTCCATCAGATACATATAGCCGCCGCACTCTGCATAGATGGGCATTCCCGCCTCAGCCGCTCGACGGATAGAGGTGCGCATGGAGGCGTTTGCAGAAAGCTCTCCCGCAAACATCTCGGGGAAGCCCCCACCGATGATGATGCCGTTCACGTCGGGCAGTATTTCATCATGCAAAGGGCTGAACTCTACAATCTCCGCACCGTGCATCTCAAGTTCTGCAAGACTTGCCGCATAGTAAAACGAGAACGCCTCGTCGCGTGCCACACCGATGCGTACGGGATCGGATTTCTCCACACGCCTGCCCTCTGCAATCGTCAGGGGCCCAACACTGCGGGAAAGTTCCAGAATGCCGGTGAGATCCAGCCCTTCCTCCACGCGTTCTCCAACGGCGCGAACGGTCGCCGCTGCGGCGTGCTCCTCTACGGGAGTCAGTCCGAGATGCCGCTCGGGAAGAGCCAGCGCAGCATCGCGCCGCAACGCGCCATAGACAGGAAGATCAATGCCAGCCATTGCCTCGCGAATCATCTCCTCATGCGTCTCACTGCCAAGACGGTTGAGGAGAATACCCGCGAGATTCACTGCACCGTCATATTCGCGGAAACCGAGAGCCGTCGCCGCCGCAGATGCGCCGACCGACTTTGCGTCGATGACGAGGAGCACGGGTGCACCCAGTGCCTTTGCAATCGCAGCGGTCGAGCTGATGCCGTGCCGCCCGCCGTCGTAGAGCCCCATAACCCCCTCGATGACGGCGATGTCCGCGCCCGCACACTCACGTGCAAAGATCTCCGTCAGTCGCTCCTCAGGAACGAGCCACGTATCCAGATTATGCCCTGTCCGACCGCCTGCCAGCTGGTGATAGCCGAGGTCAATGTAGTCCGGTCCCACCTTGAACGACTGCACGCAAAGACCACGCGTGCGCAGAGCCGCAAGAAGTCCTGTCACAAGCGTTGTCTTGCCGCCGCCCGACTGCGTCGCCGCAATGACAATGCGCGGAATATTCCACTGCATGAGTTTTCTCCTTAGGGACGCGTGTTGTCAATGGTATACATGAGCGCATTGATCGCCGCCGCCGCAATCGGACTGCCGCCCTTCGTCCCCTCAACCGTGATGTACGGGACAATGCCGTTCTCTGCAAGCTCCGCCTTGGACTCCGCCGCACCCACGAATCCAACGGGAATCCCCACGATGCACGCGGGACGAATCCCCTCCTCGCGCACAAGGCGAAGCACCTCGAAAAGTGCCGTGGGCGCATTGCCGATGGCGACAATACTGCCGTCGAGATCCTTGCCGAATCGGCGCATGGCGACCATCGAACGCGTAATTCCAAGCTCCTTTGCCTGAGCGGCAACATCGGGATCAGCAACCAGACAATGTACCTCGCCGCCAAACGATGCGAGCTTTTTCTTGTTGATGCCCGTACGCACCATTTCAACATCCGTGTAGATGTGAGCGCCCGCCTTCAGAGCCTCAATGGCACGATCAATCGCCTCGGGATGCACACGCGTGATCGGCGCATAGCCGACATCACCGGAGGCATGAATCAAACGCGAATAGAGCTTCGTTGCACGCTCATCCAGATGCAGTCCCTCCAGATGGGGGGCAATCAGCTCCATGCTGCGGCTTTCAATCGCCATTGGTTCCTTGATAAAGTCCATAAAAAACTCCGATTTCTACGATCCCATCACCGAATCGACAAAATGTTTTACTTCCTCAAAACTGTGTGCCATACGCGGGTAATCGAGCACAGGGCGATCAATCACAACGACAGGCAGTCCCAAATCTTCCGCCGCTTGAAACTTGGCATCCGTGCCGCCAATGGTTCCACTGTTCTTCGTGACAATGACGTCCGCCTTGTACTTCTCATACATAGTTCGGTTGAGTTCGCGCGAAAACGGCCCCTGCATTGCAATGATCTGCGCCGGTGCCAGACCAAGCCCCTCACAGAGGGCAATCACATCTGCCGTCGGCAGGACACGCGCAATCAGCGTACAGTCTGCAAGCGGCTTCGCCTTCACAAAGCGTTCCAGATTGCGGCTGCCCGTCGTTAGAAATACATTTTTCCCAAAACGTGCCGCAGTCTCTGCCGCCTCCTCGTAGGAGTGTACAAGATGCACATTCTCATATGAAATATCCGTCAGATCGCGTTCAAAACGGATGTAGGGAATTCCCTCGGCCGCACATGCGGTCATGGCGTTGCGTGAAACATTGACCGCATAGGGATGGGTTGCGTCCACAAAGACGCGAATGCCGTACTCTTTAAAAAAGGTTCGCAGGCCCTCCTCATCGAGCGGCGTATCATTCACGACCAGACGTCCACTGCCTTTTTCCCGCTGCTCCATGAGAAGCTGTTGTCCGTACGAGCTGACCACTGATGCCGCGACATCATAGCCCACCGCACAAAGGCGGCGTACGATTTCGCGCCCGTCCTGCGTTCCCGCCGCCGTGAATATCACAGCCCCGGTTCCCGTTTCTGATAGCCGCGCGGCGTAATCATCCAGTTGCCCACCTGACGCGTCTTTGAGTTACCGATGATGACAAGCGAGAACATGTTTATGTCCTCGTTTGTAAATTTCCCAAGCGTTGAGATCTGCACAGCCTCATTTGTGCGGCTCGCTCCCGTCACAATACCGACCGGAGTCTCTGGAGTGCGGTGGCGCAAGAAAATATCCTGCACTGCATTGATCTGCCCCACACGTTTATTGCTGCGCGGATTGTAGAGTGCCGTGACAAAATCCCCCTGTGCCGCCAGCTCCGCACGTTCCTGAATGATCTCCCACGGCGTGAGCAGATCGGAGAGACTGATAACGACAAAATCGTGCATAATGGGCGCACCGAGAAGTCCTGCCGCCGCACTCATCGCAGAAACCCCGGGAATGACCCCGCCGAACTCAGGTTTCTCCTTCTCATCCATCTTTACAAGCAGTTCGAGAACAAGCCCCGCCATTCCGTAGATACCGGCATCGCCGCTCGATATGACGACGACCGTCTCTCCCTCCGACGCAGCCTTGAGTGCCGCGCGACAGCGATCAATCTCCTGTGTCATGCCTGTATCGAGCACCTTTTTCCCGTCGACCAATTCCGCGATCAGCTCCACATAGCGCTTATAGCCGACCACCGTCGTCGCCTCTTCGATCGTGCGCCGCGCACGGTAGGTCATATCATCCAGACTGCCGGGACCAATGCCCACAACACTTATTTTTCCCATAGGAGTGCCACCGTCACTTTCCCAAATGTTGTTTTGCCGAGCGCCATGCGCCCGCCTGCTTCTCCGGCGGCGCAGAGTGCCGCCGCCTCGGATACGTTGCCGACACCAATCGTCTGTCGGACAAAATCGGACTCCATGAGCCCGTATCGTTCAATCATCGCCGCCAATCTCTCCTTCGGGTAGAAATGAATCTCCCGCCCGAGGGTCGCAGCCGCCGCAAGAAGCCCCTGCTCCTCGCGCTTGACCGTCGTACTCGCGAAAAGATCAATCATTGACGGTTCACGCCCGATCATACCGCACGCCTCCGTCAGCGCACGCAGGATCTTCGCCTCGGACACACCTGCACGGCAGCCGACCCCCGCAATCAATCGGCGCGGCACAAGGTACAGTGTGCGCGGCTCAGATTCACTCGGAACATCTTCTGCCCTCGTGATGATAACACGGTATTCATCCGCCCCCACGGGGGGTATTTCTCCACGAAAGAGACGTGCCTGTATCTCCTCTGCACGCAGCTGCGCCTCATAGAACGCAGCATGAGGGAGGTTGCTCGCAATATAATACGCGATTTCCTTCCTCTCAAGCAGAGCCGTATTGAGCACCTGTATCGCGGACTTGGGTACGGGGCGCAGGGCAAGACGCGCGGCAATCGCATCCGGGGCAAACACGCCTGTCACATCCGTCGCCGTCGTGATGACGGGATCAGCCCCCACCGCCGCACAGAACTTGCGTGTGAGTTCGTTCGCACCGCCGATATGCCCCGAGAGGAGACTGATGCCGTGCCGTCCTGCCTCGTCAAAGACAAGTAC
Source organism: Selenomonas dianae (assembly GCF_030644225.1). Taxonomy (NCBI): domain Bacteria; kingdom Bacillati; phylum Bacillota; class Negativicutes; order Selenomonadales; family Selenomonadaceae; genus Centipeda; species Centipeda dianae. The sequence continues at coordinate 1,050,698 of NZ_CP128650.1, read as the reverse complement.
GGCGGGGTCATACAGCTTACTCTCCACATACGGCGCGAGCATACGCACGACAATCCCCGTCGCCATCACGCATATCAGGGCGTCATAGCGCGAAAATGCCGTCTTTATGACATCTGCAAGACGCGAAAAGTATACTACATCATATTCTGACGGAATATGGCCGTGCAGACGCTCGGGCAGATGAATTGTCCCGCCGCCCTCGACCGCGTCTGCGAGGCGACGTGCAAGCTGCACCCCGCTCTCTGTCAGTGCAAAGAGCGCTGTTCTCACGACTTCGCTTCCCGGAACATGTGCGAAAACTCGGGCGCATAAAGCCGTGAGAGATCATACTCCGTATTGAGGCAGTCTCCAACCACAATCATCGCTGTGCGGTCAACCTCCTCTGACTTCACTTGTTCCGCAATCGACTTGAGCGTACCGCGCAGAATCTTCTGCTCCGGCCACGTCGCACGCTGGACAATGGCAATCGGCGTAGTATCCTCATAGCCGCCTGCGATGAGCTCCGCCACAACCTCCTCAATCATCGCAATTGAGAGGAAGATGCACATGGTCGCGTGATGTGCGGCGAGACTGCGCAGCTTCTCACGCTCCGGGACGGGTGTCCGCCCCTCGTTGCGCGTGATGATGACCGTCTGTGAGATGCCCGGCAGGGTGTACTCCTGCCGGAGTGCCGCCGCCGTCCCGAGGAAGGAACTGACCCCCGGCACAACATCGTAGTCAAATCCGCGCTTCTCCCATGCATCCATCTGCTCCTGAATCGCACCATAAATTGCGGGATCGCCCGTATGCAGACGGACGGTCATCTTGCCGTCCGCCTCTGCACGTGTGATGACCTCCACAACCTCGTCGAGGGTCATATGCGCCGAGTTGTGAATCTCCGCCCCCGCCTTGCACATATCGAGGAGAGCAGGATTGACAAGCGAACCGGCATAGATGATGACATCCGCCTCGGAGAGATAGCGTGCCCCCTTCACCGTAATGAGTTCGGGATCACCGGGACCTGCGCCGACAATATGGATCATGTAGATTCCTCACTTTCTCTGAGCTGTGATAATATAGATGGGGTTGAGTGCCTTTGCCATATCGTATGGACCGACACGCTCCAACCGGCTGATCTGTACCTGTATCGCTTCGTATGTATAGCTGTCTGCGTGTGCATGAAAATAATCCAGACAGGCGGCGACCGTCTGCACCGTGATCGCATTCGTCACGATACGCCCGTGAGAACGCAGACGCTCTCCGATAATATCCAGAATGTCCGAGAGTTTTCGCCCGCTGCCGCCAATCAAAGCCACATCAAGTTCAGGAAGCCCCTCCAGTGCCGCAGGGGCGGCCCCCTCGACGACGGTAATATTCTCCACCCCGAAATGTCTTGCGTTCTCCGCAATCAGACCAATGCCCTCGGGATTCTTCTCAATCGCATACACATGCCCCGCAGGAGCAAGTCGCGCCGCCTCGATCGAAAGCGATCCGGTGCCCGCACCGACATCATAGACGACGGAATCGCGCTCGATCTGTGCCTTGGCGAGTGTGAGGATGCGAATCTCCTCCTTCGTCATGGGTACCTTGCCGCGTACAAACGCCTCGTCCTTTATTCCAAGATTCATACATTCTCCTCATGTGCGCAGACAATAATAACACCGTGACCGATGCCTGTACCAGCCTTTGCCGCACCCAATGTCATCTCAATAATTTCCTCATCTTCATACGAAAGCCGCGTACACACGTACATACGGTCATTCTCCCGCCAACCACAGGAAAGCAGACGTGTGGCAATCGTCTGTGAATTGTTGCGCCCATCCGTCAGCATCCCGAGCACAGCCTCGGGTGCACGAAAGAGTTCCGTCTCCATGGGCTCCCGCCCGTGAAAGCTGAGGAGGCGTGCCGAGTGCCACGGCAGAGCCATCCGTGCGAACGCGAGCTGCAACGAGCTGATGCCGGGCACAACATCGATCTGCCCGATGGGAAACGTACGGCGCAGAGCGTCAAGCAAAGAGTAGTAACCGGGGTCGCCAGAGACCATGACCACCACATCATCCTCTGCAAGAGACTCCCGAATAAAGGAAAGCACCGAAGGAATATCCGCACCGATGGCGCACTCCCGCGCTCCGCTGCGTGAATAATCTGCAAGTGCACGTCGTCCCCCGACAAGAATACGGGCATTGTCAATTATTTTCTGTGCTTTTGGCAACAGATAGGCAGAATCTCCCGGGCCTATTCCAACAACGATGATTTTATGCGTCACTTCTCAAGTCTCCATCCGTATGCACGGGCGAAGCAACGCGCCCGTGCATCTGTACCGAGAATATCCCCCGCAAAGTTCACCATCAGCGCACCGACCTGAACCCTGCCGAAGAGATAGCGTTCTGCGCGAATATGGACGCGCTCTGCAATCACGGCACAGACCTGCTCCATCAGACCTGCAGCGGAGATGATCTCCATCGCATCCTCCGTCGTATTCGCTGCAAGAACGGCACGCACAGCATCCTGCGCCAGCCCCTCTGCCGCAGCATAAGCGGCAAGCGTTTCAAGGCGTGCATCTGCAATGCGGTTGTGCGTGTGAAACACCCCCGCCGCCATTTTCACAAGTTTCCCCGTATGACCGAGGATGAGGATTTTCTCCGCCCCACGCTCTGCGGCACGATCCAACATAAACCCGATGAAATTGCTCGTCTCGATCAGTGCTGTCTGCGGTACACCAAGCGAACGTGCGATTTTCTCCCCGATCTTTCCGGGTACGAATACGAGCACCGGCTCGCCCGCCGCAAGTGCCACATCGATCTGTGGCACAAGGGAATCCTTGAACGCCTCCTCCGACATCGGACGGAGGACTCCCGTCGTCCCGATCACGGAGATTCCACCCTCGATGCCAAGTACGGGGTTCAAGGTTTTCTTCGCCAGTTCCACGCCTGCGGGAATGGCGATCGTCACGCGTGCACCTGTATCGGTACGCCCCGTCATCTCCTCAATGACGTTGCGAATCAACTTTCGTGGGCCTTCATTGATCGACGGCTCACCGACGGGGAGACTCATGCCGCGCTTCGTCACCGTACCGACACCCTCGCCCGCACAGAACTCAATACCTGCCTCATCGCGCAGCGCGACCGTGGTGAACACGGAGGCACCGTTCGTGATGTCGGGATCATCCCCCGAAAACTTCACCACCTCGGCTCGAATCCCCTCTGTCGTCTCCGTGACAGACTTCACCGGAATCGTCAGAGGCGTTCCGTCGAGCGCAATCAGGTCAACCGTACTCCAATCCGCCCCCGCCATAAAGAGAAACGCAGCTTTGACTCCCGCCGCCGCACACGCGCCCGTCGTGTAGCCACTGCGTAAATTCTTTGCCATAATCACCTCTCAAATGACAGAAAAACAAAATTATTATATCATTGTTCCGGGCAAATGAAAAGAGAGCACCATCCTTTTCGCACAGTGCTCTGTGTAGGATTACAATAGATATGTTACACAAGTAAATAAAAAGAGAAAGCCCATTTGTGTTATGCTCTATCTAGCAAAACAAACCACACACAAAGGAGGCTTTCTCATGAAAAGCATAACACAGGACATCAAGTATTATCAAGCGATTCTTTCCTATGCAGATCAGCATGGCGTCACAAAGGCTGCCATTAAGTACCGCACTTATCGCCAGTTCATCTATCGACTGCGTAATCGCTACGATGGTACACCCAAATCCCTCGCACCAAAGTCGCGACGCCCCCATCATCACCCCAACGAACACTCCGATCAAGAGATTGCCCTCATTCGGCGGATGCGCAAACGTCGTCCCAATACGGGTCTTGTCCGCTTCTGGGTGCGCCTGCGTAAAAAGGGGTATACACGCTCCATTGCCGGTCTTTACCGCTGCATGAAACGTCTGGGGCTTAAAACAAGCAAGCCCAAGAAACCTGTATATCAGCCAAAACCATATCAGCAGGCAACCTTCCCCGGAGAAAAAGTTCAGATTGATGTCAAAGTCGTTCCCTCCGCCTGCATTGTCGGACAGGCAAAAGAGCAGGGCGAGAAGATGTACCAATACACAGCGATTGACGAATGTACACGCTTTCGCTTTATTGCGGCATTTAAGGAGCAATCAACATATTCATCCATGCTTTTCCTGCAGCAGCTCATCCGTCGTTTCCCGTTCAAGATACATAAAGTACAGACAGATAACGGGGCGGAGTTTACCAAGCGTTTCCAAGCGGCGGATGAAGAAAATCTGACGCTGTTTGAAAAGGAGTTAAAGCGTCTTGGCATTGCACACCAGAAGATTCGCCCCTATACGCCGAGGCATAACGGTAAGGTAGAGCGTTCCCACCGAAAGGACAACGAGGAGTTTTACGCCACGCATACGTTTTACTCGTTTGAGGATTTCAAGGTGCAGCTTGCACGGAGAAACAGGGAGTATAACAATTTTCCGATGCGTCCCCTCGGATGGAAGTCTCCTCGTGAGACTCTTTCTCTGCTTCTCTCTTGTGTAACATATGATTGACAAACCTACAGCACCATCCTTTTCGCACAGTGCTCCCACAAAAGGTCTTTCAAATATGGCGATAGAGGCCGATGACCTTGCCGAGGATTCGGACATCCGTCTCGTAGAACGGCTCCATCGAGTCGTTTTCCGGCTGGAGGCGAATGCAGTTCTTCTCACGGAAGAAACGCTTCACCGTTGCCGACTCACCGTCAACAAGCGCGACAACAATCTCACCATTGTTCGCTGTCGGCTGCTGCCGCACGAGCACAAAGTCTCCGTCGAATATCCCGACGTTAATCATGCTGTCGCCCTGAATGCGCAGCATGAACACATCCTCTGCCGTGCCAATAAGTCCGCGCGGAAAGGAGAATACTTCCTCCACATTCTGCTCCGCAAGGATCGGCTCTCCCGCCGTCACCGTCCCGACGAGCGGCACCGGGATCGTACGTCCCCACGGATTCTCCCCCATGATGTCGATGGCGCGCGGCTTTGTCGCATCTCGACGGATTGCCCCGTTTTCCTCAAGCATGGAAAGATAACGATGCACGGTTGAACTGGACTTCAGTCCGACCGCCGACCCAATCTCACGCACCGAGGGCGGATAGCCCTTTTCGACGAGAAAGTCCTTGATATACTGCAAAATTTCGGATTGACGCCGTGTGGAGATTCTGGTTTTCTTCACGGTAATACCCCCTGACAGGTTTTCGTACACACATAGCCGCTTTTATCATAGCATATATACGTTCTAAAAAAAAGAGGGTTTTTTTAAAAACTTCAATTTGTATCAAATTTCTGTTCTGCGTCGTGCAGAATACTGTCACGGCGCCACTTTGACGCGCTGAAATAATCGTACACCGCCTGTCGATCCCCTGCTTCCACGGCAGTAATAACTTCACCGAGAATCGCCTGCAGCTGGCGCATGGAGTCCGCGATCGACCTCCCATTCGTCATGCAGATGTCCGCCCACATATCCGCATTGGACGAAGCAATGCGCGTCGTATCCTTGAACCCTCCGCCGATGAGCTTTAGACACGAGTCCAGATCATCACCGCTCCGGTTGAGCAGTGTGACGAGCGCTGCTGCCGCCAGATGGGGAACGTGGCTGATAACTGCTGCACAGCGGTCATGCTGTGCAAGGTCGAGCGTGGTAAATTTCGCACCTGTGAGCCTTAAAATCGCCATCAGACGATCCTTCACCGCCTGCGGTATCTGCGGATCATCAATGATGACATACGCCTTGTGGACAAAGAGATCCTTTGTCGCTGCCTCGACCCCGCTCTTTTCGCGTCCCGTCATCGGATGCCCGGGTACATAATACACATACGGAGGCAGTATTTCATGCAGTGCATCGTAAACATAGCCCTTTGTACTGCCCGCGTCGGTCAGGATTGCACCATCTTTCAGATAGGGAAGGATTTTTTTCACCATCGGTACGATCTGCAAAACAGGCGGGCTGAGATAAACAATATCCGCAGCTCCGACCACCGTCGCAAGATCAGACGAGGCGCAGTCCACCGCACCACATTCCATCGCTGCACGCATGGACTTCTCGGAGCGGCAGAGTCCCGTGATATAGATCTCCTCACCGAGCGCATCCTTCAAACAAAGTCCGAGCGAGCCGCCGATGAGCCCGACACCGATGATGGCGAGCTTCGTTCCGCTCATACGCGCCGACCGACTGCGGGTGCAATCTGACGTACCTCATCCATCAGCTGCTCGAAATTACGCGGAACAAGACTCTGATCTCCATCCGAAAGAGCGCACTCCGGATGGCAATGAACCTCGATGATGAGACCATCCGCCCCGACGGCAACGGAGGCGCGCGCCAGCGGGCGCACCATCTGCCAACGCCCCGTTCCGTGACTGGGGTCGGCAATGACGGGGAAATGCGTGAGCTCCTTGAGTGCCGCAACGGCATTGAGATCCATCGTATTGCGCGTGTAGGTTTCATACGTACGGATGCCGCGCTCACAGAAGATGATGTTCTCGTTCCCACCCGAGGCAATGTATTCGGCTGCATTCAGCCACTCGCTGATCGTCGCTGAGAGTCCACGCTTAAAAAGAATGGGCATCTTCGTTTTGCCGAGTGCCTTGAGCATTTGGAAGTTCTGCATATTGCGTGCACCAACCTGAAGAAGATCGGCATACTCCGACACAACCTCAATATCATCCTTGTCAACGATCTCGGTAACGACGCGCAGCCCCGTCTTATCTCCGACATCGCGGAGAATTTTCAGCCCCTCAAGCCCGAGCCCCTGAAAGTCATACGGGCTCGTACGCGGCTTAAACGCACCGCCGCGCAGAAACTCTGCCCCCGCAGCCTTGACCTTGACCGCAACCTCATAGAGTTGGTCGTAACTCTCGACCGAGCATGGCCCCGCCATAACAGCAAGCTGCTCACCCCCGATAGGAAAGCCTGCCACATCCACAATCGTATCCGCCGGATGGAAATCACGGCTGACCAGCTTATACTTCTCCGTAATGCGAACTGTTTTTTCAACACCATCCATCATATTCATCTCGAGCCCCGCAATGAGCTTTTTATCTCCGATCACCCCGATGATGAAACGATCTTCACCTTGGGACAAATGTGTGCGAAGTCCCGCCTGCTCTATCTTCGCCGTGACATGATCGATATTTTCCTGTGTCGCTCTCGAATTCATCACAACAATCATAATGCCCCTCCATCATACCTTTACCATAGCGATCTCATCACAGTTCGGATACTTCGGACAGTCGATGCACTCTTTCCACACCTTCTGCGGCAGTTCCTCTCGACTGATGCGGATAAAACCGAGTTTGCGAAAAAATTCCGGCTTGTAGGTGAGCGTGAACACCTTCTCTATCCCGAGTGCGTCTCCCTCTGTGAGCAGATACCCGACAATCTCCGCACCGATGCCCTGCCGCGTACGCGCAGGAGCAATCGCCATCATGCGTACCTCGGCGAGCCGATCCCACATGATATGCAGTGCGCCGACACCGACAACAGTCCCGTCATCCTCTGCAACAATCATGTCACGCAAATTTTCATAGAGAGTGTTGCGCGAACGTGGGAGCATCTCCCCCCGTGCGGCATAGATATGCACGAGCCCATATATGGACTCGACATCGCCAAACCGCGCCTTTCGGTAAATCATGCTCTCACGCCCCTTTCATCGGGATTTTATGCGGCACTGCTCGGACAAACTTGAGCGAGCGGACATTCGCTGCAGAGCGGTTTGCGTGCCTTGCAGAGCTGTCGTCCATGCAGGATCAGCCAGTGATGTGCGTCGCTCCAATCCGTGCGCGGGATTGCCTTTTGCAGCCCTTTCTCCACCTCAAGCGGGGTCTTGCCGACCGCAAGGCGCAAACGGTTCGCCACGCGGAACACATGGGTATCAACCGCAATCGCAGGCGCATGAAACGCAACGCTCATCACGACATTCGCCGTCTTGCGCCCGACCCCGGGGAGTTTTTGCAGTGCCTCGAAATCGGCGGGAACCTCCCCGCTGTATTCCTGTAAGAGGATATGGCAGATCTCCAGAATATGCTTTGCCTTCATACGAAAGAATCCACAGTCATGAATCGCCGTTTCGAGCTTCACCTGCCCAAGTGCGGCAATCGCCTCCGGCGTATTCGCATATTGAAACAGCCGTCCCGTTACCACATTCACGCGCACATCCGTACACTGTGCCGACAAAATCACCGCAATCAGCAGCTCGAACGGTGTCTTGAACGTGAGGGCGGGCTTTGCATTCGGATAGAGTTCCTTCAGGATACGCAGCTGCTCCGCCTTAATGGCTTTCGTTACTCTCATATCAGTTCGTCAGCGACCGCGTCGGCGCAGGAATTCGCCCACCGCGTGCAATGAACGCCGCCGAGCTGAATCCGCTGCGCACGGGTACAATCGGCGAATAACCAAGGAGACCGCCGAACGATACGCCCTCGCCGACCTTCTTGCCCGGTACAGGGATCACACGCACCGCCGTCGTCTTATTGTTCACCATGCCGATGGCCGCCTCGTCCGCGATGATGGCAGAGATCGTTGCCGCAGACGTATCGCCCTCAATCGCGATCATATCGAGACCGACCGAGCAGACACAAGTCATCGCCTCAAGTTTCTCAATCGAAAGGCTGCCGCGCTCTACCGCATCAATCATGCCCTCATCCTCGCTCACAGGAATGAATGCACCCGAGAGCCCTCCGACATGGGAGCTCGCCATCAGGCCGCCCTTCTTCACCGCGTCATTGAGGAGTGCGAGCGCAGCCGTCGTCCCCGGCGCACCGCACGCCTCCAACCCCATCTCCTCAAGAATACGTGCCACACTGTCGCCGACCTCCGAAGTCGGCGCAAGCGAGAGATCAATAATGCCGAACGGCACGCCCAGACGGCGCGACGCCTCGCGTGCGACGAGCTGTCCCACACGCGTAATCTTGAACGCCGTACGCTTGATCGTCTCGGCGATCTCGGTGAAATCCGCGCCCTTGAGATCCTCAAGCGCGTGCTTCACAACACCGGGTCCGCTGACCCCCACATTGATAACGCGGTCGCCCTCGGCAACCCCGTGAAACGCCCCTGCCATAAAGGGATTGTCTCCCGGTGCGTTGCAAAACACAACGATCTTTGCACAGCCGATTGCCTCCTGCTCACGCGTCAGTTCCGCCGTACGCTTGATCACCTCCCCCATCTCGCGCACCGCATCCATATTGATGCCCGCTTTGGTCGAGCCAATGTTCACCGACGAACAGACAATATCCGTCGCTGCCATTGCCTGAGGAATTGAGTTGATAAGCACACGATCGCCGTGCGTCATCCCCTTTTCAACGAGCGCGGAAAAACCGCCGATGAAGTTGACCCCGACCGCCTTTGCCGCACGATCAAGCGCCTCCGCCACGGGCACAAACGAATCCGTTTGACACGCGTCCGCCGCAATCGCAATCGGCGTAACGGAGATACGCTTGTTGATGATGGGGATGCCATACTCCCTCTCGATATCCTCGCCCGTGCGAACGAGATACTCTGCCGAGCGTGTGATCTTCTCATACACATTCTGGCAGAACTTGTCAATGTTCGGATGCGCACAGTCACGCAGAGAAATGCCCATCGTGATCGTACGCACATCCAGGCGGTTCTCCGTAATCATCCGATTGGTTTCACGGATGTCGTCAAATGTAATCACTCTGCCGCTCCTCGCTCAAATACTGTGCATAACCTGAAAAATCTCCTGATGCTGGAGTTTGATCTCCAGACCGCGCTCCTCGCCCTTCTTACGCAAGAGTTCCTGCAAATCCTTCAAGCGGATCTCCGCATCGTCCGGCATCTCGGCAATCATGACCATGTTGAAGAACCCATCCATGATATTCTGATTCACATTCATGATATTCACGCGCTGCTCCGCGAGAATTCCGCTCACCATCGCCACAATACCGACTTGATCTCGTCCGACAATCGTCACAACCAGCTTCATCGCCGTCACTCCTCACAGAAAATATGTACTCCCCCAACGCAAATTGAGATAGAGATATACACTAAGTTATAGCAGAGAACATCAAAATATGCAAGGAGGCGATACAGCAATTCAGAAAGGTAGATTGTAAAATCAAGAGATTATTTTCATAGCACAAAACTACATGTTTTGAAGACATACTGCAGATCTATGCTCATCTATATCCGCAGGAGCGAGATATGATCATTGACACCATCGAAAGCGATCCTGCAACAAAATAAGGGGTCAAACGGGGATCACGAAAAATAAATAAGCGCAGGGAACCTTAATATGTAAGGATCTCTGCGCTATTTTCGTTTATTCGAGTTCGATCGTTGCCGGCGGCTTTCCTGTACAGTCATAGAGGACGCGGTTAACACCATGTACCTCGTTGACAATGCGCGTGGTCACCTTTGACAGGACTTCCCACGGGAGCTGTGCTGCCTCTGCGGTCATGAAGTCACTGGTTTCAACGGCACGCAGGACAACGGCATAGTCATAGGTGCGTCCATCGCCCATGACACCGACGGAGCGCATATTGGTAAGCGCAGCAAAATACTGCCCGAGATTTTTTTGGATGCCCGCCTTCGCAATCTCCTCACGGTAGATGGCATCCGCGTCCTGCACAATCTGAACCTTCTCTGCCGTCACCTCGCCAATGATGCGGATGCCAAGACCGGGTCCCGGGAACGGTTGCCGGTCGACGAGATAGTCCGGAATGCCCAGCTCACGCCCGGCTGCACGCACCTCGTCCTTAAAGAGCAGACGGAGCGGCTCGACAATCTCCTTAAAATCTACATGGTTGGGTAGTCCACCGACGTTGTGGTGCGATTTGATGACCGCAGATTTACCAAGTCCGCTCTCAATGACATCGGGGTAGATCGTTCCCTGCACAAGGAAGTCCACTGCACCGATCTCATGTGCAGCCTCCTCGAATACGCGGATAAATTCCTCACCGATGATCTTGCGCTTTGCCTCCGGCTCGGTTACCCCCTTGAGCTTTGCATAGAAACGATCACGCGCATTGATGCGGATGAAGTTGACATCGTAGGTGCCGGATGTTCCGAAAACGGCTTCGACCTCATCCCCCTCATTCTTGCGCAGGAGTCCGTGATCGACAAAGACGCAGGTGAGCTGGCTGCCAATTGCCTTGGAGAGCAGGACTGCTGCAACGGAGGAGTCAACGCCGCCTGAGAGCGCACAGAGTGCACGCCCCGTACCGATCTTTTCACGCAGTTCCTCAATGGTTTTCTGTACGAAGGAATCCATGCGCCATGTACCCGTGCATTTGCAGACGTGATAGACAAAATTTCTCAGGATCTCAGTTCCATGCTCCGTGTGCATGACCTCGGGATGGAACTGCACAGCATAAAGCCCTTGACGCGGATTCTCCATCGCCGCAATCGGACAGACGGGAGTGTCTGCCGTTGTATGGAAGCCTGCGGGAAGCTCGCTGATATAGTCCGTGTGGCTCATCCAGCAGATGTTTTTGGCCGGAATCCCGTCAAACAGACGGGACGCTTTGTCCGTGATGTCGACTTCTGTCCGCCCGTATTCACTCGTGGGAGCAGTTTCAACGCGCCCGCCGCAGAGATGTGCCATCAGCTGGGCGCCGTAACAGATGCCGAGGACAGGAATCCCCAGTGCAAAGAGTTCTTTCGGTGCCGTTATGGCTTCCGCCCCGTAGACGCTGTTCGGACCGCCTGTCAGAATGATGCCGCGCGGTGCGAGTTCCCGAATGCGATCCAAGGACAACGTATGAGGATGTACCTCGCAATAGACGTGGTTTTCCCGTACGCGGCGTGCAATGAGCTGATTGTACTGTCCACCAAAATCCAGTACCAAAATCATTTCCGAGGTCTCGGGTCTGTTCATCATGGATATCCCTTTCTCTCTAATCTTCTGCATTTTCCGTAAAATTTCGCACGGCTGCGTGTGATACATCGACGGAAAACCCCTTCTGATAGAGATTTGCCATCATCTTTTGATACTTGTCTGTTGGCTTGAACTTCATTGCAAGCACGCGCTCGGCGGCGGCTGTTTCCCGCTCGTAGGTATCCTCGGGGACAACGCTCCATACAAGGTCGTGATCGAAGCCGCGCTGCATGAGTTTCGCACAGATCTGACGAACGGAATTCCGACTTTCGTTGTAGAGATACATAAACTGCTGCGTGCAGAGATCCGTATCGTCAAGATAGTGACGCTCGATGAGACGCGCGATGGCAGCATCGATCTCCTCTGCGGGAAAGCCCTTGCGCGTGAGTTTTTCGCGCAGCTTCTGTTCGCTGTGCGCCTGCCGCGCAAGGTAGTCGACCGCCGTTATCAGTGCAGTCTTGTCCGTCGCCTTTCGGGAACGCTTCGCCCCTGTATCACTCATTCCTCCGTCTCCGGCATTGCCTCTTCCTCCGGGAGATCAGTTGTTTCTTGATCTGCGTCTGCAGCGGCTTTTTTTGACCCGCCCTTCTTCTTCGGGGTTACCCCTTCGACAAGAATTTTTGTGCGGATCTTTTCTTCAATCTCGGCAATGAGTTCCGGTTTTTCCTCCAAGGTCGCCTTTGCGTTTTCCTTTCCTTGACCAAGCCGCGTCCCCTCATAGGCATACCATGCACCGCTTTTGTTTACGATGTCCAGATCGACACCCATGTCGATGATGCTGCCCAGACGTGAAACTCCCTCACCATATATGATGTCAAATTCCGCTGTCTTAAAGGGCGGTGCGACCTTATTCTTGACAATCTTCGCGCGCGTACGGTTTCCGAGGGACTCCGTTCCCTGTTTGATGGAATCGGCGCGACGTACATCAATACGCACAGAGGAGTAGAACTTCAGTGCACGACCGCCTGTTGTCGTCTCCGGATTGCCGTAGGTGACACCGATCTTTTCGCGCAGCTGGTTGATAAAGACGGCAACGGTGCGGGTTTTGCTGATGATGCCCGTGAGTTTGCGCATCGCCTGGCTCATCAGACGCGCTTGGAGACCGACGACGGACGATCCCATGTCGCCCTCGATCTCCGACTTTGGAACGAGTGCCGCCACAGAATCCACCACGATAATATCTATGGCACCACTGTGCACGAGCGCATCTACGATCTCAAGTGCCTGTTCACCTGTATCGGGCTGGGAAATCAGGAGATCATCGGTGTTTACCCCAAGTTTGCGTGCATACTCCGGATCAAGCGCGTGTTCCGCGTCGATAAATGCAGCAAGTCCCCCTGCCTTTTGTGCCTCGGCAATCATGTGCAAAGTAACAGTTGTCTTTCCTGAGGATTCCGGCCCATATACCTCGATAATCCTTCCGCGTGGAATACCGCCAACGCCAAGGGCAATGTCGAGCGGGAGAATCCCCGTCGAGATGACCTCGATGTTCATGTTTGCCTTGGCTTCGCCAAGGCGCATGATTGCCCCCTTTCCATGATTTTTCTCAATCTGCTTGAGCGCGTTTTCCAGTGCCTCTTCGCGTGTCATGGGTTTATCGCGTTTGCTGTCTTTTTTTTCCTTCTCCGCCATATCATCCGCTCCTTTGATGATTTATTTTCTTTTCAATTATACGAAAATCCCCGCACTTTTGTCAAAAGGAATGTGCGGGGATTTTAACATAAGAGAAACATTTACTTCAAAAGTGAGCGAACAATTTCATTGACGAGTTTTCCGTCGGCACGCCCTTTGACACGCGGCATGAGCACGCCCATGACCTTGCCCATATCCTTTGCTGTCGTTGCGCCGACCTCGGAAACCGCTGCCTCTACAATTCGCCTCACCTCATCGGCGCTGAGCTGTTCGGGGAGATACGGCATCAGAATCGCGATTTCTGCCTGCGTTTTCTCTACGAGATCAGCACGGTTCCCACGTTCGAATTCCTCAATGGAGTCCCGCCGCATCTTCACTTCCTTGGTAATAACACCGATGATTTCATCATCGCTCAGTGTCTTCTTCCCGTCGATCTCAGCCTGACGAACGGCACCGCGCACCAAACGGATCACAGAGAGACGCTCTTTCTCTCCGTGCTTCATGGCCTCCTTCATATCCGCAGTCAGTTTTTCCATCAATGACATAGGTTTTCATCCTTTCATACAGACATAATACAGACATAATACAGACATAAATAGAAAAACATCCGTGGCACAGCGTCCACGGATGCCTCTTTGCAATCAGCCCCTGTATTTGCGTTTACGCGCTGCCTCAGACTTCTTCTTGCGGCGTACGCTCGGTTTCTCGTAATGTTCACGCTTACGAACTTCGGCAAGCGTGCCGGCCTTCTGTGACATACGCTTAAAGCGGCGGAGAGCACTATCGATCGACTCATTTTTGCCGACCTTGATTTCATTTGCCATGCATTTCCCCTCCCTCCACGCGCGGAGTAATGTTGCACCGATAAATGATGCAAACACATTATACCCCATGGGGATAATCCATGTCAATCGTGTTATGAAAATTTCACAAGACAGAGGATGATATAATCATCTATTCTCTTGAACACTTATTTATACATAGTATGCAACGATAAAAAAATTTTATATTTTATATTGACATTATCTCTCAGTGTGCGTTATTATTTTATCCGTGAAATTTCACCTAATTCACACAACGTTCAGCTGTATTAAGGAGATCTGATACCCATGCGTACAACAACAAAGATTCTATCTCTCCTGCTCCTTGTCCTTTCCGTTGCCCTTGTCGGCTGCGGCACTACAGACAAGGCTGCAGAAAAGAAAACGGCAGAGCCGTTCCGTATTGTGACCTCGTTCTATCCCATGTATGTTGCGACCATCAACATCACGGATGGTGTGGACGGCGTCGAGGTGTACAATATGACGAAGCCGCAGACGGGCTGCCTACATGACTATCAGCTCATGACGGAGGATATGAAAACGCTCGAAAAGGCGGATGCCTTCGTTATCAATGGAGCCGGTATGGAGGACTTCATGGACAAGGTGACGGAGCAGCAGAAAAAGCTGAAAGTCATTGATGCCTCACGCGGTATTGCATTGATTCACGATGAGGAGGGTGACAACCCCCATGTTTGGCTGAGTGTTACGGACGCGATCACGCAGGTACGCAACATTGCCGACCAACTCAAGGAGGCAGATCCTTCTCATGCGGCACAGTATGAAAAAAATGCTGCGGCATACATCGAAAAACTCACAGCACTCAAGACAGAGATGCACGCAGCACTTGACAATGTACCACATAAGGACGTTGTCACATTCCATGAGGCATTCCCCTACTTTGCAAAGGAGTTCCATCTGAATATCATCGGTGTAGTGGAACGTGAGCCGGGAACGGAGCCGACCCCGACGGAACTGCAGGAAACCATCGAGCAGGTCAATTCCCTCCCCTCGAAGGTTCTCTTTACCGAACCGCAGTACTCCCCTGCTGCTGCTGAGACCATCGCTCGTGAAACGGGCGCTAAGATTTATACACTCGATCCCGTTGTGACCGGCGAGGCAACCCCTGCGGCGAAGAATGCCTATATCGACACAATGAAAAATAATATGAAGACTTTGCAGGAAGCACTCAAGTAAATTCTTCCCATGTAAAAGCCGTCCACGGCAAAACGCTGTGGACGGCTTTTGAAGTGCAAGTAAGTGAGGAACGGTTTGTCTATGATGGCGCGCCTTTGCTTTTTCGCCGTGCGCGAAAAAAACGCTTGATGAGCTCTGAACACTCTTCTGCCAATACGCCGGAACGCATTTCGGGCTGATGGTTCAGCGCAGGGCATTCCGTGATGTTAAAGAGTGACTCGCAGGCTCCCGCCTTTGTATCCGTACTTCCATAGACCACGCGGCTAATGCGGCTCATGACAATTGCGCCGGCACACATTGGACATGGCTCGATCGTCACATAGAGGGTCATCCCCGTGAGCCGCCAACGTCCGAGACGCTGACAGGCACGCCGGATCGCAATCAGTTCGGCATGTGCTGTTGCATCATGTTGTGTTTCACGCAGATTGTATCCACCGGCAATGACCTCTCCGGAATCGTTCAAAATGACGGCTCCAATCGGAACTTCACCAAGTACATAGGCACGTTCCGCCTCCGCGAGAGCCAACCGCATTCCATGCACATCATCCGGCATGAGGCAGCTTACCCTTCACCACTGAAATATCAGCTTTTCCCTGATAAAAAAGGGACTGTGTCGGGCGGCCAACCTCAAGATGATATGCTCTGTCATGGGATGCAGTGTGTTCGTTCTGCTGATTTTTTTTCTTTTCCATTTCATCGTTGAAAATGGATGCAAAGGACTCGTCCTGTTCCCGCTCCTCAAAACCTTTTTTCCGCTCGAACAACTCATCGTTGTTGAACCTGAGACGCTTTATGCGCATAACTCGCTCAATACGTTCCACCATTGCTGACACCTCCCATAGTATTGACACACTATTCTCTCTTATACTCTTTATATCGTTTTCTTTGAAAGGAACTTAAGGGAAGACTGAAAAGCCTCTGAGGGAAAGTATTCAGAGGCTTTTCAGCGTTTCCTCCTATAATTTCCGTAATGTTGAGGAATTGCTGATAAAACAGCCCCTCGGATTGGCACAGATTTTTCGTCCGAACAGGGAGGCGAACTTGACGCATATCCAAAGTATGCGAAGGATTTGCAGGCATTGAGCGGACAAGAGGTGCGCCAAGATGATGGTTCTGTATTGATCCGTACTTCCTTAAATGTCCCTATTGTGAATATTTTGGGCAAAGGAGATGTGAACCATGATTCGCTATGGAAAACGAATGACAGGGCTTGTGCTGGGGGCTGCTCTCATCGGCAGTGTGGCAGAGGCTTCTGTGCCGCAGGAGGCGCTCGTCGTCGGCGGCATCGAATACGGTGCATCTGACTCCTATGTCCGCAGTGTCTATGGGGCACCGCGCGAGGTGGAGACGAAATACAACCCCGCGTATGCCGACGGGCAGGCAATTGAATGGGAATACGGCAATGATTTCGACATTCTCTTTGTAGATGGAACTGTTCGTCAGGTTGAGGTCGGCAAGCCAAACGGCATGAAAACGGCAGCAAACATTACAGTCGGTACGGACGTAAATACTTTAATTGCAGCGTATGGACAGCCGGATGCCATACACGACGATAAATACATTTACTTTGTGGATGGAGATTCGTCGATTGGATTTACCTTTGAAATAGCAGGAAGTCATGTCAAGGAGATCAAAATGGGCATAATCCACTAGCCAACAACATATCCACTGTTAGAAAAACAACAGCGGAATCTTGTTGGCAGATGATGTGAAAGCTGCTTCCGAGGGAGAGAGAACCTTTGAATATGCGGATGTGTGCCGCCTTTGTTGGGATTGCGGTCATTGCCGGTGCTGCAGTGAGTGTCACTGTGGATATGTATCGCTCTGCGGGGACAACACCGCAGAGCACAGATGTTGGAAAGAGAATCACCATTGCACGGGATTCTGTAGAAAAGACACTTTCTGCAGATGATGCAGCGAGACGTGAGGCGGGGCTGCTGCGGCAGCACCGTGCAGAGGAGCAGAAGTCTGCCGTACGCATCGCCCGTGAGGCATTGCTGCTGGCTGATATTGCCTACGGTGCCACTGAGGCCGATGTACGTGCACGCTACGGTACTCCTTTTGAGATGGAGTCGGAGCATTCCATGCGTTATGCGGGAAAAGAAGTTGTCAAATATGAGTATACGGACAACTTGTCATTGGACTTTGTTGACGGGCTCGTCCGTCTTGTCAAAATTTCTGAGCACAGTGCTCTCGCATCGGGCAAGGGGGTTCGCATCGGAACACCTGTTGAGGAACTGCGTCGTGTCTATGGTGAGCCGAGCATGGTCTACGGCGAGGACTATATCTACTTCTCCGAGGAGGATCCAACCATCGGTTTTGCCTTCGAAATAAAGCATGGACAGGTAGAAGAAATCAGGATGGGCGATTTGGGTCTCTGATGATTTTGAGCATCATCAAAACGTGTGAGGGAACATGATGTTCAGATCGCTCTATATTCCCATGGCAGTGCTGCGTATCAGTGCTTCTTCAAACACCAATATCAAAAAGCTGTACGAAGAATACCTTCGTACAGCTTTTTTCTTTTCCCTATTGCACCGCTTTGCGGCTTCTCTCCCCCACATGCGGAGAAAAATGGTTATCGGGGTGACAGGAAAGAACGCTTCACGCCTTGCCTGCGAGTTTCTTGTAGTTGTTATAGCGCGTCTCGGCATCCTTCTGCGTCTTCTCGAAGAGCGCTTCCGCTACCTCGGGGAAGTTGCTCTTGAGACTGATGTAGCGGTTCTCGCCGAGCAGGAATTCCCGGAACTTCGAAAAGTCCGGCTCCTTGGAGTCGAGCGTGAACGGATTCTTGCCCGCCTCGATGAGCTGCGGATTGTAGCGATAGTTCGCCCAGTAACCGCACGCGACGGCGAGTTTGCCCTCAAGCTGGGCACAGCCCATGCCCTTGCGGATACCATGGTTGATACACGGCGAGTAGGCAATGATAAGGGACGGTCCCGGATATGCCTCCGCCTCGCTGATCGCCTTCAAGACCTGATTCTGGTCAGAGCCCATGTCGATCTGCGCAACGTAGACGTAGCCGTAGGACATCGCCATCATGCCGAGATCCTTCTTCTTCGTCTTCTTGCCCGTTGCGGCAAACTCGGCAATTGCCGCCGCAGGGGTTGACTTCGATGCCTGTCCGCCCGTATTCGAGTAGACCTCGGTATCAAAGACCATGATGTTGACATCTTCACCCGACGCAAGGACATGATCGACACCGCCGTAGCCGATGTCATACGCCCAGCCGTCGCCGCCGAACACCCACTGCGAACGCTTGACGAAGTAATCGTTGTCCTTATAGATGCGGCAGAGGAGTTCGTCCGTTCCTTTCTCCTTTTCGAGCAGCTCACGCAGGAGGTCGGCACGGTCACGCGTACCCTCGCCGCTGTCGCGCTTTTCGAGCCAGAGCTGCATCGCTGCCTGAAGCTCGGCAGACCCCTTCTTTTCCTCGATTGCCTGTGTCACCGCAGCAGCGATGGACTCCCGCACTGCCTTCGTACCAAGCAGCATACCAAGACCGTACTCAGCATTATCCTCAAACAGAGAGTTCGCCCATGCGGGACCGTAGCCCTTCGGGTTTTTCGTGTATGGGATGGCAGGTGCGCTCGCGCCCCAGATGGAGGAGCAGCCCGTCGCATTGGCGATCATCATGCGGTCGCCAAAGAGCTGCGTGACGAGCTTCGCATATGGGGTTTCGCCGCAGCCTGCGCACGCGCCCGAGAACTCAAAGAGCGGCTGCTCGAACTGCGAGCCGATGACCGTCGTCTTCTTCATCGGGACGTTCTTGACCGAAACTTTCTCCGTGTCTACGCCATAGTCAAAATACTTCTGCGCATCGCGGAGGTTGTCGTCGAGCAGGGTCATATCGAGAGCCTTGCCAGGGCAGACCTGCGCACAGTTTCCGCAGCCGAGACAGTCGAGCGTCGAGACGGCAATCGTGAGGTTCATCCCCTTCGCCGGACGCGACTTCACGGACTGCATTCCCTCAGGTGCCGCCGCAAGCTCCTCATCCGTCGTCAACACAGGACGGATCGTTGCGTGGGGGCAGACAAAGGAGCACTGATTGCACTGGATACACTTCTCCGGACGCCATACGGGAACAGAGATCGCCGTTCCGCGCTTCTCGAACGCCGTACCGCCGACGGGGAATGTGCCGTCCTCCATACTGAGAATTTCAGAGATCTTGAGCTTGTCGCCCTCCTGACGGTTCATGACGTTCTGGATCTTCGTAATGAATTCCGGTGTCTTTGCGTTGACCGGCACTTCCTCATCGACAGCATCCTTCCACTCAGCGGGAACATTCACGCGATGGAGGGCTTCGATCCCCTTGTCAATCGCACCGTTGTTCATGTTGACGACCTTTTCGCCCTTGCTGCCGTAGGATGTGACGACCGCATCCTTGAGGTACTTGACCGCATCGTCGATGGGAATAATGTTCGCGAGCTTGAAGAAGCCCGACTGCATGACCATGTTAAAGCGTCCGCCAAGTCCGAGGTCACGCGCAATCTGCACCGCATTGACCGTGTAGAACTCAATCTCGTTCTGTGCAATGTAGCGTTTCATGGATGCAGGGAGATGCGTCGAGAGCTCCTCGTCCGTCCAGAACGTGTTGAGAAGGAACTTGCCGCCCTTCTTAAGACCTGCGAGCAGATCATACTGACGGACATAGGACTGCTGCGAGCAGGAGATGAAGTCCGCCTTGTTGATGAGATACGGGCTGATGATGGGCGACTTGCCGAAGCGCAGGTGGCTCATCGTGATACCGCCCGACTTCTTCGAGTCATAGGCAAAGTACGCCTGTGCGTACATATCCGTCTTATCGCCAATGATCTTGATCGCGCTCTTGTTCGCGCCGACCGTGCCGTCCGAGCCGAGCCCCCAGAACTTGCACGCCGTCGTCCCCGGCTTCGTGAGGTTGACATCACCGTGGATCGGCGTGAGGCTGCAATGAGTGACATCATCGACAATGCCGAGCGTAAAGCCGTGCATCGGCTCGTCCTTCTTCAGCTCCTCGTAGACCGCAAAGACCTGATCCGGCGTAGTGTCCTTGCCGCCGAGACCGTAGCGACCGCCGACAATGACGGGGGTCATCCCCGAGCTGTAGTATGCCGCCTTGACATCGAGGTAAAGCGGCTCGCCGAGCGCTCCCGGCTCCTTCGTGCGGTCGAGAACAGCGACCTTCTGCACCGTCTTCGGAAGATACTTGAAGAAATGTTCGATGGAGAACGGACGATAGAGGTGAACGGAGAGCAGACCTACCTTTTCGCCCTGCGCATTGAGGTATTCGGCAACCTCCTCCGCCGTCTGGCAGATCGAACCCATCGCGATGATGATGCGATCCGCATCGGGTGCGCCGTAGTAGTCAAAGAGATGATGCTCGCGCCCCGTGATCTTCGCCATCTCAGCCATAGCCTCTTCGACAAGCTCCGGAATGGCATCGTAGTAGCGGTTGACCGCCTCGCGCCCTTGGAAGTAGATGTCGGGGTTCTGCGCCGTACCGCGCACTGCCGGATGATCCGGGTTGAGCGCACGGCGGCGGAATGCGTTGACCGCATCCCAGTCGAGAATCTTCGCGAGATCGGCATAGTCCACAACCTCGATCTTCTGAATCTCATGCGAAGTACGGAAGCCGTCAAAGAAATTGATGAACGGAATGCGCCCCTTAATCGCAACGAGATGCGCTACCGCAGCGAGATCCATGACCTCCTGTACGCTCGACTCTGCGAGCATGGCGACACCCGTCTGGCGCGCCGCCATGACATCCTGATGATCGCCGAAGATATTCAGCGAGGATGCCGCAATTGCGCGTGCGCTGACATGGAACACGCCCGGCAGAAGTTCACCCGCGATCTTATACATATTCGGAATCATGAGCAGAAGTCCCTGCGATGCCGTATAGGTCGTCGTGAGAGCTCCCGCCTGAAGTGAACCGTGCACCGCTCCTGCAGCGCCTGCCTCCGACTGCATTTCGATGAGGCGTACCTTCTGTCCGAAGATATTCTTCATTCCCTTTGCAGCAAGGCTGTCGACGTGCTCCGCCATCGGCGAGGACGGTGTGATCGGATAGATCGCCGCCACGTCCGTGAAGGCATAGGAGATATAGCCCGCAGCAGTGTTACCGTCCATTGTCTTCATTTTCTTGGCCATGTTACTGCTCCCCTCTCAATGGAAATGCGTCTGCATCCCAAAAATATTAAAATATAACCACATGAGCAAAGAATTTGTCCCCTCGTGATTCTTTGATAAAAAGAATCAAAAAGAATATCTATGGAGGAATACCGATTCAATACTTTCTGTTTATTATACAACGTAACATAGGGGTTGTAAACAGGATAGGTCTTCTCAGTGGTCTAAAAGCCGGTGTTTTCTCATTGTTTTTTATGATAAAAATATCTAATCATCCTATCAAAAAACGAGCCGCACGCTAGCAGCTCGTTCGTCCCAAAAGGGGGTGTTCCGTTGGCCTGAGGTCACGCACCCGTATGAGATGAAGTGCATCGGCGAGCTCGACGTCATGGCGGCAGCTGCCCTCCTCGTACACATAGACGGGCGGGTCGGCACCAATCTCACTCGCGGGCATATAGACATACTCATCCGTATTTCGGTCACCAAAGATGATGCCGCGCAAGAGCTGCGCTTCGCGTATCAAAACATATCCCTCCGCCAGAGCATATAGACCACGGTCGTAGACACACAGGCTGCGATGATGACCACGCGCATAAAGCCGAGCGGATCACCTTCATACGGCACAGGCACATTCATGCCGAAGAAACTTGAAATCACTGTTGGAATCGCAAGGATAATCGTGATTGCCGTCAGGAATTTCATCACGAGGTTCAGATTGTTCGAAACAATCGAGGAGAAGGTATCCGCGAGCCGTGCAAGGATCGTGCTGTACATCTCCACCATCTCACGTGCCTGCTTGTTCTCGATGATGACATCCTCAAGGAGATCCTCATCCTCCTCGTACATTTTGAAGATATGATGCATTGAGGTATTCGTCCGCAGCCGCATTAGCCGATCGAGAACCGCACCGTTCGAACGCAGTGCGGCATTGAAGTACGTCAAACCCTTTTGCAGCTGCAAAAGGCGCAGGATCTCGCTGTTTTTCATATCGTGGCGCAGACGATCCTCGATCTCCTCGGAGAGCTTGCTGATCTGGCGCAGGTAACGCAGATAGAACACGTCCGACTTATAGAGGATCTGAAAGAGGAAGCGCGTCCGCTTGTACGTGCGGAAGAGCTTCGCCGTGCGCTCGTTAAACTCCGCCATGACCGGCGTTTCCTCAAGGCAGACCGTGATGATGTGCTCATCCGTAAGGATGATCGCGAGAGGCAGCGTGTCGTAACTGTCCTCACCGCGATAGACAGGGACGTTCGTCAGGATCATGACCGAGTCGTCCTCGACATCCGTATGCGACCGTTCCTCATCGTCGAGCGCGGAACGCAGGAAGTCGGGATCGACCTCGGTCAGCGTACTCACGACCTTCAGCTCGTACGGGGTCGGGTTGACAATGTTGATCCACGCCCCCTTCGTGAGCGTCTTGAGGGACAGCTCCTGCAAAGGGCCGGATTCCATGGATTTATAGATTTGCAGCAAGGGATGGCACTCCTTTCCGTGCGCCCTCCCCTATCCGGACAATGTGTCGAAACAAAGAGAGGACGCGATACATAAGTGAGGATCGGGCTGCAAAGGTGTATCGTCCATGCTCTTCACTTCCTTTCAAAATATCTCCCGTAAAATGACCGAATGAATTGTAACGCATAATGTGCTGCTTGTCCAGAGCCACAGAAAAAAATCATACATTAAAGCGGAAATTCACCACATCGCCGTCGCGCATGACATAATCCTTTCCCTCAAGGCGCACCAACCCCTTGTCCCGCGCTGCTGCAACGCTGCCGAGGGCGACGAGATCATCGTAGTTCACAATCTCGGCACGGATGAAGCCGCGCTCAAAGTCCGTGTGAATTTTCCCCGCAGCCTTCGGCGCCGTCGTCCCGCGCGTAATCGTCCATGCACGGCACTCATCCTCGCCCGCTGTAAGGAAGGTCTGCAGCCCGAGCAGGGCAAACGCCCCATGGATGAGCCGATCAAGCCCACTCTCGGACAGACCCAAATCTTCAAGGAATACCGCAGCTTCCTCCGCATCGAGCTCCGCGATCTCCTCCTCAAGCCGCGCCGAAACCGTCACCACCTGTGCCCCCGTGCGTGCGGCATACTCCTTGACCGTCTGCACGTGCGGATTCTCCGCATCCGCCGTTGCCGCCTCATCCTCACCGACATTCGCGATGTAGAGAATCGGCTTGCGCGTGAGGAGGTTCAAATCACGCAGCATCACCTGCTCCTCATCCGAGAGTTCCACCTCACGCGCGGGTTTTCCCGCGTCAAGTGCAGATTTCAGACGTTCAAGCGCAGCGTGTTCCGCCTTTGCGTCCTTGCTGCCCGATTTGAGCAGCTTCGTCACCTTCACCATACGCTTATCGACTGCCTCAAGATCGGCAAGACAGAGCTCCGTCTCGATGATGTCGATGTCGCGCAGCGGATCGACCGCGCCCTCGACGTGCGTGATGTCCGTGCTCTCAAAGCAGCGGACAACATGCGCCACGGCATCCACCTGCCGGATGTGCTCCAGGAATTTATTGCCGAGCCCCTCGCCCTTCGACGCTCCCTTTACCAGCCCGGCGATGTCCACAAAGCGGACACTTGCCGGCGTTGTTTTTTTCGAATGGTAGAGATCGGTCAACACCTTGAGACGCACATCCGGCACCGCCACCACACCCACATTCGGCTCAATCGTACAGAATGGATAGTTCGCCGCCTCTGCACCCGCCTTCGTAATCGCATTAAAAAGCGTACTTTTGCCCACATTCGGCAAACCAACGATTCCAACCTCAAGATTGCTCACAATGATTACCTCTTTCACAGACTGAAGTCACGCGATATTCCTTCGATAAAACAGCTGCACTCGTTATGTTATAGCAAAAAAAAGGGAGAAGGTCAATCATTGTGCGCCGCTCGCGGCAGGAGAAGCATATATCTTTTCTTATGAGCATACCTGCAAATGTCACAAATGCTACTTCCATTTTTGAAATCTTGTGTTATAATTTGAAGCAATTAGGGGAATTCCCCCTTTATTGTCAATTATCTTCATCATATAGGAGGTCTATCATGGCAATTACAAAAGATATGAGCATCGTCGAGATCGTTCAGACGTATCCTGACACCGTCGAGGTTCTGATGAATGCGGGCATGGGCTGCCTCGGCTGCGCGGCATCGCATTTTGAGAACATCGAGCAAGGAGCGTTGGCACACGGCATCGACATCGACGCTCTGATCGAAGCACTCAACGCAACGATCGGCGAGAAATCTGCTGCGGCGCAGTAATACAGACATACACAGCAAAAGCTCCTCTTCCACGTGAAGAGGAGCTTTTGCTTGCGCTCAATACTAAACACATTACGGAACAAGATCTCTCTTGTCCCACCATATAACTGCCGATCTCGTCGCAACCGTGCACATTCCATTCTTCGCTTCTGCCTGTACTTCATCACGAATTCTTTGCATCACCTGTGGTGTTATATCCCCTTCGTACTGCTCAAAGGCGATTGAGCGATACTGTGCCTCGTCCTCCACAGAGCGCTCGCAGCGATAGTCAATCACGCGGACATTGGCAAAGCGCCCTTGAGCCACAAGCATATTGTAAAGGATTTGAAACTCTTCCACATCACCACAGCTCGACGCTCTCGGATTCTTTTTGTCCGGGATTTCCGCCACAATTGCACAATAACGGTTGGAATATGACTCCATCTGTAAGATCAGCGGCCATACATCCTCGTACATCCAAAAGACAAGCGAAACCGTTACGAGATCGAAGGCATCATTCAACGCACTATCCGACGGAAAGTCTTGCAGCATTTTCTCGATCACAGCATAGTTCCCGATCCCTGCTTCATCGGCATTCTCTCTGAGAAGTGCTGCCATTTCCCGCGAGGGCTCGATAGCCGTGACAAATTTCACGTGCTTTGCAAAGGGAACCACAAACGACCCCGGTCCCGCCCCAATGTCCAGCACCGTGGTATCTGCATTCAAAACAGACTGTAGCGCCGCATAAACCCGCTTTCCATAGTCATAGTCATTGCTCTTGCGCATCGCAGAAAAATCCCTGGCACGCTTGTCCCAGTAATCCACTTGAGGATTTGCACGTATGCGCTGTATGCGTGCATGAAACTTCTCCTGCCAGAGCCCATTCCAAAAAGAAAATTCACTTCCTTGAACATCTCCCATGTAAACATCTCCCTTGGGGAATCACAGATATATTCCTCAAATCTCAATGATGCCGTTCCACCGTAAATCGCGCGAGCGCAATCGGCTCCTTCGGCTGAATGCGCGCCTTCTCACGTGCAATGGCAATCTGATCCTCTGCTGTATCAATGCCTGCGAGATCGGGCAGCAGCAGCCCCCGCCGCTGATCCGTCAGGCTCTTGACAATCACGCCATAAATCTTCGGATCGAGTTGTGCCGCCGATTCAATCGGCTCCGGCACACTCAGCACGTCCACGGAGTAGACGAGACGGTTCAGCTCCCCCTCCTCAATCGGTTCAAAACGCCCGTCATGCACTGCTGCCGAGACAGCGTTGTAAAAGATCTCCTCTCCAAGCGTTTTCTGAGCGGGCGCAAACGTTCCGATGCAGCCGCGCAGCTTGCCGTATTTCTTGATGGATACAAACGCGCCCGCACGCCGCTCCATCAGCACACGTGGCAAGTCGCTCGGCATCACCGCAAATCGGTGTGTCCGCACAAAATGCTCGATGCTCATGCGTGCAAGCCGTACATAATCGTCCTCCGCCGCACGCAGTTCGGCAATCGCCCGATCCTCCGCACGCACGAGCTGCGCTGCGAAGTCATTCGCCTCGTTCCGCCCTGTCACGGTAAAGGAAGCAACGGCATACCCCACACCAAATGGAGCTTCGTAGCTGTGCAGAACTGCATCCATCGCCGCACGGTCGAGCGCACCCGCGAGCACCCACAGCCCATTCAATCCGCAGTGACCCGCCGCTTCGGCAAAACTGCCCGGAATCTGCAAGAGCGAGAGGAAATCCCCTGTTTTTAGAAACGCTGTGCAGAGCTCGTCAAACTCCGCGCCCTCGGGCGCAAACCCATTTGCTCCGCCCTCCGTCAGACGATGTGAGAGATCGCCGCTCGCAATGCAGACAGTGCGCCGTCCAAGCTGCTCCGCCGTCGCCGCAATCAACTGCCCGAGCAAGGCATGTGTATGCGCAGGTAACCCCGCGATACCGATGCGGACAAATTTGGTCGGCGCATCTCCCAGATATTCACTCAAAAAGAAGAGCGGTATCATCGTCCCGTGGTCAAGCGACGGATGCTTCTCCCCGAGTGTTCCCGCCGGAAGCTCCTTCTCCCCCGCAAAAGCAGAGAGGACACGCACAAAATCCTCGTCATACGGAATGTCGACGGAGATCTCGGGATGCCCGAACGCGGCAAAGTTTCCCTCCGCTCCCGCGCCCGGTGAGATGTGAAAGAAATCATCGTATGCCGTCGCGTGCGGGCTGATGATGACGACGGTATCGGGACGCAGCGCCGCCGCCGCGCGCATCACCTCATGATATGCCCGAACAGTCGCAGCGATCTCCCGCTCCCGTCCCGCGCCAATCGCAGGGATGATGAGCGGCGGATGCGGTACGGCATAGGCGGCAAGGATGGACATTACGATCACTCCCCATAGAAAAAAAGCCGACTGCAAAACAGTCGGTTAATGGAACTGCACCAAATGTGCAAAAGAAATACGAAGCTGGTGCGGATGAAGGGGGTCGAACCCATACGCCTTGCGGCACCGGATCCTAAGTCCGGCGCGTCTGCCAGTTCCGCCACATCCGCATATGCAGGAAACGCTGATAAACTCAGCAAACGTATTCTATCATGACCGTGCGGGGCTGTCAATCCGTGCGTTTGACCACGAGAGCACAGCCGCACGCATCTCCTCCACATCCAAAACACCATAAGCAAAGCCTCGACGCACAAGCTCCGTCGGGAGAAATTCATCGTATTTGTCAAAGATCGGCACCTCATCGGGATAGAGGAGTTCCATCGGATCAAATTCCTCAGCCGCTTCCTCCGCGAGAATGCAAAAGAACTCCGAGGGCATAACTCTCATCGTAAACTGTATAAAGTACGGACGCATCGACTCAAACCCACGCAGTCCGAGCCGTGTCCCGCAGCGAATCCGCAGGAACCGTTCAAGAGCAAGAAACGCATAGCTGCCGAGCCACGGCAGGAGTGCGTACATCTCGCCGCCGAGCGGGATGAGCACATCCTCCGCTGCACGCGAATGTCGCGCCGTATCACGCGCCTGCGAAAGACGCGCTATGGCGTTTTTCAACAGATATGGCGGAATCAGCTCCTCGCGCAAGACCTGCCGCATCCGCTCAAGGATGCGCGTGTGGATGTCGCCGGGACACTCACCGAAATAGGCGGGCACATTCCCCCGCACCATCTCGCAGTAGACGAGATGTCGCTTGCGGTCAACCTCAAGCACGCGCCAGACGTGCCCTGCGATCGCGATCTTCTCCCCAACGGGCGGCGGCGTGACAATCGTTCCAATCTCCTGTGACTCACTGCGAACAGTGTACTCCTCGTTCTCCTGAAAGACACCATAAAAACGGTAGGACTGTACAACGCGCTCCCCCGAAAGTCCCACGATCAGCCCGCCGCGCTCCGTCTGCTGCAAATGTTCCTGTGCAATCAGATGCCGCAGGAGCGTGCGGTAATCCTCCTGCGTGATGCGATGAAAGATATGCAGGGAGAGCACGCGATCCGCGAGCGCACGCGGGGAGAGCTCCCCACAGGATGCCGCGACGCTCATCGTCTGATGATAGAGCAGACTGAACGGCAGACGATCCAAACGCGGCGGCTCGACCCAACGCTCCTCAAGGTAAAGCTGGATGAGAGCAATCCCCTGTAAGAGTTTCCATGGAATCGTTGCGGGCAGGAGCGCACGCGCCTCGCACTGCTCCTCGCGCACAACGAAGTGCATCTCCTGCGGTTGTCCACGCCGCCCCGTGCGCCCCATGCGCTGAAGAAAGGACGAAACCGTCCACGGTGCATCGATTTGAAAGGCGCGCTCAAGCCGTCCGATGTCAATACCGAGTTCGAGGGTTGCCGTCGTACACGTTGTAAAGAGGCTGTCCTCATCCTTCATACGCGCCTCCGCCGTTTCGCGGAACGCAGCGGAGAGATTGCCGTGATGGATGAGAAAGCGATCCGGCTCATGCTGTTTCTCACAGTAAGCACGCAGAGTTGTCGTTACCGCCTCGCACTCCTCACGCGAGTTCACAAAGACGAGACACTTCTTTCCACGCGTATGGGCAAAGATATAACCAAGCCCGGGATCGGCGGCCTCGGGCGGGGTATCCGTCGGTGCGCCGAGAACATCCGTCACAACGATGTCCTCGCGCCCCTCCCCCGCCTGTGTGTCACGCACATAGAAGTGTTCGAGCGAAAGCCGCCATTTATTCCCCCGTGCCTCGATCTGCGGAACAAACGTCTCGCGACCCGTCCCCGCCGCAAGGAAGTCCCCCGCACGCCGCGCATCGCCAATGGTCGCCGACAGTCCAATACGACGCGGCTGCACGCCCGCGATGCGTGAGAGGCGTTCGATCAGGCAGAGTGTCTGCCCGCCGCGGTCGCCGCGCAAGAGTGAATGCAGCTCGTCGATCACAACAAAGCGCAGGTCGCCGAAGAGCTTCGAGATCGCCGCATGGCGATGTAGGAGCAGTGCTTCCAGCGACTCGGGTATGATTTGCAGAATGCCCGACGGATGCTTCATCAGCCGTGCCTTATGCGTCTGCCCGACATCCCCATGCCAGTGCCATACGGGAATATCCGCCCTGCGGCAAAGATCCGTCAGACGCTCGAACTGATCGTTGATGAGTGCCTTGAGAGGGCCGATATAGATACATCCGACAGAGCTCGGCGGATTCTCGTGAAAAAGTGTGATGATCGGAAAAAACGCCGCCTCCGTCTTGCCCGCCGCCGTGGATGCCGTGAGCAGCACATGACCGTCCGTTCCGAAGATCGCATCCGCCGCCGCGATCTGGATGCCGCGCAGATGCTTCCACTCCTGCGCATAGATATAGTCACGTACAAAGGGCGCATAGCGGTCGAACACGTTCACAACTCGAACTCCGCAAACTGTGCACTGATTTCCGCGCCCTCCACCTCATTCTGCGCATAGGAAAACGCATCCGAACCAAGCAGATCGGCAAGTTTCAATGCAGGATTTTGGTAGATAATATCGAGCACCTGAATGAAGTCGCGGATCACCTCGCGCGGCGTGATATGCGTGTCCGCACCGATGCGCCCAAACTCGATGCGGATAAAGTCCGCAAGATCCTCCTGCGTCACAATCTGCACGTAGTCGTAGAGCCCCGCGTGGATGGCGGCAAGTTTTTCGATGAGGACGAGCATTTCCTCATGCGTGAGCGGAGAGAGCCGTATCACAGGCGAGAGCAGGTCGCGATGCTCCCCTGCAAAGCGTCCCTCGGCAAGCCGTGAGCGCAGTGCCTCATAGCTGTATACCCCACGCCGCGTATCCTCCATGCACGCGGGCGTGCCGCAGAGGATCATGCCGAGGTACTGCGCGCGCCCCTGCATCGCATCGTTATACATCGTGAGAATCTTCTCGTAGTTGTACTGGCGCGTGACCGCGTGCGGAATCTTGTAGATGTTCACGAGTTCGTCGATGAGGATGAGCATTCCCGCATAGCCCGCTTGCCGCAGGAATGCGGCAAAGAGTTTCAGATACTCATACCAGTCGTCGTCCGTGATGATGATGTTCACACCGAGATCGTGCCGCGCCTCGGTCTTCGTCGTATACTCCCCGCGAAACCAGCGTGCAACCTGCGCCCGCTTCTCATCGTCGCCGTCCCGATAGGCATGATAGTAGAGCGTCAGAAGCCGCGTAAAGTCAAACCCGTGCACGAGATCGTTCAGCCCATAGATGATCGCCGCGATACGGCGATCAACAGCAGCGGAAAAATCGGGGTGCTCGGGGGCGATACCATCCTCCGTCACGATTTCCTGCTGTACGCGGCTGATCCAGCGGTCGAGGATGAGCGTGAGCGCCCCGCCCTCGGGCATCGTCTTCGTCGCCATATTGCGGATGAGCTCACGGTACGTCGCGAGCCCCTGCCCGCGCGTTCCCTGCAAGCGGCGTTCGGGCGAGAGGTCGGCATCCACCACGACGAAATTCTTTGCCATAACATAGCTGCGGATCGTCTGCAAGAGAAAGCTCTTGCCGCTGCCGTAGCGCCCAACGATAAAGCGGAAGGAAGCCCCGCCGCCCTCGATCATCTCCACATCCGAGAGCAGTGCCTCGATCTCGCTGCGCCGCCCGACCGTGATGTATGGGAGACCGATGCGCGGCACAACGCCGCCCTTGAGTGCATTCACGAGTGTTTGAGCAATGCGGCGCGGAATTTTCTTCGGTTCATTCACAGCCATGCAGATACCTCTCTATTAGTTCGTTCTGATAGTCGGAAACGATGGCGGGTGGGTCGCCCTCGATCACCGTATCCGCAAAATCATCGTACAGTTTTTCATTGATCCCATCGACGAGCACGGAGAGCATCAGCCCCTCTGTGCGCACCCACGAGAGATCGCCATCACCAAGAAGTGCGCGGAGCAGCCGAAGCTCCACCGCATCCAGACCATTGATAGCCCCTGCCCCCTCTGTCGTCACAGAATCGACGGGCAGCGTATCCTCAGAGGATGACGGAGGAACGACAGGCGAAGGCTCACAAACGGACATCATCGGAGGCTCTTCCTCCTCCACGATCAGCCGCTCCTGCGTCACATCGGCATCCGCACGAATGCGCGCCAGCTGTGAAAAGTCGAGCCGGACACGCCGCGCCTCTGCCGCCCTCTGCTCCGCAAGAAAGTCGGTGATCTCCTCATCAATTATTTTTGCCTGCCATTTTTTCAGCTTTGGCGGCTGAATCGCCGTGATTCCAAAATGTGCACGCAGCCCTGCATCCACACCGCGCAAAAACACACCCAAACGCTGTGCCGCACGCGCGGGACGCTCATACGAGTGCAGCGTCCAGTATCCGCTCACGCATTCATAGCGGCGCAGAGGATGCACCTCATAGACGCGATCCGGTTCCTCCTTGGGCGGCTGAAATACTGCAGAGGAAAAGAGGCGGACGGGCGCAGTCTGCTCCACGGCAATCAAATCGTCAAAGAAACTGATCTGACGATGCTTCTCATAGTACGCCGCAACGCGATCCAGCACGCGGAGCGCGACTGTATTCACCTCTGCCGTATGAGCACGGTATAGCTTCGAGCGTTCCAGACGATAGGAGGAGAGAACGCAGACTGCCGCCATCGTCTCCTCTGTTGTATGCTCCGTGCGATGAAGCACCGTACAGATTGCATCGTCCTGTTCCCGATACGAGAGGGCATTCCCACGCCATGTAATCAGCTTTGGATCAAGCCCATAGTAAATAACGAAATCAGCTTCCCAATGCACAATATAATGACAGATCTGTAGGTCAAGCGCGCGATATGCCTCACAGAAGGAATGCAGCTTCTCATAGCCGTCCTGTGCGTCCCTGCACCCGATGAGATGCAGCAGCTCATACACGTAGAGAGACGCATAGGACATCCCCCGCTTCTCTACTCTTCCCTTCCGCACCGCCGTTCGCCATGTGAAGTAGCCGCGCAGCTGTGCATCCGAGAGCGAATCGTATGTCGGGAAATACTGATTCACTGTGCCGTTGTAAGCGTAGTCGTCCTCATAGTTCACCATCAGACGCGCCTGTTTCAGAAAGAGTTCCGCCCGCGACTGCCAATAATCGCGTGTCGTCGTGACAAGCGAACGCATTGCGCACAGGAGCTTCGGCATTGGCGGCTTGGGCGTAGGTACGGGCGTAGGGATCGCTTCATCGCGATAGATCATCCGCAGCGCACGCTGTACCGCTCCCAGTTTTTTTCCACCCATCACACACCTCCGTCCGTCTGTTCGATTCCTCCTCCCTATTTTACTACGAATCTGAAAAATAGCAAGAAAATACGCCTCCCGCCGGGCAGCAGGAGACGTGTTTTCGATAGAGAGAAAGAAATGTAGGGAATGTATGTGAATTCTGCGGAAGGGAAGACCGCAAAATGCGCACCGAAAGTCAGAGAAGATGAAAGCACATCTGCATTCTTAGTATCTCTTGCTTTCATGGATAATATAACGGAATCGACTTAGAACGCATTGTGAAGGGCGTTAATGTTCGATTAGCTTAACAGTAAACTGTCATTTGCAAGCTCGCTGCCCGCCGCCTGTTCAAACATCGAAAGAAGGTCACGCGTCGTGAGCCCTTGTTTTTTCTCTTGCGGCACGTCAAAGAGAATACGCCCCTCGTGCAGCATGATGAGGCGGTTGCCGTAGCGCAGCGCGTCCTTCATGTTATGGGTGATCATGAGGGTTGTGAGTTGATCCTCCGAAACAATCTGCTGCGTGAGCTCAAGCACCTTCGCCGCTGTCTTCGGGTCGAGTGCCGCCGTGTGCTCATCAAGCAGCAGTAAATTTGGCTTTACGAGTGTCGCCATAAGAAGGGTCAGTGCCTGCCGCTGTCCGCCCGAAAGCAGTCCGACGCGCGAGAAGAGGCGATCCTCAAGCCCAAGTTTCAGACGTGCAAGCTTCTCGCGGAACACGTCGCGCATCTCATCCGTCGAACCCCATCGCAGCGTCGGTATCTGCCCGCGTCGTGCCGCAATCGCAAGATTCTCCTCGATCATCATACGCGCTGCCGTCCCCATCATCGGATCTTGAAAGACACGACCGATAAATTTCGCACGACGGTGCTCCGGCCACTTTGTAATGTCCTCGCCCGCAATCGAGATCTTGCCCGCGTCCACAGAGATTGCGCCCGCAATCGCGTTCATCAGCGTGGACTTGCCTGCACCGTTGCCGCCGATCACGGTGACGAAATCGCCCGGTTTTAGGTGAAGTGTAATACCCGAAAGAGCCTTCTTCTCCGTGATCGTCCCCGGATTAAATGTTTTCTTAATATCCTCGATATGCAGCATCACTCCGCCCCCTTCTTCATCGCATGGTATTTCGACTGGATGAGGGGCAGCGAGAGTGCAATCGCGACAAGAATCGCTGTGAAGAGCTTGAGATCATTCGGCGGCATACCAAGCTGCAGAACAATCGCAATAACCGCACGATAGACAATCGAGCCGAGGACAACGGAGATCAGCCAGTTCTTGAAGCTGCGCGTGCCAAAAAGCACTTCACCAATGATAACGGATGCGAGCCCGATGACGATCGTGCCCGTTCCCATACCGACATCGGCAAATCCGTTGCTCTGTGCCACGAGTGCGCCGCAGATCGCAACCATCCCATTCGAGAGAAGCAGTCCGAGAACGATCATCACATCTGTATTGACACCGTTCGCACGGATCATATGCGGATTCGCCCCCGTCGCACGGATCGCTGTCCCCAACTCTGTTCCGAAGAACCAATATGTCAGCAGAACCGCAAGTACAACGACAACCGTCCCAATGAGGAGAATGTTCGCCGCCGTATCGAGATGCCAGATATTCCACTCAGTAAACAGTGTTTCCTGCTGCAGGAGCGGCAGATTTGCCTTGCCCATCACACGCAGATTGATGGAGTAAAGCCCGATCATCGTCAAAATGCCCGCGAGCAATGCGGGGATCTTGAGCTTCGTACAGAAGAATCCCGTGACAACGCCCGCGATGCACCCCGCCGCACACGCGGCGAGAATCGCCGTCAGCGGCGTATAGCCCGCCACAAGCATAGAGGCGGCAACAGCAGCCCCCAGCGGAAAACTCCCCTCAACCGTCAGATCGGCAATATCCAAAACACGATAAGTCAGATAGACGCCAAGCGCATAGAGTCCCCATAGGACACCCTGCGCCGTCGTCGCAATGACGAGATCCATAACGTCACTCCCTCATATCAGTAAAAAAGCGGACACGCCGCGTGCCCGCTCCGCTGTGTGTGTCTTACTTACGGCACAATCGTCGCGCCGCTCAGTACATCGGCAGGAATCGTCAGACCGATTTTCTCTGCATTCTTCTTATTGATGACAACCACGAGATCGTGCGCGGTCTCAATCTTCATCTCCGACGGCTTTGCCTTCCCCGCAAGAATATCCGCCGCCATATGACCCGTCTGGACGCCGAGCTTGTAGTAGTCAATCCCCTTGGTCGCGAGAGCTCCGGCGGTAACGCCGCCGACATAGCCGCAGATCACACCTTTGCCCGCAGGATCGGTAACGCTCGTAAGCGTCGGCATCGCCGATGCAATCACATTGTCCGTCGGCTCATAGAATACATCCACATCGTTGATGATGCTTTGCGCCGCCTGCTGAATATCGTTGACCGTCGAGATCGTCGCGACACGCACCGTCAATCCCTTCGACTCGGCATATTCCTTCATCGCCTTGACCTGAATCTCGGAGTTGAC
Organism: Selenomonas dianae; assembly: GCF_030644225.1. NCBI lineage: Bacteria > Bacillati > Bacillota > Negativicutes > Selenomonadales > Selenomonadaceae > Centipeda > Centipeda dianae. Next base: position 1,015,754 of record NZ_CP128650.1, on the reverse strand, counting down.
CTCACTGGACGAGTAAATCGTGCCAATGGTCTTTGCGTTTGGATAGAGTTTCATAAGGAGGTCGATCTGCTCGGCAATCGGCGTGAGGTCACTTGTCCCCGTGACATTTCCGCCCGGCGCATCGTTCGACTTTACAACCTTCGCACTCACATAGTCCGTCACCGCCGTACCAACAACGGGGATCTCCTTCGTCGCATTTGCCGCCGACTGCACCGCAGGAGTTGCAATCGCGCAGATGAGATCCACCTTGTCGCTGATGAAACGCTGGACAATATTCTGGAGATTTGACTGATCCGCCTGCGCGTTCTGGCGATCAATCGTGAGGTTCTTGCCCTCCTCGTAGCCGCGTTCCTTGAGTCCGTCCACGAACCCGCGATTCGCGTCATCGAGCGAGCTGTGCTCCACGAGCTGGACAATGCCGACTTTGTAGGTCTTGTCCCCCTTCGCCGTCTGCTCTCCGCATCCTGCCGACACCAGAATCCCGAGGGCAGCGATGCCGAGCGCAGCGCATTTTGCGAGTTTTTTCATCCGCATCGAATCCCCACCTTTTCTATATTAGTCCACCAGAGTGGCATCCTTCAGCACATCCTCCGGAATCGTAAGTCCCAGCTTCTCCGCGCTCCCCTTACTGATGATGAGCGAGAGATCGCGTGCCGTCTCAATCGGCATATCCGCAGGTTTCTTCTTTCCCTCAAGGATGTCCGCCGCCATGTCGCCCGTCTGCACGCCGAGCTTGTAGTAGTCGATGCCGTAGGTCGCGAGACATCCACCCGTCACCATGAACGGCTCGGCACAGATCACCGCCTTGCCTGCCGCATCCGTCACGCCGACGAGCGTCGGGATCGAGGAGGAAATGACATTGTCCGTCGGCTCATAGAACACGTCCACATCCCCCACAAGGCTCTGTGCCGCCTGTGGAATATCGTTGACCGTTGAAACCGTCGCTGCACGTACCTTGAGCCCCTTCGACTCGGCATACTCCTTCATCGCCTTGATCTGGATCTCGGAGTTGATCTCGCTTGAGGAGTAGATCGTGCCGATGGTCTTTGCATTCGGATAGAGCTTGATGAGCAGGTCAATCTGTTCCTTGATCGGGTTGAGGTCGCTCGTCCCCGTGATGTTTGCACCCGGCTTCTCGTTTGTCTGCGCGAGCTTCGCACTCACATAGTCCGTAATCGCCGTGCCGACGATGGGGATCTCCTTCGTCGCATTCGCCACAGTCTGCGCCGCAGGGGTCGCAATGGCACAGATGAGATCCACCTTGTCGCTGACGAAACGCTGTGCAATGTTCTGGAGGTTCGACTGATCCGCCTGTGCATTCTGGCGGTCAATCGTGAGGTTCTTGCCCTCCTCGTAGCCGCGCGCCTTGAGTCCGTCCACGAACCCGCGATTCGCCGCATCGAGAGCATTGTGCTCGACCAGCTGGACAATGCCGATCTTATACGACTTCTCACCGCTCGCCTTCTGATCGCCGCCGCAGCCCGCCATCATACCGAGCCCAAGCACTGCGATGCCAAGAGCGAGTGCTTTCACTGCCGTTGTCATCCGCATCGAATTCCCACCTTTTCTATCGTTCTAATTTTGCAATACTTTTCTATTATACATGGCGCGTCGAAAAAAAGCTAGTAGCCGCACGACGAAAAATGACAAAGGACTGCTCCGAGAAGCAAAAACTTCCCCAAGCAGTCCCCCATGTTATGACGTTTGTCCTTCATTCAACACATCTTCAAGCGTATGCCATGCAAGCACCGCGCATTTCACGCGCGCGGGCATGTTCGAGATATTCTTGAGCGCGATGGCTTCATCCAGCTCCGCAAGAGCACTGTCATCCGTCACCTCGCGCTTGATCATCGCAGTGAAGAGCTGCGCAAGCCTGTGCGCCTCCTCGACCGTCTTGCCGCGCATGAGGTCGATCATGATGTCCGTGCTTGCCTGCGAAATCGCACAGCCGACACCTGTAAAGCCGCCGTCCTTGATGATGCCGTCCGCAATCTCAAGCTCAAGCGTGATCTCATCGCCGCAGCTTGGGTTGTGTCCACGCTCACGCACCGTTGCGGAGGCGAGTGCGCCCTTGTTCTCGGGCGAGCGGCTGTGCTCGCCAATGACCTCCGTATAGAGATCGCTGATCGCCGCTCCCTCAGTCGCCATAGCCGAGCACCCCCCGTACATTTTTCAGTGCCTCAATGAACCGGTCGATGTCCTCGTGCGTGTTGTAGAGGTAGAAACTCGCACGGCAGGTTGCATTCTGCCCGAGATAGCGCATCAGTGGCTGCGCACAGTGATGCCCCGCACGGATCGCAACACCGTAGCTGTCGAGAATCGACGCAACGTCATGCGGGTGTACGTCCTTCACGTTGAACGTGATAATGCCCGTCTTGTTGCCCTGTGTACTGTCACAGCCGTAGAGCTCCACAAAGGGCAATTCGCGCAGCTTCGGCAGCGCGTAGGAAATGAGATCGCGCTCGATCGTTTCGATGCGGTCAAATCCAACCTTTTCAAGATAATCAATCGCAGCGATCAGCCCCGATGCACCGCTGACATTCTGCGTTCCCGCCTCGAACTTCGCCGGCAGTTCTGCGAATGTTGTTTCCTGCTCGCCAACATAGTCGATCATATCGCCGCCAAAGAGGAACGGCGGCATCGCGTCGAGGATGTCATACTTCCCGTAGAGCACGCCGATGCCCATTGGGGAGAGCATCTTATGCCCCGAGAATGCGAAGAAATCCGCGTCCATCGCCTGTACATCCACCGCGATATGCGGAACGCTCTGCGATCCGTCTACGACGATCACCGCCCCGACTGTATGAGCGCGGTCGGCAATCGTACGCACATCGTTGACAAGCCCGAGCACGTTCGACACATGGGTCACAGCGACGATTTTCGTCTTTTCCGTAATCTGTTCCGCAATATCCTCTGCCGATAGGTTGCCGTCCTCCGCAAGATAGATGTACTTGAGCGTCGCCCCGCGCGCCTTTGCAACGAACTGCCACGGAACAATATTGCTATGATGCTCCAAGATCGTGATAACAATCTCATCGCCCTCGCGGATATTCGCACGCCCATAGCTGTATGCGACGAGATTCAGCGCCTCCGTCGCGTTCTTCGTAAAGACGATCTCCTCGGGGCGTGCCGCGCCGATGAATTTCTGCGTCCGCACACGCGCCGTTTCGTAGATGTCCGTTGCCTTCACCGACAGCTCGTATGCGCCCCGATGCGGATTCGCGTTGCAGTAGGTGCAGTAGTCGGCGACCGCCTTGATGACCGCCTCCGGCTTCTGCGTCGTCGCACCGTTGTCGAGGTAGACAATGGGGCGACCGTTCATCTTCGTCTGCAGGATCGGGAAATCCCGCAAATACTCATTATTCCTGCGTTCCACCCAAAAGTCTCCTCTCAAGGTAGCTGCCGATCTCCGTGCGCAGTTCATCACTCTCAATACGCATCAATACCGGCTCAAAGGACGCTTCAACCATCAACTGCTGCGCCGCACGCTCGTCAAGCCCTCGGCTCATCAGATAGAAGAGTTTGTCCTCGTCCATCCGCCCGATACTGACTGCGTGATGCCCGTCCACATCACCCTCATGTGAGAGCATGAGCGGAACGCTGCGGTTGCGTGCATGGGGCGAGAGGATCATGACCTCCTCGTCCTCCTTGCCGACCGAGCCACGCGCCCCCTGAATGAAGTCCAGTGTCCCGCGGAACGTCTTGACACTATGATCCAACAGAGCACCGCGCACCTGCATATTCGCATCCGTACGGCGGCCTTCCTGACGGATGATATAGTTGAGGTCGATCTTGCGCTCCTCATCCCCAAAGTACAGCCCCCAGACATCCGCGCGCGCCTCATCGCCCACGAGCGTCACGCGCAGTTCCGATGCCGTATGTGCCGCCCCCACCTCGACAAGCGTACAGGAGAACAGACCCCCACGCGCTACGTTTGCGTGAATGCGGCTCGCCGCAGGCGCGTCCGTCGGTACAAACTGGATGTAGGCGAGCGATAACTCTGCTCCCTCGGCGACATCCACATAGATCTCCTGCGCCCCATTTTCGCGCAGCTCCACAATATGTTTTGAACGCTCTCCCGCAGCGACGGAGAGCCTGATTTCATCTTTGGTATCCGCAAGCCCCGCAGGCACGGGGAGATCATTGACCCCGAGCCAACGCCATGTCGGCATGGGGATACGGCTGAATACATCCTGCATTGCCATCACCCCATCGTTCCTTCCAATTCAATATTGACCAAGTTGTTCATCTCAACCGCATACTCAAGCGGCAGTTCTTTCGCAATCGGCTCGACAAAGCCGCGCACAATCATCGCACGCGCCTCCTCCTCGTCGATCCCGCGACTCATCAGATAGAAAATCGCCTCGTCGCTGATCCGCCCGATCTTCGCCTCATGCCCGATGTCCACCGCATCGCACGCGACATCCATCACGGGCAGCGTATCACTGCGCGACTCCGAGTCCAACATGAGCGACTCGCAGTTGACCGAGCACTTTGCCCCCACTGCACGCGGCGTCACCTTGACCCCGCTGCGGTAGATCGCGACACCGCCCGACTTCGAGATCGAGCGCGTACTGATATTCGCCGACGTATGCGGCGCGTCAAAGATCACCGTCGCGCCCGTGTCCAGCTCCTGCCCCTTCGAGGCAAACGTAATCCCCGTGAACTCACAGGTCGCATTCTCACCGTGCAGAATGCTCGTCGGGTAGAGCATGGAGACGTGGGAACCGAACGAGCCGGAGACCCACTCGACCGCGCCGTCCTTCTCCACCTTCACACGCTTCGTATTGAGATTCATCATATTGCGCGACCAGTTCTCAATCGTCGAGTAGCGCAGCCGCGCCCCCTCCTTGACGAACAGCTCGACACAGCCCGCATGGAGGTTCGTCACATTGTATTTCGGCGCAGAGCACCCCTCAATGAAATGCAGGCTCGCACCCTTCTCCACGATGATGAGCGTATGCTCAAACTGTCCTGCCCCCGCCGCATTCAGACGGAAGTAGGACTGCAATGGAATGTCCACCTTGATCCCCTCGGGCACGTAGACGAACGAGCCGCCCGACCAGACTGCACCGTGCAGCGCGGCAAACTTATGCGCCTTCGGCGGCACAAGCGTCATGAAATACTGCTGCACAATGTCACCGTATTCCTGAAGCGCCGTCTCCATATCCGTATACACAACGCCCTGAGCCACGAGCGACTCTTGAATCGAGTGGTAGACCACCTCGGAGTCATACTGTGCGCCGACGCCCGCGAGCGACGTTTTCTCCGCCTCGGGAATGCCCAAACGGTCGAACGTATCCTTGATGTCCTCGGGCACCTCGTTCCAGTCCCCGACCATCTTCGCATCGGGGCGCACATAGGTCACGATCTCATCCATATTCAGCTCGGAGAGATCAGGCCCCCATGCAGGCATCGGCATCGCGTGGTAAACATCCAATGATTTCAGACGAAAATCGAGCATCCACTTCGGATCATTCTTCTTTACCGAAATGTCACAGATAATCTCCTCCGTCAGACCCGACTGCGACTTATACGCCGAGCGATCCTCATTCGTAATATCGTAGATCGTCCGCTCGATGTCGGCGACCTGCGTCTTTTTCTTCGGTACGAAATCCCCCATTCGGCTCACCCCACTTGCCCCTGCGACGCAAGGATATTGGCAAAGCCTTCCTTGTTGATCTGCTGAATAATCTCTGCACCGCCCTCACGCACAATTTTCCCCTGCGCGACGACGTGCACACGATCCACCTTCAGCTTGTCGAGGATACGCGCGTTATGTGTAATGATGAGACAGGAATTCTCCGCTGTATGGAATTTTGACACACCCTCGGACACAATCTGTACAGCATCCACATCGAGCCCCGAATCGGTCTCGTCAAGCAGTGCCAACTTCGGCTGAAGCATGAGCAGCTGCAAGACCTCACTGCGCTTCTTCTCGCCGCCCGAAAAGCCAACGTTCAGATAACGCTGTGCATAGCTCGGGTCGATCTTCAGCTCTGCCATCATTTCGCTCAGTTCCTTGCGGAACGGCATGAGCTTCACCTTTTCGCCCGTCATCATCTGACGTGCCGTGCGGATCATATTCTCCACCGTGATGCCGGGGATCTCCTCGGGGGTCTGGAACGCGAGGAACAGCCCGCGCCGTGCGCGCTCGAACGCACGCAGCCCGCCGATGTCCTCCCCCTCAAGCACGAGGCTGCCCCCCGTCATCTCATACTTCGGATGCCCCATGATGACATTCATCAGCGTCGACTTGCCGGAACCGTTCGGACCGAGGATCACGTGCACCTCACCCTTGCGAACGGTGAGATCAAGTCCCTTGAGAATCTCCTTGCCCTCCACGCCCGCGTGAAGATCCTTTATTTGCAGCAATACATCTGCCATAGCAAACTCTCCTTAAATACTCGTGTTTTAATCCTTACAAAAATACTCGGGATTGCATTTTCATCATTGTATGTGCTTTCATATAAAAAGTCAATAACTTAAGACACGATCTATAAACAAAATAAATAATTGAGATTGTTTTTCATAAAAAGGAGGGACGATTGGTCGCCGGCTATTATGCCGTAAACGAAAAGCCTCCCCTGTCGCTGCAGGGGAGGGGAACCGCGCCAGCGGTGGAAGGGACGCCTGTGACTAATACAAATCTCTCACATAATGGCGTTCCTTAACTCAATTCCTTAAAATGCTTCTTCAAAATCCTCTTTCCGATATAGACGCCGATAAAGCCACCCATGAACGCAATCCCCATGCCCGCCGCGAGAAATACACCCGTACTGTGCTCGACAAAGTGCTGAATCGTCTGCATATCCATCCCCATCTCCTGCCACCGTTGGATATTCTGCTCAAGGAAGAACAGCATCGGGATCGCTCCGCCAAACACATAGGATGCCTGTATCAATCCATAGCCCGCTGCGAGTATAGGAATCCGCTGACCGAGCGCACGCACCGCGAGATCCACCGCGAGTGCGACCGCCGTCACCGAGCCGACAAACGGCACATACATCATCCCCGAGAATCCCGCAAAGAGCGCCGTACTGATCGCCGCAAACAGCGTGATTGCGCCGAACTTCGGGATCTTCTTCACCACAAAGAGGAACACCGTACCGAGCAGCACGCCGATGAGCGCAGGACTCAGCGCGTGCATCGCGGGCGAGAGCAGCACCGTCAGCGCACCGATGCCGAGCACGAGCACGCCGTACAGCGCCGAGAGTATACCGATCAGGACAAAGTCGCTGATTTTCCAAGCATTCATTATGTTTTTCCTCCAAATATCTACCCGATACGCTCACGGAACAGTCGCTCAAGCACAGCTGCATCGCGCAGTTCAAAGTCCTCCGCAATGCGCCCGTCCTCAAGCAAAATGACGCGATTGCATGAGTGCATGATAAACTCGTAATCGTGCGTAATGATAACGGCGGCGTTCTCCATCCCCGTGAATGCGTCGATCAGTGTGCAGACCGTCCGCATATTGGCATAGTCCAGTCCACTCGTCGGCTCGTCGAAGATGCCGATACGCTTGTGCAGGAGACAGGCGGCGGCAATCACAAGCCGCTGCTTCTGCCCCATCGACAGCCGCATCGGGTGCTCGTCGATCAGCGGCAGCAGACGGAACGCATCGAGCACCGTGCGAATCCGCGCATCAATGTCCTCCGCACCTTCGTTGCCAAGCAGGAGATCATTGTATAGGCTTGAGCCGAAGATCTGAAAATCCACATTCTGCATCACATAGCTGACCGCCGTATAGCGTTTGGGGACGGCGAGCGGTGTTCCGCCGACACGGACACAGCCGCCGCGTTCCTTCAGCAGCCCGCAGATCACCTTTGCAAGCGTACTCTTGCCGCAGCCGTTACGCCCGAGGAGTGCGATGCGGTCGCCCGCGCGCATGGAGAACGTGACATCGCGCAAGACATCCTGCCCGCGCACATAGCCAAACGAAATATGATCGAGTGACAGCAGCTCTGCACCGCCCATTGCAGGAGCAGCGTGCTCACACGCCGCACGCGTATGGAAAAGCTCGAAGCCGCGTATGCCGAACGCGTTCAATGCCTTGTTGTCAAGCACGTCCATCTCCGCACCGCAATAGCGGCGCACAATCGTCCCCTGCTCCATAATGATGAGTTGGTCGCATACGCCGTGCAGATAGTAGAGGCGGTGCTCCGCCACCACGATGGTATATCCTCGCTCCTTCAGTTCCTCAATCGTACGGCGAAGAAGCGCGATCGATGAATAGTCCAGATTTGCCGACGGCTCGTCCAGCAGCAGAATCTTGCACTCCAGCATCAGTGCCGAGCCAATCGCAATCTTCTGCTTCTCCCCGCCCGACAGCTCCGAGAACTTCCGTCCAAGAAAGCGCTCAAGCGAAAGTGTTTCCACCACCGAGCGCAGCCGACGCTCGATCTCATAGTGCGGTACACCGAAGTTTTCACAGCCAAACACGAGGTCGGACAGCACATCGAGCGTAAAGAACTGATTGTCGGGATTCTGGAACACCGTCGCTGCAATCCGTGAAATATCTCCGATGCGGAGGTTCTGCACATCCTGTCCGGCGAGGAGAACCTGCCCCTCCGCCGTACCCTCGTAAAACTGCGGGCAGAGACCGTTGATGCAGCGCAGGAGCGTTGACTTCCCGCAGCCGCTCTCCCCCGCAATCACAAGCACCTCGCCCGCCCCTGCCGTGCAGGAGTTCCCGCCGATGCTACGCTGCGCTCTGTCCTGATATTGAAAGCCTACATTCAGTAACTCAATCATAGCGCACGCCCTCAAACAACAGTAAGACAGAGCGCAAAGGCAAACGGCGCAAGGAAGATCATCGCCCAATCCTTGCCACCCATGCGGACATCGAAATAGGACGTGCGCGTCCCACTGTATTCATAGCCCTTGACGAGTGCCGCGCCCGAGAACTCCTCCGTGATCTTCTCACTGCGGAACAGCATCGGCACAACGAAATACTCGATTGCCTTCATCGGATGACGCACGACGTAGCCGAGCGAGACGGGAATCCCCTTGAGACGCATGGCATCCACAATCACGCGAAAATCGTCCTTCAGCGCAGGCAGATAGCGGATCATCACCACAATGCTGAGGACGATGCCCCGATGAAGATGCAGACGCGAGAGTGCCGTCGTGATCTCCGCGATATTCGTGCTCTTCTTGAGCGCAATGCCGAGCACGACGAACGGATAGATGCGCAGTGCGATAAAGGCAATCAGCTGCGGCACGAAAATCAATCCGCGCGGCAAATCCGTGCCGCGCAGCAGCTCCGCCCCATATTGGAGCACAAGCAGCACGAGAAAGCCGAGGATAAACTTCACCGTCTGCGCCGCCCTGCCAACCGTTGCAAAGACAAGAATCGAGAGTAGAAAGGACAGAATCAACACCTCCTGCCGCCCTGAAGAGATCAGAACGCACATGAGCAGCAGATTCAAATATAACATCGTCCGAAAATCGAACGGCTTTGATGATATTGTCAGTATGGTCACCTTCCTATTTTTGTCCGTGAATAATAAAACAAGATCGTTCATAAACGACCTCATTTTATCAGTATTCTTCTTCAATAGCAACTATGATTTTCATTTTGAGTAAAAGAAAAAGCCCGTGAATCATCACGAGCTTATCTTTTGCGGCAACTACCTACTCTCCCACGTCGTTTCCAACGAAGTACCCTCGGCCTTTGAACGCTTAACTACTGTGTTCGGAATGGGAACAGGTGGTACCGTTCAGGCATCATCACCGCATACTTGAGTGCTTGTCCACTCAAAACTTCACAGAAGAAACTGTAAGCAAATTGTATTGATAGGCTTGTACCTCTTCGCACTTACGTTATTGTAATGTGTTGAGCGCGGTCAACGTCATCCAATCACACGTCGCTCTCGCTCGTGTTCTTGGGACGTTTTCGCGTACGACCTGTTACCCGTTCAGCTTCATCCTACGGATTCGCTTCTCGGACAGGTCAGTAAGTCAAGCCCTCGACCGATTAGTGCTGGTCAGCTCCACACATTGCTGTGCTTCCACACCCAGCCTATCTACCTCGTCTTCTTCAAGGGGTCTTACTTCCTTTTAGGAATGAGATACTTCATCTCGGGACGGGCTTCACGCTTAGATGCTTTCAGCGTTTATCCCTTCCGGACGCAGCTACCCGGCCGTGCCCTTGGCAGGACAACCGGTACACCGTTGGTCCGTCCACTCCGGTCCTCTCGTACTAGGAGCAGCCTCCCTCATGTATCTTGCGCCCGCGATGGATATGGACCGAACTGTCTCACGACGTTCTGAACCCAGCTCACGTACCACTTTAATGGGCGAACAGCCCAACCCTTGGGACCTGCTTCAGCCCCAGGATGTGATGAGCCGACATCGAGGTGCCAAACCTCCCCGTCGATATGGACTCTTGGGAGAGATTAGCCTGTTATCCCCAGGGTAGCTTTTATCCGTTGAGCGATGGCAATTCCACTCTCTTTCCACCGGATCACTAAGCCCTACTTTCGTACCTGCTCGACCCGTCAGTCTCGCAGTCAAGCTCCCTTCTGCCTTTATGCTCTTCGCGCGATTTCTGTCCGCGCTGAGGGAACCTTTGGACGCCTCCGTTGCTCTTTCGGAGGCGACCGCCCCAGTCAAACTGCCCGCCTGGTACTGTCCCGAACACTGTTAATGTTCCGGTTAGATCCTTAGCATATAAAGGCCGGTATCCCAACGGTGACTCCTTCTACTCTAGCGAGTAGATCTCCCAGTCTCCCGGCTATCCTGTACGTTATATGCCAAAGACCAATGCCAAGCTGCAGTAAAGCTCCATGGGGTCTTTCTGTCCAGTCGCGGGTAACCTGCATCTTCACAGGTATTTCAATTTCACCGGGTCCCTCGTTGAGACAGTGCCCAAATCGTTACGCCTTTCGTGCGGGTCGGAACTTACCCGACAAGGAATTTCGCTACCTTAGGACCGTTATAGTTACGGCCGCCGTTTACAGGGGCTTCAGTTCGCTGCTTCATCTCAAGGACTAACAACTCTCCTTAACCTTCCTGCACCGGGCAGGCGTCAGCACCTATACTTCAGCTTGCGCTTTCGCAGGCACCTGTGTTTGTGGTAAACAGTCGCTTGGGCCTCTTTTCTGCCGCCGCCCAAAGCTCCGAGAGCAAGTCTCTTCACCTCAAGCGGCCATCCTTTTCCCGAAGTTACGGATGCATTTTGCCGAGTTCCTTAACGAGGGTTTTCCCGCGCACCTTAGGATTCTCTCCCCGCCTACCTGTGTCGGTTTTGGTACGGGCGGACGTCTTCTCGTTAGAAGCTTTTCTTGGCAGTGTAGTGCAGCTGAATTCAGATTGACCGTAGTCTTTCCTATCTATCGGTTCTCGGCCTTATGATACGGGGATTTGCCTCCATATCAGCCTACCGCCTTCGACGCGCCCAACCATTCGCGCGCTCAGCTTCCTTCCTGCGTCACTCCATCCTCAAACGAAGACGCCCGGTACTGGAATTTTCGCCAGTTGTCCATCGCCTATGCTTTTCGCCTCGGCTTAGGTCCCGACTTACCCCGGGACGACGAGCGTTGCCCGGGATACCTTAGGCTTTCGGTGGACAGGATTCTCACCTGTCGTTTCGCTACTCATACCGGCATTCTCACTTCTTATCCGTCCAGCAGTCCTTCCGGTCTGCCTTCGTCCAGATAAGAACGCTCCCCTACCCATCGTACCTAGTACGATGCCGCGGCTTCGGTTCTGTGCTTTAGCCCCGGATATTTTCGGCGCAGGGCCTCTCGACCAGTGAGCTATTACGCACTCTTTTAATGGTGGCTGCTTCTGAGCCAACATCCTGGTTGTTTTCGAAGTCCTACATCCTTCTCCACTTAGCACAGCATTTGGGACCTTAGCCGGCGGTCTGGGCTGTTTCCCTCTTAAATACGGGTCTTATCACTCGCATTCTGACTCCCAGGCTGCCCATATGAGCCATTCGTAGTTTGACTGGGGTCGGTAGGCTTTACGCCCCCTTGCCCGATCAGTGCTCTACCGTCTCTATGGTGATTCGCCTGAGGCTAGCCCTAAAGCTATTTCGGGGAGAACCAGCTATCTCCACGTTCGATTGGCATTTCACCCCTATACACATCTCATCCCAACGTTTTTCAACACGCACGGGTTCGGTCCTCCACTCATTTTTACCTGAGCTTCAACCTGGACATGTATAGATCACTGTGGTTTCGGGTCTGATCCATGCTACTGCTCGCCCTCTTAAGACTCGCTTTCGCTTCGGCTCCGCGTCTCCCGCTTAACCTCGCAGCATAAATCAACTCGCCGGTTCATTCTTCAATAGGCACGCCGTCGCACATGTAAAGTGCTCCGACTGTTTGTAGACATACGGTTTCAGGTTCTATTGCACTCCCCTCCCGGGGTTCTTTTCACCTTTCCCTCACGGTACTTTTCGCTATCGGTCGTTTTGATGTATTTAGCCTTGGATGGTGGTCCACCCTGCTTCCCACCGGGTTCCTCGTGCCCTGTGGTACTCTGGATTCCTGCCCGCTTTTCACTCTTTCGTGTACGAGGGTCTCACTCTCTTTGCCGCACCTTCCCAGATGCTTCCACTAAAGTGTCCGGTTTGTTGCAGGTCCGCAACCCCAAGAAACCGAAGTCTCTTGGTTTGGGCTCCTCCCGTTTCGCTCGCCGCTACTCAGGGAATCTCGGTGCTCCACTCATGAATACTCTGGCGCATCTGCTTGTCTGATTCCTCAGCTGCTTTGTCATCGTCGCTTGCCATAGCCACCGCTATGACGCGCTCCTCTTCCTCGCATCTGAGAAAATCATCCTGCGCATCTGCAATCCAGCTTATTCATGAGCGAAACACAGTTGATTTCTTTTCCTCCGACTACTTAGATGTTTCAGTTCATCGGGTGTTTTCTCCTTATCTCGTAGATAAGGTGACAAGACGTTACTCTTGCCGGGTTGCCCCATTCGGAAATCCATGAGTCAAGGCTTACTTGCAGCTCGTCATGGCTTATCGCAGCTTATCGCGTCCTTCTTCGTTTCAAAACGCCTAGGCATCCGCCGTATGCCCTTGTTCGCTTGACTTAACGTCTCACGACTTCAAGGTATTTTCGCTTTATCCTAATTTGCTATTCGGAAGCACTGATTCATTCAGCCCTCCATCTTGGGCATCTTTTCCGCTCTGCCGTTGTCGACAAATCCTCCACATAGCTCTGCTATGCGTCCGGTTTGTCTCCGCGGCAGACCATAAAATCTGCGCCAAGCTGAATGACTTCATTTCATCAGCGATTCCTCGGGAAAATCTATTCTGTTACTTTCTACCTTGCGGTAGAAGACCTCAGTGAGGAAAACTTTATGCATGAGTACACAAAGTCTCCCTTGTTTTAGATTTTCTTGTTTCTTCTGTGCAGTTTTCAGTGAACAAAAGGACTACCGCAGAGATATTCATCTCTTCGATGCGCCCTCAAAACTAGACAATGCAAAACTAAGCCTGATGACCGACCTAAGATTGTGAACCGTTGGTTCATCCTAATCCTTAGAAAGGAGGTGATCCAGCCGCACCTTCCGATACGGCTACCTTGTTACGACTTCACCCCAGTCACCTTCCCCACCTTAGACGGCTGCGCCGGCTTCGGGTGTGAACGACTTCCGTGGTGTGACGGGCGGTGTGTACAAGACCCGGGAACGTATTCACCGCAGTATGCTGACCTGCGATTACTAGCGATTCCGACTTCATGCAGGCGAGTTGCAGCCTGCAATCCGAACTGGGAAACGGTTTTTGAGGTTCGCTTGCCCTCGCGGGTTCGCTGCTCTCTGTCCGTTCCATTGTAGTACGTGTGTAGCCCAGACCATAAGGGGCATGATGACTTGACGTCATCCCCGCCTTCCTCCGCGTTCTCCGCGGCAGTCTCCTTTGAGTGCCCACCATAACGTGATGGCAACAAAGAACAGGGGTTGCGCTCGTTGCGGGACTTAACCCAACATCTCACGACACGAGCTGACGACAGCCATGCACCACCTGTTTTCCTGTCTCCGAAGAGAGGATGCTATCTCTAGCACTTTCAGTCAATGTCAAGGCCTGGTAAGGTTCTTCGCGTTGCTTCGAATTAAACCACATACTCCACCGCTTGTGCGGGTCCCCGTCAATTCCTTTGAGTTTCAGTCTTGCGACCGTACTCCCCAGGCGGGATACTTATTGCGTTAACTCCGGCACGGTAGGGGTCGATACCTCCCACACCTAGTATCCATCGTTTACGGCCAGGACTACCGGGGTATCTAATCCCGTTCGCTCCCCTGGCTTTCGAGCCTCAGCGTCAGTTGCAGTCCAGAAAGCCGCCTTCGCCACTGGTGTTCCTCCCAATATCTACGCATTTCACCGCTACACTGGGAATTCCGCTTTCCTCTCCTGTACTCAAGACATATAGTTTCTTTCCCATCACGGGGTTGAGCCCCGAACTTTTAAGAAAGACTTATATGCCCGCCTGCGCTCCCTTTACGCCCAATGATTCCGGACAACGCTCGCCACCTACGTATTACCGCGGCTGCTGGCACGTAGTTAGCCGTGGCTTCCTCGACAGGTACCGTCATTGCAAGAGTTTATTCACCTCTGGCACGTTCGTCCCCGTCAACAGAGCTTTACGATCCGAAGACCTTCTTCACTCACGCGGCGTTGCTCCGTCAGGCTTGCGCCCATTGCGGAAGATTCCCCACTGCTGCCTCCCGTAGGAGTCTGGGCCGTGTCTCAGTCCCAATGTGGCCGTTCATCCTCTCAGACCGGCTACTGATCGTCGCCTTGGTGAGCCGTTACCTCACCAACCAGCTAATCAGACGCAGACCCATCGACAGGTGATAGCATAAAAAGAGGCCATCTTTCACGGAAGAGAGATGCCTCTCCTCCGCTTCATTCGGTATTAGCATTCCTTTCGGAATGTTGTCCCCATCCTGTCGGCAGGTTGTCTACGTGTTACTCACCCGTTTGCCACTAGATTCTCTAAAAGCAAGCTTTAAGATCATCCCGTTCGACTTGCATGTGTTAAGCACGCCGCCAGCGTTCGTCCTGAGCCAGGATCAAACTCTCCGCTAATGTGAAGAGCCTGTTGGCTCAAAATGTCATTCTTGTAAAAGAATTGTTGTTTCGTTGACCGAAGGTGTTTCCACCTTCACAACGATGTTGCATCTGGCTTGTTGGATTCGAAAATCCAACTGTTTTGCATTGTGTAGTTTTCAGGGTACATCCTGCGCCGCTGTTGGTTTCATCGGCTTTCGCCGCTCTTCGTTTGCCGCATCGGCGCGACTGTCATAATATAACACAGGTGATTGACCTTCGTCAACCCCCTTTTTTATCTTTTTTGCTTTTCGTCAAAAATAACGTGTGATATAATTATTTTACCACATAAATACGACAAAGGAAATATTGCCATGCATGAATACAAGCACACTCTCATCCTCCCAAACCTCCATGCAACGCTGCCATGCGTACCGTCGCAGGAGATTATCTGCATTGGCGGAGGACGAACACCGGCAAAAGATTGGCTGACACAGTTCGTTCAGCAATCCGAAAAGGGCAGTACCGATCGCCCCATCTTGGCGATTGACCGGGGTGTAAATATCTGTCATGCACTAAAGCTTCCACCCGTCCATCTGATCGGCGATGGGGACAGCGCAAGCAGCAAGGCATGGACGTGGGCAGAAGAACGCGGTACACATGTACATGCCTTCCCACCAGAAAAGGATTTTACGGACACGGAGCTTGCGCTTCAAATTGCCGCAGAGCAGTATGCCCACCCACTCGCCATTTTGACGGCAGCATTTGGCGGGCGGCTCGACCATCTCATGAGTACCGCCTCTGTCGCCGCACACGCCCCCATCCCCTGCGTACTTGTGGACGAGCGCGAAACACTTTTCTATCTCCATGCGGGCGAATCGCTGACGGTGACGTGCGACGCTTCTCCGCATACCATATCGCTCCTCCCCTTTACGGAGAAATGTACGGGCGTAACAACGCGTGGTCTGTATTGGGAACTGCGGGATGCGTGCATCACAAATCGTGCATCACTTGCAATCAGCAACGTGCTCGCACACGAAAACACAAAAAACACGTTTACCGTCTCCATCAAGAACGGCGTTCTCGGCGTTTATCTCTGCCATAAAGAATAAAGGAAGTTTTCATTGAATATCAATATCCCACAATCCTATTTCAGCAAACTCATGCGCGCCGTCGTGGAGTTCGAACTGATCGAGCAGGGCGACCGCATCTTGATCGGTGTATCGGGCGGCAAGGACAGCATTTTTCTCACCTACGCCCTCGCCATCCTGCGCGAACGTCTGAAAAGAGATTTTACCATCGCGGCATTCACCGTCAATCCGCACTTTGACGATCCGTTTGATACCGATGCGATTGCAGCATTCTGCAAGCAGCTTAATGTCCCCTACGAGGTTGTGGATGTCGATATCGCAGGCGCGATTGCGGAGCAGGACGACAAAAGCCCCTGCTTTACCTGCGCGTTCTTTCGGCGCGGCGCAGTCAACCGCTATGCCGCAGCACACCATATGAATAAGGTCGCCTACGCGCATCACCATGACGATGCCGTGGAGACCTTTCTCATGAGTCTATTCTACTCGGGGCAGTTGAACACGTTCCGTCCCAAAACCTATCTCGATAAGACGGACATTACCGTCATCCGCCCCCTCGTCTACTTCCGCGAGCAGGAAATCATCGACGCGATCCAATACCACGGCTTCACGCCGATCCCCTCGCCCTGCCCCCACAACGGCAACACCACACGCCAGACCGTCAAAGAACTGATTGAAACGCTCGGCAGGGATAATCCGAACCTCTACAAACACCTCGCCGCAGGGATGCGTGAGGGTGCACTCGGCGAGCTTTGGCCCGCAAGCAAGACGCGCAAGGAGATGGAGCGCACCTACCGCACCTTTATGGCAAAGGGGAATCGGTAGAATAGATTGTAGACATATTCGATTATATGCGTAGATGGGATTGATTTTCACCTGTAAGGCAAGAATTTTCAAGTCGTGACATATGTTTTTATGTGTGAAGGTTGAGTCATTCGATATTCAGTCCAACATCAGAGCGCAACTGGATTGCCTCTGCAATATGTGCTGGCGTGATAACGGGACTTTGCCCGAGATCGGCAATCGTCCGTGCTACCTTGATGATGCGGTCGTGAGAACGCGCCGATAGGTTGATGCGGTGAAATGCCGCCTCAAGCAACCCCTCAGCCTCCTGCTCAAGCCGACAATATTTCTTTATCATGCTGTGATTCATCTGTGCATTACAAAAGAGGCCGTGTCTCTGCAATCGCTCGCGCTGAATGATGCGAGCTGCCACAACACGCTGACGAATGGATTCAGAGGATTCCGCCTTACGCGTAGCATGAAGATCCGCATAGGTTACACGCGACACACGGATATGAAGATCGATACGGTCAAGCAACGGTCCTGATAATTTTCGTGTATATCGCTTGATCTCGCCCGCAGAACACTCACATATATGATCCTTATCTCCGTGAAATCCACAGGGGCACGGATTCATCGCGGCTACCAAAATGATACTAGAGGGAAAGGTCAGTGTTGCGTTCGCACGCGACACGGTAATCTGACGATCCTCGATCGGCTCGCGCAGCACCTCAAGTGTCTTCTTGCTGAACTCCGGCAGCTCATCCAGAAAGAGCACGCCGTGATGGGCAAGCGTCACCTCCCCCGGACGCGGGATACTGCCTCCGCCGATCATCGCCACCGTCGAGGACGTATGATGCGGACTGCGAAAGGGGCGCGTCGTCACAAGCCCCGTATCCTTGCCGAGCAGCCCCGAGATGCTGTAAATCTTTGTGATCTCGATGGCTTCTTCCTTCGTCAGCTCCGGCAGAATCGAAGGCATCCGACGTGCCAGCATCGTCTTGCCAGAACCGGGCACGCCGACCATGAGGACATTATGCCCTCCTGCCGCTGCAATCTCAAGCGCACGTTTCGCCTGATACTGCCCCTGCACATCCGCAAAGTCATCGGTGAAAGCGGCGTCTTTTTGTGTTTCGATATGATTTGGTGTGGCAGGAGTCAGCGTCTCCGTGCCTGTCAGATGACGCACAAGCTGCGCCAGATTCTCAACCGCATAGACCTTCAGTCCGTCAATGAGGAGTGCCTCATCTGCATTGGAGGGAGCAACGTAGAATTCCGTCAGACCGTGCTCACGCGCCGTAATCGCCATCGGAAGGATGCCGCTGATCGGACGGCAGTTTCCATCGAGAGAGAGTTCCGCCGAAAAGAGTGCATTCTGCACCGCCGCCTCCGGAACCATGCCGTAGGAAGCAAGGAGTCCGACGGCTATCGGCAGATCAAGCCCCGAGCTGTCCTTTCGCACATCGGCGGGCGCAAGATTCACCGTCACCCGTTCCTGCCGCAACTGAATGCCGGAGTTACGAATCGCCGTCCGTACCCGCTCCTTCGACTCCTTCACCGACGTATCGGGAAGCCCCACCAGCTCAAAGCCCGGCAGCCCGGGCGATACATCCACCTCAACGTCGATAATCCGTCCGTCTATCCCGAGGGTCGTCGCACCATAAGTCTTTGCAAACAACGGCCTTCCCTCCTATTGTAGTCTCGTATTTTTCTTCACGATCTCTGGACTCCGTCCTCAGATACAGTTCACTCCCCTTTGTTCTCCTTTGTTGCCGAGACTTCAGGAAAGAAGTGCACCTCTACACGGTTCTTTGCTTTGTCTGAAATCCATTTGGTCAAGCGAGCACGCGACGCTTCGTCCATATCCGATTGCAGATATATGAACGCAATTTGCGTTTCACTCAGAGCAGCCGATTTATCCCCAGTGCCGGCAGGTGCGCGTACACTCCCGACGGCGATGCGGGAGATTTGCGGAAATACGATGTGTGCCTCTCGATTCCAGTCCAATATGTAGGTTCCCTGCTTCTCGCTTTCCTCGCGGGCAGACTTGAGTGCAGTCACGGTCTGCTGCTCCTGCACAGAGGGGATGGCACTTTTCCTAACCTCGCTGAGTCTCTGATCGATCATTGCCTCCATCTCTTCGCGATCTTCCGCAGAAAAAACCTCTAGCCGGAACGCTCTGAGATGTGCCTTTTCATGCAGTTTCTCCGTCAATCCCGTCAAATCATCCTCCGATATTCCCGTGATCGTAAACACCGTCAATGTTTTCTTCTGGCTGTCCAAGGTATAAGAGATCGCAAGGTGAGGCAGTGCTTTGAAATTCTCCTCGATATAGATCTTCGCCTGCTCGTTCTCCAGATTTTCCTGCACGCTTTGATACGCAAAGAAACAGCTGGGCAGCGTGACAAGTATGGCAACGGCCATCAGATAGCGTTTCTGTCTTGAGAATTCCACGGAGTTCCGCTCTATCTTGGAGGGAATGTCTATGATTTTCAAGACGATGAATGCCGTCAGACAGATAAAGAAGCTGTTGATAAAGAACAGGTAGAGTGCGCCCACAGTGTACGCCATAACGCCCGTGGCAATGCCATATCCTGCGGTGCAGAGAGGAGGCATAAGAGCTGTCGCAATCGCAACACCGGGGATGACATTCCCGCCCTCTTTGCGTGTTACGCCGATGATTCCTGCCAATCCGCCAAAGACAGCAATCAAAACGTCCCAGATGGTCGGCGATGTCCGTGCAAGCAGTTCGGACGAGGGGGCATCGATCGGTGTGAGGGAAAAATAAAGCGTCGATGTGGCAACCGAAATGACGACTTGGGCGAGCAGGCTTCCTGCGCTGGAACGGATGTATGTGCTGTCATAACGGGCAAGCCCATAGCCAATGCCAAGGATCGACCCCATCAGCGGGGAGATCAGCATCGCGCCAATGATGACCGCCGTGCTGTTCATATTGAGCCCGATGGAGGCGATAAAGATCGCCAGCATCAGGACACTGAGATTCGTCCCCCGAAATCGCACGCCGGCATTGATCCGCTCTGTAATCTCCTGTATTGACGCAATGTCGCCATGCAAGTCAAAAAAATCGTTTAGCTTATTCCAAATCAAACAATCCCTCTCCTTCGGTCTCTATATTAGGATATTGGCCATTTATAGAAATAATACCACGATTTTACGAGTATCTTCGACTCCTTCACCGACGTATCGGGAAGCCCCACCAGTTCAAAGCCCGGCGGCCCGGGCGACACATCCACCTCAACGTCGATAATCCGTCCATCAATCCCGAGGGTCGTCGCACCATAAGTCTTTGCAAACAACGGCCTTCCCTCCTACGTTTCAAATATAAGAAAATTATAACACAAGAGAGGGGAAGATGCCTAATGATTCTTTGCAAAAGAAAAGAGATTCCAAACGCTGGGTAGGGCGAATGGAATCTGTGTTGTGTGTGGGAGCATCACCAATCTCAAGTCGTTCAACCTGTATGTCCAGAGGCATTTTTGTTTTTTACGGCACACTGCTCTTCGCCCCTGTAAAAATGCAATTTTTCTGCACAGAAGCCGATGTGGATGTAGGCATCAATAGAAATATGAGGCTGATTATCGCGAAGACAATTCCACCGAACATGATCGCTGCCATACCGTATGTGGCAATGATCGCGCCGCCGAACATCGCCCCCGCCATTGTTCCGGCATTCGTTGCCGTCAAAAAGAGTCCATTTGCGAATGTCGGTGCGTCGAGTGCAGCGCGTGTGATCCAGAACTGATTCATATTTGCGTTGACACCGCCGACAAGTCCCCAGAGAAGGATATGCTATTCTTCATTTGTGGTTGTCAGGACACTTCTAGTTTAGCATAGGAGGCGCATCCCTTTTCTATAAGAATTTTTTCTCTACCCCCAGTTGAACTTGGGGGTTTATCATGCCTATTCGGCGACCACATATGAAAAACATCGAGCTATGTTATATAATAGCCCGATGTTTCTTAGAAGCATGATAAAATGAGATTAGCAAACGATACTGAACTTATCAACGCTTCCTTTATTCTAGTGCAATCCTCACAGACACGCCGACCTCGTCCGCTACAGCACGCAGCTGCATCCAATAAGTCTCAGAGATACGCTCATCCCCTGCAATCGGATAGGGGATGCCGAGGCGCTGATACTTTCCCTTGCCGAGGGTATGGTAGGGCAGGATGTCCACGCGTTCGACCGCATCTCCGAGTTTTTTCACAAACGCCATGCGCTTTTGCACATCGGCGAGATCATCGTTGTACCCCGGCACAATCACCATGCGGATGATGAGACGCTGCCCCTTTGCCGCAAGTTTTTCAAGATTTGCAAGGATGCGTGCGTTGCCCCTGCCCGTGCACGCCCGATGAAGTTCCCCATCGAACGCCTTGACATCGTAGAGCACATACGCCATGTGATCGGAGAGGCGGTCAAGCGTCTCCCACGGAACATCGCCCGCCGTGTCAAGCGCGGAGGATATGCCCATCGCCGCGAGACGCGCCGCCGTATCCGCCACAAAGTCCGCCTGCAGCGCTGCCTCTCCGCCGGAGAAGGTGATGCCGCCGCCCGACTCCTCATAAAAGGTGCGGTCACGCGCAAGCCATGCTGCGAGCTGTGCGCTGTCCCACTCCTCCCCGACCTCCTGCGTGCGCTCCTCGCCGCCGAGCGTGAAATGCATCGTCTTCTTCCCCGGCAGCATTAGCTCGGGATTCGAGCACCACTTACAGCGCAGATTGCAATTCACGCAGAACACCGTCGTACGGATGCCGGGACCGTCCTTTGTGGAGTAGCCCTGCAGAAACCCGACGAGACCTTTCACACTCACCACTCGTTCTCCGTACGCGCAATGATGGCATCCTGCGTCTCTGGCATGAGCGAAACAAACTGCGCGCAGTAGCCCGCCACACGCACGATGAGATCCGTGTACTGCTCGGGATTCTTCTGCGCGTCGCGCAGCGTCGTGGAGTCAATGACGTTGAACTGATTGTGATAGATGCCCATGCGCTGACTCGCGCGCAGGAATCCCACGAATTTTTGCAGATTCTCCTCACCCGCGAGCGTGCCCGGTGCAAAGCGCATGTTGAGCAGCTGTCCCGCCGCAACCTTCCAGTTCGGCAATTTCGACACGGAGCGGATGACGGCCGTCGGGCCGTTCACATCCGTCCCCTGCGTCGGCGAGCATCCCTCGTTGAGCGGCGAGCGTGCCATACGCCCGTCCGGCGTCGCCCCCACGTCCAGACCGTTTGGCACATAGGATGTGATATTGCTCGTGGACATTGTATAGCAGCTGACCTCGGGGCCTCTGCCCGTCCGATCGGTCTTATATGCGGGCAGGAGTTCCAGATAAGACTCGAAGATGTCGCGCACGATACCGTCCACCTCGTCCTCATCGTTGCCAAACTTCGGCGCGGACTTGACAAGATCGTGGACACGCTTGCCCTCCTCTCCCATCCAGTTGACCTCCATCGCGTGTTTCAGTTCGTCCCATGTCAGCTTTTTCTCGTCAAAGATCAGCTTCTTGATCGCCTCGAACGAGTTGCCGAGCACGGCGGGACCGATGTTCGACTGCGAGATCACGTCGTACTGACAGCCGCCGTTCTTGAGCAGCTTGCCGACCTCCATGCAGTTGTCGATAAAGCAGGAGGCAAACGGGTCGGCATCGTACACGGCGAGCGCCTTGTCGCAGATCACATCGCATTCGACGGCGATGTCCGAGTAGAATTTCAGCAGCTTCTTCCATGCCGCCCACATCTCATCATAGGACTTGTACGTGATGTCCTTACCGGGCTGCCCGTTCACACTCATCATCTGGATGCCGCTGTCGGGATCGGTGCCGTTGTAGATGACAAGCTCCAAAATCTTGCCCCAGTTGACGTAGGTCATGCCCGTCGCACGGTGTCCGTATTTGCCGGGCACGCCCGTCTCCACGCAGCCGATCGCGCAGTAGTCGAGCGCATCCTCGCGTTTGATGCCGAGGCTCTCCAGCCCGCGCACTGCCGCGTCGTCGTTGAACATGGACGGCATACCGCAGCCCGTGCGGATGAGACGCCCCGCGAGGCGCAGCAGACTCTCGGGCGTGTCGGCGTTGTAGCGCATGGAGAAGTTCGGCTCCGCCATCGCCGTGAGGTTCATCGCCTCGATGCAGAGCGCGGACAGTTCGTTCGAGCCGTCCGTACCGTCGGGGCGGTAGCCGCCGACCATGAGGTTCGAGTAGAGCGGATGGCCCTGCGAGAAGCGCGTGTGCCCGTAGGGGCGCACCTTGTTGTTGCCGCTGTTCATGAGGAACATATGGGTCGTGATCTCAAGCGCCTTTTCCACCGACAAAATCCCATGGTCGATATCGTGCCGATAGAGATCGTACATATATTGGTCGAAGCGACCGTAGCAGAAGGAATGCCCGTTGCTCTCGATCATCTGGAGCATGTGCACGAGGTAGACCGTCTCGCAGCCCTCCCAGTAGCTCTGCGCGGGGCGCTCCATCAGCGTCTCTGCCATCTCGCCCATCGCCAGCAGTTCCTCACGCCGCTTCGGATTCTGCTCCTTCTCCGCCAGTTCCCGTGCGAGCGCGGCATAGCGTTTGATAAAGTCAAGTGCCCCTTCGAGCGCGATCACGACCGCCTCATAGAAGACGCGGTTCTCCTCGGTAAGCCCCGCCCCTTTTAACTTTTCCTTTGCCTCCTCGCTGATGGCGCGGAAGCCCTTTTCGAGAATCAGCTCGTGCTTCGGGACAATGTGCCCGTCGCCCGACATGGAGATGCCGCCACGATGGATGACCTTCTGCTTTTCCGCCATGCGGACGCTCTCCGTTGTCGTCCGCTGTACCTCGTCCTCGTGCGTGTGCCCGTGCCAGTACGGCGCGATGCGGCGGATATCCTCCTTGACCTCCTCTGTGATGTAGAACACGTCGCCCGAACGCTTGTCGAACTCGTCGAGTTCCTTCACCACCCAGTCAATAGAAAACTCGGGGAAAATCGGTGCGGCAAAGTTGCGGCTTGCCTGATTGCCGAAGATCAGGCTGTCCTCCTCGATGTAGATTGTCATGTGGCGCAGGGTATGCGCGAACGCCTTCGCCTTGCGGATCGTATAATCCTCGCCCTCGGTCTCACGGAACGACTCCGTATAGAGCACGGCGCGCTCGCTACAGATGCTCGCGCGGCGCTCCTGCATATAGTTGTGAAAGCGCTCGATGCGCTCCATGTCGATGTCGTCCGTCTGCGGGACAAATTCCAAAAACTTCATGGTCAGCCCTCCATTCAACGCGCAGCATAACACTCTAACTCATTGTGCAGCACTTCATCTGCCGCCGCCACATCGACAGGGATGTCAACATGTGGAATAAATCCGCAGCCCTTCGGTCCATACCCGTTCTCATCATCACGGAGACGGCGAATCTCCCCCATCAACAGGGAGTAAAAGCGCTCGCGCGGCCAAAGTCCCTTGATCTGTTCGGTAAATTCCAACTCCGCATTCATCTGCGGCACAAACGGGGCATAGCTGATCAGTATATCCCCTTTCGTGACAAGATCTGCCATAGATACATAGCTGCGATACTGCATCGTCGGATCCTGCAGGAGAATCATCACCTGATGAGGAATGCCATACTCCCTCAGTATACGGAGTGCATTCCGCCCATTCTCCGAGCAGTTGCGAGAGGCGTTCTCCACGAGGATATCCTGCTCCGGAATATCAAACTTCTTACGCGCAATTTCTGCATAGATATCCGCCTCTGCACCAGACAGATCACAGGCGCGGTATTCCGGCATTGCCTTCATCTTGTCCTTTAAGATCTGCGTGGAATGCCCGACTCCTCCAGCAAACAAGATCTTTTTGCATATGCCGGAGAGATAGGCTCTGCACGCAGCCTCCGCCACCTCCGGCAAATCGTTGCCAAACGCAAGCAAAACATCGGCTTGTCCTGCTCCACAATGTACCTCCAAGCTCTCAGGCGTCAGTTCCTCGATCTGTCGCAGTGCCAGAAAACAACTGATCGTATTGATGGCATCCTCCAGCTTCATCTATTACCTCCATTTATTTTATATGTATCATACATTTGTTATGTATAATTTACACTAATAAGGAACTTCTGTCAATAGTGAAATACACTCATGTCTCTAAGGATCTGAGATCGAGCGAATCAAAACCATCCAGCAGGGATTTCACGCGAGCGGCAATCACTGCGCAGCCTCCCTCCGAGCGACTTTCTATGTTGAGCGGCATGTTCGGATCGTGGAGCGACATGCGCAGGAGTGCCCATCCCTCGGCGAAGACGAGACGGACGCCCTCATAGGACGGCTCTGCGATGGAGATACCCGCCGCCCGCGCGCGCTCACCGAATGCGGAAAGCACCTTGTCCCCGTAGACGCGGTACGCCTCCTGCCCGACGATGCGCAAACGGTATTCGCGGCTCTCTGCAGGCTGCCCGAGGCGCGCAATGCGCGATGCGAGGGGATGTCCCTCCTTTCGCCCCAGTGCTGCGGCGATCAGCAGGCGGACGGCGAGGTACGCCCCGTCGTCGAGATAGTAGTTCTCGCGCAGCGCGCCGTGCCCCGAAGTCTCGATCGCGAGCGGTGAACTGATGCCCTCTCTGTTCAGGCGGATGCACTCGTTGATGACGTTCTTATAGCCACGCATATAGCGGTGGTGCTTCAGCCCCAGTTTCTGCTCCAAGAACACGCTCAGCTCGTCCGACGTGACGGAATCCGTCACAATCGTACTGCCAGGATACTCCTCCGCAAGAATCGATGCCATCATCGCAATCAGGCTGTTGCGGCTGATTTCCTCCCCATTGGCGAGGACGGCACCCATGCGGTCGACATCCGTATCAAAGATAAGTCCGAGATCTGCCTTGCTCGCAAGAACGGCATTTCGTAGGGACTCCATTGCCGTCTTGTCCTCCGGATTCGGCATATGGTTTGGGAACATCCCGTCGGGTTCGAGGAACTGACTGCCTTCCGTATTTGCCCCCAGTGGTTTCAATATGCGATTGACAAAGAATCCACCATCCCCGTTGCCCGCATCCACAACGACGTGCATTCCACGCAGAGGCTTTCCTCCACGCGGGAAACTGAGTTTCGTGCAGATCAGTCCGCGTAGATGTAGGGCATAGCGCGCGATCAGGTCATATTCCACAACCCCCGTGATGTCTGCTGTGCCCTCCTCAATCGTCGCTGCCATCTCAAGAATCGCATGGATGTCCTCGTGTTCCAATCCACCACTCGCCGTAAAGAACTTCATACCGTTCCGATTGTAGGGCAGATGACTCGCCGTCAGCATAACGGCACCGTCGGCAGCGGTCTCCGGAAAGATGATGGACATAAACATTGCCGGTGTCGAGGCAAGCCCACAGTCGAGCACTGCCGCGCCCTTTGCCCGCAGCCCTTTCACTGCTGCCTCCATCAGCATGGGGGCTGAGATGCGTGCATCATGCCCGATTGTGATCTTCAACTCGCCGGGCTTCTTGCCGCTGCGCCGCGCAAGAAACTCCACAAACGCACCCGCGATGCGGTTTACAGCTTCGACAGTAAGCGTTACCGGCTCGTCCGCAACACCCTCGACGGCAACACCGCGCACGTCGCTGCCATTCGCAAGCTTCATGATTGCATCCTTTGTCAGCATGGTAATTCTCCTTTGTGTTCGTTTACGAAAAGAAGCTGTCACATCGCCATGCAACAGCTTCGTCCAATACATTATGCCAGCAGCCCAATTGCATAGCCGATAATGCCGATCGCGAAGAGTCCGACAATGATGAGCAGCGGATTCACGCTCTTCTTGAGCAGATACATGCAGGCGAACGTCATGAGGAGCGGAACCATGCTCGGCATGAGGCTGTCGAGAATTGTCTGCACTGTCGTAACGACAAGTTCGCCCTGACTGTTCGTGTACTCCGAGAGAACAAGCGGCATATTGACGCTCGTCCACTTTGCGACAAGTGCCCCCATGACGAGGAGTCCGAGGACGGATGAACCCTCCGTGAGGTAGCGCATCTTGTTCCCGCCGACCTCTTCCACGAGCTCCGTCCCCTTCGCGTAGCCATACATGACGCCGTACCAGTGCGTCAAGAGACGCAGCACATTGAACGCGACGAAGAAGAGGATCGGTCCGATGATGCTGCCCGTCAGTGCAATTCCTGCACCAAGGGCGGCGAGAACGGGACGCAGCGTCCCCCAGAAGATCGGGTCCCCAACGCCCGCCAAGGGGCCAATAAGACCGACCTTGACACCCGAGAGCGTCTGCGGACTGATCGCCGCACCGTTCGCACGCTTTTCCTCCATCGCCGCAATGATGCCCATGATGGAGGCGGCAAGAAACGGCTGTGTATTGAAGAACTCGAGGTGACGTTTCAGTGCCGCCTTGAGTTCATCGCCCTGATAGAGCTTCTTGAGCGCGGGGATCAGCGAAACGCAGAATCCCATCGCCTGCATACGCTCGAAATTATAGGACGCGAGCAGGAAATTGGAGCGGATAAAGATCCAGACGAGCTCTCTCTTGGTCAGTTGCTTTTCCATGGCATTCCCTCCTCACATGAGATCCGAATCATCGATGTCATCCACTGCTTTGCTGCTCGTTCTGCCCGCGCCCGCCACACTCAGCTCGACCTCGAGGCTGCGGATGTGGAAGTAGGCGCAGATGAGACCAATCGCACCGAATGCGACGAGGTTCATCGGCGTGAAGACGGCGAGTAGGAAACCGAGGAAGAAGTATGGCATGAGGGACTTCGCATCCATCATGTTGATGACCATGGCGTATCCGACGACGACAATGAAACCACCCGAGACCTGGAGTCCACGTGTGACAACCTCGGGAATGGAGTTCAGCATCGCGCTGACCGTATCCGTCCCCGCGATAATTGCGACAAGACCTGCGGGTACGGCAACGCGGAGTGCCTGCAGGAGAAGTCCGCCGATGTGGCACATCTCAATGCCGAAGGTGCTGCCCTCCGCTGCGTATTTGTCCGCAAGATGTTGGAAAAAGACCGTGATCGTGCGGACGAAGATCGTAAGCACCTGCCCTGCCGCAGCGAGCGGAACGGCAAGCGCGATGCCCGCACCGATGCTCTGATGCCCGAGGATGACGAGGATGGTCGCGACCACCGAGGCAAGTGCCGAATCCGGTGCCATCGCCGCCCCGACGTTCATCCAACCGAGTGCGATCATTTCAAGCGTACCGCCAAGTATAATTCCGGTTGTGACATCGCCGAGCACAAGTCCGACTAATGTGCAGGCGACGAGAGGACGATGGAACTGCGCCTCGTCGAGCACACTCCCCATGCCGGCGATTGCCGCTACGAGAAGGAGCAGTGTAAATTCCATAGTGGATAACATAATGCTGAATCACGCTTCCTTTCTAAAATTACGTTCAACACAAACAATCAGACAAGTCCCTTGGCGCGCAGTGCCGTCATGAGATCCCCCTTCGTATCGCTTGCGAGCTTGCGAATCTCGACCTCCACGCCCATCTCCACAAGCTCGAGCAGCGCCTTGACATCCTGCGGACTCACGGAGACCGCACTGGAGATCATTGTGTCGCCCTCCTGATAGCACTTTCCTCCGAGGTTCACGGACGTGAACGGAATACCGCCCTTTATCGCGCGCACGACATCCGTCGGATTTGTGAACAGGAAAAGAGTCTTGAAGCTGTCATACTTTGGGTTCTTGTACGCCTCGATCGCCTTGTCCACAGGCACGACATACCCCTTCAGCCCCGGAGGTACGACCTGCAGCAGGAGCTTTTTGCGCATCTCATCCTTGGCGACCTCGTCGCTGCAGCACATAATGCGGTTGCAGCCTGTGACCTTCGACCATACAGTTGCGATCTGCCCATGAATGAGCCGATCGTCAATACGGCAAAATGCAATTTCCACGTTGTTTGTCTCCTTTCATTTGCCTGATGACACAAATATCAGCACATGTTACCTTACTTCCTTTTCACCTCCTTATTATGTTTTATATGTATCATACATTTGCTTTGTTTAATATATTATTTTCTATTTCTCTTGTCAATCTATTTTTTTATTTTTCACAATAAAATTTCCCTTGCAGTTTTTCGATGAATAGATATAGTTGTATTATACAAATATGCAGAAGGACGGTAGGCAATGGAAAAAGAGGATTTCACGAGCGCGATCAATATGCAGCTCTCGTCGAGCATTCCGATCTACGAGCAGCTGGCGAACTTCATCCGGCTCAAGGTGCGCACAAACATTTTCAAACCAGGGGACAAGATGATCCCCGAGAACGATCTGTGCGATCTGCTCGGCATCAGTCGAACAACGGTGCGGCAGGCGATGGAGCTGCTTGTGGACGAGGGGCTGATCATCCGCTATCGGCGCAAGGGCTCATTCATTGCGGAGCCGAAAATGAAGCGTCCGATCAACAACCTCTATAATTTCAGTGCGAATATGCGCGAACTGCATGCCGTTCCCTCCTCCCTCATTCTGAATCAGGAGATTACGGCGGCGGACGCACGGCTTGTGGAAATATTGCAGCTGCCCTCCTCGAATCCCGAGATCTTTCAGCTCGATCGTTTGCGCTGTGCAGACGGCAAGCCCGTCCTCATCGAGCGCACGACAATCCCCTACTATCTCTGTCCCGGCATCGAGCAGCACGACTTCACAATGACCTCCCTCTATCAGGTGCTCAGTCAGAACTATGCGCTGAACCTCTATCACGCAACGGAAACGATTGCCGCCGTCCTTCTGCGCGAGGACGAAGCGAAGCTGCTGCGCTGCCGTGCGCGCGATGCAGGCTACAAGATCACTCGCATCTCCCACCTCGACACAGGCTTTGTCTACGAGTACACACACTCCATCACGCGCGCGGATATGTGCGAGTTTCAGATGGAGCTCTACCGCACCGTGCCGGGCAAGGCGAATATTCCAGATAACATCCAACGTAATATCACATTGTAATCCCCATATAAATCAAGGATTTTCTTGGCTCATTCAAGTCTGAATATAATACAAAAATATCATTACATAGCAAAAGCGCAGGAAATCGATTTCCTGCGCTTTCCTGCCTAAGGATATAACAGCATTTTCTCTGCCTATGGAGTATTCTCAGAGATCGTCGTCCTTATCCACTTCCATTTTCGAGACGTGGAAGCCTTGAATTCCGTTTTTGCCCGCCTCGCAAGCCTGCTCCATAAGTGCGAGAATGTCATATTTCCCGCTAACGCACTGGGTACTGACCATCTCGATGAGCATGGGCAGATTGACCCCTGTGACGATGCCGTACGCCTCGTTCTCCGCTACAAGACGACATGCGGCGTTATAGGGACTACCACCGAAGAGATCGTTGAGGAAGAGCAAACCATCCGTACAATCAAGCTCTGCAATAGCCGCCTCGTATTTTTTTACCACATCGTCCAGTCCCTCACCCGGCACAAGCGTCACAGATTGTACGTTCTTCTGTTCACCGCAGATCATCTCACAAGATTTCAGAATCTCTTCGGCAAAGATTCCATGAGTTCCTACAATAATTCCAAACATCCCAGATACTCCTTTCTTTTACAGATGTCCACAGTTCGCTCGATAGTTCTTCGCAATAACGTCCTTCATGACGCGTGCAACATTCTCCACCGTGAATCCGTATTTCCTGAAAAGCACATCGGCGGGTGCAGAGGCACCGAAGCCCTCCATCGTGACCGCAGCACCGTCAAGTCCGACATATCTGCCCCAGCCGAGGCCCGATGCTGCCTCTACGGCGACACGCGCCCGCACGGCACGCGGCAGAACACGCTCGCGATAGTCTTCATTCTGTGCCGAAAAGAGCTCCATGCAGGGCATGGAGACGACGCGCACATGCACGCCCTCGGCGGCAAGTGCTTCCTGCGCCGCGACGGCGAGGCTGACCTCCGAGCCGGAGGCGATCAGGATGCCCTGCATTTCCCCCGCTGCCTCGGAGACAACATAACCTCCTCGCAGTGCTTCCTTGCTTGAGCCCCTGAGCTGCGGCAAATTCTGGCGCGTGAGCACGAGTGCGGTCGGTGTCTCGGTGCTCGTCACGGCAAGATACCATCCTGCGGCAGTCTCTATCGCATCCGCCGGACGGAAGACGTTGATGTTCGGCTGCGCGCGCAGCATCGCCAGCTGTTCGATTGGCTCATGGGTCGGGCCGTCCTCGCCGACGCCGATACTGTCATGCGTGAGCACATAGGTCACGGGAATCCGCATAAGCGAGGCAAGGCGCGCCATCGGCTTGATGTAGTCGCTGAACACGAAGAACGTGCCGATGTAGGAACGCAGCCCTCCGTGGAGCGTAATGCCGTTTGCAATCGCCGCCATCGCAAGCTCGCGCACGCCAAAATGAACGTTGCGCCCTGCATAGTTTTTCTTGCTGAAGTCCCCCAAGCCCTTCATCTCCGTCTTGTTCGACGGGGCGAGATCGGCACTGCCGCCGAAAAGCTGCGGCAGGATGTCCTTCAGGCGGTTGAGCATCGTCCCCGAGATGGCACGCGTTGCCTGCGGCTCCTCTCCATGTGCCCAAAAGTCCGCATTTTCCATAAGTGCCGCCGCGTCCACGGGCGCGCGATAGCTGTCCCAGTGCCGCCGCGCCTCGGGAAACGCAGTGCTATATGCGTCAAATAGTTCGTTCCATGCAGCCTCGTCCGCTGCTGCCGCGCGCGCAGCCTCCTCATAATGACGATAGATTTCATCGGGGACATAGAAACTCTCCTCGAGCTTCTGCCATCCGAGCCGTTCCTTGAGTGCCTTGACGTTCTCCACGCCGAGCGGCTCTCCATGTGCACTTGCCTTGCCCTGCTTCGCGGGGCAGCCGTAGCCGATCTCCGTATGAATCGTAATGAAGGACGGACGCATCTTGTCCGCCTTTGCCGCCTCAATCGCCCTACCAATGGCAGCGAGGTCGTTGCCGTCAGGCACGTCGAGTGTCTGGAAACCGAACGCCGCCATGCGCTCCGCGACATTCTCCGTAAAGGCGATGTCTGTGCTCCCCTCGATGGAAATGCGGTTGCTGTCATAGAGCACAATGAGCTTCGATAGCCCAAGCGTGCCTGCAAGCGAAAACGCCTCGGAGGAGATGCCCTCCATCAGGCAGCCGTCGCCGCCGAGGACAAAGGTATAATGATCGACAATGTTGTAGTTCGGCTGATTCAAGATTGCTGCAAGATGCGCCTCCGCCATCGCCATGCCGACCGCCATCGCCATACCCGCGCCCAAGGGCCCCGTCGTCGCCTCGACACCGACCGTATGCCCATACTCGGGATGCCCCGACGTCAGCGAGCCGTCCTGTCGGAACGATTTCAGATCGTCCATGGTCAACCCGTAACCGAAGAGGTGGAGCAGCGCATAGAGCATGGAAGAGCCATGCCCGCCCGAGAGGATGAAGCGATCGCGGTTCGCCCACTGCGGATTTTTTGCATTGTGCTTCATGTGGTGCGCCCAAAGTTCGTATGCCATCGGCGCACACCCGAGCGGCAGCCCGGGATGCCCGGAGTTTGCCTTTTGTACGGCATCCGCCGCAAGCACACGAAGCGCATTCACGCATTTTGTATCCATCGAATCCAATTCCTTTTCCCCCTTTGCATAAAAAGAGAGGAGACGCAGCATGAGCCACATTCTCCTCCCCTCAATTCGTTATGGAATCGCTGATAAAATGAAGTCTGTCAGATTGGTGCAGATTTTTTGTCCTGTCAAGGAGACAAACCGGATGCATAGCAAGGGCTATGTGGAGGATTTGTCGACGATGGCAGGGCGAAAAAGATGTGCCAAGATGGCAGTACTGAATTTATCAGTGCTTCCTATGTACTTACTTTTTCAGAACGTCCGGCGTGGAGCGATAGCCGACGCCCATACGATCGATGCCCATGTCGATGAGCTTGAAGAAGTGCTCCTGCGTGCGGATGCAGCCCGAGCCCTTGACCTTGATCTTCCCCTCACCCGCGTCCATCATGATCTGAACGACCTCGGGTGTTGCACCGACGCACTCACCGCCCGTGTAGAAGCCCGTGGAGGACTTGATGTAGTCCGCGCCCGCCGCGACGGCGCACTTCGTACCGTCGATAATCTGCTGCTTTGTGAGCGAGTCGGTCTCGATGATGACCTTGACCTCGGTGCCGTACTTGTGGCAGACATCGACGACCGCCTTGATGTCCGCCGTCACGTAGTCGAGGTTGCCGCTGCGAAGCTGACCGTAGTTCGCAACAATGTCGAGATCCATAATCTTGTACTTGCTGCAGTACTCCTCCGCCTGCTTCGCCTTGGACTCCGTCGTGGAGAGCCCGAAGGGGAAGTCGCAGACGACGCAGATGCCGGTGTCCGTACCCTCGACCATCTTCGAAACGAGTTCGAGCGATGCGGGGTTGATGCAGATCGTCGCACAGCCGAAGTCGATTCCCTCCTGCGTGTACTTCTTGATCTCCTCCTGCGTGAACTCCGGCTTCAGGACAGACTGGTCAATGTAGCGTGCCAGTTCCTTCGCGGTCATCTCTGCAGCTTTCTTCGTCTGTTTCATAATACATCGTCTCCTTTTTGTTTTATATGTATCATACATTTGATGTGTTTAATATAATGCAAAAGGCACACGATGTCAATAGTTTTTTTGAAAAAATATGGTACTACTTAAGGAATCACTGATAAAATGAAGTTTGTCACATCTGTCTGGTATGGATATTCCCACTCATATTGTTATGCAGTTTCACTATGGAGATTGGGATAAAACTTATACATTATTCTCCAATTGCAATCTCAATCCCACCCTTAAAAACAACAACCAACGTACCGTCCTCCTTCACTACAATGTGATCGAGTAGCCCGCCCCATAACGCCTCATCGAACTCAATCTGCTCCCCGTTGATGCCACATAGCGTATGAATCATGCCCTCCAAGATATTTCTCTTGCTCTCCCTCTCGGCAAGTTGCTCGTCCAACTTCTCCAAAGCCCCCTGCTTGTCCAGATAGCGTGCGCGAATCTCGTTTTCCTGTTTCAGATACACCGCCTGATCCTGTGCCACCCGCGCATTCTCACGAATCAGCGTTTCAAGACGTTCTGCCAAAACGCCGAGTTCCTGCTCTACTCTATTATGTTCCTCCACCAACTCTCCCGTTTGGCAAACGCCGTCAATCAGAGATCGCAGTTCTGCAATCACGTTCTCTTTGACTTCCACCAAGGAATTCAGAGCCTTGACGAAAATTTGCTTGATCTCATCCTCTGTCAGATGCCGTGTGCTGCACGGCTTGCCCTTGTGGGCATATTTCTTGTTGCAGCGGTAGATGACTCTGCGGTACTTGTCCGTGGAGTGCCATACCTTCGCCCCGTACCAACCTCCGCAGCATCCGCATTTGATTTTGTTCGCGAAGATGCTCACACCGCTGTGCTTGCCATTCTGCTCTCTACGTTTTATCTCCGACTGGACGAAATCAAATAAGTCCGGCGGGATAATTGTTTGCCTTGCTGTTGAGCCGTGCGATGGAATCCGAGACGGTCTTTCCTGCCGTGTCGAAATCCAGCTGCAGCTGTGCGATGTTGAGACCGATGTCGAGATAGAGTTCATCAATCTTCTGTCCGCGCTTTGCCACTCTATCTCCCTCCCTACATCACGTCATCAATAAATCGCTCGGATTGCTGCTGCTCACAAAAAGCGGTCACAACAAGCTGATCGAGCAGAAACCCAATCTCGTGTCCGTCGATTTCCTGCATTGTCCACCCATAAGCGGACTGCAGTCGCTCGTAGTAGCGCAGTAAGTTCTGGTACGGAGAAAGAACTACGCCTCTTTCTCCGTCTCCCCGTTTGGGAGGTTCACCAGTTTGGAGAAGGTCAGCGACTGAATCCAACGGAAAAGGGAGCGCGTCAACGGTACGATGTCCGCAACATCGACATTCTCTTCCACAGATTCCCGCGTCACTTCCTCCCGTCCGAATCCGAGAACGATCAGACGAACGTGCGCGTCCAGAAAATCTTCAAGGCTCAGACCTTCTTTGTCGGCATCAAAAAAGGCAAGGAACTCGCGCCACACCTTCATCTTCGGAGGATGCGGCGTGATCTCCCTGCCCGCAATATGCAACGTTGGTGTTTCCATCATGTCCTCCCTCAGACCTGCTCGTACCACTTCGAGCCTGTCTCTGCGGCAAAGCCCGCCGCCTCCTCATCTGCCTTGGCGTAGGACAGCCCGTCCGAGAGACGGTAGATTGCCTTTGCCGTAAGCGTCGGCGTGTCGAACTGAATGCTCTCCTGCTTCGAGTTGCCGGATTCCGAGGGTTCCGTGAATTGGACTTTGTAGAACTTGGTGAACCTCTTCTTCCCATTGCGCTTGTCCGACTGGAAGAGGACGGCGAAATACGGTGCGACATCGTCCTTGCCCGCCTTCATCACGCCGTTCTCTATACTGTGTCCCAAAAGATACGCGACATACTCAAGCGGCAAAGCAGCAGTATCAAAGGTCAGATCGTAGGATGCGGTATTGGATGCCGTATCCACGGACTGTCCGTCGGCGAAAAGCTCCGCCTGATTCGTCTGCGGCTTGATGTCCACCTTGCGGAGCAGCTTCCCAAGCGGAATCGGAGTCTCGTAGGTTGCTACCCCTCCTGCCACATCGGTGAGCATCTTGGCGATATGAAGTTTCTGGATGTTGATGAACTGCCCGCTCGTAAGATTCCCTGCGGGCTTTGCTGCCGGTGTTGGACTTGGCATTTTATTCTCCCTCCATTGCTGTTCTGTAATCTGTGATTTCAACGAATATATCTTTCTCGACAAACTCCTGCGTCTGTGCACGGACAAAGCCGAGCGGCAGGAGCGCACTTTTTACGGCTTTATGAATCTCTCGAAACCGTCCATCCTTCGTCAGAATATGGATACGCACCGTGATTCGGCGTTCCAGTTCCGTGCCGTCTGCCGATAGTGCGGGAACATCCGAAATGACGGAATAGACGATGATAGGATATGTTCCCGCGTCAGGGCTGCGCCCGTGGTAGATGCCCTTCTTCCCGTGAGCGAGAAGCTGCGTCAGCTCCTTTGAGCGCACAAGTGCCTGATACACGATCTTGGCAGCACTCATTTCCCCCTCCTCCGAATTGCAGTCCGCACGGCATCGACGATGGCAGAACGAATGCCGTCTTTCTTGGCATCGAGCGCGGGATAGAGAAACGGGCGGTTGATCCTCGGGCTGAACTCAACGAGTACGCCATAGAATACGCCATCCTGTGACTCTGCATCTGCCGCGATGCGCCAAACAGAGCCGTCCTTTCGGCGCAGACGCTTATGGATAGAGTCGCGAAGCGCACCTTTGACCACACGCTTATCTGTTCCCGTATAGACGGGACAGCGGTTCTTTGCCTCTGCGACCACATCGTCCGCACCATGTGCGAGTGCTTCCTTTGCCGCAGCCGTCGCCTCTGCACCAAGCTCCGAGAAGATCTTCTCGGCAGAGACAAAACCTCGGTATCTAGCCATCTTCCACCAACTCCCTGCATTCCAGAACAAGCCACCGTTTCTTTCCGCCAAGCGGGTACGGCGGCGCAATCAGTGTGAGCGTTTTGTCACCCCAACGGATACGATCCGTCACTCGGACATCTGTGCGGTAGCGGATGACAATGCGGTAATCTACCTCCTGTACCTTTTCGGCGTACCCGTCGGAGATTTTTGCGGCAAAGGGCAAAACGAGCGCCCACGCTTTACCGACTTCCTGCACAGATGATGAGAGGATATTTCCCTCATCGTCCGTATCCGTCACGGGACGCAGGACAGAAATGCGATGACGCAGTTCGCTCATGGACGCGTCCATCTAAAAGCCCTCCTTCCGCACACCGAAGAGAAGCGACCGCAGTGTCAGCGCAAGCCCTCGATGATCCGCTTCTTCCCGGTGTTCATAGAGATAGGACACGGCGTAGAGTATTGCGACACGCACGATTGCTTGGTCTTCAACCTCCGAAAGATCCTTGACACGCAGTAATGCAGTGCAAATCTGTTCTGCTGTCTCCGTAAAGTGCGTGAGGAGATCATCCTCCTCATCCCCGTCAATCCGCAGATATTGCCTCACTGCTGCAAGCGGCACAAGCATAAAACCACCTCCCCTCTCTGCCGCAGATTTCATCAGCCCTTCATCTTGAGTGTCTGCACGGCTTCCTCAAGAACGAGCTTTCCGTCTACCCGCTCCTTCATGACATAGCCGACCATGCCGTTGTCCGCGAACAGCTCCTTGAGTTCCTGTAGGGCGCGGGTACCACGATCTCCGATGTTGTAGTAGGAGTAGTCGCCGAACGCAATGACGGTCTTGCCCGCCGCGACAGCGGGCATATATGCCGAGGAGTACACGGGATAGCCGAGCAGACGGTCAGGCTCACCCATCTGATACGACGGCTGCCAGAAATACGCGCCGTTGGCATCCTTGAGTTTGCGGATGCTTGCAAGTGTCTGGTCGTTGACGATGAACGCTGCATTCTTGCGGTAGGGACGTTTGAGGCTGTAAACGAGCGTTACGAGTTCATCCGCCTTGAGGTCTGCCGCCGCCGTGGTGACGGATGTCTTTGCCGAGATGAGAAGCCCCTTCGGCTTGTGCGTTCCGTCGCCGCTCAGGAATGCGTCCTCCTCTGCGTTGCCGAGTGCCTTACCGAACTGCTCGATAAGGTAATTCTCAAGGTTGAAGGCATTGTCATAGAGAAGTTCCTCCGTGACTTTGACCGCGACGTGCAGCTTGTGCGCGTCGAGGACGATCTGGTCAAACGTCGCCTCGCCAAAGGTGAGCTGCGCCCCCTCCTCAATCCACGATGCCGCAGGCTTTGTGGCGGCA
This sequence comes from Selenomonas dianae, assembly GCF_030644225.1. Classification (NCBI taxonomy): domain Bacteria; kingdom Bacillati; phylum Bacillota; class Negativicutes; order Selenomonadales; family Selenomonadaceae; genus Centipeda; species Centipeda dianae. The sequence continues at coordinate 978,124 of NZ_CP128650.1, read as the reverse complement.
ATGTTGATCTTGTGCTCCCCGCTCGTGGTGATTACCGTCGCAAGCGGACGCAGGACATTCTCTTCGCTGAGCACGTCGATCAGACGCTGATCGTATTCCTCGGGAACGAGGTAGCCGCCGTTTGCATCCACGCCTTCCTGCAGGACGTTCTCCACCTGACGGAAATTCGTGCGGAGTGCCTTGAGCATTGCCGAGCGATAGCCTTCACTTGCACGTCCTGTCTTTTCTGCATTGAGCGCAGCCCCCGGCATATTGGTAATCGCTGCCGTCACGGGCTTTGCGAGCTGCGCGTCGAGAATCGCCTGACGCTCCATGCGCTCGATATCCTTGCCGAGTGCAAGCACCTCATTCTCCATCTGCTCGTACGCTTTGGCATCTTCGGCTGTGAGATGCCCGTCCTTTTCGTGAGAATCCAGAAACTGCTTTGCCTGTTCCCACATTTCTGCACGCTTCTCGCGCATTGCCATGATCTTATCCATGATCTTTTTCCCTCCGTTAGTGTGAAATAGAAAAGAGCCGTCTTTTGAGCGGCTCTGCATCGACATTGTGTGTTCCCTGCCCGAATTTCGAGAGCAGGGAGTTCGTGACGGCGGCACGGGAGAAGATCAGCCCGTCTGCCGCATCGGTCACAGGACGCTGAACGTCTGCATAGAGAACGGAATCCGCAAATCCAAGCTCCACCGCCTTCTTTGCGTTCATCCATGTCTCGGCATCCATCAGCCGTGAAATCTTCGCACGGGACAGCCCCGTCTTGATCTCGTAGGCGTTGATGATACTCTCCTTGATTTCGGAGAGGAACGTGATCGTCCGCTCCATCTCGTGCGTATCTCCGATGGAAACAGTCATCGGATTATGGATCATAATGGTGGCCACGGGTGACATCTCAACCGTTGATCCTGCCATAGCGACAACGGATGCAGCAGAAGCCGCAATCCCGTCAATTTTGACATTGACGTTTCCCTTATACTCCATGAGCATATTGTAGATCTGTGCCGCCGCATAGCAGTCACCGCCTGGTGAGTTGATCCAGAGGTCAACATCTCCCTCGGCGGCATTCAGTTCAGAGCGAAAGATTGCAGGTGTGACTTCATCGCCCCACCACGTCTCATCCGAAATCTCACCGTCCAGAAGCAAGACACGCTTCTCTCCCTCGTTCCGTACCCAGTTCCAAAATTTACGTTTCATCACTTACTCCCTTCTGCCTTCCGGCAAACAGCCCTGCGTCCCTCAGTTTTGTCATATTCCCGTTGATGAGGTACAAATCACCACCCTCGGTAGATTCAATCGGATTCATGTCCTCAAGACTTCGGATGTCGTTCGCCGACAGCCATCCGTTCTGCCGACCAATGGCATATCCCTCCATACGGCTCTTGTAATCCCCGCGCAGCAGCCCGTCCACGTTGAAGCGGATGAAATAAGCCTTCCGCTCCTTCTCTGTCAGAAATGCTTTCTGCAGCGACTGCTCCCATCGCATTACCCATGGATTCAAAGTGTATTTGACGAACTCCAAGGACTGTTGCTCGATGTTCGAAAACGAGGATTTCTCCAAATCCCCGACCATATGCGGCGGCACACGGTAGAGCCGTGCAATCTCGTCGATCTGGAACTTTCGTGTCTCAAGGAACTGCGCCTCCTCGGGCGGTATGGCAATCTGCTGATACTTTACACCTTCCTCGAGGACGGCGATCCTGCCCGTGTTCATCGTACCACCGTAGACAGCGTGCCAGCTCTCACGGAGCTTCGACGGGTCTTTGAGGACACCGGGATGCTCCAAGACACCACCCGGACGTGCACCGTTTTTGAAGAACGCCGCGCCATATTCTTCCGTCGCAAGAGCAATGCCGATGGCGTTCTTCGCCATGGCGATAGGTGAATATCCCACAAGTCCGTCAAATCCAAGCCCCGGAATATGCAGCACATCCTCACGGCGCAAACGAATCTGTCCCTTGTCCGCAAAGTTCGGATTCTCCTCCGTGCTTCTCGTGTAGGTGTAGTAAAGCTCACCCGTGCGGCTGTCACGGCTGACTTCCATCTTGTCCGGGAGGAGCGGATAGAGTCCGAGAACCTTACCCCTGCCATCGCGCAAAATTTGTGCGTAGGCATTCCCCCACAAAAGAAGGTGACTCATCATTGTTTCGCGAAATATAAAGGAGGTCATCTCGGGATTCGGCGCATCGTGAAGCAGGAAATACAGCGGATGCTCCGGCACGCGCTCTTTGCCTTGCCCTTGGTAGGCGTAGACATGGAGCGGCAGCCCTGCGATTGATTCGGCAAGAATACGGACACAGGCATAGACCGCCGTTGTCTGCATTGCCGTTCGCTCGTTGACCGCCTTACCCGCTGCCGTCTGCCCAAACAAAAAGGACAAGCCACCAAGATGATTCTGGGGCTTGTCCCGCGAACGGAAGATTTTGCTAAATAGATTCATAGCATCATACTCCTTAGATGTTTATCTCTTTATATTAAAGAGAACCTATTTTTAATGAGGTGATTACTGTGGGAACAAAAGCGCAACATTATGTTTGGCGTGGATATTTAAAACGCTGGGATCAAAAAAATGACAGTAACGGTAGAATATTCGTCTATCGGAAAAAACCTATAGGAACACAACCGCAATTGCCAGATAAGCCAGTACTCCTAGCAAATGTCGGGTTCGAAAAGTATTACTATGACATAACGGGATTCACCCAAGAAGATGTATCACTTCTTACACAATTCATCGACCATATGGAAAAAGACATGCCCGTGAAAATGACACTAAATCCAAATATTTTCTCAGATGCCAACTCTAAACGCGATTTTGTTGAAACTATTATGTGCAATTATGAAGATATTGATAATGAAAATAAGTTTCTTGACTCTATTGTTAGGAATGAGGTATCTTTTTATCAAGATAGTGTCATGCAAATTGCAATGAATACAATGCTCGATGAAATAAAGTTTAGAATTATTGCAGGAGAAGGCCAAAAGAGTGATGATGACTTAATGGATATATGCCTTAATGCTATGATACACGGGGATAACATTGATCTCAAGCATGAATTTCACAGGTTCTTTTTTATGCAATACTTACGTTCTCCTGTAAGGATAGAGGCGCAGAAGAAAGGTTTTGAGAAATTCAAAGCTGATAATCTAGATAAAATGGGAAATAAAAACACGAATTTTCATGCTAACCTTGTAACAATTTTTTTTGCTGAGAAAATGGCACTTAACGTATCACGTAATTGGCATACTTGGATTGAACGCATAGAAAACCGAACAAGCACTCCTTTTGTTACATCTGATACTCCGCTGATAAACTTAACAGGTAGAGATTTAAAGGATAAATCTGAGTTTTACTATCCTTTATCACCATTTGTAGCAATGAAACTATGTATAGCCCATAAGCATGGATGTTCTAAAGGAAACTCAAACACAAATATTATAATCGCTGACACGGATAAAATAGATTCTTTTAACCAACAAATCGTAGATCACTGTAAAAATGAAGTTTTTTCAAATCGCAGAGATATTCTCGAACAAATTTCGAATAAGTGCCGTGATATCTAGAAAAATATATGTTGCCTGTCTCTCATGTTTTCATAATCCGAAACGATTCGCAGGCTTGTCCCGTGATCGAGAAAATTTGCTGAAAAAGTTCATAAACATCATCTCACTACTTAGAACACCCACACACCACGATTTTCATACACCGATTCCGACGTATCATTCCCGCAACGGATCGCACGGTCGAGCGCCATGATGAGCGCGATCACGCCGTCAATCCGCTCGGTGGACTTCTCCTTATCCGCCTTGATGTTCCCCGCAGGGTCGGTGCGAATGAAGATGTTGTCTGCCATCCAGCGCATGACGGGATGCCCGCCGTGCGCTATTTTCTTTTCCAGAGTCAGCTTCATCAACTCCTTGGTTGGTGGACTCATATCCTTGAAGCCCTGCCCGAACGGAACAACGGTAAAGCCCATCCCTTCGAGATTCTGCACCATCTGAACCGCGCCCCATCGGTCAAAGGCAATCTCGCGGATGTTGTACTTCTCACCAAGCCGCTCGATGAACGCCTCGATAAATCCGTAATGCACCACATTTCCCTCGGTGGTCATAAGGAATCCCTGCCTCTCCCACACGTCATACGACACATGGTCACGCCGTACACGCAGGTCAATATTCTCCTCGGGAATCCAGAAGTACGGAAGCACGGCAAACGGCTCATCCTCCTCGATTGGTGGGAATACGAGTACGAATGCCGTAATATCCATCGTCGAGGAAAGATCAAGTCCTCCATAGCAGACGCGCCCCTCTAATTCTTCTGCATCCACGGGCATGGAGCACGCATCCCACTTGTCCATTGGCATCCACCGTACGGACTGCTTCACCCACTGATTCAGGCGAAGCTGACGAAAGCTGTTCTCCTCGGCGGGATTCTGCCGTGCGGAATCGCACGCCGCCTGTACCTTGTCGATGCCGACCGTGATGCCGAGGGACGGATTCGACCGTTTCCATACCTCGGGGTCTGTCCAGTCCTCATCTTCCTTCGCTCCGTAGATGACAGGATAGAAGGTCGAATCAATCTTTCTCCCTTCCAGAATGTCTTTTGCCTTCTGATGCGTCTCGTAGCAGATGGACTGTGTATCTGTCCCCGCCGTAGTGATGAGAAAGTAAAGCGGCTGCATTCGCGCATCGCCCGAGCCTTTTGTCATAACGTCAAAGAGTTTGCGATTCGGCTGCGTGTGAAGCTCATCAAATACAACACCGTGAATGTTGAAGCCGTGCTTTGAATACGCCTCTGCCGAAAGCACCTGATAGAAGCTGTTTGTCGGCAGATACACCATCCGCTTCTGGGAGGCAAGGATCTTCACCCGCTTGCTGAGTGCGGGACACATCCGCACCATATCTGCTGCGACCTCGAACACGATGCTCGCTTGCTGACGGTCGGCGGCGCAGCCGTAGACCTCGGCGCGTTCCTCTCCATCGCCGCAACAAAGGAGGAGTGCAACGGCGGCGGCAAGTTCACTGTTATGGGTTGGGACGAAGGATTCCCCTACCAGATAACAATGGCTTTTGCTGTCCACTTGAATGCACTGCATGGGGACGCGCTCTTTGAGTGGCACGATGTCTGCCAGATAATGAAAACAGGAGCGAGCAACGGGCAGGTTTCTTTCCTCGATCTGCAGCGTCTTTGCCGCAGGGATACGGATAATGGAACGGTGTGCCTCTTTATCGTTGTCCGCATACCGCGCCCGATGCTTCACGGTTCGGCGATAAATCTCACCCGTTGTCCAAAGGACGGATCGTGGCTCTCCGATGATGTAATCCACATTCCAGAGATGCCGCTCCCCTGCCACGATGGATGAACCGTCGCGGAAGGTCAGCCGATAGGCTTGCTCCGTATCGTCCACATCGCTCTTGGCGACAACACGGCAGGGCTGTCCGTTTTCATCAAAAACGGTATCTCCGACGCGAATATCGCCCATCATGGTAAATCCACTCGGGGTAGGAATTTTCGTATCGAGTGCAAGCTGTTTTCCCTGTTTCTTGGGAATCTCCACATACGCCGTATTGAACTGCCGATAACCGTTCGGCTTCAATATTCCGAAAAGGTCTCGGATAATGCGCTCCTGCCAGTCGATCAGCTCGAAGGGCTTTCCTGCCCACGTTCCCTTTGTATGGCACAGACACTCAATAAATCCCACGGCATAATCCGCAGCGGCTTTGTCATAGTGTGCGTCCTCTGCCATAAACTTCGTCGGTGTGTAGTCCGTCAGTTTCCGCAAGCAATCACCCCCATCAAAAAAGCCGCTCAATAGCGGCAATACGAGAAGCAGCCCCGAAGGGCTGTTTTGTTGTTTGGCATAGCTTAGATGCGCTTCATGCACCAAGCCATCGCGTGTCCGCCGTCCTCGAAAAGCTCCGTGGCGGCTTCGACGAGGTTCAGGCGGCATTCGATGTCTGCGAAGCCCGTCTCCTCCGGCGTTTCGACCATCTCGTAGACGGCTGCGTGGAAGCCCCAACACTCCATCCCGACCACAAGGATCTGCTCGCCGTAGCGAAGGATTGCGCCGCTCGTCCCGAACCGCATTTCATCGAGGTGCTCCATCGTGGTGGTCTGCGGCCATCTTGCTTCTGCGTTTCTCATTTTGTGTTCCTCGCTTTCTGTGTGTAGGTTGTCCCCTTTGTCATTTACATATTTGCTCTAAACGAGGAATATAGCAAGTCGTATTTCGGATAAACTACACTTATTTTTCGAGAGAAACACAGCCCCGAAAGGCTGTGCGGAATCGCTGAGATCGTAGGCTATTTTTCACCCGTGAGTATAAACCGCACATACGCCGCACGGTCTTCCTCGATGAAGCAGACCAGTTCGTAGAATCCCATCTCAAATGCCATGCACTGAACACCGGGAACGTCAAACATATTCACTCGCCCCGAATCGCGGATGTCCATGATCTGTGCGAAAACCTTCTCGTTCATGATCTGCCGCCTTTCTGCACGATGCGGAAGGAATCCACGCCTGGGATCAGGCTGAGTGACGATCCTGTCTCCCATCGGACAAGAAGCTGCCCCGCGTCATCAACGCCCAGAACCTCGCCCCTCGTTCCCATCGGTGGGGCTTGCGGATCATCCATTCCGAGGAGTTCCACCTTTGCCCCGTGCGGGTACCGCTTACGAAGTGCGGCGATCTGTTCCTTACTCGGAAACCGCATGATCCTCAGCCTCCTTCCGATGTCCGCTCTTGAACGCGCTGCTGCCGATGAGGTTCTGCAGGAGAATCTTACGCGACTGCTTGTAGGCGCTCCCGATCATGCCGAGGCGCAGGAGGAAGCAGCGGAATGCGTATTTCTCGTTGTCCACAATCTTCTCCTTTGCCGTAACGCGCTTTTGCGCTCGTGCCATCAGGCAGAGTTTACTGATGAACTCAGCGTATGCCTTTGCCGTCTCGTCGGTGATCGTGCCGTGCAGCCATGCGAAGGTGATGCGGTCATCGGTCAGCGTGTAGGTTGCCTCCCGAATGTCGAAGGCGTGGCGAATGAGCCGCCCTTTGCTCAGAAGGAGTGCGTCGAGATTGTTCAGTGCAGTTTCCGAAAAGAGGCTGCGCGGGAGACTGATGGAAAGGCTGTCCTCGCCGGATTCCGCGACGGCTTCCTCAGTCAGAGCAACTTCTTCCACCGTCGATTCTTTCAGGATCGGCTTGTCTTCCCCTGTGTCCCCACAGGAAGCCTCATTCTCCCCGTCCTCGGACGTGAAGCCCGCCTCACGCAGTGCCGTGCGCACACGCGCAACAGTCGCTTCGTCTGCGTCATCGTCGAAGCAAAGGATGCCGTCCTTCGTGATCTCGAATGCGCCGACCTTGTAGGAAAAGCTCGGTGCGCCGCAGTAGGCGGGCTTGATGTCCAGCACCTTGCCGACGATCCCGACCATCGCCTTGCGCTCTTCCTTCTGGATGTTGTAATTGACCTTCATTTTGAAAACCTCCTTTATGAACTTTGGTCATTACATTCATCACTCTAGCCGGGATAATTAGCAAGCAAATTGTGTTGTATACACCCATAGCCTCAGTGAGATAAACCACAGCGTGTCATCATTTCACAGAATGTGGAGCGGCCATACGCTCAAGCATCTTGCCCGTCATCCAGATCGCCCCGTCAATGACAAGCGGCAGGAAGATGCGGTCGCGGAATCTGCACCATCCCGTCTCCTTCTCGGCGCTCTCACGAAGTGCCGCCGTATACGCCGCCGATACTTCACGCGCCGCAGGAAGCCCCTTCTCATGCAGCCAGAGGACGGTCGCTTCCTTTGCCTCCGTCCGCACGAAATCTCCCACATGATTCTTCAGTTCGTTTTGAATGTGTTCCAGTTTCATCTTCAACACGCTCCTTCATAGTCCGTTCCCCCACGCGCAATGGCGCGGGCAAATTCATCCTGCTGCGACCGCAGAAGCTCTGCGTCACTCGCATGGTCAATAAACGCAAGTTCCACGAGCGCGGCAACCGCATCCGTGTTGCTCAGGACATACAAGCCGTTGACACCATGCTTTGCAGATTTGATTCCACGATCCACAGTTCCGAGTGCATCCACAATCTGATTCTGGATGCACTGTGCCAGCTTCTCCCCTTCGCCGCTGCCGTAGTAATGCCAGACCTCCGTCCCGTTCGCGCTGCCGTTACAGGCGTTGCAGTGGATGGAGATAAACACATCGGTATCCGCAGAGTTGGAAGCTGAGACAACTTCATGCAGACTGTCGGATTGGAGACTCCCAACGACTTCTACACCTGCGGCGGTAAGGTAGCCCGCAAGAAGATCAGTGACGTTCTTCGCCACATCACATTCCCGCAACCCATATCCGCACGCGCCGGGGTCTGGATTCCCATCTGGGCATGACCTGCGTTTAGAAAAACTTTCATTGTGATACCTCCTCTACTCTCGGAACGTCCGCATACGGAATGCGCTCACCATCACGTTCCAAAAACACATCTTCGGTATTGCCATCCTTACTCTGGATGTAGCGTTCGACCGCCACATCCACAAACTTCGGCTCAAGCTCCACGCTGTAGCAGATGCGTCCCAACTGGTCGCAAGCGATGAGCGTTGATGCCGAGCCGAGGAAGCCGTCAAGAACGATACCGTTCGTCTGCGTACACTGTTTGACAAGGTAGGCGATGAGCGGCACGGGCTTCGAGGATAGATGTCCGCAGCCGTCCTTCTTCGAGTCTTTGATGCGGTCGAAAGCAAAGACGGTGGTCTGCTTCTGATCGCCATACCATCTGTGCCGTCCATCCTTCCTCCATCCCCAGATGATCGGCTCGTGAATGTACTTCCAATCCGTCCGTGTAAGAACGAGACGATCTTTCTTCCACACCAGACCTGCGCCAACTTTAAAGCCCGCATCCTCATAAGCGTCATGAAAGATGCGGGCTTTTGCCGTTGCGTAGAAAACGTAGATGGAGGCGTCTGTCGCCATTGCCGAGTGGAAGGCGGTAAAGGCAGATTTGAGGAACTCGTAGGCGTCCTTGTCATTCAGATCATCGTTCTTGATCTTCCCGGAGGAACTTTCCAGAGCCACAAAATACGGCGGGTCCGTACAGACAAGGTTGACTTTCTCACTGCCGAGCAGCCGCTCGTATGTCTCCGGGAGAGTGGAATCTCCGCAGATAACACGGTGCTTGCCGAGATGCCAGACATCCCCTGTTTTGGCGACGCTGGGTTTTGCGAGTTCCGCATCCACGTCGAAGTCGTCTTCCTGCGCTTCGCCGTCATCCGGAGAGAGCAGGTCTGCAATTTCCGCTTCGTCGAAGCCCATGAGCGAGATGTCGAAGTCCATGCCTTGCAGGGCTTCCATCTCAACGCGCAGCATATCTTCATCCCATCCTGCGTCGAGTGCGAAACGGTTGTCCGCGAGGATGTACGCTTTCTTCTGCGCCTCCGTCAGATGATCGACGAATACGCATGGAACTTGCTCGATGTTCTCTGCCCGCGCAGCCATAACGCGCCCGTGTCCTGCGAGGATGCCGTAGTCCTTGTCGATAATGACGGGACTGACGAATCCAAACTCACGCAGACTGCCGCGCAGCTTGTTGATCTGCTCAGTCGAATGCGTCCGTGCATTGTTGGCATACGGGACGAGCTTGCTGATCGGAACGAGCTTCATCTCCGATGTTGTTTTGTTCAAATGACTTCCCCCTTACTTCCTCGAGCGCAGCAACTGCTCCATCCGATCTTCCTGCGGAGAGCCGACGAATGTGGTGGTGCAGTTCTGCTTTACGATGTCGAATATCTCATACCAGAGCAGATTGGACTGCTTCTGAAACGCCTGCCCCATCTGGACGAAGGGGCTTGCAATCGCACCGCCTGTGGTTGGATGCTTGCCGATGAGCCCGTATTGACTCATTGCCTCCTCGCACTGGATGAAGCGGGCAAATGCCTGCGCGTAGCTTTCAATGAGACGAGGATTCACGAGACGCTCACAGCCGCGCTCTTTCAGCCACAGCCAAGTCTCGCGGAAAATCTCATCCGCACCGAGCGGCTTGCCGTTCCTCTGACGTGCCGACAGGAACTCGCTCGGCGTTGGCATCTCCTCGCCGTAGAGATCGGCGGCATCCACAAGGTCTGTGCCGTCCAGTTCTGTCATGGGGAACTCCATGATGTGCGCCGTTCGCCCGCCCGCAATCCTATCTGCCAGTGGTTCGGGCTTATCTCCCGCGCGGATGCGCCGTCCTCCACGATTTGTTCCGTCACGCGCCATCTTCTCGCCCCCTCCCCGGTCAAGGATTGGCGCGGTTTTAGAGATTTGACCGCCCCTAGGGAGCAAGAACGTATTGCATTTGCTTCACTTTCGCGTTACAATAATCAAAAGGAGGTTATCCATCATGTCCAAGACTGCAACAATTAATATGCGCATTGAGCCGACAATCAAAGCGCAAGCTGAAACCGTTTTTTCTAGTTTCGGTATCTCCGTGACCGACGCCATCAACATCTTTCTGCACGCATCCATCATGGAGGGCGGCTTTCCCTTCCAACCGAAACAGCCCCGTTATAACAGGGAAACGCTTCTTGCCATGCAGGAAGCACGCGACATCATGGATGGCAAAATTGAGCCGAAGCGTTATCCGTCGCTGTCCGCACTGATGGATGATCTGGATGCGGAGGACGCTCATGCTTGATCTCGTCACCACCACGCAGTTCCGCAAGGATTTAAAGAAGCTGCGTAAACGTGGAGCAGATATGCAAAAGCTGGATAATGTCCTGCAAATGCTCTGCGCGGAAAAACAACTCCCCGAAAGGTATCGGGATCATGCTCTGGTTGGCGATTACATTGGTTTTCGTGAATGCCACATCATGCCGGACTGGTTACTTGTGTACGCCATCGACAAAGGGAAACTGATTCTGACCGCTTCTCGCATGGGCTCGCATAGCGATCTCTTCTAGCCGATTCATTGAAGTCAGCTTTTTATTTTGGTACTTTCCGTTGATGAATCCGCTCATGACACGATACGCAGAGTGACATCAAATTGTCTTCATCATGTGTGCCGCCCTCCGAAATCGGTCGGATGTGATGCACAAGCGTTGCGCGAACGTATCTCCCCCGCTCTTTGCATTTCTCGCAGAGTGGATGCCCTGCCAAGTGACGGTCACGAATCCTGCGCCATGCGCTGCCATATCTCGCGTGCTGATCATACCCGCGCGTGAAGTGGTCATAGTGCCGCTGCATCATTTTCTCGTGCTCCTCACAGTAGCAGCTTTTTCGGTCTGTAAGGTTCGGACATCCCATCATGCGGCAGGGACGTTTTGGTTTTCTCGGCATCACGTTTCTCCATCAAAAAAGCCCTCACGGAGAATTGCTTCTCCGAGAAGGCTGATTCCATATCCTATTTTTGCTGAGTCTAGCATATCACTGTCAAGGTAGTGACATCAAGACGACATCGACTGCCATTTAGTGACATTTAGTGACATCGGAGAAATATTTTTCAGTCCAACGCCATGCAGACGGTAGATTTGACGAAGACCAAGTTTCATCTCCGTCGCAATCTCTGCCCACGAGCGGTAACCCATATAACGGAGATACAGGACACGCCGTGCCTCTTTGTCCTCCACCTGCTGTATCGTTTCGTAGATTTCGGAGCGCAGATCGACAAGCCGATCAATCTCAGCGTCGATCTTCTCTTCACGCTCGATGATTTTTGCAATGGTGTCGGAAAGCTGGGACGTGTTCCTCGTTGCATTGCTCGGCATTCCCGTAATGACGGCAGTAGTCTTTTCTGCCATGCTGCGGAGAACAGCGACCTCCTCCAACATACTCTGGATTTCATTGTCAATGTTCCGTGCCTGACTGAGATATTCCTTTGCCGTCACACAAATTCCCCCTCTAACTGTTGGAGAAGCCACTCTCCGTTTATACTCGTCAACTGACCAAACCATGCGGAATGAAAGAACCGCTCCGTCTCAGAACGCATCGCTGTCGCCGCAACATTCTCTGCCGCCTTGCGAAGAACCGTCCGCGCCCAGCGATAATCCTTTGCCGCCTGTTCGATGATTGCATTGGCAAGAACCTCACAATTCATCATGGGATGTCACCTCCAGATTTGCTTTGACGGCATCAATCAGAGCCGTCTGGGTCTTGTCCTTTCGTTCAAGTGTCTGCATAACATTCTCATCCATCGTCCCTGCCGTAATGATGTGGTGGATAACCACAGTGCCCGTCTGTCCCTGCCGATAGAGACGCGCATTGGTCTGTTGGTAGAGTTCCAAACTCCATGTAAGACCGAACCAGATGAGCGTCGAACCGCCGAACTGAAGATTGAGTCCATGTCCCGCACTCGCGGGATGAATCACGGCAATCGGGATTTTACCCATATTCCAGTCCGCAATATCTGCACTCGACCGAATCTCTCGAACTGGCAATCTGTCCTTGATTCGCTCAAGGTCATGTCGATACCAGTACGCAACGAGTACGGGCTTTCCGTTCGCACTCTCGACAAGATCTTCGAGTGCATCCAGTTTGCGGTCATGCAGGTGGACGGATTTTCCGCCCTCCGTATAGACGGCTCCGTTTGCCATCTGGAGGAGTTTCCCGGAAAGTGCCGCCGCACTGACAGCATCAATCTCCGCAGGACCAAGGGAAACCACCATGTCCCGCTTCATCTGGTCATAGAGTTCCCGCTCATGCTCATCCATAGCGACACGCAAGCTATTCGAGATGAGCTGCGGCATTTTGAGATAATCCTTGGAACGCATGGAAATCGTAATGTCCTCAATCCGGCGGTAGATTTCATCCTCCGCGCCCTCACGGGGCTTGTAACTGAATACCATCTGCTGATTCCGTTTGCCGACGGTGTTCCCGTCAGCCCCACAATCCGCTTGACCGAGGGACGCAGCTTCAAGAGTGCACGGAACCTTTTTGCCTGATGAGATTTGAACGATGAGAGTTCATCAATGACGATCATATCAAAATCCATTGCTACACCGCTTTCTTCGATGAGCCACTTTACATTTTCCCGATTGATAATATACACATCCGCATGCTGCATGAGTGCCGCCGTCCGTTCCCTCGGTGTTCCCATAGCCACAGAGGCGCGGATGTTTTTCGTATGCTCCCACTTTATGATCTCCGACGGCCACGTGTCCCGCGCCACACGCAGCGGAGCGATAACGAGTACCTTGCTGATCTCAAAGAAGTCGTGCAGGAGTTCTTCGATTGCCGTAAGAGTGACGACGGTCTTGCCAAGCCCACAATCCAAGAAAATCGCGGCTTCCTTGTGCTGAAGGATAAACTCTTTGGCGTATGTCTGGTAGAAATGCGGTTCATAGCGCATTGATAATTCCTCCGATCTCTTCTTTCCCATCAACCACATAGACCTTGAATCCGAGCGCACGCAGCTGCTCGATGCGCCGCACCTGCAATGGACACGTTTTCCTGCCCGGAGCCTTGAGTTCCATAAAGCACATCTTGCCGCCCGGCATGAGCACAAGCCGGTCCGGTACACCTGCATATCCCGGAGAGATGAACTTCAGTGCAAGCCCGCCGTGCGATTTTATGACCATTGTGGTGTATCTTTCCAAATCACGCTCTCGCATTGATATTCCTCGCTTTCAGGGCATGAAGTGATGGTAGTGATGGTTGCCGCCTATATCTTTATATATATATATATAAATATTTTTATCTTTTCTTTCTTCCTAAGTTTTCTTTTTTCCCTATATATAAAAGATAAAAGAACTGTCACTACTATCACTCATGTTCCGTAATCCCAATAATGACAAGGGTTTGAGCCGGTGACAGTTCTTTGTTTTTACTGTCACGGAACGCTCACTACTGTCACAAAAAATCTTCTTCCGGTCCGTTGTAGAGCACTGTGTATTCGCGGACAGCATCCTCATTCAGAATCAGATCCTTATACACACTGCCGTAGCTTCGACGTATGGTCATTGAACTGAAATCCGTCTTGTAATACCGAGCCAGTGTGGTTCTGAACTCCCGTGCGGTCTTTGCGAAGCCGTTGTTGTTGTCCCTGCACCATGCCTGATAGATGCGGTAGACCTTGCCCGTTGTGACCTCGCTGCATTTTGCTCCCTCGGGACGTTTCATCATGCACTCTGCGTGGAACGCAAGCACGGAGTTGTTCTCGACCATATATTCCTCTCTTGCCGACAGAACCGACTGCGGCTCCGTAAAGCGATAGCCGTTTTGGATAACTGCACGCAGCGCATGGACAGCTTTGCGGACGATCCCGTCGCGCTCGGCATAGAGCTTTTCTCCGAGAAGCCTGTCCTGCTTTTCAAGCGGGATGGCATTCTTGCAATGTACCTGTATGATACGGTCATGCACCCACTGCCCATCATCGCCGCCGAATCTTGGCAGCTGATTCATGCAGAACCAGAACAGTCCGTTGAAAGTGAACTCGAATCCGTTCTGCCCCTTGAACTCCGCGAAGATGCTGTCTCCGCCCGTGCATTTCTTGAATGTCTTGAGTTCATCCACAGTGATGAAGCTCATATCCGAGCTGCCAGCAAGCCGCATCCCGTAGATCAGCCCCGTCCCGAATCGTGCCTCGATCTCACGAAGATCAATGCCGACATAGTTCCCCCTGCCAAGCAGCTGCTCCACCAGACATTTGAGGCGGGATTTTCCCGTATCCCCTGCTCCGTACATAAAGAGAGCCTTCTTCATACGCCAGCCTTTGACGTTGGACAGACACGCACCGATGAATTCAAGCAGCAGTCGCTCAATCTCGATTTCCCCATCCGTGAGTGTCTGCATGAATGCGTCGAACACGGGTGTTGCAATCTCCTCACGAGTCCATTCGCATGGGATTTGTATGGTGGATAAGAGATCGGGGCTGTGCTCGGTCAGTTCCATTGTAGAGAGATGCAGAATCCCGTTCTGAAAGTTGATGATGTCCTCGTCGGCATTGAGGTCGGAATCCTTGATGTAGTCCAGATCCGTTGTGAGGATGCGGAACGTCTCGTCTACTTTACGCATCTCAATCATCTCGGGATCGTAGGCGGCGATGCAGTTCTTGATAAGTCCTTTGAGCATATCGTCGGCGTAGAGACGGTACACACCGCCCTCGTAGACGTAGCGCAGCACGCCGTGCCGTGCACTGTCCCGAACGAAGATGTAGCTTAGATGCTGCCGAATGTAATCTGCAAGAGCAGGGCAACTGATCACCGGCTGTCCTTTGGTGTTGAAGTGAATGAAATCCGGGTGATCCATTACCGATGCATGGAACACGCCGTGACAGGCTTCCACGCCGACGCGAATGGTCGCTGCCTTGTAGTCCTCGCGCTCCCACTTCCGGCGGTAAAGCGCGGACCGACGAAAGACGGCATCAATCAGAGCTGCATCGTCACCCGTCCGAAAGGCAATCAGGGCACAGAGGGCGGCATCCGCTTCCGAGGCACTGCCATACTCCGAGATGTCGCCACGGTCAAAGAGCCGTGCAAACTTCCCACCGTTCTTCGCTTTTCGCAAAGAACAAACGATGTCGAATACGGCGCGGTCGCCATCCTCGTTCGGACGATAGTTCACGGGCTGTTTGCGCAGCATATCCTTTCTGAGTGTGGTAAGTACGGCTTCCGTCCCATTGTTAAGAGGCGCATCATGGAACACATCGCCCGTGAATACCGCAAAACGGTTGGTCAGTCCTCCGACGTAAAGTTCCATTTTGTTGTGCGGATTTTTGACGTAGAATTTCGGGTCAAGTTTTTCCTTACCGTCCTTGTCCTTTATTTTCGGGATGCGGTCATAATCACAGCAGCCATAGATGTGGATGCCGTTTCCGCTGACGGATTTCTCGGCATAGGTGTCGTGTCTGCGGATCTGCAGCTGCACCATCGCATCTGCTTCGTCCCTGTGGTCAATGTCCAAGAAGTACATTCCCTTTGGGATAATGAAGCCGACACCCCCGTAGGACAATGCCTCTGCCGCACATTGAGCTTCCTCGAACGTCACCCATGTTGCCCGGAACGCATGATTCGATCCCGTGATACCGCCATCTGCGGCACAGGGTTTCTTCGTTCGATTGCCGTTCTGCATGGCATAGTTCCAGCAGATCCAGATTTTCTGCGCTTTGAGTTCGTCGATGGTCATCCCCATACGACCTCCTCGCACTTCGTGTTGTAGTAGCGCACCGGAATGCAGAGTGATCTTGCCTTTGCAATCTCCATCTGCATACCTTCGGTAATTTCCGTGCCAAACGCCCAGAGTTCCTTGCACTGACGCAGGAGGACAAAATTCATACGGATGGCAAGTTCGCGATCCTGCACCTCAGAGATGAACTGAGGAAACAGAAGATGCGGAGCCAGAGGGATGCATCCGCGCCGCACGGCAAAGCGGCAATACTCCCGCGCCCGCATGACATTGACGCGCGGATTGTTGTGATATGCCGAACAGATGTAGATGATTGGCAAAGTAGCGTTCAGCTCCTTCTCAAGGCTTCGCATCGCTTCTCCCGCTGTCGGGTCTGGATAGTGAGATTCGTTGAAGTGTTGCATAGATTTTCTCCTTTTCAATCACGGGGAAATCACATCCCCTTTTCATAAGAGTGCAGACAGAAAAAGGGGAAGTGGTCACCGTTTCTTTAAAAATTTTTCAATCAAATTTATTTTGACAAATATTCATGGTTCAAAATCCTTCATAGATGTTTGCAGGAAAACTTGTTTGTGCACGCGAATATTAAAACGAATAAAGGAGGAGACAGATGGTACGACCGATTGTCAAAGATGCCATGTTTCTGGGACAGCCATCGGAGGAAGCTGTGAAATCCGATCTTTCCATTGGAAACGATCTGCTCGACACACTCAAAGCCCACGTCGGACATTGCGTCGGACTTGCTGCCAACATGATCGGAGAGAAGAAACGCATCATCGCTGTATGCGTTGGAAAATCTCATCTTGTTATGCTGAATCCGGAGATTGTAAAATCCTCCTCGGAGCAATATGAAGCAGAGGAAGGATGTCTGTCTCTCCCCGGACAGCGGAAAACCATGCGGCATGAATGGGTTGAAGTCGTATACCGTGATATAAAGTTCCGCAAGCAGAAAAACAAGTTCTCGGACTTTACGGCGCAGATCATTCAACATGAGATTGACCACTGCAACGGTATTCTGATATGAGAATTTTGGGGATTTTAGGCTCTATTTGTTTGCGTGAGCATAAACAATGTCTTACATATCAAGCGATGCCAATTGACGGGATAGAGACCAAATATCTCTAAAAAAGAATATATGCACAGGAAAAATAAGCTCTTTGTCCAAAAAGATGCAGGAGGGATACTACTATGAAATATTTGTTTCGTATTTCGTCCGTATTGGCACTATTCGTCTTTTCCCTTTGGGGTACTGTATATGCTCAGGAAACCACCTTTCTTACGCCCGGAAAAGCCACCTTCCTTTACATGAACACCAAGGAAGTCAACGCCTCTTATGACAACGAATCCTTAAAGTTTGTGACACTGAATAGTGGGGTTCTCAAACTAATGAGTCGTGACGGGCGACATGACTATATGTCCTTTACCGGCTACGACGGTACAAATGCGGGTATCGGATACGCGGTGCGCGAAATTTACACAACGAATCCCAGTATGAAGTTTTTTGAGATCATCGCAGACCGAGGAGCTCATGCCAAAAACTGTGGATACTGGATTGTTGGAAAAAGAGACGGTAACTGGGTTTGCTTTGTCTCCATTGATAGTCTCACACAGATGGGATATACCTCAGGAGACTGGCATCAAATACGAACCTCCATCAACGAGGACGGAAGCGGCAGATTCTTGCTCACAAATCAGCACGAGTACATGCCGCCGGGAGCCCAGTTCCAGTATCAACGAAAATTTGCTGTGGATTTACGGCTGCAGCTCTTTTGGGATCAAAATGCACGATGGTTTGGCATTCGTAAGCTCTAGCATGAATCAGGCAGACTGCAACATTCGCAGTCTGCCTGATTTATTTAGTCCTTCCGATAGAACTCACACGCATACCCATCCGCCTTGAGCGGCAGCCCCTTCGCCCACGGTGGATTCTCTGCCATGATGGAGCATATCTCTTCGACGGAGGAGACTCCATGCGGCACTTCGAGCACGATTTCGTCATGGACGTGCATCACGATGTCAAAGCCCCTGTTCCGCAGCTGTTTCATTGCGAAGACGAGCAGATCACAAGCTGTTGCCTGTGTGATATTTTCAACAAGTTTCCCGCCGAAGGTTTCAATCCTCTCCCACTTCTTTGTCATACCAAGACCTTCATAGGTGACGGATTCCCTTCCGAATCGATTCTCTCCGATGCGTGGCTTTGCATACGCAAGTTCTCTGCCGCTCGGCAATCGTATAAACAAAACGCCGCTTTTATATGTACAGCAGACACCGTGCGTTTCTATTTCAATATGCTGCTTCACACAGGTCTTGACGGCACGATCCACATCCCACCAGAATTGCACGATATGTGGATTCGATACACGCCACAAATCTACAAGCGGTTGAAGCTCCTCCTCCTTCATGCCGGACTCGACCGCGCCCATCGCAATAAGAGCGCCAACGGAGCCGCCGTATCCACAACTCAAAACCGCCTGTTTCCCTTTCTGGCGCAGATCTCCATTCTCGCCATGCTTTTCGACCTTGCAATGAAACATACGCGATGCCGTTTCGCAGTAAATATCTCCGTTCTTTTGAAACACATCAAGTACCCACCGCTCCCCCGCAAGCCATGCGAGAACTCTTGCTTCGATGGCAGAGTAGTCGGCAACAATGAAGCGGCAGCCGGACTGTGGTACAAACGAGGTGCGGATAAGCTGAGAGAGCACATCCGAGGTACTGTCATAGAGCATATCCAGAAGGTCGAAGTTACCGTCTTTGACAAGTGTGCGAACCGCCTTCAGCTGCGTGAGATGGTTTTGGGGCAAATTCTGTAATTGAATGAGTCGCCCTGCGAAGCGTCCCGTTCTGTTTGCACCGTAAAACTGGAACAATCCACGCGCACGGTGATCCGCTCCCGTGACCGCTTCCATTGCCATATATTTCTTGATACTCGTCTTTGCAAGCCGCTGCCGAAGTTCCAATACCTCCCGCACGTCTCCCACGGCTGTTTTGAGCATTTTGCTCACTTCACTTTTTGCAAGAGATTCCACAAAAAGTCCCTTCCCGTGCAGCCAGTCCATAAGCTGCAGCGGAGAGTTCGGATTCTCAAGACCAGTGAGATTCTGCGCCCGCTCAAGACAAATTACCTTGCTGCGCTCATCGCAACGAATCGCCTGTGAGACAAATGTGGTATCTACCGAAATTCCACGGTCATTGATTTCTTGGTCGATGACGTAGTTCTCCCACTCGCTCTCCGATACGGGAAATTTCTTCAATCGTGCTTGAATTTCCATCTCCGTTTCCACATCTCGTTTGTTGTATTCCTTGAATAGCTCCCATTTTTCGGGAGCATCCGCAGGAAGATTGCGCGTCCTGCCCCCGTTGCTCTTGGATGCCTTGCACGGAACGCAGAAATACCGTATGAGGTCTTTCCCCTCCTCCAACTTCTGCCGATCAAGACGCAGCACCGTACCAACCTCTTTCAGAGAGAGCGGCAGTCCGAGCGTTGCCGCCCAGATCATGGAGCAACACCATGCGTTCGGTTTTAGGTGAATGCCTAGATGCCGTGAAAGGCATACACGCTCAAACATGGCGTTGAACGCCCATTTTGTGACAGTCTCATCCGTTAGTGCCGCAAGAATCTCTTTCGGGATCTCTTCCCCATTCTCCAGATCCACAACCTGCACTTCTCCTCCATCCACAAAATATCCGAACAGCAGGATTTCAAAATCCTCTGCCTCCGCATATTTATATACGCCCGCCTTTGCAAGTGGGACGCTTGAAAATGTCTCAATATCGATACTGATGGACTTCATATCTCTTCTCCCATAAAAACAGGCAGCGGCTTGCACCGCCGCCCATTCCTGTAAATTCCGATGGATCAGCTGAGGAAATCCTCGTCATCCTCATCGAGACTCTTAAAGTCCGATGCTGCCGTTGTGCGCCCGCCGAGCGGTTCGCCGTCCGCAACTTTCTGGATGTTTCCGAGACCGCAAGCAATGCCTTTGTTCCCATTGTTGTTGAACGCATAGAGCGTAATGCTCACATGGGCATAGCAGCCGGAGTAGACCTCGTCACGATCCAGAATCGGCTGTACCTTGGAGTCGACAATCTGCGGAGCTGTCCGTGAATTTGCGTTGATGAAGTAGGCATCCTTGTAGTTCTCGTCATCGGGACGCTCGACATCGCCATCGCGCAGTGGCAGCTTGATCGCTCCCTTGTTCGGTTTCTTCCCGCCGAATTTGCCGATGCCCGCTTCGATAGCGGCATCCACTGCTGCATTGATATCCTTGACGGTTTTGGTATCCGACTTGGGAATGATGAGGCTGACGGAGTATTTCTCCTCGCCCCCGTTGATGGATACCGGCTCCCACACATGTGCATAGGAGAGACGAACCTTGCCCGTGATAACCTTCGTGTTCTTGTTCTTCATTGCCATTTTAGTTTTCCTCCGTAATAGTTTTGAATTCGGACCGGACATTACCTGTGTGAATCGCCGGACGCTTGTCCGAAAGCGGAACGAGCGTCGGCTTGCCGGGCGGTTTTTCAATAAGACTGCCAATCGTTTTTGCAAATACTTCTTTACCCATTACTTTCTCCATTTCTGTCAGTGGGATGAGCTTCGTATTGAAGATGTCCGTATAACCTGCCGCTTTCGCCGCCCTTGCAACGGCATCTTCATCTTTGTACTTTCGGACGGAGCGGCCTTCCACCACTTTGAAGCCTTTCCAAGCCTTACCATGATTGATGGCAGCGTCCGTTGCGTAGACGAGGATTGCATTTGCCCACTTGATTAGATCAGGAATCTCACCGAGAACCTCCTCGATCTCCTCGTCCGTAATGAGCGGCGGGAGGCTGAACTCCTCCCGCGCAAGGCGAAGTTTCTCCTCCGCACGCGCTCTGCAGCGGACAGCGGCACGGCAGAATGTACACCATTCTCCCGCACAGAACGCGCCCTCACCCGCATAAGCGAGACGTGCTTTCTCCACAAGATCATCCCTAGCCCAACGGAGGAGGTCTTCTTTTGTGAGTGACCATGTGCACACATTTTCCCTGCGGGGCTGGAAAATGCTCATGGAGATTGTCTGGATGTCGTAGATCCCGTCAAGAAGATCCAGTGCACCAAGCGCGTAGAGCATCATCTGCGGATTGTGCTCTGCCTCCACAATCACGCCCATGCCATACTTGAAGTCAATGACATGGAGCATATCCCCGCCGACAATGATGCAGTCCGCCGTCCCGAATGCTTCCGGAACGTGGCGTGTGAGATCGAGCCGCTGCTCGACCAGTACCATCGGGGACGGGATTTCTCCCATCTGCTCCTGCACGAACGAAACATACGCATCGGAGCAGCGGTCCATCTCATCATCCTCGAAATCCGAGTGTGGTCTCTTACTGCGCAGTTTTAGAAACTTGCGGAGCTTGTGCTCACAGAGCGCATGCGCCGCTGTCCCTTCAGCGGCGGCTTCGCTCGACGAAGATGGAAACTCGCGCTCAAGGCAAGCAGACGGCGGACAGCGTATCCACCGATGCGCCGCTGACGGTGAGAGCAGCGCGTGCGCCCCCATCAGAGTGCCTCCGCTTCCCGGAGAAGAGCAACGAAGGCATCGGGCGAGATGTCGCTCAGACGCTCCGCTCCATACTTTGTGATAAGATCCTTGACCGCCTCGCGTTTTCCCTCCGTACTCTTACGGACGAGAACAATACGGACATCTTCGAGCCGCACACCTTCGTCTGGTTTTTCAATCTGCGGGATTGCGGCTTCAAGTGCATCTGCTGCCTCACGGAGCATTTTGGAGATTTCGTTCACATGAATCATGTTCATTAATCCCTTTCATAAACAGAGTTTCTTTCGGCAGTTTGGCAATCTGTCTGATTACCGAATGACAACAGTGAGTTTCAACTCACATTCTGCTTTCCCCCTTTCACTAAAGTGCAGACAGAATGTGGTCGTTTGGTCACCTTGTTTCAAAATATTTTTTGAAAATCTCAGATGTTTGTTTTCAGCACCACCTTTCAGCTGATTCCGTTTCTCGGAATTGACGGCAATCTGTCTGATCTCCGGAAGACCAACGGTGAGTTTTACCTCACAGTTCTCTTTCCCCCTTTCACTAGAGTGCAGACAGAATGCGGCTTAATGGTCACCGTATTTTCAAGTTTTTTTCGGAGCATCACGAAAAGTTTTTCTTTTCTCTTGTGGATAGCCGTCTTTGATCTCCCACCCATAATTCTTGCAATCTCACGCTCCGATACAGCTTGACCAATCAATTTAAGGAGGAGCTGATCCATCGGAGCAAGTTTGTTGACTTCAGTGATGAGCGCCTCAATCAGCAGCCTCTTTATGCAAGTAGTCTCCAGCGGCTCTGAAATGAATATTTCTTCTTTCACAACACCAACCCACGATTCTCGGTACACAGGATGTGTACAACTCTCGCAGTTGTGGTCGCACATATTCTTGCGATTCTTGTATATGCACGAATACTTTGCTCGACATTCTTGCTGTTGTTCACGTAATACTGAACGTTTATAGAACGTGAAGACCTCGTATGTAGCCAAGACTTTCACGGCCTGTACCCTACGATTACCGATCCGACACCACTCAACTTCATTGCGGGAAATACCATAATCACGAATTGTCTCAGCAGTGACTTCCATTAAAATAAATTCTTTCATCGTCGTATCCTTTCTGACAAGACAAGGTCAGCGGGATACAACGAAGGCCGATGCACTTGACGTACACCGGCCGCAATTACCTAAAAATGGACATAGCGGTAAACGGTGGGACATCGAAGTGCCGTATTCATTGCATTTTTTTGCAATGGGGTCTTCGTATGTTCCCGCCGCCTTTAATGGCCATCTCAAGGCTTTGAGACTTTAAACTGAATCACTTGATATAAGAATTTACGACCTCATTATTCTCCCCTCCTCAAAAAGACTTCCCCTCTCCTAGCTTAATTACAATTGAAGGCCGCTAGTTTTTGACAAATAAAAAACCGCCGGAGTTATCCATTTAGCCTTATGGCTGAATCAGATAACTCCGGCGGTTAGCTCCACGTTATTTACGGGGCATGTTGCGGTAGCTTCATGTTTCGTGGTTTCAATTTATTCACTTGGTAAACGACATCTTCCCAAAGAATTTTGACATACCGATTTGTTTTCTGATCCTTGCGAACCAGATAAATTTGCTCATCCTCTTCAAGGATTGCATCGCAGAAGCGTGGAGGATTGGCACAGTCGCTGCATAGGCTACGAATTTGTATCTTCATACACAAGGAACCTCCTCAAAATGGGATATCATCTGCGTCAAATACCGGTGGATCATCTTCCAAGTCATTCTTCATAAATGCATCAATGACGTATCGTATGTTCTTGTCAATTTTTGGATGCCTCATATTCTCACTGACGGTTGTATATAAGCCATCAATAAGGCGAGAAATCGTAGCTTCTCCCTTATTATCGCAAAGGAACTGAGGTTCTTCTCTCAACGGAGTCATCCAAACTTCTATGGCGAAGGTATCAGAATCTGAAAGAGATGAATATGTTTTACAAATATTCATCAGATGTAAAAGTGTACCATTCTTCATTCGTAAGGAATAACAATCCCTATATACCGCCGTGCGACAATCAAAGTTATGTGATGCGAATACTACCTGAGTAACATCTCCAATCGAGCCATCATAATCATTTGACGCATCGTATGTACGCAATTTGAATAATGGGTGCCCGGTATTACCATATTGATCTTCCTGCAGTCGATTTAATTCCTCTTTCGATTCCCGTACCCAGTTAAGACTATCTGATACAGTGTCACTATTTAGCTTGCCCAAAAACGACATAAGATACTTCTCGGTCGGCGTAGCGTTTGTCAAATCTGCCCGCAGTAAAGTGTCGACATTGATCTGCAACAACTCTGCGATCTTCATTACAAACTCGACCCCCGGCTTTGACTTTTCGTCCTTGCTGGCACGAGAAATATATCCGGCACTAACTCCTGCACTGTTCTCAATCTCACCTATTTTTAGATCATGCTTCTTTATCAAATAGGAGATATTGTCAAAAAACAAAGTTCTATCGAAATCTGTTGGCATTTTTGTCACCTCTTTCAATTGTGATCTCATTTTATCAGATATTTATGTACTCGTCAACCATTTTTATTGATTTTATATTTTCATCAACATCCTTTGTTGCATGATTAACTCTACAACATTTTCTATATTATCACCTAAGATGCTCCTATAAGTAATATCCCTACTCATATTCATTAAAAATCTGATGTCATGTCAATAAAGTTTAAAATTTCTCCCCATAATATTCGAATATAATCCGATTTGTATTTCATTCTGATCATTTTTATCCTATAAAGGATCCGCTCCCGTGTCATCAAGACATGACATGAGAGCGGCTGACTATGTAGAACTCCTCTTTTGAGATGATGATAAGGCTATACTAAAAATGACAAAAATCAATATGCAGGAGCTAAGGCTGTAAATGTCGAATACTTCTAATGCGTAATGTGAAAATTCATTAATAGTTGTTGATGTTAACTGAAAGGAACGATCATAAATGATTTATACATTGGATGATTTTATTCGTGAATATAATAAAATTTGCAATATGGGATGGATTCGAACCCACCGATCTGGGCCTACCGGAATCGGAAAAACCTTAGAAGATCTCCTTGAAATTCAGGAAAATAACATCGATGGTCCAGACTTCGGTGACTATGAACTTAAGTCGTGCCGTCTTGGATCTAATAGCATGCTTACTATCTTCACAAAAACACCTCAACCCCGAGGAGCAATTAATACTTTGCGAATGACATTTGGATATTCAAGTGATGCATATAGTAACAAGGAAAAGGTTCTCCATGCAACGCTATCTGCAGCTGGATTTACCTCAATCGCAAACACAGGGCATAGTCTTAAAATCTCCTGCGACCCAACCCAAATATCAATTATAGATGAAATCGAAACAGAATATGCGTACTGGACAAGAAAGGACTTGAAAACGGCTTTCGAAAAGAAGTATAAGAATAAGTTTATTTATGCTAAGGCACAAGCACAAGGTTCCGGGAAAGATGAAGAGTTTAAGTTTGTAGAGGCATATGAGGTCTCTGGGTTTAACTATGACTCTTTTGTTACTTTGCTTGAGCAAGGAAAAATATACGTAGATCTAAGAATAGGTCAATATCACGGCGGTCAAAAAGACGGACAAACTCATGATCATGGAACGGCGTTCCGAATCAAAGAAAATGATCATTCTCTGTTATTTAAAAACAACAACAGAATCGTATAAAAATAGTCAGTATTCTCCCCT
Source organism: Selenomonas dianae (assembly GCF_030644225.1). Classification (NCBI taxonomy): domain Bacteria; kingdom Bacillati; phylum Bacillota; class Negativicutes; order Selenomonadales; family Selenomonadaceae; genus Centipeda; species Centipeda dianae. The sequence continues at coordinate 952,755 of NZ_CP128650.1, read as the reverse complement.
TTTGCATAGACCAATGCGGCCTCCTTGGCAGGGGATCGTATCATTAAGTGATTGATTTATGATTTGCTGAGTCCATAAAACTCAGTATTAAACCTGACATAATATTATAGCCCTCTTGTTTCGTTCTTGAATTTACGACAAGAGGGCTTTTTCTCTTCCCATTATCTCAATTAGAGTCCAGTATGCCAAAACGACAAGGAGATAGTCGTTATTCTTTTCGAAGGATAACAATATGCTCCTTGGTCATAGTCGTATTGGTCTTCCCTGTTTCGTTCGTGGGCGAATTTCGAGAAGGCATAATTTTGTTTGGTATATTTCTGTTTATTATATAAATAGGTACTAGACCGTACTGTGAAGCTAGCTCTGTAATGATAACCTCTGTTTCCAGCAATTCATTTTTTACAGTACGATTGCCTACTACCCAAAACTGATAGCCACCGGATTTAGTTTTCACTGCAACGCTCTTTATCGAAGCATCTAAATCTTTATAAAAGCTGTATACATCACCGGCTCGTTCAATATCGAGGTCTTTTATTTTTGAGAGAGATGCTCGCAGTGTTTCACTTTGAAGTGAAAACTCAAAACCATTTCGATACTTATTTCCCCCCATCAATGTTTTATCTAACCCCATAATCTCTTTCTCAGAAAGATTATGTAGGTTTATCCATTGTAGCGAGAGCCGACTATACTCACCATATGCAACAGTAGTTCTACTATCACCGTATGGAGGAGAGGTTATTACTAAGTCAAATGAATTATCAGGAACATCTTCTAAAGTACAAGTATTGTTACTGTAAATTGTTGTTTTCGGTACAACTGCATTTTTGTCTAAAGCATCGCAAAAATCTTTCATTTTTTCTACATTGCGTAAGAGAATAGAGGAAAACTCGGTATAAGCATCCGGTTTGAACGTTAGCACTTTTGGAGCTGGCATCCTGAACATTTTAAATTCACCATTGCGGCGATTTGATACAAGACGTATGGATTCACTCATAGCGACAAACATAAAGTCTCTAATGTCAAAATCAGCGACTCTATGGATTTCCGATTTGATAATTGCCAGCTCTAAAATAACACGCGGTCTAAACCAATATCCAATATTTTTGAAGTCGGGGATTTGGATATCCAGTTTATTTATATTACAAAATTCAAGCAGTAATGATGGCGCATCGTCAGCCCATCCCTTTTTTGCCGAAATATCAAGCTCAAGAGTTTCAGAAATGTATGTATCGACTTTTTCTAAGGCCTCTTTGTTAGCGCATAGCCTATTATGTACATTTTCCAATAGTAATTCACACGATCTCTTTAGCTTTGGATAATCTAACCTAGTCGTTTTGACCTTACAAAGGAGCAATGCAAATGGATTTATATCATTACCAGCAACTAGATCCATACCACTTAGCATTCCTTCAACGAGTACAGTTCCCGAACCAGCAAAAGGATCAAATATAGATTTTACGGGTTGAATATTACGTACTATTTTTATGATATTTCTACTGATCGGACTAACCATCATAGCAGGATAGTTATGAATGCCATGTGTGTATGTTTTTGTGTCTTCTTCCTTGAAATCCCAATAGTTAGTAGGAAGTGTTCGAAGGACTTCAATTAGTTGCATGTCCTGTGATGTAAGCATAGGAACCGCCTTCATTTGATTGTCATCTGATTTTACAGCGGAACAGTGGTCACCTTTATGGGTTTTAACTTCCACAGTACAAATAGTATCATTGTGCCAACCACCGTGAGGAATAAGTAATATTCTTTCTATCTCAAAACCATATTTGTACCCTATTCCACCACTGTTCCATCCAAATGTAATAACTTTTCCTCCAAGCTTAACTATACGAGAAATCGCTCTTTTATGATTTCCCCAAAAAGAAGCTTTGGTTGTATCCCATGTGACATTGTACCCGACACTATTATAACATTCACTGACTTGACGCGGAGAATATGGAGGATCATAAAGAACACCATCAACAGACTCGGAATCAAACATATTGAGAAAATCCAAGGCATCCATATGATAATCTGTATCATATTCTTTGCTTAGATCATTGGTGATACTTGCTATCTTATTTTGATTGGCAAAAGGGTCTACCCACATTTTTGTCAAGTCAACTTCTTCAGACAACAGTTTTTTTATAGGCGTCATTTCAAAGGTATTCTTATTGGGCATAGACCATATTCGTTCAATTCGTATATTATGAGTATCATTCACCTTTTTCATTTATTATCCTCTGTGGTCACTTCATCCACTTTTAGTACAAGACAGGAGTTTTTTTTATCAAAAAATATATTGAATTTTGACTTCCCTTTTTCAACATTTAAATTTGATAATATGCTCTTTGGCATTCTAATACGCATATCCTGTTGAAGAATATATGTATCCAAATAAATAAGATTATGATCCATAAGAATTTACCTCCAGACTGTTTTTAGTCTGATAATAGCACAATACTAGTCTATCGTCAAATTAGTTAGCATACACATTTCCATAATGTAGACGATCTCGTCCCTTATGAACTTATACATTCTATACTCCCTTCACTGTTTTTACAAAAAAAGAGGGGAATTCGTACATTTATGACGAATTCCCCCGGGTAACGTTTAAATTCTCCTCATCAACTGAATCTATCGAAACCACCTCTAAATCCACACGCTCTTATGGAGTATTCAAATATGCTATTGCGACCATTTGCATCATCAAAACTATTTAAACACCATATTACATTTCTACTCAATGATTTCACTATCTCCTGCACATATATCAGGTCAGCTTTTCCATATGAAAAACCGTAAGAATATATCTTTTCAACAGGAACTTTGCCAAGCAGCTCAAAAAAACTATGATGGGTTTTCAATGCTTTCTGCACGTTTTTTTTAAGCGCCCTGTCAATATCAGAAAGATTATACTCCGTTCCAATATTTTCTTGCTCATATTTTTCGTAAAGCGAATCATCTTCTCCATGACCAAATATGAACTCTTCTCCAATTTTTCCATGAATATGACATACTTTACTTATATTGTAAACCTTCTCCAACGTGAGTGTATAATTCATGGAAAGGAAGATATCTTTATTGTGATCAATTAGCTCTTGAAATTTTTTTCTAGGCTTTACATCATCAATTTCTACTTGGTTTATCCACTCTGTAAAGAATCGATTTATAAAAGGAACAATCTCCACTATTGACTTTGATAATGACTCATTGTTCCATGCAGTCTTTAAAAGATTCTCTTCCCCATCTCTATCCATGACCATTTCAGAGAAACAATCACCATAATTCTGCCCATATAAAGAGTTCTCGAACTTGCTCCATTCTATGTCATCATTATTCGCATCAAAAACATTAAACCAAAAATCTGCTATATCACTATAATCATAGGTATGCTCCCAATTAATCGTTGGTATATCATATACTTCATGTTTTGTTGGATCATATTGCTCCTGTAGATATTCACGAAAATCTCTATAGGAGCTTTTTATACCATGTGATAAATCAAATCCGTTCCCTATAATAAATAGATTACTCATTTTCTCTCCATACCACGGATGTCGCAACTTCACATAAGAAATCAAGCGACCTCCTGCATACCACCACATTGTATCGTTATCGACGTTACGTCGTTCATTAAGGCTACGAGAATGATACTAGAGGGAAAGGTCAGCGCTGTGTTCACACGCGACACGGTAATCTGGCGATCCTCAATCGGCTCACCCAGCATCTCAAGCGTCTTCTTACTAGGATCTGTCACCAATCCATAGAGAAACAAAATCACTGCACCGATCATCGATCCAATAACAAAGATACCTGCGATGTAGCTCATACCATTCGCCTCCCATTCATATCATCCACTGCAATTTCATCATAGCAATTGATGTGGACAGATTATGGGTAAGATGATGTTGTTTTCGCTGTATATGTACGAGATTATTTATTATATCTCCTGTAATTTATTATCAATTTAATTTTCAATAATTATACCATGAAAATATTAATCAATCGACTTGTTTCTCACATATTTTTACATACCGTATAGCAAAAGGCATGGACGCAATTCGTCCATGCCTTATCGAGATGTTCAAAAATGCGGGATCATGGACATATTCCTTGAGTCCTTAACATCTCCCCCGCTCAGTTTCTACTACTCTTACTTTTTTTGAGATGCTCGGCAATCTGCGCCGACCATGTCGGAGGTATGCCCGCACCTTTGGCAAACGAGGAGATCATTGTCCCGAGCGACGCGAAGTTCTCGCGCACGCCCGCCGCATCACAGGCGAACGTGGCGGCATTCTCGGCGGGGATGCCGACGTCTCCTGCGACCTGCACCGCGTCGATGTTCGTACCGAGGAAAACGAATTCCCAGCCCGCCTCCTTTTCCTGCTGCTGTACCAACGCCCGCACGCTGTCAGGCATCCAGTAGTACTGGTTCGCGCGCTCGATCTCTGCGTTGTCCGTTACAATAATGAACATCGTACGCACGGGACGCTCCTCGGGGTGCGCCTCCCGGTACACGAGCTGAGCCATGTGAATGCTGGCGCCGATGGAATCGAACAGCCCCCCTCTGCCGCGCGAGCTGTCCTGCTCTACGAAATCTTCGGGATGTTCACGTCTATACTGTCTCGTAAGGGTAAGGAGACGCGTAAAGCAGCCCTGTTCGATGAGCGCGGAATCCTCGGTAATCGGCACGCGGGTATTATGGTCAATGCAATGGGTGATCTTTTTATGGTCGATGCAGCCGGCGATCTCTTTCCAGAGCCAAACAAGGATATCCGACCTCTCCTGCCTGAGCCGCGCGATCATATCGTTGAATCCGTCAATCATATCGGACTCAAACGCCGCCATCGGCCCGCTCAACTCCAACAGGAATACGAGTTCCGTCATTGCCCCGCTGCCGTCCACATCGAAATACCCTCTCCGGCTGTCCGTCTGCCCGTTGGTCTTTACCTCTGCCATGATGATCTCCTCTCTGTACACGGTTGATCTCTCCTAGGGATGTCCTAATAAAACAGCACCTCAGATTGGATGACAATGCCGAATTTATCAGTGCTTTCGTAAGTATAGTGAACAGCATGGACAGAAATAGTCTATGTCAAACATATCTCCCACTCGGACGCGCCTGCCTCCGCGATTGATACCGTCGCGCGCCATCTTCTCGCCTCCATTCCTTTAATCCCCCGTTTGAACCGACGTTTTCCACGAACTCCATGGGAATTGGGCGGGCTTTCGCGAGTGCCATATTCAACCGGATTAGCTTTTGGTTTACCTCGTTGAAAATGACATCCTAACCGGACGCATAGCCAAAGCTATGTGGAGGATCGAGGGCAAAGTGCGGGCAAAAAAGATGCGTCAAGATGGCGTGGCTGAATTTATCAATGCCTCCTTAATTTTTACAACAACGTCAGCAACCCCCGATGCACCTCATCCCCGATGCGTGTCTCCGTAATGCGGCAGTCGATGTCATAGAACCGACAGAGGTTCTCCTCACTGAGCAGGCTTTCTGTCGGCCCAAAGAGCTGCTCCCCGCGCCGCATGAGCAGGCTCTTGTCCGAGATCTTGAGCGCGTTCTCGGGTGAATGCGTGTTCATGACAATGGTCATGTTCTGCTCTAGTGACAACTTCTTCAGCAGACGCAGGACAATCATCTGGTTATGAAAGTCCAGATGTGCCTCCGGCTCGTCGAGGATCATCAGTTTTGGCTCGACCGCGAGCGCACGGGCGATGTAGACCATCTGCAGCTGTCCGCCGCTTAGCTCGGTCGCGGCACGCTCCGCAAGCGGCAGGACACCGACCAGATCGAGCAGCTCCGCAACACGCGCACGGTCTGCCGCCGCAGGTGTCCGAAAGAGTCCGATGCGCCGCGCACGCCCCATCATAACCATCTCAAAGACGGTGTAGGGAAAGGCAGGTGCATGGCTCTGCGGCACATAGCCGATCACATCGCTGACCGCAGCAGGGTCGGGACGCTGCCCGTCCACCAGACACTCCCCGCGTGTCCACGGCAAGATGCCGAGCAAACAGCGCAGGAACGTCGTCTTGCCGATGCCATTGCGCCCAAGAATGGTAAGAACCTCACCCGCCGCGAGGGAGAAGGAGAGATCGGAGAACAGTTCATTTCTGCCGTCGTAGGAAAAGGCGGCATTCTTCACCGTAATCATGACCAATCCCCCTGTTTCTCCCGCGTACGCTTCAGCAGGAAGGCAAAAAACGGCGCGCCGAGGAGTGCCGTGAGAATGCCGATGGGCAGCTCTGCCGCAAGGAGACTCCGTGCGCAAATATCGACGAGCGCGAGGAAGATCGCCCCCGTGAAGCACGCCGCAGGCAGGAGCCGTGCATGATCGACGCCGACCATGCGGCGGCACATGTGCGGGATGACGAGCCCGACCCATCCGACAATGCCGCAGGCCGTCACCGAGAGTGCCGTGAGAATCGTCGCCGCGACAATGGCAATGTTGCGGATGCGTGCGGGATTCACCCCGAGGCTGCGTGCCTCCTCCTCGCCAAGTGAGAGAATATTGATCCGCCAGCGGATTGCAAGCAGCAACGCCCCTGCGGCAATCATCGGCAGTCCGACGATCTGGATTTTATCAAAGTCCGCCTTGCCAAGGCTGCCCATGAGCCAGTAAGTAATGGCGGGCAGTTTGTCATAGGGATCCGCGACATATTTCACGAGCGAGATGAGCGCGGAGAAGATCGACGAGATGATGATGCCCGAGAGCACGAGCGACATCATCGAGACAGAGCCACGGCTGCGCGAGAAGTAGTACGCGAGCCCGACACTCACCATACCGCAGACGAAGGCGATCGCCGATGTTCCCGTTCCCGTCCCCCAGAGGAGGATGCCCAGTACGGCACCGAACCCTGCACCGCTTGAGACACCGAGCACGTCGGGGCTGACAAGCGGATTGCGGAAAATGCCCTGGTAGACTGCACCCGAGAGCGAAAGCCCCGCGCCGACGAGCATAGCGAGGATCGTCCGCGGCAGGCGCAGCTCCAGAACGACAGTCGATGCCATATCCGTACCCGCATTGCCTCCGGCCGCACGCATAAGAATGTCACAGACGGCCGCCGGTTCGACTGCAAAACGTCCTGCCACAAGCGAAAGGAAGAATACAGCGATGAGCAGCACCGTCATGATCGTCCAGAGAGCTGCATTGTTTTGTTTCATAGGGCAGCTCACTCGTGCAGAATCATCTTGAGATCAGCATCCGTCAGCGTGTATGAGAAGAATTTCTCATAGAAGCCGCGCAGATCATCCGTCAGACGGTAGTCATTAAAAACATCCGGATGCAGTTTCTGCGCGATCCACTTGATCATCAGCGGCGTCTCGACGCAGGGCGCATCCCAGCGGTAGAGCCCGACGGGGGCTTTCCACACGCGCCCCTCACGAACGGCGGCAATATTGCTCCAGTTCTGGCCTTCGAGCTTGTTTTCGAACAGATCGCTTGGCTGAACCTGCGAGAAATTGCTGACGATCACGACATCGGGATTCCACGCGGCGACCTGCTCCATCGTGACATTGACCCATGTTCCGTCGACTTCCTTCGCCGCATTCGCGCCGCCTGCCGTCTCAATCATCATGGTATTGACGGCGTTGCCGCCCGCAACCTTGAGATTCTCATCGTATAAATAAAGGACCTTCGGCTTTGGTTTGTCCGCGAGTGCCGCCTTTTTCCCGTCGAAATAGGCCATTGTGTCCTTTTGGAACTCAATGATTTCCTCGGCACGGTCCTCTTTGCCGAGCACTTTTCCGATGACGCGGATGCCGTTCTGCAAGTCCTCCATCGTGCCGTATTTCAACGCGATGGTCGGAACCTTAAGCGCCTCCAGCTGTTTGATTTCCTCCTCTTGATAATTCCAAACGACGATGGCGCTCGGGTTCAACTTGCCGAGCTCTTCCATGTGAATGGAAAAATCCTGCCCGACAAAATCCGTCGAAGCTCCTGCCAGTTCGGGCGCCAACGTCTTCAGCATGGACTTCTCATAAGACGCCTTTGCCGAGGGATGCATCCCCGCGATGCGCTGCCCCGTGCCGTCTACCGCGTAGACAATGGACGCCCACGGGATCGGCACGACAGCGATGCTCTTGACCTCTCCCGGCAAATGCACCTCGCGTCCGGTCGTATCCGTCACAACCCGCTCCGCCTTGGGCGCGGCTGCCTCTTGTGATCCGCATCCTGCAAGCACAGCGCAGAGGAGCATCAGCGCCCCAAGAAAAGCGAATGACAAACGATGTTTCATGATCATCCTCCGAATCCGAATAAATTAGAATACGGAACCGCGCCCCGCAGGCATATTCGCCTCAGGAACGATCCCATCTGTATCTTCTGTGCTGCGCCGTCAGAGATCAAACGTCGCGGAGAGCATGAACGTCCGCGGCATCGAGAGGAGGAGCTTGCTCCCCTGTCCCGGCTGCAGAATCCAGTAGCTGCGGTCGAATACGTTGTAGATGGACGCCTGCAGAGACACGGGCGTCGTTCCGATCTTCGTCCGATAGTTCGCAAAGAGATCAAATACTGCCGATGACGGTACGGAGAGTTCGCGGCGGCCGGTGCCGATGATCGTACCGCGCGAAACGTAGTTCAGACGCCCCGTAATGCTCCAGTCCGCATTTGGCATATACTCAAGCCCGACAACGGTGCTCCACGGCGCCGAGCTGTCCGTCGGCAGGCCGTCGTTTGCGCCTCCTTGCGTCCGCTGCTGACGCGCATGGAGGTACTGAATCCCGCCGAATACGTTCCACTTCGGCGCGGCGGCGCCCGTAACGCTGAGTTCAAGACCGCGGTAGCGGTTCTCGCCGTCGAGACGGTAGAACGGCAGTGCCGGGTTGGAGGGGTTCGGAACATCAATGTAGTTCGGCTGGTTCATATCGAAATAAGCAAGCGCAGCGTACATACTGCCGAACTTATACTTTACACCCAGTTCCTTCTGGGTCACCTTGACTGCCTCTGCAATCTCTCCCTCGTTGGCATAGCCGCTGCCGACCACCTCCCCGCGCGTCGTGGCTTTTGCATACGCACCGTAGACCGAGAGTCGGTCCGTCGGCGCATAGGTCACGCCGAATGTCGGCGCATACTGCGTATCCTTCGTCTCGCCGGCTGCAGCAGCGCCACGGTAGTTGCCATGGCGGCGCGTCACGGCAGCGAGCAGATTCCACTTCCCGATCTTTACATTGTCCATCAGGTTGATGCTCGTATCCATCTCCTGATACTGGAACTTCTGGCCGAGGCTGCCGGAGATGTCGTAGTTGTAGATCGACGGCTTATAGATGATGCCGGAGTATATATTACCTGTCACATGAGCATTTTTAGCATCTCTCCGCGTATTGTTGTACTGCACGCGCCACGAACGATCCACGGCGAGCGTCACGTCATGCTCCGCCGCCCCTGTCTTGAACTTGTGGTTCACACCGACCTGCCCGTAGCGGCTCTTGAGATAGAAATACTGCGACCAGACGCGATTGTCGCGCAGATTGCCGTCGCCGTCGATCGTGATCTGCGCCCAGTAGATGAAGCGGCGATTCGTCATGTCGTTCGTGCCTACGTTCAGGAACCACTTCGTATGCGGATTGATCTTCTGCTCGTGGTTGAGCGTGATCTGATAGCCGTCCCAGTCGCTGTGCATGAGGTTCGGATCATCGTAGCTGCGGCTCGCATCGGGTGCGCCCGGCACCTGCCGGGCGGAGGGCTGGATCTTAAAGCGCCGCTCCGTTCCGCGCAGACGATCCTTGTAGTATCCGCCGAAGAAGTTCGTCGTGCTCTTCGGCGTCTCGCGGCTGACATCGACAAAGAGGTTCGTCTTTTGTCGTCCCGCACCGCTCACGGCAAAATTTCCCTCGCTGTGCTCACCGTAGACACGCACACCAAACGTCCCGTCGCCGAGCCCGCTGCGGTTCACGTCGATATAGCCGCCATAGTGTCCATATCCGCCCATCGTCTGCCGATAGCGTGTGAAGTCCCCCTTCTCCGGCCGTTTCGTATAGAGATACACGGAGACCGGCTGTCCGCCGTCGGGCCCGTTGTAGGACTGCACCGAGCCGGAAAGCGTTGCCGCAGGACCGACCATGACATCTGCGCGGCCGATGGTATTCGTCACGGGACCGGACGCCATGATGAAGAAGCCCGGCACATTGTTGAGATACATTGCCGAACCGTTCGCAAGCATCCCACGCGCGGAGAAGTCCGTCTTGATGAGCGAGGTGCCCACGCGCAGCGACGGCACATTCGCGAGAACCTGATTCACGTCGCCCGACGGCGCAGCAAACGTATCGAAATTCTTCGTTGTGAGGCTCTGTGCCGTATACGGCACCTGCATCACGTCCTGATCGCCCATCAAACCAAAATTCGTCTGCTCTGCCTGGAATCCGCCGGGCAGACTTCTGCGCACCGGAGTATCTGCGGGATGACGCACTCCGGTCACCGTTACCTCGGGCAGATCATAGGTATCCATCTCCTCTGCCGCCTCTGTCTGCAGACGCTCCTCGGCAGCAGCCGTGTTCACCATACCTGTGCCCGTCAGACATGCGAGGAGCAGAGCAAGTTTCTTCTTCCGTGTCATTTGCAACCATCCTTTGTATCGAAAGTATCAATTGACGAAAAGATTATCATAGTCTACGATTAAGTACAATCGAATAGATTCAAAACAATACTTCAATATTTTTGAAGTATCATCCTTTCAAAAATGCGTCCAGAACCGCAGCGAAGTCCGCGCCAAGCACGCCGCTCCTCTCGCCTGCGGCATCTCTGCCCGAGAGAAGACCCGACGGCAGCGGAACGATGCGCTTCTCCCCCATCGCAGACAGCAGCGCAGGATCGGCAACAACTGCATCCGCCGCATCCCATGTGGACTGCAACTCTGCAGCCGTACGAAAGACGAGCACGTCGGCTCCGGCTGCCGCCTGTCGGTACAGTGCCGCCGTCTCCTCGTCCCACGCATAGGCCGCACAGCGGATATTGCAAAATCCATACGCACGGAGCAGATGATCGGTGGCGGTGGCAACAATCGGGTCGGCGATGATGAGGATCTTGTCCGCACGCACATCCCCCGCTGTCGGCTCCACACACGCCCCCTCTATGGGCAAGCCAAGCACTGCAGCGATCTCAGCCTGCCAGGCAGTCCTGCCAGCATCCCCGAACGGCAGGCTGCGGACAACGGGCACATCGTATTCCCAGTGCAGCCATGCCGCCGCAGACACGCCGGCAGCAGATACCAACCAGACCAACGCGGGGCGTTCGATCAGTGCGTCGCGCCCTGCAATGCGCACATCGCAGCCGTACGCGGAGAGAAAAGCAGTCGGAGCATCCAGCTGCGCCATATCGCCGAACAACAACGGGCTGTACCCGAGGATGAGAACCGTCCGCCCCGACTCCCGCCACCCATTGGCCGCCTCCTGCACAAGACGAAGCGACGCCGCTGCAGCACCGTGCACGGCATCATGAAAGCCATCCGTCGGCGATGCACACGCGCGGCAGCCCTGCTCCTCCGCAGCTTGCAGAACCGGCGCGGCCTCCATCGCCATGAACGCAGGCACCGGCGAGCTGAGAAGATGCACCGTGCGGTACGTTCCCTCTGCCGCAAGCATACCGGTCTCTGCGGCAGCGGTCTCCTCCATACCGAAGATGTAGTCCTCCGCCTGTGGGATGAGCGCATAGACATCGCTACGCTCCGGCATGAGATCCATGCGTGCAAGTGCATTGCGGCAGCCCGACGGCGTGACAAGGATATGTGCCGCGCCCTCTTCCCGCAGGAAATCCGACACGCCCGCCGTATCGCTCATCGGCGGCGGCAGCGGTGCCGATGCCGTGACCGCCCCATCCTCCGGCGGCAACGCGGCGAGAAGCTCCTCTGCAGTCTTGTGCCGAATGCCGTCCGCCTTTGCCAACGGCCCACGGAAGAAACAGCGCACAATGCAACCCGTCTCCGCAGAGAGCGTATGCTCAATGTCTGCAAAGTCCGGACGCGTAAGGATATCGAGACAGGAGAGGTAGATAACGACCACTTGTGCACCAGGCAGGTGTGCAGCATCCCGCACCGCATCCCGAATGATCTCCTCCGCCGTTCCGAGCACGTAGTCCTCCTCCCGCACGGCGGCATAGCGAAACCGCCCGAGTGTACCGATCCATAGCGCTCGCTGGTAAATGGAACGAAAACAGATGAGCGCACCCGTCGCAACGATAACGAGATCGCGTCGCGCCCACAGGCGGTCGAGACTCGTGTCAAAGTCCTGAATTTCCTCAGCGGCAATCGGCTGCATTAGCTCCCTCCTCATCACGAAGCAATTTCTTCCCGCTCGGTCGTCCGCTCTCCTCCCCGAGGATTTCAAGGAAAAGATTCATTGCGGGACTGCACCATTTATTCCGGTGAATCCCGTAGTATGACGTGACGATCAGCGGATCCGACAATGCCACAGCCATCCGACCTAGCCCGATGCGTTCCCGCACCGCATAATCCGGCAGCAGGGCAATCCCCATATCATTCTCAACCATGTTGATGATGGTCTGCGTACTCCGCAGCTCAATCATATTCGTAAACGAGATCGCTTGTTTTCGAAAGTAGTCGTCCGCTATCTTCCGAATCTCACCCGGATGCGGCATCGTGATCAGCGGCATCTCATCGATCTCCATCGCCTGCTCTCGAAAGTCCGGACACCATGCGGCTGTACTGACTGCGGTGTAGAAATGCACAGGGCTCTCCTCGAACTCCCAGAACACAAGACTCTCCTCGTCTCTTTCTTGAATCGTATACGCGAAACCGACATCGAGCTGTCCGTCGTTGAGAGCCGCAACGACATCGCGGCTCGTGAGCGAGCGCAGACGCAAATCGACGCGTGGTGCGTGCGCATGCAGACGTTTGAGCAAGGGAGGCAGACGGAAGCAGAGCAGCGACTCCGGCGCACCGACCGTGAGTGTTCCCTGATAGGCGGCAATGCCGTATTGAAAGTTCTTGATCTTGTTCGCCGCCGCAAGCACCTCGTCCACATACGGAATCAGTGCCTCGCCTGCCTTTGTCAGAACCATACGCCGCCCACTTTTCTCAAAAAGCGGTACCCCCGTCAGCTTTTCCAGCTATGCAATGTGGAACGTGATCGTCGACGGCGTGTAGCTGAGGAGGCGCGCCGCCTTTGTAAAACTCCCCGTGCGCACAATTGTCCGGAACGTCGTGAATATCTTTAGTTCCATCCGTATCTATCCTCATCGGTAAGTATGAAACACTCAAAATCAGTCATTCGTAATTGATCAGTGTTTCCTTAGTTTACCACTTATTTCGCCTACCTTGGCTTCTCCTGACAGCCGTGTCCTCAAAGCAAAAATACTCCGGGTGATGGCGGGACTGCGTGTACTCAAACTGTATGCCCTCGGCATTGTACATTCTCCCACTGACCACGGCCAGGCAGTTGTAGTCCCCCATTTCCAGCCAGTGCAAATCCAAATCGGCAGCATACTCCACCGTCATGCGGCGGCGGCTGGTGACGATGACCATGCCCAGATCATTTTCTATGTAGTCATAGATGGAGCGGGAAGCAATTTCCGGGGTGAGATGGGGCACTGCCTCACGCAGAAACAGATTGATATCCAGAATCAGGGCTTTTCCATCCAGATAGCGGATGCGGCGTACATCATAGATGTCGCTGCCCAAGGGAAGCCCTGTTTTTTTTGAAGTTTTTTCATCCACAACGTCCTCGGCGAAATGAATGACGCGGGTAACCGCCTGAAAGTGATTGCGGGCAGCGGCTTCACGGAAGGATTCAATGCCGCCGATCATAAACTCGTTTTGCTCCGTCGGCTGATATATCACCCGCATCCGCCGCCCCTGTCCAGCCTGGATATAGCCCTGCTCGATGAGACGAGCCAGAGCGCGGCGCAGCGTGGCGCGGGAGCAGCCATACGCCTCCGTCAGTTCGTTCTCAGAGGGAAACACCGCTTCGGCGGGATAGATGTTTTCCTCTATTTTTTTTTTCAAGTCCTTGTAGATAATCTCAAACTTTGCCGCCGGCATTCCACTCATCCTTTCTTGTCTATACAGCCTAGTATAAATAATACAAGCGAAAAGGTAAAGCATGAATCAGCAATTTCTATGATGAAAAATTTTATTCAAAACATTGCTTCCTATCTTTACTTGTATAGACAAGCATGTTATTTTATATTCACAAATCTTGTATAGACAAGTTTGCGAGGCAACAGGAGGAGACACATCATGGGGAAGTACACGGAGGATTCCAGAGAGCTTCTGGAACTGGTGGGCGGCAAGGACAACATTGTTGCCGTCTCTCACTGCATGACGCGGATGCGCTTTGTTCTTGGCGACCCTAAGAAGGCCGATGTCAAGCGCATCGAGGCCATGAAAGCAGTAAAGGGCAGCTTTACACAGGCAGGGCAGTTTCAGGTCATCATCGGGAACACGGTCGCGGAGTTCTACAAGGACTTCATGGACGTGGCCGGAATCGAGGGCGTGTCCAAGGATGCCGTGAAGCAAGCGGCGCAGCGGAACCAGAACATCTTGCAGCGGGCTGCGGCCATCGCCGCAGAGATTTTCGCACCGCTCATTCCCGCGATCATCACCGGGGGACTTATCCTCGGTTTCCGCAACTGCATCGATCAGCTTTACCTGTTTGAGAACGGAACCAAGACCTTGGTGGAGCTGAGCCAATTCTGGGCGGGCATGGATCACTTTCTCTGGCTCATCGGCGAGGCGGTATTTCATGTGGGCATACCCGTCGGCATCTGCTGGTCGGTGGTGCGAAAGATGGGCGGCACCCCCATCCTTGGCATCATTCTCGGTCTGACCCTTGTATCAGGGCAGCTGTTGAACGCTTACGCCGTAGCGACGACGCCCATAGACAAGATTCCTCACTGGGATTTCGGGTACTTCACGGTGGACATGATTGGCTATCAGGCGCAGGTGCTTCCGGCGATCTTGGCGGCCTTGACCTTGGTTTATTTGGAACGCTTCTTCAAGCGCCTCGTGCCCTCGGTGGTGCAGATGATTGTGGTTCCCTTCTGCAGTCTGGTGCTGGCAGTATGCGCGGCGCATTTCGTCCTGGGGCTTATTGGTTGGGTAGTTGGTTCGGCGATTTCCAGCGTCGTGTTCAGCGGCATCACCGGCTCCTTCCGCGAGGTGTTCGGCGCCGTCTTCGGCTTCATCTATGCGCCGCTCGTTATCACCGGTCTGCATCACATGACCAACGCCATTGACTTGCAGCTGATCGCCGACTATCACGGCACTATGCTTTGGCCGATGATCGCGCTATCCAACATCGCCCAAGGCAGTGCCGTACTGGGCATGATGTACCTGCAGCGGGGCAATGCCTCCGCACAGGAAGTCAATGTCCCCGCATGGGTTTCCTGCTATCTGGGTGTAACGGAGCCGGCGATGTTCGGTGTCAACCTCAAGTACTTCTTCCCCTTCATCTGCGGCATGACCGGCTCGGCCTGCGCCGCTGTCCTCTGCGTCTCCACGGGCACCACGGCCAACGCCATCGGTGTGGGCGGCATCCCCGGCATTCTCTCCATGCAGCCCCAGACCATGCCCACGTTTGCAATGGCTATGATGGTCGCCATCGCAGTCCCCTTTGTTCTGACGGTTATTGTGGGCAAAAAGAAGGGAATCGACAAGCAGGCACAGCCCGAAGCAGCAGAAGCTGCCGCTACAGAGGAGAACGTGACAGAAAACGCAATGGAAAGCGAGCATGACTTCACGGCGTTCCTGGACGGGGAGGTAATTTCTCTCAAAGAAGTGGGCGACGGCGTTTTCTCAGAAGGCATTGTCGGCGAGGGGCTGGCGATCCGCCCCATCAGCGAAACGCTCTGCGCCCCGGTCTCCGGCAAAATTACGATGCTGATGGAGGATTCCCGCCATGCGGTGGGCATGACGCTCTCGAACGGCGTGGAGATTCTGCTCCATGTGGGCATTGATACGGTAGATATGCAGGGCGACGGCTTCTCCTATCTCGTGCATACGGGGGACGAAGTCAAGGCCGGAACGCCGCTGCTCACCTTCAGCCGTGAGAAAATCAAGGCTGCGGGGCACCCCGATGTGACCATCTGTGTCATCACCAACAAAAACGGTGTGGAGACCTTTTCCTTCCACACGGGTATGATCGGTAAAACCGGCGAAACGGTGATCGCATCATTTTGAGTAGACAAAAAGCAGGGGCATCGTCAAACACATGACGATGCCCCCTGCCTCTGATGTATGGGGAGGAAAACACGATGGCAGACTTCAAGAACAAAGTAGTTTATCAGATTTACCCGAAGTCCTTCAAGGACTCCAACGGGGACGGTATGGGGGATCTGCGGGGCGTTGCCGAAAAGTTGGATTATTTAGCGGATATGGGCGTGGATTACCTTTGGCTTACCCCATTTTTCGTCTCGCCGCAGAAAGACAACGGTTATGATGTAGCGGATTACCTGGACATCGACCCTCACTTCGGCACCATGGCGGATTTTGATGCACTGGTGCAGGCCGCCGATGCCAAGGGGCTTAAAATCATGCTGGACATGGTGCTGTGCCACACGTCCGACCAGCACGCGTGGTTTCAGCGGGCGCTGTCCGGCGATAAAAAATACCAACGCTACTATATCCTGCGTGACGGCCGCAACAAAAAAAGTGCGGACGATCCGGGCGAGCCGCCGACCAATTGGCAGTGCGCTTTCGGCGGCAGCGCGTGGCAGAGGAAGCCGCGCCTACGCAAATGGTATCTGCATTTGCACGATGTAAGTCAGCCGGATTTGGATTGGACGAATCCCCGCGTGCGGGAAGAACTCGCCAATGTGGTGCGGTTTTGGAAGGCGCGGGGCGTGGCCGGATTCCGCTTTGATGTCATCAACCTCATCGCCAAACCGGAGGTTTTTGCAGATGATACCAAGGGACTGGGACGGCGGCTTTTTGCCGACGGGCCGCATATCCACGAATATCTGCGCGAACTTGTGCAAAATGCCGGCATTGACGATATGATGACCGTTGGTGAGATGGCGTCCACGGATCTGGAAAACTGTATCCACTACACCCGCCCTGCCAATCACGAGCTGTCCATGGCGTTCAACTTTCATCACCTGAAGGTAGATTACAAGGACGGTGACAAATGGGCGTTGATGGAGCCGGACATGGCTCAGCTCAAACAGCTCTTCTCTGCATGGCAGACAGGCATGGCCGAGGCGGGCGGCTGGAATGCGCTCTTTTGGTGCAACCATGACCAGCCCCGCATCGTCTCGCGCATGGGAGATGAGGAAACGTACCGCGTGGAATCTGCCAAAATGCTCGCGGCCTGCATTCACCTGATGCGCGGCACGCCCTACATTTATCAAGGGGAAGAACTGGGCATGACCAATGCGGGCTATACCTCCATCGAAGATTATCGGGACGTGGAAAGCCTGAACTGTTATCGCACCCTTTTGGAGCAGGGCGTAGCGGAGGCGGATGCCTTGAAGATTCTGGCCGCCCGCTCCCGTGACAATGGACGCACTCCGATGCAGTGGTCTGCCCGGCAATACGCAGGCTTTTCCACGAAAAAGCCATGGATTCCTCTGGCGAAAAACTATCCCTCGATCAATGTGGAAGCGGCGCAAAAGGACGAAAATTCCATTCTGGCGTTTTATAAGCTCCTGATCAAATTGCGCCATGAAATGCCCATCATTGCGGAGGGGGATATTCGATTCATCGAGGAGGACAATCCCGACGTGATCGCCTATGAGCGCACATGGCAAGGGGAGCGACTGACGGTGTTCTGCAATTTCCGCCCCACGTCCGTTCGCCTGCGCTATGCTTCCCTGCAAGACTTTGCAGACGCGCAAAAACTCCTCGGCAACTACCCCGATGTGGAGGAATATCTCAGGCCGTATGAAGTTTTAGCCTTTTATCGCCAGATGTGAGTCCTGATCCAATACTTCACCATAGCCACCGTCATTCCTGTCATCGTTTCATCATTGTTTCCATCATGTCAATAAACTTCAGCGGGATAGTTAGTATGATTGACAAACCTATACAACTCCTCATCCTTTTTCATCTATGGGCTTGACTTTTTATTTGCAGGCTTACGAAATCAAGCACCGTAGATCCCTTTCTGAAAAGACACAATCGTACAAATTCGGCGAGAATTACTTCTTTCATCTTATTGGAACAATGTCCTTGTAAGAATCTATGGATTCATGTTATCATCAATTTGCTTTGATCATTTTCATGTAGGGATATTGTTTCAAGGAGGATGACGTAGATGAGAAAGAAAGACCTTGCCCGAAAGATCACGAGTTGGATCACGCTTGGTGTCTTTTCGATGCAGCCCATACTCACCTTTGCCGCAGAAATCCTCCCGGACACCTCCGCTCCGATCTCCCAGCAGCCGCTTGTGATGGAGACGGCGAGCGGTCATCCTCTCGTACAGATCGCGCCCCCGTCTGCAGGCGGCGTGTCAATGAATCTCTATACGTTCTTTAACGTACCCGAACGTGGTGCGATCCTCAACAACAGCTACAATCTCTCCAATACGGAGCTTGCAGGGTATGTGCAGGGAAATCCGAACCTCATGGGCGGTACTGCACGTATCATCGTCAATGAAGTCACAAGTGCAAATCCATCCGAACTGCGCGGCTTTTTAGAGGTCGCAGGTGACAGAGCCGGTGTCGTTATTGCCAATCCGAACGGGATTTTGGCAGATGGTGCCGGCTTTTTGAATACGGCAAGAGTAACGCTTGCCACAGGACGCACTGCGATGGACGCCGCAGGAAACCTCGCCGCACTGCGCATCGACGACGACAAAGTCGTCATTACAGGAAAGGGTCTCAATGCAAAGGGCGTAGAGTCTGCCGAGCTCTATGCACGCGCCATCGAAATCAACGCGGGACTTTGGGCAGAACACGCAAAGATAGTCACAGGTGCGAACACCATCGGCTATACGGATGGAGAAATCTCACCCATCATTGCGGACAGCAACATGCCCTCCTATGCCCTCGACCTTTCGGCAATCGGCGGTATGTATGCGAATCGGATCGCACTGATTGGAACAGAAAAAGGCCTCGGTGTCAATCTCGAAGGTCAGATTACGAGCACACAGGCGACCTCCCTCGATGTGAACGGGAACCTCAAGACCTCCGGCAATCTCTATTCGGATGGCACAACATCCATCCACGCAAAAGAATCAGCAAACAGCGGAACGATATACAGTGCTAAAGATACTTCCATATCTGCAACAGCAATTAAAAATGACGGAAAGATCATCAGCGGTGCAAATACTGCGCTCCAAGCGGATACGATCATCAACCGTGGAACACTCGGGAGCAGCATCGCCTCCTCCGGTGCGGCAAATGCAAACGGCGTGTTGACAATCGACGCAAAAACTCTTGTCAACGCTGACGCAAATATCCTCAGTGGAAACGACATCTCCATTACGGCAGACAATATTCATACCCAAAATGGTACGATTGCAGGAAACGGAGATATTTCAGTTGCGGCAGCGCAGCATCTGGATATTGAAAAGGCAACCTTGCAGAGCGGCAGGAACTTCTCTATACAGGCAGATTCGATGCCGCTTACGGGGAATATTTCCAGCGGCAAAGATTTATCCGTTACGCTGAATAGCGATCTGACAAACACGTCCGCTTCGGATTCCTTTGGAAATCTCCATGCGGACGGCAACCTCACGGCGAAGATCAATGGCGCAGTATTCAATAGAAGGAACCTCTCAGCAGATAACACCTTGCATCTCACCGCAGCTGGAAATCTTGTCCAAGTCAAAGGCGGTAGCATCTCCGGGAAAAACCTAAGTATTACGTCAGCAAACCTCTCCAACCAAGGACTCATTCAGGCAGATGAATCAGCCGAAATCAAAACAGCACAGCTGAAAAACGATGCTACAGGCAAAATCTACGGCGATACGGTTTCCATCCAAGCAAAGCATATCGTAAACGAGAAGAACGCGCCCCTTGAATCCCGCCTTGCCGATGAGATGGCTGTCTTAAAGCAAAAAGCAGACCAACTGGAGGCGGCACACAGCGTCGATGTGACAAGATTTACCTCATGGGGCGAGGTGAATGCGTATAAAGCAAACATCCATAACGCTGAACTCGCCTATGATGCACAACGATCCGTGGTAGACGGAATCAAAGCAGAGCTGGAGCAGCTTCCTTCGGGTGTCATTGCTGCGAGAAAAGATCTCTCTGTCACCGCAGATACCATTCGCAATTCAGGGAGCGCCCACCTTTATGCAGGGCAGGATATGGATCTTGCTGCCACGGAGGGACTGACGAATCGCGGCGCACGCATCGAGACGCAGGGCAGCATTCGTATTACTGCACCTGTGACAAAGAATGAGAATGCTGCGTTTTCTACGAAACGTGTCATTACCGAAACAAGAAACAATCCCACAAAACTTCGGATTGACGAAGACCGTCACACCGAAATAGGTCAGGCATTTCCCGAGTGGGAGTTCCGCGAGATCAACAGCGGATACGGTGCATACCACAGTAATGTCGCTCCAAAAGCGATTCTGGAGCCTGCTGAATACAAACCGCTGGAACAGATTTCAGAGGAAGAACGTGCCGCCGGCGAGAAGCCCATTCCCGAGGAACTGATCGGCACCATGACTCCGACTTATGCCTACGACGATCCGATCTTCAAGCAGTTCGGCATCACCTCCATGAATACGGAACGGCCGGCAGCAGATGATCCCGCGCGTGCTGCATGGGACACGCAATACAAAGGAATCCTCGCACAGCTCAACGAAAAGATCACGGCATATAATGCAGAGGCAACGAAGTATAATCAAAAAATTGGAACAGCGGCAGGGCAGAAGATCATTCACTTCAGCGTCATCCGCAGTCATTCGCTCATCTCAAAGGAAAGCGTTACCTCCACCCTGCCCGGCAGCATTCTAGCAGGTGGCAATATCCTCCTAAACAGTGCTGTAGAGAATGATGACAGTAATATTGTTGCGGGGCGTACCTTGCAGGCCCTCGGCACTGTCAAAGAAGATGCCGCGAAACAGCAGGAACTTACTGTTACCTTTGGAACGACGCAGGCCAGTTATACCGAAAGAAGGAACTGGCTCCATAAAGGAAAAGTACGGAAATATCACGGCGTAGTCTTCATGAAGCCCGAAATTGCAAAAAGCAAGGCATCCCCCATCGGTATTCAGACCTATGAGGGCGGAAGCGCCGTCCCCGTCGATCGGACAGATATTACAAACGCACAGAGAGAGCGCGTGCAAAATGCCCTCTCCCCCTTCGGACTTGCTCCCTCCGATACAGCACAGACAGCTGATGACGAACAGGTCGAACATCTCTTTGTCAGTTCCCTTTATCGCGTGCACCCGGAATCCACGGCAAATTATCTCGTGGAGACTGATCCTGCCTTTACCAACAAGAGAAACTTCCTCTCCTCCGACTATATGTACCGGCAGATGAAGTGGGATCAGGATAAGGTTCCCAAACGCATCGGCGATGGCTTCTACGAACAGCAGCTTCTCGCAGACCAAATCCTAAAACAAACAGGCAAACACCATCTTGATGGCTATACCGATGATGAAACTGCATTCAAGGCACTCATGGATGCGGGTATTTCCTATGCCAAGGAAATGAACATCGCCCCCGGTGTCACGCTCTCCAAAGAGCAGGTCGCATCTCTCACCTCGGATATGGTCTGGCTCGAAGAGCGCGATGTCTATGTAAACGGCAAAAAGGAACGCGCCGTCTATCCTGTTCTCTACACCAAGAACACGAACGGTCTGAGGCTCACGGCGGGCGGCAGTCTCATCTCCGCAAAGAACATCGCCATCGAGACCAAGGACGCGCTCAAGAATGCGGGTACGCTCTACGGCGAGAATATCCTTGCCCATGCGGGAGACATCGAAAACACGGGACTGATTCGCGGACAGAAGATCGGACTGAAGTCTGAGCGGGATATCCGTGTGCAGGGTTCTGTCATCGGTGATAAAGCCGTTGTCCTTGAAGCAAAAAACAATATTGATGTAAGCAGCACAACCGAGCATCTTGCCCATCAGGATGTTCTGAATACGACCGCCGGGATCGCCGTCAAGGGCGCTGAGGGCGTTCTTGCCCTCAGCGCAGGGAAGAATGCCGCACTTGCAGGAGCGACGCTTGCGGCACTCGGCAAAAACGGCAGTATCCTTCTCTCTGCAGGTGAAAACATCTCGCTGGATACCAAAAAACTCCAAAGCGATAAGGATATGACAGCAGATGCCGCAAACTATCTTCGTACCAAGCGCGGTACGGAACTTGGCACAGAAATTCGAGCAGACGCGAACATCTCGATTGCTGCAGGAAACGACCTCACAGCACGCGCGGCGGAGATTTCAAGCAAGAACGGTGCGACTTCCCTCTCCGCAGGAAACGATATATCTCTCACAGCAGGACGAGAGATATCCGAGGATCACTACGGTATTCGGTACAAAGAAAGCGGACTGATCTCTTCCAAGACCACAACCATCCGCATTGACACGGAGTCAGATATTGCGCATACGACGAATATCACAGGGCAGAACGTCAACATCGCGGCAAAACGTGACGCAACCTTTGCGGCGGCGAATATTGCTGCGGACAGCGATGTGAACATCGCCGCCGGACGGAATTTCTCTGCCCTCTCGGCAGAGAACTATGCGCATACGGAAAACTACAAAGATGTCAAGAAGTCCGGCATCTTCGGTTCGGGCGGTGGACTCGGCTTCACCATCGGAACACAGCAAACAAAGACCACACGTGACAGCGATGCCATTACCCAGCAGGGGACGAATATCGCGGCACTTGGTGGAAACGTCTCCATCTCTGCCGGAGAGAACGCACATATCTCATCGAGTGCAATCCTCGCGGACAAAGATGCAACAGTCACAGCGAAGGATGTCCGTATTGACGGTAAGGACAACATTTATCGCGAGAGCATCACACAGGAGAGCAAGACGACAGGGCTTACTGTCAGTTTCAGCCACGGACTCCTTGATCTCGGACAATCTCTCTATGCACCGATCAGCCACATCGGCGAGGTGCAGGACGACCGACTCAAAGCTGTATATGCCTACCAGACGGGGCGGATGATTCACGATGCGTTCAAGAAAAATCCGCTGACAAACGCAACATTCTCCCTCGACATCAGCTTTGGGACAAGCAAATCCTACAGCCGCATGGAGAGCACAACGCGCGAATACGCAGGAAGCCGTATCGCGTCGGGCGGAAATACAAACGTCACTGCGGGTGAGCGTGACCTGACCGTCACGGGTAGTGCCATCACAGGACGTGATGTATCTCTTACGGCAAAGGGGAACGTGCGCCTTGAAGCGGGCGAGAATACAAGCATCACCACAACGGAGAACAAATTCAGCTCCGCAAGCATCGGCGCATCCTTTACCCCGCAGGGACTCTCGAATATCAGCGTCAATGCAAACAAAGCCAATGGCAACAGCAAAGAATTGCTCACCGCTTACTCTCCTACCCTCGTTGTCGCAGAGAACACTCTCAGCCTCACCTCGGGCAAGGATATGGACATCATTGGGAGCAAGGCACAGGGAGAGAAGATCACCGCAAAAGTCGGCGGGAATCTGAGTATTGAAACCTTGCAGGAGAAGGAAACCTATGAGGAGCAAAATTCTTCTACCGGCTTTGGCTTCTCGTGGGGCGTGAAGGCAAAAGAGAAAGCGTCTTCAGCTGAGTCCACAGATCAGGCAAATACTGCCTCCACGGAATCCGCAACGAATACGACGAGTGGCAGCGACAATACAGCCCCCTCCACCGGGAGAAAATTCTCCGCGCCCACCATTGGTGGATCGCGGAACAATGGAACGGTCGACTCCCACTACCGCAGTGCACGCGATCAGGCAGGATTCTTCGCGGGGGGCGGCGGCTTTGACATCTACGCCCGAGAGAATACCGATCTCAAGGGTGGACTCATCGCAAGTGAGGCAAGTGCTGACAAAAACAAACTTTCAACAGGCACATTCTCTTTCAGCGATCTCCATAATGAGGCGGACTACAGAGCAAAAGACACGGGCTCTTCTGCGCAGATAAAAC